>NZ_KB906947.1:0-639354 GCF_000381705.1 Thioalkalivibrio sp. AKL7 | reverse complement strand
GAGACGATTTACCGCAGCCTTTTCATTCAGGCTCGCGGCGTACTCAAGAAAGAACTGCTGAAGCACCTGCGTTCGCGACGGATGATGCGCCGCTCACGCCTTGCGAGCACGGAAGGACAGCCTCGCGGCCAGATCATTGATGCAATCTCGATCCGAGAGCGCCCGGCGGAAGTGGAAGATCGTGCGATACCGGGCCACTGGGAGGGAGACCTGATCTCCGGGGCGAAGAACAGCCACATCGCCACGCTTGTCGAGCGCCACTCCCGCTTTACGATGCTGGTGAAGGTCCAAGGCAAGGATGCGGCGAGTGTCGCGAGCGCGCTCAGCCGCGAGGTCCGCAGACTCCCGCGCGAGATGTGGCGCTCCCTGACTTGGGATCGCGGCAGCGAGATGGCCAGCCATAAGGCCTTCACCGCCGACACGGATGTGAAGGTCTACTTCTGTGACCCGCAGAGTCCTTGGCAGCGCGGCACCAACGAGAATACCAACCGCCTGCTGCGCCAGTACTTCCCCAAGGGTACGGAACTGGCAGGCTTCTCACAGACCGACCTGGATGAAGTCGCCCTCCGCTTGAATCGGCGACCGCGGAAAACCTTGGGCTTCATCTCCCCGGCGGATAAACTCATGGCCACTGTTGCGTCGACCGGTTGAACGCACCGACGCTTTTTTTAGCAGCTCCTTGTCCTCCTTCAACCGCCGGTTCTCCTCCTCGAGCTGGCGGATCCGTTGCTGTTCCGCCGTCAGCGGCCGACCCTCGCCCGGCTGCCCCGTGCGCTCCGCCTTGAGTTGATCGACCCAGCGGCGAACGGCCGTCTCGCCTAGATCCTGATCCCGGCATACGACCGAGACCTCCAGACCGTCATCGACCACCATCCGGGCCACGCGCTCCTTGTATTCGCTTGAAAAACTTCGGCGCTTACGTGCCATGGTTGTTCTCCTCGTCCAGGGGGTATCGTCCCACCTAACGAGGTGTCCACGGAAATTAGACCAGCTCACTTGGGCTGCACGAGACGCATCGTTTCCTGCGTCGTGCCAGTTCCTTGATGGGATTCGCTGCGCTCATCCCATCCTACGACTACGGGAGGGCAGCGGTGCGCGTCATCCCGGAAACCGCGTAGTGGTTATCCGGGATCTCGGCGGCTGGGGTTGTCCCGACGGGGGAGATCCCGGCTCCTCGCTTCGCTCCGGCCGGGATGACAGTGCAGGGGCCGGGGAGGGTGACATTCCCAAAACGCCCGGATTCAAGCGACCTGCGACGGGCCATTTACGTCCCCGGATGATCCCCGTGACTGGCTGACTCGCGTCGCTAATCAGGCGATTTTTCTACCCTGGATCTGCTCCATCTCCTCTGTGCCCTTCGTGTGCTTCGTAGTGGATAAAAGGGGGCGCGAAGAATGCTAGCTGGCGTTAAGGGTGATCAGGAATTCGAGCAGGGCCTTCTGGGCGTGCAGGCGGTTTTCGGCCTCGTCCCAGACGACGCTTTGCGGGCCTTCCAGGACATCCGTGGAGACCTCTTCCTCGCGGTGGGCCGGCAGGCAGTGCATGAACAGGGCGTCGTCGTTGGCGAGCCGCATCAGGTCGGCATCGACGAAGAAGCCGGAGAAGGCCCGGCGCCGCGCGCTCTTTTCCTGCTCCTGGCCCATGCTCGCCCAGACATCGGTGACGACCAGATCCGCACCCTCGGCCGCGGCACGGGCGTCGCGCGTCAGCTCGAAGTGTTCCTGCGTGGTCTCGACCACGCTGGGCTCCGGGTCGTAGCCTTCCGGACAGGCGGCGACCAGCTGGAAATCCAGCTGGCGGGCGGCGTACATGTAGCTGTGGCACATGTTGTTGCCGTCGCCGATCCAGGCCACGCGCTTGCCGCGGATGTCGCCGCGGTGCTCGACGTAGGTCTGCAGGTCGGCGAGCAGCTGCGCCGGGTGCTCCAGATCGGTCAGGCCGTTGATCACCGGGACCGAGGAGTGCTTGGCGAACAGTTCGATCTTCTCGTGCTCGTAGGTGCGGATCATCACGCAGTCGACCATGCGCGAGAGTACGCGGGCGGTGTCTTCGATCGGCTCGCCGCGGCCCAGCTGGGTGTCGCGCGGGGACAGGAACAGGGCGTTGCCGCCCAGCTGCTGCATGCCCACCTCGAACGACACCCGGGTGCGGGTGGAGGACTTCTCGAAGATCATGCCCAGGGTCTTGCCGCGCAGCAGGTCGTCGTGGTGTCCGCCCGACTTCAGCTGCTGCTTGAGCTCGATCGCCCGTTGCAGCAGGGCACGGGTTTCATCCCCGGAGAGATCGAGGAACGAGAGGTAATGGCGAGGGTTCATGCAGAGACCTCCTTGGGGACAGAGGATGACAGGAAGGCATCCACCAGGTCGGCTACGGTGGCGGCGATCTGTTCCACCTGCTCATCGTCGATGATGAGCGGCGGCAGCAGGCGGATCACGCGGTCCGCCGTCACGTTCAGGATCAGGCCGCGTTCCAGGGCGGCCATCACCAGCTCGCCCGCCGGGCGGTCCAGCTCGACGCCGATCATCAGGCCGCGGCCGCGCACGGCGACCACGCCCGGGTGGTCGCTCAGGCGGTCGCGCAGGCGACCCAGAAGGAATTCGCCCTGGCGCGCGGCCTGTTCGCACAGGGCCTCGTCCTGCATCACGTCGAGCACGGCCAGCGCCGCCCGGCACACCAGCGGGTTGCCGCCGAAGGTGGTGCCATGCATGCCGGGACTGAACAGCTCGCGCGCCGCACCGGCGACCAGATTGGCGCCAATGGGGATGCCGTTGCCGAGACCCTTGGCCAGGCTGACCACGTCCGGCGTGATGCCCTCGTGCTGGAAGGCGAACCAGTATCCGGTGCGTCCGATGCCCGCCTGGATCTCGTCCAGCATCAGCAGCCAGTCCTTGCGGTCGGCCAGCTCGCGCAGGCGCCGCAGGTAGCCAGGGGGCGGGACATGGATCCCGCCTTCGCCGGTGACCGGCTCGACCAGGATGGCGACCACGTCGGGGTCTTCGGCCAGGGCCTCTACCGCATCGAAGTCGCCATGCGGGACATGCACGAAGCCCGAGACCAGCGGTTCGAACCCGGCCCGCACCTTGGGGTTTCCGGTGGCGGACAGCGTGGCCAGGGTGCGGCCGTGGAAGCTGCCCTCCATCACCACGATCTTGGGCTCGGCGATGCCCCTGGCGCGGCCGTGCAGGCGGGCGAGCTTGATCGCCGCTTCGTTGGCCTCGGCTCCGGAGTTGCAGAAGAACGCGCGGTCCATGCCGGCCAGCTTGCATAGACGCCGGGCCAGCTGTTCCTGCAGCGGGATGCGGTACAGGTTGGAGGTATGCACCAGCGTGCCGGCCTGGTCGCAGATGGCCTGGGCCACCTTGGGGTGGGCATGTCCGAGACCGCACACGGCAATGCCGGACAGGGCATCCAGATAGCGCTTGCCGTCGGTGTCCCACAGCCAGGCGCCTTCGCCGCGTTCAAAGGCGACGGGCAGGCGCTTGTAGGTGTTCTGCAGGGCGTCGTTCATTGGGTTCTCCGAAACCAAAGAGCCGGCGGAGGACCGCCGGCTCGATGAAAGGCGCAGCCGCATCATGCGGCCAAAGGCGCCTAGTATATAAACCCTTTGGGGTTTACTTCATCTGCTGGGCAGCAAAGTCCCAGTTGACCACGGCCCAGAAGTTCTCGAGGTACTTCGGGCGCGCGTTGCGGTAGTCGATGTAGTAGGCGTGTTCCCAGACATCGCAGGTCAGCAGCGGGGTCTTGCCGTCGCGCAGCGGATTGGCGGCGTTGGAGGTGTTCACGATCTCCACCGAGCCGTCATCATTCTGCACCAGCCAGGTCCAGCCGGAGCCGAAGTTGCCGACCGCGGATTCGTTGAACTTCTCCTTGAAGGCGTCGAACGAACCGAAGGCGCTGTTGATGGCATCGGCCAGCTTGCCGGAGGGCTCGCCGCCGGCGTTCGGGGCCATGCAGTTGAAGTAGAAGGTGTGGTTCCAGACCTGGGCGCCGTTGTTGAAGATGCCACCGGCCGGGGCCTTCCGGATGATGTCTTCCAGCGAGGCATTTTCGAACTCGGAACCCGGCAACAGGCCGTTCAGCTTGGTCACGTAGGTCGCGTGGTGCTTGTCGTGATGGTATTCCAGCGTCTCGGCGGAGATGTGCGGTTCCAGCGCGTTCTTGGCGTAGGGCAGATCGGGCAGTTCGTAGGCCATGAAAGACTCCTTGTACGGTGTCGTGAGAAACTGAGGCGGCGGCGCACCCGAACCGGGAGCGCTGCTTAACAGGACAACGATAGTCACGTTGCCCGGGCGATGCAATTCCCGATGATGCCGGTTGGTTTTCATCCCGGCGGATTTCCCACAAGACGAGGCGCATGGCGGATACCGACGAGACGGGGCAGGAAGGCGAAGCGGCGGTGGCGAAGCGCTCGACGGTGGACTGGCGCGCCCGGATCGGCCTGATGCTGGGCCCGGCGATCTTTGTGCTGTTCCTGCTGGTGCCGGCGCCGACGGGGTTCGATCCGGCCGCTTGGTGGGTGCTGGGGCTGACGCTGTTCATGGCGACCTGGTGGATCAGCGAGGCGTTGCCGCTGCCGGTCACGGCGCTGCTGCCGATCGCGATCCTCCCGGTCCTCGACATCACCTCGATGGAGAACGCGACCGCGCCCTACGCGAACCCGATCATCTTCCTGTTCATGGGCGGCTTTGCGATCGCCTTGGCGGTGCAGCGCTGGGATTTGCACCGGCGCATGGCGCTGGCGATCGTGGCCCGTTCCGGGAATCGTCTGCACGCCCTGGTCGGGGCCTTCATGCTGGCCACGGCCGGGTTGTCCATGTGGGTCAGCAATACCGCGACCGCGGCGCTGATGCTGCCGATCGCCCTGTCGGTGCTGGGCCTGATTGAACGTCGTGCATCGCCACAGGGGCCGGGGGCGAGTGCGGAGTCGCGGCGCCCGGCCCTGGCGTTGTTGCTGGGGATCGCCTTTGCCGCAAACATCGGGGGCATGGCGACCATTATCGGCTCGCCGCCGAACGCCCTGACCGCGGCCTATCTCGGGGATCGCCACGGGATGGAGATCGGGTTTCTGGAGTGGATGACCTTGGGCCTGCCGCTGGCGGCGATCCTCCTGGCCCTCGCGTGGTGGCTGCTGACGCGCTGGGTGTTCCCGGTGCACCGGGTCGAACTGACCGGCCTGCGCGCCCTGCTGGACGAGCAGCGCGCCACGGTCGGGCGCTGGTCGACCGCAGAGAAGCGGGTGGCGGCGGTGTTCGTGCTGGTCGCGCTCGCCTGGCTGACACGGCCGCTGCTGGAGGGCTGGTTGCCCATCTCGCTGACCGATGCCGGCATTGCGATCCTGGGCGCCGGCTTGTTGTTCCTGATCCCCTCGGGTTCCATGGAACAGCGCAGGTTGTTGGCCTGGGATAACACCCGCGAGCTGCCCTGGGGCGTGCTGCTGCTGGTCGGAGGCGGCCTGAGCCTGGGGGCGGCCATCGAGTCCAGTGGTCTGGCGGAGCTGGCGGCCGATGCCCTGGTGATCGCGCAGACCTGGCCGCTGATCCTGATCATGGCCGGGGTGGTGTTGCTGACCATGACGCTGAGCCACGTAACCAGCAATACGGCCACGGCCGCGACGCTGCTACCCCTGGTCACCGCGTTTGCGCTGAGCATGGACGTGCCGGTACTGATGCTGGCACTACCCGTCGCCTTTGCCGCTTCCGTGGCCTTCATGCTGCCAGTGGCGACCCCGCCGAATGCCATCGTGTTCGCCAGCAACCGCCTGCAGGTGCTGGACATGGTGCGGGGCGGGGCACTGCTTTCCGTGGTGGCGCTGGTGCTGATCAGCCTGGCCGTCTACGTCTTCGCCGAGGCCCTGCTGTTGTAGCCGCTGCGCGGATTCGTTCTGTGATTGCCGTGTCCCCGACGTTCTTGTGGGGATGAAAAGCCTTCCATGCTCAAGTTCTAGGATTCGCCGCCGCTAGGGAGGACGAACGGCCCATTATTTTGCGAGCTGGCGCTGACCGGCAGACCGAAGGACGCACAGACATGTTCAACAATATTCGAATTGGCGTACGGCTCATGGTGGGCATCATCGGCGTGGTGGTCCTCGCCGTGGTGCTGACCCTGGTCGTGGTGATGAATGCCCTGGGTACGATGGCGGACAGGGCGGAGCAGCGGGAGCTGAACGACTTGGCTGGCCAGTTGCTGGATCGGCTGGACCAGGAGTCGGCGCGCGCGACCGCGATGGCGGAGACCGTGGCCCGCATCCCGGATGTGCAGGAGGCCATGGCTAATGGGGATCGCGATCGGTTGGCCGCACTGACGGTGCCGAGCTTCGAGTCCCTGAGCGCCGATTACGGCGTGCGCCAGTATCAGTTCCACACGCCGCCGGCGACCTCCTTCCTGCGCGTGCATCGCCCGGATCGTTATGGCGATGACCTGTCCGGTTTTCGCCAGACGGTCGTCGACACCAACGACCGCCGCGCCCCGATCTCGGGCCTGGAAGAGGGCGTGGCCGGCCTGGGTATCCGCGGCGTGGTCCCCATCGCTCACAACGGAGAGCACGTGGGTTCGGTGGAGTTCGGGCTGTCCTTCGGCGACCCCTTCTTCGAGCAGTTCACCGAGGAGCTGGGTGCACCGGTCGCGCTCTACCTGCGCGATGAGGGTCGGTTCAACCGCTTTGGCGGGACCATCGAAGGCGAAGCGACTTTCAATGCGGCCGAGATGCGCGAAGTGCTCCAGGGCGAGCGCCTGGTGCGCAACGTGACCTACCAGGGCGAGCCGATGGCGGTGATCGCCCGGCCGGTGCGCGATTTCTCCGGCGATGCGGTGGGTGTGCTGGAACTGATGGTGGACCGCAGCGCCTACGTGACCATGACCCGCAACGCCACCGGCACGGTGGTCATGGTCGGCGTGATTGCGGTGGTTCTGGGCGTGCTGCTGGCCTGGTTCCTGACCCGCAGCATCGTGCGCCCGCTGTGCCAGACGGTGGAGCGTCTGGACGACATCGCCAGTGGCGAGGGTGACCTGACGCGCCAGCTGGAGGTGTCCGGCCGGAACGAGCTGGGCGATCTGGCGGTGGTGTTCAACCGCTTTGTCGAGAAGATTCGCGTGTTGATCCAGCAAGTGGCGGCGGGTTCCGATCAGGTCGCTGCCGCGTCCAACGAGCTGTCCGCGACCAGCGAGGAGACCAACGAGCAGGTGCGCCGCCAGAAGGCGGAGACCGACCAGGTCGCTACCGCGATGAACGAGATGACCGCCACCGTGCAGGAAGTCGCCCGCAATGCCGCGGATGCGGCGGCGGCCGCCCAGGCCACGGACCAGGACGCCGTGGCCGGTCAGCAGGTGGTGCAGAAGACGGTCACCGCGATCAACGGCCTGTCCAGGCAGGTCGACAATGCGGCCGAGGTGGTCACCCGCCTGTCGCAGGATGCCGAGCAGATCAACAAGGTCCTGGAGGTCATCGGGGACATCGCCGATCAGACCAACCTGCTGGCGCTGAATGCCGCGATCGAGGCGGCCCGCGCTGGCGAGCAGGGCCGCGGCTTCGCCGTGGTGGCCGACGAGGTGCGCACCCTGGCCAGCCGGACGCAGGACTCGACGCACGAGATCCAGCAGATGATCGAGCGGGTCCAGAGCGGTACGCGCGAGGCGGTGCAGGCGATGGAAGATGGGCGTTCCAAGGCCCACGAGAGTGTCGAGCAGGTGAACCTCGCCGGCGAATCACTGAACGCGATTACCCAGTCGGTGACCCGCATCAGCGACATGAACACGCAGATCGCCAGCGCCGCCGAGGAGCAGTCCACCGTGGCCGAGGAGATCAACCGCAACGTGGCCAACATCACCGAGGTGCTTGACCAGACCGCGGCGGGCTCCGAGCAGATCCGCAATGCCTCGGAGGAGCTGTCCAAGCTCGCCTCCCAGCAGCAGGAGCGTGTGGGTCAGTTCAAGGTCTGATACTCGACCGGATGGTGTCGAGCCCGCCTCCCTGTTCGGGGAGCGCGGGCTTTTTTATGCGTGTGGGGAAAAGGGCAGACGAAGAAGCCAGGTCAAGGGCGATCCTGATTAGCAACGAGCGTCAGCCAGGCTCAAGGCCCGTGCGGGCCCGGGTCTCCGGGCGCCTCCTACATCGTCATCCCGGAAACCGCGCAGCGGTTATCCGGGACCTCCATGGTATGAGTGACCCGTACGTTGGGGCTAGAACGGCGTGTGGAGATCCCGGCTCTGCGCTGCGCTACGGCCGGGATGACGGGGAGGGGGCACTACGACTGGGATCACAATCAGGGTGAGCTCCGCCCGGGATGACAGGGCAGGGGTAAGCGCCCCGGGAGGGTGACACTCCCAGGAAGGCCTGGATCAAAGTGGCCCGGGGCGGGCCATGCACGTCCCCAAATGGGCCCCGCCACTGGCTGACGTTCGTTCCTAATCAGGAGGGCGATTGGACCACGGAGGACGCAGAGCACTGGGGGAAGGGCTGGGGAGGAAAAGGTCGGATGATGGCCGTACGACGTCAGACGACACTCCGGTCGTGATCTTTCGACACTGTCCTTGCCGTGCTCTGTGACCTCTGTGACCTCTGTGGTTCAGGCCTTTTGCCCGTCTTCGTGCCTTGGTGGCCTTCGTGGTGAATAAAGGCCCTTACTGAGCGGGAAAGAGGCGTTCGCCGTTTTCGAAGGCAATGGCGCGGGCGACGTTGTCGGGCAGCTGGTCGAGCCAGGCGCGGGTCTCGTCTTTCAGGTGGGTGTACTGTTCCCAGCGCGTGGTGGTGAACGTGTCCACGCCGATCATGAAGCGATCCGGATGGGTGAGGAACAGCTCGAACCAGTCGTCGTCGATCTGGCCACCGGGGTTAATGCGCGGGTTGCGCATGGACAGGTCCATGTTCATGCGCGGGTGGCGCTCGAGGTAGTCCTGCACCAGGGGCGGGTAGGCGTAGCTGCCGGCGTGGGCCCAGAGGATGCGGACCTCGGGGTGGGTGGCGTAGGCATGATCGATCACGGCCGGGTCGCCGTGGATCATGATGGTCAGATCGCGGGCGACGGCCAGGTCCAGCAACTGTTCGAAGCCGGGTCCGAAGCGGTCGTCTGCCAGGATGTGAAACTCGCCCAGCCCGCGCCAGGCCACGTCGGATTCGTCCAGCATGTCGGCAATGCGGGCGCCCAGGTCCTCGACGTGCATCCAGTCCATCTTCTTGCCCAGGCGGTGGGAGACTTCCAGAAACGGCACGATGCGGGTGTCCGAGCCCGCTTGCAGGCGACGAATCAAGCCGCCTTCGGTCGACATGACGATGGCGCTGCGCACGTCATTGGAGGCCAGGGTGCGGCCCACGTCGCTGATGCCAAAGGTTTCGGCCACCGCCGGGCGATAGTGCAGGTGGGCATCGAAGATCGGCGGCTCGGCGCTGGCGACCGTGAAGGGCAGGGCCAGCCCGAGCGTGGCGCCGAGCAGGGAACGGTGGAGGCGATGGTGCATGGACAGACCCTTCGGAAGCCAATTCGACATCAGGAACGCGGCGGACTGTTGGGCGCAGGGGTCGGATCGGTCGTCTGTGCCGGATCGAAGCGCTCGCGCAGGTAGCGGATGATGGCATCGGATTCGTACAGCCAGCGCACCGAGCCGTCTTCTTCCTCGATTCGCAGGCAGGGCACCTGCAGGCGGCCGCCCTCGTTCTGCAGTTCCTCGCGCCAGGGACCGGTGGCCTGGGCGTTGCGCAGTTCGATATCCAGCGACAGGCGCTGCATCGCGCGGCGGGCCTTGATGCAGAACGGGCACGCCGGGAAGTGATACAGGGCAAGGCGTTGCGTCTGTTCGTCGATTCGGGCTTGGTCGGCCGGGTCCCGTTCGATGCCGCGTGGGCGCGAGACGCGCTCACCGATCAGCATGAACGGGGTCAGAATCAGGCGGACGCCACGGAAGAAGGTGCGAATCAGGAATCTCATGGCGAAAGGATGCCACAGGAGCCCGACACCGTTACAGCATCTCGAGCGATGGAGGCGTTAGTTTCGCCCTCAAACCCAAGAGCGCTCCTGATTAGCAACGATCGTCAGCCAGTGGCGGGACCCATTTGGGGACGTGCATGGCCCACCCGGGGCCACTTTGATCCAGGCCTTCCTGGGAGTGTCACCCTCCCGGGGCGCTTACCCCTTCCCCGTCATCCCGGCCGTAGCGCAGCGGAGAGCCGGGATCTCCAGACGCCGTTCTAGCCCCAACGTACGGGTCACTCATACCGTGGAGATCCCGGATAACCGCTGCGCGCTTTCCGGGATGACGATGTAGGAGGCGCCTGGAGACCCGGGCCCGCACGGGCCTTGAGCCTGGCGGACGCTCGTTGCTAATCAGGAGAGCGCTTTTTGCACGCAGCGCATGAAGGCACGAAGAAGGTCAAGGGCGGTCTTACCACGGCGTATTAAAGAGGGCGCGGCGTGGAGTGGGGCAAGAGTGAGCAGAAAAGGGTATTGGCGCACCGATCCGTGCTGCTCAGCCCGCATCAAAGCTCCGATGCCGTTAACCATCCTGCCGTTGTCGGTGTCCGGCCGTGACCTCCATGGTTACAGGCTCTCGACCGTCTTTGCGTCTTCGTGGTGGGTATCTTTGTGAATCGGCAAGCTCAGGGGGTGCCGAAGTCGAACTCCCAAGGGTCTTCCGGGGGCGCATCGAGTAGCGACGGGCGCAGGCGGATCACTTCGAAGCCCAGTTCGCGATAGTCATCGAGGCGGTCTGGGGCGCGGTCGGCGACCTCGACGAAGTCGGCAAATGCCTCCGCGTCCAGGCCGCGCCAGCCGGCAAAGGTGCCGCAGACTGCCACGTTCACACCTTCGTCGCGGACCAGGGCCTCCACCTCGTCGTGCAGGCTGGGGTGCTGCGTCGCCTCGCGGCGCGTTAGGGTGAATTGTTCCGCACCGTGGGAGACGACGGCCACCGGGTAGTCGGGGTCGCGTTCGCGCAGGCGGGCGACACTGGCCCGAATCTCGGGAAGAAGCGCGGATAGCGCTGCGCGGTCGTTCTCGATGATCTCGAAGACCACGCCTTCAGGGAGCTTGTCGCGTTCCAGGAGCTCGAGGACGGCCGCGGAGGGTTCTCCCGGGGCCAGCGGGTCAGAGGAGGTCACGGGGCCCGCGTGCAGGCGGGGCATGGCCAGCATGGCAATGAGGCCGCCCACGAACAGCCAGGCGGGAAGCGGAAATGGGCGAGGGCGTGAGCGGGTAATCCACATGGCCCCATTCAAGCGGGGATCGCCGGACGACGCAAACACCCGCGCACGGGGGCAGCAGAATTGGGGCTCCCGCGCGTGGGCAGAGTCGAGTCGCCGGGGTCAGTGGCGGTCCCCGGTGGCCTGCTCGGCCATTTGCTCGTAGCTGGTGTGGCGCACGTCCTTGCCCTTGACGAAATAGACGACGTATTCGCAGATGTTGCGCGCGCGGTCGCCGATACGTTCCAGGGAGCGGGTGGCCCAGACGATGTCCATCAGGCGCGGGACGGAGTCCGGGGCGGCGGTCATCTGCCGCATCAGTTTGTGGGTGACGGTCTCGTACAGGCTGTCGATCTGGATATCGAGCTGGGCGACGCGCACGGCCTGTTCCACGTCCATACGGGCGAAGGCATCCAGGGCCCCGCGGGTCATCTCGCGGACATGTTCGCCCATGCTGGCGATATCCGACATCGGGGCGCTGTTGCGGTCCTCGTCCAGCAGGTGCAGGCCCATGCGGCCGACCCGCTCGGCCTCGTCGCCCATGCGTTCCAGGTCGGTGATGGTCTTGATGACCGCGATCACCAGCCGCAGGTCGGAGGCGGTCGGCTGGCGTCGGGCGAGGATGTGGGTGCACTCCTCGTCGATCTCGACCTCCTTGGCGTTGACCTCGTAGTCGGAGGTCATGACCTTCTCGGCGAGTTCGGCATCGCCCTCGACCATCGCGTGGACGGCATCGGCGAGCTGCTGCTCGACCAGGCCGCCCATGGCCATCACCTGCTTGATGATGTCTTCCAGCTCGGCGTTGAACTGCTGCGAGATGTGTTGCTTGAAGAAGCTCTTGTCCATGGTGTTTTCCTAGGGAGACACTGATGAATGTACGCGTCCGCGCTCGAGTCGGTTTTGCCCGCTGACAAGGCGCGGTGACTGCCGTGCAGTGACTCTGCACAAGGGAGCCGCAACGCTGGCAGCGGGCAAAAGCGGCCGAGCCCCGACCTCTAAGTGAGGACATACGGGGTTGTTGCCCCATTTCCAGAGTGTTGGTACTGGCAAGGGCCTTGTCGGCCTGTTTGTAGCGCTTGCTCTCGCACAAAATGGGGCACCAACGCGGAGGTGTAGATTCATCCGTGTCTCCCTAGCCGAAGCGGCCGGTGATGTAGTCCTCGGTCTGCTTCTTGGCAGGCGAGGTGAACAGGGTGTCGGTATCCGCGTATTCGATCAGCTCGCCCATGTACATGAAGGCGGTGTAGTCGGATACGCGCGCGGCCTGCTGCATGTTGTGGGTGACGATGACCAGCGTGTAGTCCTTCTTCAGCTCGATCATCAACTCCTCGATCTTCAGCGTGGCCAGCGGATCCAGCGCCGAGCAGGGCTCGTCCAGCAGCAGGACTTCGGGATCGATCGCGATGGCGCGGGCGATGACCAGGCGCTGCTGCTGGCCACCGGACAGGCCGAAGGCGTTCTCGTGCAGACGGTCTTTCACCTCATCCCACAGCGCGGCGCGCTTGAGCGACTTCTCCACCACCTCGTCCAGCTTGCGGCGATTCTTCACGCCCTGCAGGCGCAGGCCGTAGGCCACGTTCTCGTAGATCGACTTGGGGAACGGGTTCGGCTTCTGGAACACCATGCCCACTCGGCGGCGCAACTCGGGGACATCCACGGACTTGTCGTTGATGTCCGCGCCGTCCAGGCGGATGGTGCCCTCGATGCGTACGGAATCGATCAGGTCGTTCATGCGGTTGAAACAGCGCAGGAACGTTGACTTGCCGCAACCGGAAGGCCCGATGAATGCCGTGATGCGGTTCTTCGGGATGCGGATGTCGATGCCCTTGAGCGCCTGGTCCTCGCCGTAGAAAAGTTTTAGGCCCTCCGCGGTCAGGCAGATGTCCTCTCGGTCGAGGCTGAGGCCGCGCGGGGCCTGGTTATTCTGGGCCACGTTGAGGGCGTGGGTCTGGGTGTCACTCATTTCGGGTACTCCATGGGGAATGGGGTTCGACGCATCCCGGCACCGCGAGGGTACGGAAAAGCACCGTCATCGCGAGGCGCGCAGCGCCGTGGCGATCGCCGTGGGTGGCCCGGGCGCTGGGCCCGCCGGACCTCCGGGGTTGCGTCGGGAGATAACTCGCTGCGCTCGCCCTTCGGGCCGGCCTGCGGCCGTTCAAGGCGCTTCGCGCTTTTGTGCCGCGGCCCCTGCGGGGCCTCGCAATGACGGTGCATATGAAGGACGTTATGCATGTCGTATCTCAGTCACTGTCGGCGCGGTACTTCTCGCGCAGGTAGTTGCGGATCGAGATGGCGGTCAGGTTGAGCACGATGATCAGCATCACCAGGATCAGGGCGGTCGCGTAGACCAGCGGCCGGCCGGCCTCGACGTTCGGGCTCTGAAAGCCGACGTCGTAGATGTGGAAGCCCAGGTGCATGAAGGCGCGATCCAGGTGCAGGTACGGGAAGTTGCCGTCCACCGGCAGGCTGGGGGCCAGCTTGACCACCCCGACCAGCATCAGCGGGGCCACTTCGCCGGCCGCGCGCGCGACGGCCAGGATCAGCCCGGTCATCATCGCCGGCGCCGAAAGCGGCACGATCAGGCGCCACAGGGTCTCGGCCTTGGTCGCGCCCAGGGCCAGCGAGCCGTGGCGGATGCTGGCGCCGATGCGGGTCAGGCCTTCCTCGGTGGAGACGATTACCACCGGCAGGGTCAACAGCGCGAGCGTGAGCGAGGCCCAGATGATCGCCGGCGAGCCGAAGGTGGGCGAGGGCAGGGCGTCGCGGAAGAACATCTGGTCGATGTTGCCGCCGACCAGGTAGACGAAGAACCCGAGGCCGAATACACCGAACACGATGGAGGGGACGCCCGCAAGGTTGTTCACCGAAATGCGGATGATGCGCACCAGCGGGCCCTGCTTTGCGTATTCGCGCAGGTAGATCGCGGCCAGCACGCCGAACGGGGTCACGACGATCGACATGATCAGGACCATCAGTACGGTCCCGAAGATCGCCGGCAGGATGCCGCCTTCGGTGTTGGCCTCGCGCGGATAGCCGGTCATGAACTCCCAGAAGGTGTGCACGTAGTGCCCGAGCTTCTGCGGGATGCTCATGTCGTTCGGCCACCAGGCGTTCACGACATCCGCCAGTGCGATCACGGATTCGGCGCCGTCGGCGGTCTCCATCAGGATGGCGTAGCGGCGCAGTTCGTTGCGCAGCTCGTTACGCTCGTTTTCCAGCTCCGCGTACTGCTCCTCGAGTTCCGCGCGTTCGGCCTGCAGTTCCGCCTCGCGCTCGGCGCGCTCTTCGATCGACAGCTCGGTGGCACGCTCGATACCGCGCAGGGCAATGCGAATCTGCTCGATCTGGAAATTGATCGCGCCGATGTCCACGCGTTCGATGCGTTCGATCTGGCGGACCAGGCCGCGGGTCTCGGGGATAACCGCCTCGAAACGCACGCGCGCCTCGTTGCCGGTGGCCACGGCCGCGTCGTCCACGCGGAACTCGCGAACAAAGCCGTAGAAGTTGCCCCACTGCAGGCGTTCCAGCACCACCGCATCGCGAGGCATCTCGCGCTCGCCCATGAAGTCGTCCAGATACCAGCGGAAGTCTCGCGAGTCGAGGTCACGATTGCCGCGCTTGACCAGGTGCCGTACCACGATTTCCTGGCCTTCGGGCACGTCGAACCCGGCGTCGCGCATGGCCTGGGCGGTCATGGTCTCGGAGCGCTGGAACTCGCCCATGACCTGGGTGGGCTCGCTTTGCTGCGCCGTCTGGTATTCGAACTGGGCCACGTTGGACGGCCAGAAGAACGACAGGCCGTTGACCGCAATCATCAGGATCAGCCCGAAGACCATCACCAGCGAGGTGGCCACCGCGCCCGCATTCAGCCAGATCCAGGGGGTGCCGGATTTGAACCATTTATTCATCGGATCGAGACCTGTCTGGAATGCGTTTTAAAGGGAGGCGTACTTGTTGCGCAGGCGCTGGCGCACGATCTCGGCGACCGTGTTCACGAAGAACGTGAGCGCGAACAGCACCAGTGCGGCGAGGAACAGGATGCGGAAGTGGCTGCCGCCGACCGCGGCCTCGGGCATCTCGACCGCGATGTTGGCGGAGAGCGTGCGCATGCCCTCGAAGATGTTGAAGTTGACCACCGGCGAGTTGCCGGTCGCCATCAGCACGATCATGGTCTCGCCGACGGCGCGGCCGAAGCCGATCATGACCGCCGAGAAGATCCCCGGGCTGGCGGTCAGCAGGACCACGCGCACTACGGTCTGCCAGGGTGTGGCCCCCAGCGCCAGCGAACCCTGGGTCAGGTGCTTGGGCACGTTGAACACGGCATCCTCGGAAATCGAGTAAATGGTAGGGATCACCGCGAAGCCCATGGCGATGCCGATCACGAGGGCGTTGCGCTGGTCGTAGGTGATGCCGTTGTCGGTCAGCCACTGGCGCGCGTCGCCGCCGAACATCCAGATCTCGATCAGGGGGCTCAGCGTCACCGCGAACCAGCCCACCAGCAGGATCACCGGGATCAGGATCGCGGCCTCCCAGCCCGCCGGTATGAATGCGCGGACCTGCTCGGGGAGCACACGGGTCCAGACGAAGGCCATCAGCAGCATGGACAGCGGCAGCAGAATCAGGATGCTCGCGACGGCGGGGAGGTTCGCCTCGATGAACGGGGCCAGCCACAGCCCTGCGAGGAAGCCGAGGATGACCGTGGGCAGCGCCTCCATCAGCTCGATCGACGGCTTGGTGAGCGTGCGCATGCGCGCCGACATGAAGTAGGCGCTGTAGATTGCCCCCATGATCGCCAGCGGGGTGGCGAACAGCATGGCGTAGAAGGCGGCCTTGATGGTGCCGATGGTCAGGGGGATCAGCGAGAACTTGGGTTCGAACTCGTCGGTGGCCGAGGAGGACTGCCAGACGTAGTCGCCACCCGAGCGGCCCTCGTACCAGACCTTCTGCCACAGCACGTGGAAGGAGACCTCCGGATGACGGTTCTCCAGGCGCTGCAGGTGCCAGTTCTCGGCCTCGTCGATGGCGATCAGCAGGCGGTTGCGCGGGTCCACGTACACTCGATGCAGCGCCTGATCGGTAATCTGGCGTTCCACCAGGGTGCGCTGCGAGGTGGGGTAGTGGATCTTGATCTGGCCGGTTTCGTCGGCGGTCAGGAAGCCCTTGCGGATGTATTCGGGCTGGGTGTTGGTGACCGGCCCGGCGTGCGCGGGGAATTCGCGCACGCGGGTGATGCGGTTCACGTTGTCGGCGTCGCGCACCAGCATGTACTGGGTGACCGATCCGTCCGAGCCGCCCACGACGATCGACACCGTGCCCAGGAGGTACTCGAGCGAGGTGACTTCGGCATCGTCTCCGCGAATGACGCGCTTGCTGTCTTCCAGGGTCGCGCTGGCCGGACGACGGATGTCGTAGGAGTGCAGGCGCCCCTGGTCGTCGCCCACGAGCATGATGCGGCCGGTGATGTCGAGGAGGATGCGGGTGGCCGTGCTGCCTTCGGGCAGGGCGGGCATGTCGTAGGCACTGCGGCGCACCTGGGTCTCGCCGGTCATCATCGAGGTGGTCTCCTCGAACTGGACCAGACGGATGTGGCCGTCTTCGGTGGTGGCGGCGACACGAATACCGCTGGACCCGCGCTGGATCCCGACCACGCTGATGGCGGGGCCATCGCCGTCGATATCCAGCAGTGCGGAGTCTTCGTCACCCAGCGGGTAGACCACGCGTGGGTCATATTCGCGGCCCTCGGGGGTGAAGCGTTCGTTGTATTCGTACTCGATGGCGAGGACCTGCCCGTTGTCGAGGCCAAGCGCCACCAGGCGGGTACGCGGCTCGGCCGCGGTGAAACTTGTGACCCGGACGTCATCGGGAATCGGCAAGGTCTGTTCGCGCACGATCTCGCCGGTATTCGGGCGGAAGAACACGGCACGCCGGTCGTCGGTGATGCGCACGGCCATTTCGCGGTGGCGATTCACCGCCAGGTGCACGGTGCGGGTATCGGCGCCGCCGGGGGCGGCGTACTCGGTCAGGGGGTCGAGCTTGGCGCCCTGGAACATCGGCAGGGTTTCGCTCAGCAGGTAGACGAACATGAGGGTGAGGGCGCCGACCACGGCGATACCGAAAAACCCGATCATGTAGCGCGCGGAGCGATCCTTGGTGCGGCGCCAGCGCTGGAAACCGGCGAGACGCGGGGCGATGGTGGCGGTGGACATGAAGTTCCCCTGAGAGCCGCCGCGAAGGGCGTGCAAAACCATTGGATGTCGGGCGTGATGCTACGGTCGCTATGTGACAGGGACGTGACATCCATGTGACGGCTGGTTGACCGGTGGGCGAGGTAGGCCTGCGCACAACACACAAAAAAGGCCGGAACCCTTGGGTCCCGGCCTTTGCACCCATTCCCTGGGCCGGGTACTGCGCCCGGTTTATTCCAGACCGAGGTTCTTGCGCTCGCGCTCGGCGACCGTGGCCGGCAGTGGGATGAAGCCGTCACGCACCACGACCTCCTGGCCTTCCTTCGACAGCACCATTTTCAGGAACTCGGCCGCGCGCGGGGTCAGGCCGTCTTCCGGGTGCTTGTTGACCATCACGTAGAGGAAGCGGGCCAGCGGGTAGTCACCGGAGGCGGCGTTCTCGCCGTTCGGCTCGAAGTAGTTGCCTTCTTTGGTGCCCAGCGGGATGGCGCGCACGCCGGAGGTGGAGTACCCGATGCCGGAGTAGCCGATGCCGTTCAGGGACTCGGAGACGCCCTGAACCACCGAGGCGGAACCCGGCTGTTCGTTGATGGCGTTCTTGAAGTCGCCATCGCACAGGGCGTGCTGGCGGAAGTACCCGTAGGTGCCGGAGACGGCGTTACGGCTGTACAGGGTGATGTCACGGTTGGCCCAGGAGCCTTCCAGTCCGAGCTGACCCCAGCGGGTGATGTCCTCGGCACCGCCACAACGACGGGTGGAGGAGAAGACGGCGTCGACCTGATCGATGCTCATGCCTTCGATCGGGTTGTCGCGGTTCACGAACACGGCGATGGTGTCGATGGCGACCGGCACGGCGGTCATCTCGTAGCCGTGGCGCTGTTCGAACTCGGCATGTTCGCTGTCACGCGGCATGCGCGACATCGGGCCGAAGTCGGCGGTGCCTTCGGTCAGGGCGGGCGGGGCGGTGGAGGTGCCGGCACCCTGGATCTGGACGTTCACGTTCGGGTAGAAGCCCTGGAATTCTTCCGCCCACAGGGTCATGAGGTTGTTCAGGGTGTCGGAACCGATGCTCGACAGGTTGCCGGAGATGCCGGAGACCGTCTCGTAGGCCGGGATGTCGGCATCGACTTCAGCCGCGGCGGTCAGCGGGGCGATGGCGAGGGCTGTGGCCGTGGCCAGCGCGAGGATGCTTCGCTTCAACAACATGGGTGTACTCCCTTGGGCTTGCTTGAGGTTTTCAAGGCCGAGTGGCTCGGTCCTTGATGACGAATTATCGGGAGCGGTGCTTGCAGTTGCGTGACGCGCATGTGACAGCCGCGTGACATCTGGCCCGGTAGGGATGGGGCCGGGTTCGTGGGGGTGATTACTTCGTTGCGCTTGCAATGACGGGTATTGGTATAGGTCATTGCGAGGAGCGAAGCGACGCGGCAATCGGTCCGAAAGGCCCATGGGTTCGGGGCGTTTGCGGACGATTGCCACGGGCCCGGCGGGCCCTCGCAATGACGTTAGTTGGAGGGGCCGGAGGGTGCGGCGCGGCGGATGCGGGTCAGGGGGAACAGGCAGGTGAAGTGGCTGCCGCGGCCGACCTGGCTCTCGATGGCGAGGTGGCCTTCATGGCGGGCGAGGACATGTTTGACGATGGCCAGGCCCAGGCCTGTCCCGCCGCGCGACTGGGTGCGTCCGGCATCCACGCGATAGAAACGTTCGGTCAGGCGCCCGAGGTGATGGCTGGCGATGCCGGGCCCGGTGTCCTCGACGCTCAGGCGTGCGCCGTCGTCGTCGGCGCGCCAGCGCAGGGTGATGGTGGTCCCGCCAGGGGTGTACTTCACGGCATTGAACAGCAGGTTGGCGCAGGCCGAGCGCAGTTCGTCCGGGTTGCCCTGGAACTCCAGTTTGGGGTCGGCGTCCAGCACGATCGCGTGCGCTTCCGTGCCCGAAAGGATGCGCGCCTCGTCCGTCAGCTTCTGGAACAGTGGGAACGGGTTGAACCAGTCCTGCGGGCCGGTGGTTTCGCCGGTCTCCAGGCGTGAGAGCAGCAGCAGGTCGTCCACCAGCAGTTTCATGCGCTCGGACTGTTCGCGCAGCATCTGGACCGAACGCGCGAGCTGAGGCTGGTCCTCCAGTTCGTCTTCCAAGCTCTCGGTGACGCCGTAGAGTACGGTCAGCGGCGTGCGCAGCTCGTGCGAGACGTTGGCGATGAAGTCGCGCCGCATGACCTCCAGGCGGTGCAGGTGGGTGGTGTCCCGGGCCAGCAGCAGGTACTGCGCGTCGCCATAGGGGAGCATGCGCATCTCCAGTTGGCGCTCGCTGTCCAGCGGGGAGGGCACGGTCACCCGCGCGAGGGACTCGCGGGCACGTTCCATGAACGTCAGGAACTCCGGGTGGCGCAGGAGGTGGGTAATGCGCTGGCCCTCGTCACGCGGCCAGTGGAGCCCGAGCAGCTGGCAGGACATGTCGTTCAGCCACTCGATGCGCAGGTCATCGTTCAGGACCACTACCGCGTCGGGCATGGCCTTCGCCGAGTCCCGGTAGCGCTCCAGCAGCTGGCGCAACCGATGCACGCGGTTCTCGTGGCGTCTGCGGCGGCGGTAGAGGTGGTCGAAGATCACGCCCCACAGGCCGCGCACGTCCGGTGGGTCGGCACGGCCGCCCCGGCGCAGCCAGGTCTCCAGCCACAGCAGGTTGGCGATGTTCCAGGCCAGTGCAGCCCCAAGCAGAAACGCCAGGGTGGGCCAGAACTGGCCGGTCGCCCAGCCAAGCGCCAGGAGCGGCAGCGCGATCAGCAGGCTGGTAATGAGGATGTCGGGCCAGGTCTTGCGGGGCTGCACGGGGACCGCCGAAGGTCAGGGAAGTTGCGAGAAACGGTACCCTGAACCACGCACGGTTTGCACCAGGTGGTCATGCCCGGTGTCGGCCAGCGCCTTGCGCAGGCGGCGGATGTGTACATCCACCGTGCGTTCCTCCACATAGACGTTGGTGCCCCAGACCTTGTCCAGCAGCTGTTCGCGGCTGAACACCCGATCCTGATGGGTCATGAAGAAGTGCAGCAAGTTGTACTCGGTCGGGCCCATGCTGATGGCCGCGCCATTGCCGGTGATGCGATGCGAGACGGGGTCCAGACGCAGGCCCTCGATCTCGATCGGTTCCTCGCTGGTGGTGGGCGAGGTGCGGCGCAGCACGGCCTTCATGCGCGCGACCAGCTCGCGCGGCGAGAACGGTTTGGTTACGTAGTCGTCGGCGCCGACATCCAGGCCGCGCACGCGGTCTTCTTCCTCGCCGCGGGCAGTCAGCATGATCAGCGGGATGTCCTTGGTGACGGGGCTGGTCTTGAGCGTACGCGCCCAGTCGATACCGCTGATGTCCGGCAGCATCCAGTCCAGCAGGATCAGATCCGGCGGGTCTTCCAGCAGGAGGGATTTTGCCGAGCGGACATCTCCGGCCTCGCGGACCTCGTAGCCCGCCTTCTGGAACGGCACCTGCAGCATCTCGCGGATCGCTGCATCATCTTCCACCAGCAGAATTCGAGTGGCCATGGCCCCGTCTCGTGATTACCTGGTCGGCATTAGATAACAGGCATGTTACAGGCGTGTGAACGGGAGGTGGTGCGGCGGCGACCAGCCTGTGGCGTGTTCGGGCGGCTCGCGACCGATCGCCGCGACCCTGCGGGCCACGTGATGACGAGCGATGAGTAGCCGCTAAGGGTGGGCGCCGAGTTCGAAGCGTTCGTCGCCGTGCAGGAAGATCATGCCGTCGTGGTGCGGCGAGCGGGCGAGCTGCTGGCGGATGGCCTGTTCGTGGCCGGGCTTGAGATGGGTAATGGCAATGCGCGGGCGGTGCTGCAGTTGTGCCAGGTCCTCGCCCAGGTGCTGCGGGGTGTAGTGCTTGGCCAGATCCGCCATGCCCTCCATCTCGTCTGGGAGGCCGGTCTCGATCATCAGCAGATCGAGGTGGGGCAGGGCGTTCAGCGCGGGCCAGAGCAGGTGCGAGGAGGTCGTGTCGCCGCTGAAGGCGAAGGCGGCGCCGTCGCTGTTGGTGACGCTGTAGCCGACCGCGGGCACGGTATGGCGGGCGGGCAGCACCTGGATCTCGCGATGTTCCACCGCGATGCTGTGACCGGGTTGCAGCGACTCCAGGCGGATCAAGGGCTGATCGGGCCGTGGCAGACGGGTGAAGTCCGGCCAGATCACCCAGTTGAAGACGTGATCGCACAGGGCCTTGAGTGTTGCCGGGAGGCCGTGGACGTGGATGGGCGGGGCATCCGGGCTGTAGACCATGTCCGCCAGCATCGGGAGGAAGGCGATATGGTCCAGGTGCGAGTGGGTCAGGAAGACATGGCGGATGCGCCGCAGCTCCTCCAGGGTCAGATCGCCCACGCCACTGCCCGCGTCGATAAGGATGTCGTCATCGATGAGGATGGATGTGGTACGCCGGCCCGGGCCAATCCCGCCACTGGCGCCAAGGATGCGAACGGACAGACTCATGTCGGACAGTATATCGAGCGAGCAGCGGGCCGTCGTGTGGCCAGACCCGCGAGCCAGAGGCTGGGGTCGGTCGCCCCGGGTCGTTGGAGGTGGGTGACGGACATGCCCTAATGCTAGACCGGGTCCAGGCCCAAGTTCCGTGACGTGCGGCGCGAAAAGGTGATCCCGAGGCACGGCGGGGCGTCTCGCGAATCTTGTGCGGGCGGGGCTTCCCGCCACCCGGTGGAGTTGCTAGAATGCGCGTCCTGTTTGGGGCGGTAGCTCAGCTGGGAGAGCGTCGCGTTCGCAATGCGAAGGTCGGGAGTTCGATCCTCCTCCGCTCCACCAAACACCAAGGAAAAGGCCTGCTTTCGCAGGCCTTTTCCTTTTTCAGGTTCAGCTGCGCAGGTGGCGCCGTGGGGCCATGGCGGCCTTTACCGGGGTCCGGCGCGCGAACGGCTCGGGTTCGTGGTCGTTCACGAGCCGGGCCAGGGATGCGGCGGGAAGCGGGCGGCTGCACAAGTAGCCCTGCCAGGCATCGCAGCCCTGCGCGGCCAGAAACGCGCGTTGCGCCTGGGTTTCAACTCCCTCGGCGAGCACATCCAGCCCCAGGTTGTGGGCCATGTCGATGATGGTCATGGCCAGCTCGGCGTCGTTGCGGTCCTCCGGCAGGTCGCGCACGAAGGTCTGGTCGATCTTCAGGATGTCGATCGCGAATTCCTTCAGGTAGGCCAGCGACGAATACCCGGTGCCGAAGTCGTCGATGGCCAGTGCCACGCCCAGATGCTTGAGCTGTTGCAGGGTGCCGCGGGTCGTGTCGGCCTGTTCCATCAGGGTGCTTTCGGTGAGCTCCAGGGTCAGGCGCTGCGCGGGGAGTCCGGATTCGTTCAGCACCTGGCGGAGCTGATGGAGCAGGCCCGGTGCGGCGACCTGGCGGGCCGACAGGTTGACCGAGACCTCCAGCGGCGGCAGGCCCTGACGATCCCATTCCACGACCTGGCGGCAGGCCTCGCGCAGGACAAAATCCCCGATGGCGGTGATCAGGCCCGTTTCCTCGGCCAGCGGTATGAACACGTCCGGCGCGATCAGGCCGCGTTCGGGGTCCCGCCAGCGCACCAGGGCCTCGATCCCGGTGATCTTCCCGGATGTCATGTGTATCTGAGGCTGGTAGAACACTTCCAGTTCGTTCTGGACCAGGGCGTGCCGCAGCCGGTTCTCGATCTCCAGGCGCTGGTTGGCGGCATCGGTGAGGGCGGTCCGGTAAAAGCGGAAGGTGTTGCGCCCGGCGTCCTTGGCCTCGTACATCGCCGCATCCGCCTGGGTGAGAAGCTCACCGGCTTCGGTGGCGTCCTCCGGGAACAGTGCAATACCGATGCTCGCGCCTACCTGCAAGTTGGTCCAGCCGCCGACGGCAAAGGGTTCGGCTATGAGCTCCAGAAGCTGGCGGGCGCGGGCCTCGAGCTCTTGATGCTCTGCGGCGTCGTCGATTACCGCGATGAATTCGTCGCCCCCAATCCGGGCCACGGTGCGAGCCTTGAAACGAGTCTTCAGGCGCTCGCCCAGGATTTGCAGGAGGTCATCGCCGACGCGGTGGCCGAGGCTGTCGTTGATGTTCTTGAAGCGGTCCAGATCCACGAACAGGATGGCCACGAGGCCTTGCCGCTGGCGAGCCTGTTGCATGGCCTCGTCAAGGTGCTCCTGCAGCAGCGTGCGGTTGGGCAGTCCGGTCAGCGGGTCATGCCCGGCCTGGTACGCCAGGCGAGCTTCGTGTGCGCGCAGGCGGCCCTCCGCCGCGCGGCGTTGCTCGACCTCCAGTGAAAGCCGCCGCGTCAGACGCCGGTAGTAGAGCGCAGCCAACCCGCTCAGCAGCAATAACCCCGCCATGAAGCCGAGGAGGACCTCCGGCCGGGCCTCCCAGTAGGCGCGCAGGCTGATTGCCACGGTGCGGTCGTAGGGCGGGTAGCCGAGTTCTTCCAGGAGTTCGTGTACCGCTGCGTAGGACAACGGGGCCGACCAGCCGTGGTAGCCGCCTTCACGCGCCGCGGGGTGATCCGCGGGCAGGCTCAGCAGGGCGATTGTGACGGCTTCGGCCAGTTGGTCAGGGGTGTGTCCAAGACGCGAGAACGGCCATTCAGGGTAAAGCCGGGTGGAGTGGGCAAATGGAAACCCCGCTGTCTTGCGGGGCGCCAGTACGCGCAGGGTGTCGGCGGGCAGGTCGCCCGATTGCAGCCGTTCCTCCAGCACGCCGGTGCGCACCATGCCGGCGTCGGCCTCGCCGGTTAGCAAGCCCTCGAGCACCCGGTAGTGGGGCATGCCCGTGTAGTGAACCGACGCCAGGTCCTCGAACGGATCCACGCCAGCGTTGCGCAGGGCCCCGTAACCGGCCAGCCAACCGCCCAGAGAGTCTTCTTCCACCGCCAGCAACCGTTGCCCGCGAAGGTCGTCCAGTGACTGGAGGTCATTGCGTTCGTCGAGGACCAGGATCGTCCCGCCAAACTGACGAATGGGCTGGCCTTGCTCCTCGGCGATGAGGGTGGCCAGGCGGGTGATGCCTTGTTGCGCCTCCAGGCGCACGTAATGGCCGGTGTTGGTGAGGACGAAATCGACGTCCCCGGTGGCGACGGCCTGCTCCAGGTCCGGATAGTTAAGTGCCTGAATGCGAAATTCGGCCGCGTCGACCTGCGTGCTCAGGTAGTCGGCTGTGGGTTGCCACTGGGCCGTGGTCTCTTCGGCATCGCGAAAGGCCAGCACGCCGATGGTGTATACGCTGGCGCCGTCACTGTCTGCCGCCATTGCGGGGGCGGCAACGGACAGGCTGACCAGCAGGATCAGCAGACGGGGCAGGGTGGATGGATGGCGCATCGGCAAGAGCCTACTATGCGAAGGGACTTGCCGTACACGTTGGGGCGCGAACGGGCGCTGGGATACCGGCTCGCGGGAAGGGGCGGTCACGCGGCGCGCCTGGCCGCCGCGTGACCGATGGGACACGCTACCAGCTCTTGTAGGGCAGGAATTTGCCGTTCCAGGTGATCTTCACACGGTCGCCCTTGGGGTCCTCGACCTTGTCGATATCCATGGTGAAATCGATGGCGCTCATGATGCCGTCACCGAACTTTTCGTGGATCAGCGCCTTCATGGTGTCGCCGTAGACGTTGATCGCCTCGTAGAAGCGATAGAGCACCGGGTCGGTGGGGATGGTCTTGTCCCAGGTCTTGTGCGGGAAGGCCTGCAGCGCCTGCGAGACCTCGGGGCCGAGGCCGAGGAAGGTCGCCAGCTTGTCGGCCTGGTTACCCTCCAGGTGGTTCATGCCGTAGCAGGCGGAGGTCACGTAGACCTCGTGCAGCCCGGTGGCCTCGGCGATCGCGGCCCAGGTGGTTCCGCGGTTCTCCTTGGCCTCGAGGATGGTGGTGGTCATGGCGCTCTTGCTGAGACTCATTACTGTGCTCCTTGAATGCGATGGATGGACTGGGGGTCAGACCGCGCGAACCATGCGCGGACCGGGTTCCGGGTTGGCCTCGGGCTTGGCCGGGTTGACGATGCGCGGGCTGTGGCGCGGGTTGTCACCGCGGGCGGCGCCCGCCTGGGCCTTGGCCGACATCTCCTTGGCGCCGTTCACGAGGAAGTCGACCAGGTGGTTGCGGATCGGGTAGTAGGCCTCCTGCTGATGCAGACTGGCGCGCTCCCGCGGCCGGGGGATGTCGATCTTCACCGACTCGGCGACCTGGGCATGCGGCCCGTTGGTCATCAGCAGCACGCGGTCGGCAAGCAGGATCGCCTCGTCCACGTCGTGGGTGATCATGAACACGGTCTGGTGGGTCTCCGACCAGATCTTCAGCAGCTCCTCCTGGATGACCCCGCGGGTCAGGGCGTCCAGGGCTCCGAACGGCTCGTCCATCAGCAGCAGCTTGGGTTCGATGGCGAAGGCCCGGGCGATGCCGACGCGCTGGCGCATGCCGCCGGAGAGTTGCGAGGGCTTGCGGTCCATGGCGTGGTCCAGGCCCACCATGTGCAGGTAGCGCTCGGCGTGTTCCAGGCGTTTCGCCTTGCTCCAGTTCGGCCAGCGGGCGCGCACCGCGAACATCACGTTGTCGCGCGCCGACAGCCACGGCAGCAGGCTGTGGTTCTGGAAGATCACGCCCTGGTCGAGGCTGGGGCCGGTAATCTCCTTGTTGTCCATGATCACGTTGCCGTCGGTCGGTGTGGCCAGACCGGCGAGCACGTTCAGGATGGTGGACTTGCCGCAGCCGGAGTGACCGATCAGGCAGACGAACTCGCCCTTGTTGATGGTCACGTCGACGCCCTCGAACACGGTCATCAGTTCGCTGGAGTCGGGCTGCGGGAAGCGCTGGCTCAGGTTCTCGATTTCGAGGAATCCCTTGCTCATGATAGGTCTCCTGGTTGGGCTGCGCCGACTCAGTCGGCGTAGCGCACGAATTTGGTGGCCTGGGCGAGGGAGGCATCCAGCAGGAAGCCGACGATGCCGATCATGATGATCGCGAAGATCACGCTGGCGAGATCGAGGTTGTTCCACTCGTTCCAGATGTAGTAGCCGATGCCGGTGCCGCCCACGAGCATCTCCGCGGCGACGATGACCAGCCAGGCGATGCCGATGGAGATGCGCATGCCGGTGAGGATGGTCGGGGCCGCGGCAGGCAGGATCACGGTGAACGCGGTGCGCAGGTTCGACAGTTGGTGGGTCTTGGCCACGTTCAGCCAGTCATTGCGCACCGAGGCGACGCCGTAGGCGGTGTTCACGAGCATCGGCCAGATCGAGCAGATGAAGATCACGAAGATCGCCGACATGTTCGAGTCGCGGATCACGAACAGGGCGAGCGGCATCCAGGCCAGGGGCGAGATCGGCTTGAGGATCTGGATGTACGGATCGAACGCCTTGTTCAGCAGCGGCGACATGCCGATCACGAAGCCGAGCGGGATCGCGATCAGCGCGGCCAGGGCAAAGCCCAGCAGGACCCGGTAGATTGAGTAGGCCAGCTGGATGCCGATGCCCTTGTCGTTCGGGCCCGCGTCGTAGAACGGGTTGCTCAGTTCGCTGAAGGCGTGGCTGAACACCTGGGTGGGGGCCGGGATGCCGCTGCTGGAACTGCGATCGGTCCCGCCCCCCATCAGTTGTTCGTATTCGCTCAGCTCGCCCTGCTGCGGCGCGAGGACCTCCGGGGCGGTGGCCAGCTGCCACACGCCCAGGAAGACCACGAGCATCACCAGCGAGAGGACGGTCGCCCGGAAGTTGAGATTGCTCAACATGGCTTAGCTCCTGCGGATGTCGAAGCTGTCGAGATAGCCTTCCGGGTCGGTGTAGTCGAACACCTTCCCCATGATCTCGAAGTTCTTGTAGGTGTCGCTCGGCGCTTCGTAGCCCAGCTCGGTCATCACTTCGGCGCACTCGCTGGCGAGGAAGACGTCTTCCGCCAGGCGGTTGTAGTCGAAGTCGCGATCCACATAGCCCCAGCGCTTCATCTGGGTAAGGATCCAGGTAGCCATCGAGTGCCAGGGGAAGGGGTCGAAGTCGATCCGGTGCGGGTCGTTCTTGACCTCGCCCAGGCCGTCGGCATAGCGGCCGGTCAGCACCTGTTCCACCACCGATTTGGGCTGGTTGAGATAGGCGCGCGGGGAGATGGCCTCAGCGATCTCGGCGCGGTTGTTGATATCCGAGCTGTACTGGGTGGCCTCGATCAACGCGCGGAACAGCGCGCCGAAGGTGTTCGGGTGCTCGTCGGCGAAGGCGGCCGAACAGGCGAAGGCGCAGCACGGGTGGCCGTCCCAGATCTCCTTGGTCAGCATGTGAATGAAGCCGATGCCGTCCCAGACCGCGCGCTGGTTGAAGGGGTCGGGGGCCAGATAGCCATCGACGTTCTCGGCACGCAGGTTGGCGACCATCTCCGGCGGCGGGACGACGCGGATGCTGATGTCGCGATCCGGATCCAGCCCGTGTTCCGCGACGTAGTAGCGGAGCAGGAAGTTGTGCATCGAGTACTCGAAGGGCACGGCAAAGGTGAAGCCCTTCCAGTCCTTCGGATCGCGCTTGTCCTTGTGCTTGTTGTGCAGGGTGATGGCCTGGCCGTTGATGTTCTCCACCGCCGGCATGATGTAGTGCTCGCGCGAGGAGCCGGAGCCCAGGGTCATCGACAGCGGCATGGGCGAGAGCATGTGCGAGGCGTCGTACTCACCGGACAGCGACATGTCGCGGGCCACCGCCCAGCCGGCGGTCTTGATCACGTCGACGTCCAGGCCATGGCGCTCGTAGAAGCCCATCGGGTGGGCCATGATGATCGGCGTGGCGCAGGTGATCGGGACGAAGCCGACGCGCAGCTTGGTCTTTTCCAGCGGGCCACCGTCCTTGATTGCGGCCTTGACCTTGTCCAGCGGCAGGATGGAGCCCAGGGCCGCGGCCACCGTGCCGCCCCCGATCATCTGCAGGAAGCGGCGGCGGTTGATCTCGTTGTGGCCGAACATGCCGCGGACGATGGCGCTTTCCACGGCGCGATCGACCATGGCCTCGTCGCTCAGGTCTTCGCCGTTGGTGTGGGCGTCGGCCTGAACGGGCTCATGGGTGGCGCGTCGTTCCAGTTTTTCTTCCAGGTCCGGGGACGCGGTGTCGAAGCAGCTGCAGCTGCCGGGACCGGTGTGCCCGTGGCGGCAGCTGGAGCCGTGGCGCAGGTCGGCGTTGGCGTCGAAGGGATCGTGAAGACTCTTGGTCGGCATGGTCGGCTCTCCTCGTGGGTCGAATCGATGCGGGCATCGTTGCCGCGCATGTCGAGGGTCATTGCAGGTGCCATGCCAAGCGTGGGGAATGGGCCGCCAGGGCGGCGCGCGAGTGCCGGGAGATCGGACCATTGGTCGACATTGTCGACGAAGGGGACAAAAGGTCCGCTGGTGTCTGAGTGGTGGGCCTAAGTGGTTTCTATGCCGAGCTTTTTCAGGCGATAGCGCAATTGCCGCGGGGTCAGGCCCAGGTCCATCGCGGCGCGGGTCTTGTTGCCCCCGGTCTGCTCGATCGCGCGCTTCAGGCGCTCCGCCTCGGTGGCGTGCACGCGCTGATATGGGCGCACTGCGCTGGTGCAGGGCGCGCCGGAAGAGGGCAGGGTTCGGGGCTCGTTGTGCCGCGATGGTGCCGGTGCACGCTCGTCGCGGAGGCTGTACCTCTCGCCCTCGAACGGGCTGATGCGGGATTCCTCGTGCAGGATCTCGTCGATCAGCGGCGTGCCGATGCGGCCGTCCGTGGACAGCAGCACGGCGCGCTCCAGCACGTTCTCCAGCTGGCGGATGTTGCCGGGCCAGTCGAAGGCCTCCAGGCGTTCCAGCACGCCCTCGTCGACGACCACGTTCCAGCCGTGCAGGTGGGTGTAGCGGTCGAGGAAGTGGCGGGTGAGCAGGCGGATGTCGCTGGCGCGGTCGCGCAGGGCCGGCATGTGCAGCGGGATCACGTTCAGGCGGTAGAACAGGTCGAGCCGGAAGTTCCCGGCGTTCACCGCGGCCTGCAGGTTCTGGTGGGTTGCGGCGATGATGCGTACGTCCACCGGGAGATCGCGGTTGCCGCCAATGGGCTGGACCAGCCGTTCCTGCAGTACACGCAGGATCTTCGACTGCAACGCCTCCGGCATGTCGCCGATCTCGTCCAGAAACAGCGTGCCGCCGTCGGCCAGGGCGATCTTGCCGGTCTTGGCGCTGGAGGCACCGGTGAAGGCCCCCTTTTCGTGGCCAAACAGTTCGGATTCCAGCAGGTCCGCCGGGATCGCGGCGCAGTTGATGGAGATGAACGGCTTCGCGTTGCGCTGGCTGATCCGGTGGACCATGCGCGCGATCTTCTCCTTGCCAGTCCCGGAGGCCCCGGTGATCAGGACGGTGGCCTGGGTATCCGCAATGCGGTGGACCTGCTTGAGGACGTGCCGCAGGGCCGGACTCTCGCCGAGGATGCCGTACTGCCCGCCCTGGGTATCCAGGGCACTCTTGAGGTAGCGGTTCTCCGAGACCAGCTCGGCGGTGCGCTCGGCGATCAGCTGGTGGATGCGCAGCACCTGGCCGATCATGCTCGCGATCACCCGCAGAAGGTTCAGGTCGTCCTGGAACTGGCGCGAGCGGCGTCGCAGCCGGTGCACACCCAGCACGCCGATGGCGTGTTCGTCCTGGACGATGGGCACGGCGATGTAGGCGACGGTCTCCTGCGGCAGGGTGGAACGGTCAATGGCGCGCGCGAGGTATTCGGGCTCGTTGTCGATGTCCTGGATCAGGGCGATCTGGCCGGTCTTCATGACGCGCCCGGTGACACCCTCGCCGAGGCTGTAGCTGCCGCGGTCGCGCTCGGCATCGGTCAGGCCGTAGGCGTGGCGGATGCGCAGCTGGCCGCTGTTCGGATCCGGCAACAGGACCCGGCCGCGGTTGAGCCCCAGTAGCTGGGACATCATCCCGAGGATGCGGTAGATCGCGGCATCCGGGTCGCCGGAGCGGCCCATGAGCTTGGCAACCTCCAGCAGCAGGGTGATCTCCTGCTCCCGGGTGGCCAGGTCCGGTGGGGTCGAATCGGATATGCGGTGGAGTGCCATGCCGTGGGTTATGCAGAAAGCCTGCCAGTGCGGAAACGACGTGTTGGTGGGGCGTTCGGAGGCGTCTGGCCGGGTCGGGGTGACGCGGTTGCCTCGAGGCGGGGCAGGGCCTTGCACTGTTGGGTCGCGCTTGCCCGCTTTGCGGGCGCACAAAAAGGCCCGGCCAGGAACGGCCGGGCCCGGGCATGGCCTGGAGGGATCAGCCCTCCGCGTGATAGCTGCTGCGCTTGATCAGGCGTACGCAGATGGCGTCGAGCATGTAGCCGATGATGCCGATGACCAGGACAAATGCGGCCAGTTTGTCGTACTCCAGGGTGTCGCGGGCATCGTTGATGGCGTAGCCCAGCCCCGAGGTGACGCCCAGGTACTCGGCCGGCACCAGTACGATCCAGGCCACACCCACCGCCAGGCGGATCCCGGCGAACACATCCTGGGCGATCGCGGGCATCACGATGTAGCGCAGGGTGTGGTACGGATTGGCGCCCAGGTTGTTGCCCACCTTGAGCCACATCGGATCGATGCGTTGCACCCCGTGCGCGGTGGCGTAGGTAATGGGCCAGACGGCCGCGATGGCGATCAGGAAGATGATGGCCGCATCCCAGGTGGCGAAGGCCAGTACCGCGACCGGCATCCAGGCCAGCGGCGAGATCATCCGCAGGAACTGGAACGGGACGTGGGTGACCTGCTTCAGCGTCAGGAAATAGCCGATCATTACGCCCAGTGGCACGCCGATGGCAATGGCGTAGGCCAGGCCCCAGCCCACGCGGTACAGGCTGGACTCGATCGGCGACCACACGGCCCCGGAGCTGACGATGTCCCAGAAGGCCGCCAGCGTGGGCCCGGGGGCGAAGCTGGCGAAGGCCATCGTGTCCTCGTTGTTGCCGATGGCCCAGCCGCCCCAGTACCACAGGGCGAACAGGCCGGCGATGCCCAGTGCCGGGTACTGCAGCGCCCGGCGCGCTTGGTCCGCGAACCGCAGCACCGGCATGAGCCGCTCCACGGTCGCGGTGTCGACGGAGAGTGTGGCTTCGCGGTTCATAGGACCACCACCTCCTCGCGGGCATAGGGCGAATCCATGTCCACGCCCGGGGCGCCCTGCCAGGCGGTGTGTTTTTCCATCGCCTTGCGCACGAAGTCGTAGTTCACCAGGTCGTCGGTGACGAAGTCCGGGTCCAGGCCTTCGAGGAAGGTGGTGTCGCCGCCGACCAGGGTCTCGTTCATGGCGCCGACCAGCATCTTGGTCGCGGACGGGTAGGGCCAGGGCGAGAAGTCGATGCGACCGTTCTCCCATTCGGGGTGACGGATCGCGCCGCTGTCGGCGTAGGTGCTGTCGTCGTGATAGTTGGTCATCGCGCGTTCCACTACGTTGGCGGGCATCGGCAAGTAGCCCTTGCCATCGCGCGAGAGCATGGTGGCGACGCTCTTCTTGTCCTGCTGGATGGTGCCCTGGGCGCGGACCACGGCGTTCATCACCTTCTGGGTCCACTCCGGTTCGCGGGTGGTCAGGCGCTCGTTCATGCAGACCACGCAGCAGGGGTGGTTCTTCCAGATATCGCCGGTGAAGCGCAGCACGTTGCCGCGCGCCAGCAGTTCGCCGGCGGCGTTGAACGGCTCGGCGACGATGTAGGCATCAATGGAGCGCGCGGCCAGGGCCGGCGGCATGTCCGGCGGTGGCATGAGCATCAGGTTGACCTCGTGCGCCTCCAGGGCATCGCCCTGATCGCGGATCACCGGCGTCAGGCCGGCATCGCGCAGGGCCATCTGCATGACTACGTTGTGCATGGAATACCAGTAAGGCACGGCCACGCTCTTGCCGCCGAGGTCGGCGAAGCTCTGCACGTCGACATGGCGGCCGGTCACCACGGCCGAGCCGTTGGTGTGGGCCCAGGACATGATCTTCACCGGGAAGTCATTCTGGTAGCGCATCCACAGCGGGATCGGCTTGAGCAGGTGCACCAGGTTGAATCGGTTGGCGGCGAAGGACTCGATCAGCGGCGACCAGCCGCGGATCAGCTGGGGATCGGCGACCTCCAGTCCTTCGTCCTCGAAATAGCCCTCGGAGTGGGCGACCAGCAGGGCGGCCGCGTCGGTGATCGGGATGTAGCCGATGCGCACGACGCCGTCGAAGTCGCTGACGACGCCTTCGGGCTCTTCGAGGCTCCCGGGTTCGGCCCCGAACAGGGAACCGGGCAGGGCAAGCCCGCTCCCGGCCAGGCCGCCGACGGCGGCGGTACGCAGGAAGTTGCGACGGGAGAAGCTGCGATCCAGCAGCCGGTCCAGTTCGCTGTCGATGTCGTGGTGGTTGTCGCAGTTGCACATGGTGGCGGTTCCTCGCTTGGGTTCGGGGCAGTGGGGTGGTGGATCAGGCGGCGCGTACGCGCGCTCGGGATTCGGATGAAGAAGACTCGTCTTGTTCGCTTCCGGTATCCGGCGTCGGGGCTTCGGCCTCCGCTGAACCCTTGTCAGCGGCCGGGGTGCGGGTGGCGCCGAAGTAGCCCATCAGTTCGGCCTTGCGGTCGACGAAGGCCTGGCTGTTGCGATCGCGCGGGTGGGCAATGTCGATCGGCAGTTCGGCGGTGATGGTCCCCGGGTTTGAGCCCATGACCAGCACGCGGTCGGCCATGGCGACGGCCTCTTCGATGTCGTGGGTGACGAACACCACCGAGATCCCGCGTTCCCGGGCCAGGCGGGTGACTTCGTCCTGCAGGGCGACGCGGGTAAAGGCGTCCAGGGCCGAGAACGGTTCGTCCAGCAGGAGCAGCTCGGGGTCGGTGGCCAGGCTGCGGGCCAGGGCGACGCGCTGTTGCTGACCGCCGGAGAGCGACTGCACGTTGACCTCGGCCTTCTCGCTCAGACCCACGGTCTCCAGCAGCTGGTCGATGCGTTCGCGCATGTCGGTCTTGCGGCCCTGGAAGATCAGGCCCAGCGAGGCGTTCTTGCGCACCGTCATCCAGGGGTAGAGCGAGGGCTTCTGGAACATCATGTTCCAGCGCGGGCTCGGCTTGATGACCTGGTGGCCGTTGATTCGCACGCAGCCTTCGCTCGGCAGCAGGAGCCCCGCGAGCATGTGCAGCAGGGTGGACTTGCCGCAGCCACTCTGGCCGATCAGGGCGACGGTCTCGCCCGGTGCGACGGTGACCTGGATGTCCTTGAGCGTGGGGGCTTCCTGCCCGGGATAGTGGTGGGTGATGTAGTCGATGGAGATGGCGGCGCCCATGGCGTTTCCCTCTTGACCTTCGTTCATGAGCCGCCGGGTGGATCGGATCGGCGGCGCGTTCAAGGGGGTTCCTTACAAGGGGCGTGCCAAACCCGTCGTGTTGCCCGGGAATTTCGTCCGGACCGGGGGCGAAACGGCGCGCTGGTGCGCAATACAGGGAGCGGCGAACGAGGCATCGCAGAAGCGGGGGGATCCGGCGCGGGGGGCAAGAAGTGGACAATCCGGACAATGCGGACCAATTCGAATGGACAAAGCGGACGCATTGTCCGACGGGGGATGGGTTGGATTCGGGTGGGCCGGCTGGAAATGGCTTTGTGGTGCGGTCCGCACGGTTTTGGCACGGCTTCTGCACCGGGATGGACGACCCGGTCGAATGCCGGGGATCCACGAATCCCAACTATCAGGAGCACCACCATGTCTGCAGCCGAAGCCACTACCTCCCTGTCCATCAACGCCCTGGAGCCGATCGACCAGGATGGCCTCAATAACCTCGCCGCCAAGGGCAAGGCCAACCCCGAGAACATCGTGACGCTGAAGGCCACCACGGTCTGCGAAGGCAAGTTCCGCAACCTGACCTTCGTGCGCGACCTCGAGGCCCACGTGATCGACGAGCCGCCGCACCTGCTGGGCGACGACACCGCGCCGAACCCCTCCGAGGCCGCGCTGGCCAGCTTGGGTGCCTGCCTGTCCGTGGGGATGCACGCCAACGCCATCGATCGCGGTATCACCCTGACCAAGCTCGAGCTGACCCTGGAGGGCGACATCAACGTGACCGCCGTATGGGGCGTCGGGGATACCGATGTGAACAAGCACCTCGGCTTCTCCGATATCCGCGTCAAGGCGAACCTGGAAGGGGATGCCAGCGAGGAACAGCTGAAGGAGCTGGTCGCCCATGCCGACTTCTGGTCGCCGGTGGCCAACACCATGCGCAACCCGGTCAAGCTCAGCGTCGAACTGGCCTGATTCCGGTCCTGCTGCCCAACGGGAGTAAACCCCAATGCTTGAAACCCGCACTCACGACGTGACGGGGGTGTCGCCGGCCGCAGGGCCGGCGGATGCCGATGCCGCGCTGCAGGCGCTGGTGGAGCGCGATCTGGCTCCGCTGACCGCCCGTATCGACCGCGAAGGCCTGTACCCCGAAGACTTCCTGCGCGAGGCCGGTCGCCTCGGCGCCTTTAACCGCCACCTGGCCAGCCAGAACGCCAGCGGCACCACGGATATTGCCAGTGCCATCCGCGCGACCGAGGTGATCTCGGCCGAGTGCATGACCACCGGCTTTGTCGCCTGGTGCCAGAACGCCTGTGCCTGGTACGTGGAGAACAGTGCCTCGGACACCCTTAAGCGCGAGGCCCTGCCGAGGCTGGCAAATGCCGAGGCACTGGGTGCCACCGCGCTGTCCAACCCGATGAAGTGGTTTGCCAATATCGAGGACCTGAAGCTCTCCGCCGAACGTGTGGACGGCGGTTATGTGGTCTCCGGTGCGCTGCCCTGGGTATCCAACCTGGGCGAGGACCACTACTTCGGCGCGATCTTCCGCACCACCGGCGCGAACCCGCGGCCGGTGATGGCGCTGATCAACTGCTCCGACCCCGGGTTCAGCCTGACGGCCTGCCCCGAGTTCACCGCGCTGGAGGGTTCGCGCACCTTTGGCTGCCATTTCGATCGCGTGTTCGTGCCCGATGAGCACGTGCTGGCCGACGCCCTGCCCGAGTACATCCGCCGGATCCGACCGGGGTTCGTGCTGCTGCAGATGGGCATGGGGCTGGGGCTGATCGATGGCTGCATCCAGACCATGCGCGAGGCCAACGAGACGCTGGCCCATGTAAATGGCTATCTGGATGACCAGGTGGGCGAGCTGGAAGAGGCACTGGAGGATGGTCGTTCGGCCTGTTATGCCTTGTCGGAGACCCCCTTTGATGAATCCGAAGGCTTCTTTGCCGATGTGTTGCAGATGCGCCTGACCGGTTCCGAGCTGTCGCTGCGCGCGTCGCAGTCGGCATTGCTGCATGCCGGGGCCCGGGGCTATCTGGCGAATGCCGCCGCCCAGCGCAAGCTGCGCGAGTCGTACTTCGTGGCCATCGTCACCCCGGCGATCAAGCATCTGCGCAAGGAGCTGGCGCGGATCCACGCGCACTAGTCCACCACCCACGGTCGGGGCCTACCGGGGCCCCGCACCGAACGAAGGAATCGTCATGCTGGAAACCACTACCCGACTGGACCCCGAGACTGCGGTCGCGACCCTGAAGGAGGCGATTGACGCCCAGGGGCTGAAGCTGGTCTCGCACATCAATGGCCAGGCCAATGCCGCGAAGATCGGGGTCGAGGTCCCGACCGACCAGATCCTGGAGATCTTCCACCCGAGCTACGCGGTGCGTGTCTGGGAGGCTTGCAAGCCGGCCGGCATCGACATCCCGTTGCGCATCCACGTCTCCGGCGATGGCGAGATGCTGCGCGTCAGCGCGCGCTCCGCACGGGACGTGTTCGCGCCGTGGGCCAACCCCGATCTGGACGCCATCGGGTCCGAACTGGACCCCAAGCTGAAGGCCATTCTCGATGCCGTGGAGGCCGCGTGATGAGCACCGAAACCGACGAGTTCAAGCGCTATATCTGCAAGGTCTGCGGGTATATCTACGACGAGGCCAAGGGCGACCCGGATTCCGGTCTGGCCCCTGGGACCCGCTTCGAGGATATCCCCGACGACTGGTACTGCCCCGACTGTAATGTGACCAAGGCGGATTTCACCGCCCTGGAGCCGCGCGCCGAGACCGCGGACGCCGGTGCCGTCGCGATGGCCTGGAGTGCCGGAGCCGGCGCGGCCGATCCGGATGCGGTTGTAATCGTCGGCGGCGGCATGGCGGGCTGGGCCCTGGCCGAGGCCCTGCGCGAGCGGGATCCGCGGCGCACGATCCGCCTGCTGACTGCCGATTCCGGTGATTACTACACCAAGCCGCGGATCTCCAATGCCTTTGCCCGGGGCGTTGCGGTCGCGGATCTGGTGGAGGAGACTGGCGTGGCGCGAGCGGCCCGGCTCGGCATTGACCTGATGCCGTTTGTCCGCGTGCTCGATGTCCAGCGGGCTCAGCAAAAAATCATCACCGCCCGTGGCGGCGTGCCGTACGGCCAGCTGGTGCTGGCCACCGGGGCGCGTCCGCGGCAAATGGCGTTCCCGGGCGGGGCCGGGGCGCCGTTGTCGGTGAACACGCTGGAGGACTACCGCGCGCTGCGTGCGGCCCTCGAGGCGCAAGCCGGGTCACCGGCCCATACCCGTGTGGCCATCATCGGCGCCGGCCTGGTGGGCTGCGAGCTGGCGGACGACCTGGCGGCCGGTGGTTATCCGGTGTCTTTGATCGAGTGTGCGTCGCGGCCGCTGCCGAATCTGCTGCCCGAGTCGCTGAGCGACGATCTGGAGAAAGCGCTGGCGGACCGCGGCGTGCAGTGGCACACCGAGGCGACCGTCGAGCGCATCGAACCGGTTGCGGAGGGGGCGACCCGTCTCGTCCTTGCCAGCGGCGAATCGGTAGAGGCCGAGGTGGTCATCAGCGCGCTCGGGCTGGTGCCCAACCGCGAGCTGGCCGAGCGGATGGGGCTGGCCTGCCACGCGGGCATCGAGGTGGACGCACTCTTGCGCACCACCGACCCGGCGGTCTTCGCCCTGGGCGATGGTTGCGAGTTCGATGGCCAGTTACGCCCCTACGTGGAGACCCTGCGCGGGCAAGCGGCTGCACTGGCGCGCACGCTGTCCGGCGAGCCGACGGTGTACCGGCCGGATGCCGGGATCGTGCAGGTCAAGACCGGGAGCCTGCCGTTGAACGTCTGCCCGCCGCAGACGGATGGGGGCGAGTGGGTGGAGATCTCGGGCGACGGCGAAGGGCGTCACCTGGAGTATCACGCCGACGCACGGCTCGAGGGGTTTGCCTTGTCGGGTTGCCATGCACGCCAGGCGCGGGACCTGGAGACGCGCCTGGGCGAGACGGTGGCGGATACCCGAGCCCGGCTGGCGTCCTGAGGCGCGTGGCCCGGCCGGGGCCGGGCCCGCGGGGGCGCGGCGATGCGGATCAGAGGGTTCGGGTCATATGACCCCGTCGAGGCGCAAATAGCCGATCAGGAACAGCACTGCCAATACACCGGCCAGGGCGTAGAGCCAGTTGGATAGTGTGGGGTTGTCGGGGCGGCTGAAGAAGGCCGCCCACAGCGCCAGCAGGATCAGGACGAAAAAGAAGAACAAAAAGCGCATGCGTCAGGCTCCTTCGGGGACAGCGTAGGGCAGTTCGACGACCTCGGCCTTGGCGCCGTCGGGTGCGTCCCAGCGCAGTTCGCCCTTGGCGGCCGCGACCTGCAGTACCGCCAGGGCGGAGTACAGCCCGTCCGGGTGCAATTCGGCTGCGACGATCTCGCCGTCCGACTGGTCCGGGTTGCCGCCGGCCTGGAATACAGGCGAGCCGGGTTGGGGTGGAGTCTGAGTATGGATCGCCAGGCGGAACATGCGCCGCTTGAGCTTGCCCAGGTAGTGCATGCGTGCCACGACCTCCTGGCCCGGATAGCAGCCCTTCTCGAAGCTGACCGCGCCCAGGGCATGCAGGTTGAGCATCTGCGGCACGAACTTCTCGCTGGTTTCCTCCACCACGGTGGGGACCCCGGCCAGGATGTCCAGCAGTGCCCAGTCGCGCGGGCCCACCGGGGCCGCGTGGACGTTCAGGCCGTCCCACGCCTTGCGCATGGCGTCGATCTCGCCGAACAGCTCGAAGCGCGGGTGCACCCCGGGTACCCGGACCACGGTGACGCCGTTTTTCTCGACGACCTCCTCGACCTCGGCGGGACAGACACCCAGCGCGCTTTGCAGCTCCTTCTCGGCATCCGGCCCGGAGCAGCCGAAGTGGATCCGCGAATCCCCGGCCTGTTCGATGATGACGTTCGCGCGCAGCACGAACATCTGCAGGCGCTTGGCCACCGGCTCGATCCGGTCTGCGGGCATCTCCAGCAGGTAGCCGTCGCGGGTACGCAGCACGCGGAATACGGCGTAGGCGCGGCCCTTGGGACTGGAGTAGCTGGACAGCTGGCTGTGTTGCGCATCCACCGCGCGGATGTCGTTGCCGAACTGGCCCTGCAGGAAATCGGTGGCGTCGTCGCCGCGAACCTCCAGCAGGCCGCGATGGGAGAGGTCGCAGATCACCTCGCCGTTAACGGCCATGCGGCGTTCACGCTCCGGGTTGCCGTAGTGCAGGAGGTCGTCCTCCTCGAACTCGGCGCCGGCATCGATCAAGTGGTTTTTCCAGTCTTCGCGCATCGGAAATCTCCCGTGGAAGCGCTCGCTGTCGTCCGCCGTCGGGCTCGATTGGCTATCGGTATCCGGGGCGCACGGCCAGGGTTTGAGGTGATAAGCTGAACCAAGCGGCTCGATAGTAGACGAACCATTTGCAGGGTGTCAGCCCTGTTTTCTTCTCTTCCCAATGAAGGGGGTGGCATGACTCGGCAGGGACGTCCCGTCTTTCTGGATTTGCGCAAGATCCGACTGCCGCTGAATGCCGTGGTCTCCATTCTGCACCGGATTACCGGTGTCTTCCTGATTCTGTCGATTCCCGTGCTGCTTTGGCTGCTGGACCGCTCGCTGGCCAGCCCCGATGGCTTCGCCCAGGTCGTGGCGGTCATTCATCACCCGATCGGCCTGGTGGCGCTGGCACTGGGGCTTTGGTGGCTGCTGCATCACCTGTTTGCCGGGATTCGCTACCTGTTGATGGAATTCGGCATTGGCGAGGATCGCGCGGGCTCGCTGCGCACCGCGCGCGATGCCCTCTACGCGGGCATCCTCGGCACCGTGCTGGTGTGGCTGGGGCTGGTGCTGTGAGGCTCCTGAGCGGACAGCGCGCCTGGCTGCTGCAACGCATCACGGCGGTGTACGTGGGCGTGTACGTGATCCTGGCCCTCGGATTCTTCGTGCTGGCCGCGCCGGCGGATCATGCCGCATGGCTGGGCGTGGTCGGGCACCCGGTGGTGGGGTTGCTGACGGCGGTGTTCGTGCTGCTGTTGCTGCTGCATGCGTGGATCGGGCTGCGCGACGTGGTGATGGACTACGTGCATGCGCCCGGCATGCGGCTCCTGGTGTTCGTGCTGGCCGCCGGCGGGCTGCTCCTGACGGGGCTGTGGGCATTTTTCATTCTGATTCGGGCGGGACTGGCATGAAGGGACTGGCATGAACGTGGCGCGACGCAAGTTCGACGCCTTGATCATCGGGGCCGGCGGGGCCGGCCTGCGCGCGGCGCTGCAGCTGTCCAATGGCGATGCCAAGGTCGCGGTGGTCTCCAAGGTGTTTCCCACGCGCTCGCACACGGTGGCGGCGCAGGGCGGGGTGAACGCCGCCCTGGCCAATGTGCTGCCGGATTCCTGGCACTGGCACATGTTCGACACGGTGAAGGGTTCGGACTATCTGGGCGACCAAGACGCGATCGAATACATGTGTCGCGCCGCGCCCAAGGTGGTCTACGAGCTGGACCACTTCGGCGTGCCGTTCTCGCGCCTGGACAACGGCACCATCTACCAGCGCGCCTTTGGCGGGCAGAGCCAGAACTTCGGTCAGGACCAGGCGGCGCGCACCTGCGCCGCGGCGGACCGCACCGGGCACGCGATCCTGCACTCGCTGTACCAGCAGAACCTGCGCGCGCGCACCCACTTCTTCGACGAGTACTTCGCGGTGGACCTGCTGCGCGACGCGCAGGGCTACGTGCTGGGCGTGCTGGCGTTCGAGATCCTGACCGGCGAGCCGATCGTGATCGAGGCGAAGACCACCCTGATCGCGACCGGCGGGGCGGGACAGCTGTTCCGCACCACGACCAACGCGCTGATCAACACCGGTGACGGCATGGCGATGGCCCTGCGCGCCGGGGTGCCGCTGGAGGACATGGAGTTCGTGCAGTTCCACCCGACCGGCATCGCCGGGCGCGGGATGCTGATTACCGAGGGTGCCCGCGGCGAGGGCGGGTTCCTGATCAATTCCGAGGGCGAGCGCTTCATGGAGCGCTACGCCCCGCGGGCGAAGGACCTGGCCTCGCGCGACGTGGTGAGCCGCTCCATTGCCACCGAGGTGCGCGAGGGACGCGGCTGCGGGCGCAATGCGGATCACGTATTGCTCGACCTGCGCCATCTGGGCGCCGATACGATCATGCAGCGCCTGCCGGGGATTCGCGAGACGAGCATGACCTTTCTCGGGGTCGATCCGATCGAGGCGCCGATCCCGATCTTCCCGACCTGCCACTACAGCATGGGCGGCATCCCGACCAATCGCTTCGGGCAGGTGGTGGCGCCGGAGAAGGATACGCCGGAGGACCCGGTCCCCGGGCTGTACGCGGCCGGCGAAACGGCCTGTGTATCGGTGCACGGGGCCAACCGCCTGGGCGGCAATTCACTGCTCGACATCCTGGTGTTCGGCCGCGCGGCGGCCAATCACATCCTCGAGTACCTGGCCGAGAACCGTTACCACCGCCCGCTGGACGAATCGGCCGTCGAACAGGCGATGGCGCGGCTCACGCGCTGGGATCGCAAGGACCCGGGCGATGGCTCCGCCGAGCAGGTCGAGCCGCTCAAGCGCGAGCTGCGCAAGGTGATGGAAGACCACTGCTCGGTCTTCCGCACCGACGAGGTGATGCGCGAGGGCGTGGAGGAGGTCCGTGCGTTGCGCGAGCGCCTGAACCATGCGGTGATCGCGGATCACTCCAGCACCTTCAATACCGCGCGGGTGGAGGCGATGGAGCTGGAGAACCTGATGGACTGCGCGATCGCGACCATCCGCTCCGCGCTGGGGCGCGAGGAAAGCCGCGGCGCCCACTCGCGGATCGATTTCCCCGAGCGCGACGATCAGCACTGGCTCAAGCACAGCCTGTACTCGCTGGCGGATGACAGCCTGGACTACAAGCCGGTGCGGACGCAGCCGAATACCGTGGCCTCGTTCCCGCCCAAGGAACGCGTCTATTGATGGCTCGAGGCGACTGCAGGGAAGGATCGTAGGATGCCGATGAGCGCAGCGAATCGCATCACGAGGTGGGTGGTCCCACCGGGATCGGTGCGTTTCGCGATGCTCAACGCACCCTACGACGCAGATGCGCTGGTACAGGTTCGTGGGATGCGGATGAGTGCAGCGAATCGCATCAGGGGGCATGGCAGCGCGCGCGTTCAACCCTGGGCATTGTGCCCAATGGGCGACGAGCAATGAGCAACCCTGCCGAACCGGTACCCGAGGCATGGCTGCGCGAGCGGCTCGAGGTGCTGCTGACGGAGCTGGATGCCGCGCTCGCGGGCGCCGCCGATAGCGGCGCGACCGTGGAGCTGGACCAGCAGCGCACCGGACGGCTCTCGCGGATGGACGCGCTGCAGGGCCAGGCCATGGCCAAGGCGAGCCAGCTGCGGCGCGAGGCCCAGCGTGTTCGTGCCCGCCGGGCGCTGAAGCGGCTGGAGGAGGGCGAGGGCGGACTGTGCATCGACTGCCTGGAGCCGATGCGCGCTCGCGGCTGGAGATCGACCCGTCGGCCGAGCGATGCATTGCCTGTGCCGAGGCGCAGGAACAGGATTGATTGGGGCTTACCGACGCGTGTGACAACGGTGGCCGCGGTCACCGACAGGAGATACCGATGGAGTTCTCGATCTACCGCTTCAACCCGGAAACGGACACGCTGCCGAAGATGCAGCGCTTCAGCCTGCCCGATGACCAGGTCGAGCCCGGGATGATGCTGCTGGATGCCCTGCTTCTGCTGAAGGAACAGGACGACTCCCTGGGCTTTCGCCGCTCCTGTCAGCACGGGGTGTGTGGCTCCGACGGCATGAACATCAACGGCACCAATGGCCTGGCCTGCATCACCCCGTTGGCGGGTCTGGACTCACCCGTGACCCTGCGCCCGTTCCCGGGCATGCCGGTGATCCGCGACCTGATCGTGGACATGGACAACTTCTGGGAGCAATACCGCAAGGCCGAGCCCTGGCTGGTCAACGACAGCCCGGAGCCCGAGGTGGAGCGCAAGCAAAGCCCCGAAGACCGCGAACAACTGGACGGGCTCTACGAGTGCATCTTGTGCGGCTGCTGCTCCGCTGCCTGCCCATCCTACTGGTGGAACCCGGACAAGTTCCTGGGGCCGGCGGCGCTTTTGCAGGCCGCGCGCTTCATCCACGACAGCCGCGACGAGGCCACCGAGCACCGGCTGGAACAGCTGGATGATGCCTGGAAGCTTTATCGCTGCCATACCATCATGAACTGTACCCAGGTGTGCCCGAAGGGCCTGAATCCGAGTCGCGCGATCAGCGACATCCGCCGCAACATGCTCAAGAAGTCGCTGTGATCGGCGCGACCCCCAACGGTTGTTCCACCCCCGTAGGAGCCTGCTTGCAGGCGAAGCCCCTGCCCGCGTCCTGCTTTGGCAGGGGCATTCGCCTGCAAGCAGGCTCCCACAGGGGGCCTGGACGGGTGTTTGGGTGATGGAACCCGATAACCGGACACGCTGGCGCTGCCGCCGCGGCATGCTGGAGAACGACTGGCTGCTCGGCCACTTTCTCGCGCAGGGATATGCGCAACTGGACCAGGAGGGTCGCGATGCCTTCGAGCGCCTGCTCGATTACCCCGACAACGTGCTGCTGGATGTGGTCATGGGTCGCCAGACCACGGTGGACGAGGGGATAGCCCGTCTTGTCCCGGCGATCCGCGCCGCCACTCAGGCTTCGGCTCCGGCCTGACCCGGTTCTTCCCCGGCTCGCGCTCGCGGGCCAGATCCTCCTGCTCCTGGCTGTGGCCGGCTATGTGCTGGTGTACAGCCCGTTGTGGACGCTGGCCCCGGTCTTCGGACTGGCCGTGGTCGGCTGGTGGTGGCAAGGGCGCTCGCAACCGCCGGCCTGGGATTGGCTGGGGCAGACGCCCGAGGGTGCAACCTGGCTGGCCACCGCCGAGGGTCTGCGCCAGGAGCAGGTGGACTGGGTCGAGGTGCTGCCCGATACACGGGTGTTGCGCCGGCTCGTCATCCTCGTCGTTCGGGTGCCCGCGACCGGCCGGGTATGGCGCCTGTGGCTGCACGCCGGGCGCATGCATCCGGAGGACTTGCGCCGTTTGCGCGTGCGGTTGCGCTGGTCGCCTGCGCGCGAGGTGGTGGATCCCGGCTGGCGGGTGCGGCTTCGCGCGGGGGTGGAGCGCGGCGTTGCTATACTGGCGAAAAGCCGAGTACCCGGAGGCCCGAACATGGCTGGACCCGACAATGCGCAGGTGATGGTGGACGTGTCACATCTGCTGAGTGACGAGCCCGATCACGTGTACAGCGAGGATGAACTGGACGCGATCGAGGAACTCGATCCGGAGCTCGCGCTGCGCCTGGACCGGGCTCAGACCTTCGCCGAGCGCGAGGCGGCGGACGTGCCGGCCGATGGCCCGATCGACGTGGATGCGGTGCGCGCCGCGATCGAGGAGGCACGGCGGATCATGATGCAGGACGGGGGCGACATCGAGTTCGTGGAGCTGGACGGTCGCACCGTGCGGGTCCGGCTCAAGGGGGCCTGTGTGGGCTGTCCGCGCTCGACACTGGATCTCAAGAACGTGGTCGAGCGCCTGGTCCGTTCGCGCGCACCGGGCGTGGCCAGCGTCGCCAATACGTTCTGAACGAGCCGCTTCTTCCCGATCACCCGGCGGCGATTCGGCGCAGTAGCTGCCGGATGCGCCCCGGCCCGAAACCGTGCACCCGCTTGAAGGCCTTGCGAAAGGCCGCCTCCGAGGTATAACCCACCGCATCCATCACGCCCGCGACCGACTGCCGTCCGTCGCGCAGCAGGCGCTCCGCCAGGACCATGCGCCACTGGGTCAGGTAGTCGATGGGTGTCTGTCCGACCAGGGTGTGAAAGCGTTCCGCGAAGCTGCTGCGCGACATGGCCGCCTCGCTGGCCAGCCCTTCCAGGGTCCAGGCCGCTTCCGGGTGGGCGTGCAGGGCATCCAGTGCCCGTCGGATGCGGTCGTCCGCCAGGGCGGCGATCAAGGATCCCTCCGAGTGTTCGCGTTGCGAGCAGATGTGGTGGCGCACGGCCATCACGAACAGGGTATCGGCCAGCCGGTCCAGTACGGGCCGGTAGCCCGAGGAGCGTTCCGCGAGCTCGATGTTCATCAGATCCGCCAGATGCGCCAGGCGTTCGCCCGATTCGCGGCGGCGGATAATGATATGGCCCGGGAGGGCGGCCAGGATCGGGTTGCGGCGGCCGGAATCGAACTCGAAGTGGCCGCACAGGAGCTGGGTCACCGGCGTGTCCGGCGGATCCTCGCCTTCCACCAGCGTCAGATGGTTGTCGCGGTCGGGGACAGTGTGGCGACTGGACATCAGGTGCCAGTCGTCGTGCGGGAGCAGCAACAGGTCCCCGGCCTCCATCCAGACGGGGGCGATGTCCTCCATGTGCAGATAGCAGCCGCCTTCCCCGACCAGGTGAAAGCTGGCATTCCCCGACCCCGCCGTACTGAGCTGCCACTCCCCGCACAGGCGCGGATTGGTGTCGATGCGGGCGCGCAGGTTGTAGGCCGCCAGGACCGTCGACAGCACGTCTTCGTGGGGGCGGATGTCCATCAAGCCTTCCTTTTGCCTGTTCCTGTTGGTTCTTCACCTTAGACCTTAGGACGCCCGGTTGCCGGGCGTCACGGGCCTCTCCCCGTGGTCCCGGACGATCGGACATAAAAGCCGGCGGATCACCCCGCGTACGGCGCGAGCCCGAGGTCTAGGCTTTATACCCAGTAGAAAGGGAAAAGGAGATCAGGACGATGGCTGCGACTGGAACCTTGGCAGTGCGCTTGCAGGGTTGGCTCGACTGGACGCGAGGCGCGGACTTCCTGGCGCCCCTGCTGTTGCGGCTCTACCTCGCGCCGGTGTTCTGGATGGCGGGGACCAACAAGCTGGACGGGATCCTGCCGAAAGAGAACGTGGTGATGTGGTACGGCAACGCGGACTGGGGGCTGGGCATGCCCTTCCCCTATCTGATGGTGATGCTGTCGGCGTATGCCGAGGTGCTGGGTGCGATCGCGTTGCTGCTCGGACTGGCGACGCGCTGGTTCTCGATCCCGCTGATGATCACGATGGTGGTGGCGGCCTTGACCGTACATATTGAACATGGCTGGCAACGGATCTCCGACCCGATGATGTGCCTGTTCAACTGTTCCGGGATCGCGGAGGCACAGATGCGCCTGGATCGCGCCAAGTCCATTTTGCAGGAGCACGGCAACTACAATTGGCTGACCGAGACCGGAAACTTCGCGATCGTGAACAACGGGATCGAGATGGCCGCGACCTTCTTCGTGATGCTTCTGGTCCTGTTCTTCTGGGGAGCGGGACGCTACGTCAGCATCGACTATTACATCCGTCGGAGGATGATGAGCAGGGGATAACTCCAAGAGCTGTTTCAGCAGCCATTACACAACGGGTCCAGCGGATCCATAATCGCAAGACGAGGAGTAAGACCATGAAGAACGATCTGTTTTCCACCAAGACCCTGGCCGGCGCCGTCGGCACGGCGGCAATTGGCATGGCCATGGCCACCAGCCCGGTGTTTGCCTCGGCCGACCTGAACCACGGCTATCAGCAGGGCGGCCAGTCGCCGCTGATGCTGGCCGAGGGTTCCTGCGGTGAAGGTACTTGCGGCGGGGCGGCCGAAACCAAGGACAACGAAGGCAGCTGCGGTGAAGGGACCTGCGGCGGCGCGAGCGATACCAAGGACAGTGAAGGCAGCTGCGGCGAGGGCACCTGCGGGGGCTCGGACGGCGACGAGAAGGATTCCGAAGGCGCCTGTGGTGAGGGGACCTGTGGCGGCTAAGGTCGTCCACCCTGCCAACCCGGCCCGCGTTAGCGGTGCCGGGCTCGGCTTGCGGCGGGCCCTGCTGGGCCCGCTGGCCGAGGCCCCGGAGGCGACGGAACGCCTGGGGTTCTTCGAGGCGGCACCGGAGAACTGGATGCACCTGGGCGGACGCCTGGGCCGCATCTTTCGCGAATATACCGAGGCCCAGCCCTTCATCTGCCACGGGCTGTCTCTCGACATCGGCGGGCCGCGCCCGCTGGACAAGGCCTTCCTGCAGGACCTGCGTGCGTTCCTGGATACCCACGGGATCGAGGACTACAGCGAGCATCTCTCCGCCTGTGGCGACGCCCAGGGGCATCTCTACGATCTGATGCCGATCCCGTTTACCGAGGAGGCGGTGCACTACGTGGCCGATCGCGTGCGCCAGGTGCAGGACATCCTCGGGCGCCGGATGGCGCTGGAGAATGTCTCCTATTACACCCCGGTGGGGGCGGAGCTGGACGAGATCAGCTTCGTGCGCGCGGTGCTGGAAGAGGCCGACTGCGACCTCCTGCTCGACGTGAACAACATCGTCGTCAACAGCATCAACCACGGCTACGAGCCGACTGAATTCCTGGATGCGATGCCGCTGGAGCGAGTGCGCTACCTGCATATCGCCGGGCATGAGGAGGAGGCCCCGGACCTGCGCGTCGACACCCACGGCCAGGCGATCTGCCCGGATGTCTGGGCGCTGCTGGAGGCCACCTATGCGCGCATCGGGCCGGTTCCGACCCTGCTCGAGCGTGACTTCAACTTTCCGCCGCTGGAGGAACTGCTGGCCGAGACCGACCGGATCCGGGACCTGCAGTTGCAGGCGCGCGCGGGCCAGGAGGAGCGGATCCTGCATGCCTGAGGCGGATTTCCAGCAGGTGCAGGAGGCGTTTGCGCGTCACCTGCGCGACCCGGAGCGCTATCCGCCCCCAGAGGGGATCGAGAGCCGGCGCCTGGCGATCTACCGGCGTCTTTTCTTCAACAACGTGGCAAACCTGCTGGCCAGGGGGTTCCCGGTCCTGCGGGGACTGCTGGAGGCGGCCGCCTGGGAACAGCTGGTACGCGACTTCTATCGCGATCATGGCAGCGAAACGCCGTACTTTCCGCAGCTGGCGGCGGAGTTCGTGCGCTACCTGGCGGAGGAACGCCCGGCGCAGCCCGGCGATCTGCCCTTCCTGGCCGAGCTGGCCCACTACGAGCGGGTGGAGACCGAACTGGTCTATGCGGATGCCACGCCGCCCCCGGAAGTCGAGCCGGATGGCGACCTGATGATTCAGGTTCCGGTGTTTTCCAAGGCCGCGCGGCTGCTGGCCTACGAGTACCCGGTGCATCGGATCGGGGCCGACTTCCAGCCGGATCAACCGGGAGAGGTGCCCACCTACCTGCTGGCGTACCGCACCGGGGAGGAGCGGGTGCGGTTTGCCGAGCTGAACCCGCTCGGCGCCCGGCTACTGTGGCGGGTGATCGAGACACCGGCGACCGGCGATGAACAGATCCGCCGGGTGGCCGGCGATTTCGGGCTGGAGGCCACCGATGAACTGGTGGCCAGTGGACGCCAGTTGCTGGAGCACTACCGCGGGCTGGGCGCCATCGTGGGGACCCGGCCTGACTGCGTGGCCTCCTGATCAAGAGGGGTCCTGATTAGCAACGAGCTTCAGCCAATTGCAGGGAACGTTCTCCCATGGGTTGGCACCCTTCCGCCGCGGCAGGGTGCCGTTGAGCGCAGCGAAACGCACCCTTTCCCGGGTCGTGCCAGTCCCTTGATGGGATTCGCTGCGCTCATCCCATCCTACGACCCGGCGGCTGGCCGAACGTCATTGCTAGTCTGGAGAGGGGTTGGACGCGCGCGTCGCAGACGTGGACTTCCGTGCATGGCCAAAGCCCAGGGCGGCCGCTAGTTACTGAAACAGGAAGCAGTGGTTTCAGTGGAGCGGCAGCCAATGCGAAGCATGCTGAATCAATGGGTCGAGTCGATCCGGCAGGGGATCGGACGTCGAACGCCAGGCGGGGATGTCCGTCGGGTGCCTCGCCGCCACCGGATACGGGCCCAGCTGCGTCGGCACAGCGTCGCGATTATTTCATTGCTGATCGCACTCTCGTCCCTGGGCTACAACACCTGGCGCAATGAGACCTCGGAGCTGCATCGGAATTGGCGTCAGGCGTCCTTCGAGCTGACGCGCGAGATTAACGAGCTCCAGCAGGTGGTGCTGTACCGGCGCTATTTTCACCCGGTAGAAACCACCTCGCCGGGTGGGGTCGGGGATGCGGAGACCTGGATCCTGGGCTGGGGGCGGGTGGCCAGCGTGCGCGACCTGACCTCGGTATTGCCGGAGCCGCTGCCGGCGCACGGCGTTCATCTGCACACCACCTGGGCGCAGCATGCGCAGCACCTGAATGCCGGTGACGAATCCGCCCGCGAGGCCGAGGAGGCCCTGCTGGCCGCCCTCGACGATACTCGCGACTCGGTGCTGGAGCTGATCCGGAACCTGCGGTGAGGGCGGGCCTGGGGACGGGGGTTCAGTAACCGAGGTCGAGGGCGGGTTCGTCGAGGGCGGCGGCCTGCTCGCGCAGGGTGAGGATGTGATCCTCCCAGAAGCGCGGCGTGTAGAAGATCGGAAAGCCGTCGACAAAGGCCGGGTCGTCGGCGCGCCGGGCCAGCCAGGCGGCGTGGCGCAGGATGCGCAGGGTGCGTAGCGGGGCGATCAGTCCGAGCTGGCGGCGATCCAGCGGTACGAAGGTCTCGTAGCCTTCCAGCAGGGCCTGCATCTGCCAGGCCATCTCGGGCGGTTCGCCGGACAGGAACATCCACAGGTCCTGCATGGCGGGGCCGGTACAGGCGTCGTCCAGATCGACAAAGTGCGGGCCGTCGTCGGTCCACAGGATGTTGCCGGGGTGGGTGTCGCCGTGCAGGCGTAGCTGCGGGACCGGTCCGATCGTGTCGAGGTCACGCTGGATCCGCCCCAGCAGGTCGGCGCTGAGATCGCGGTACACGGATTCCAGCTCCAGGGGCAGATAGCCGGAGGCGAGCACGGCCTGGCGCGCCTCCTCGCCACGCGGGACGGGATCGAGCACCGGCCGCTCGTGAAAGCGTGCGGCGCGTCCAACCTCGTGGATACGCGCGATGAAGCGGCCGATGCGGACCAGGGTGTCGCGCTGTTCCAGATCCGGTGCGCGGCCGCCGCAGCGCGGGTAGACGGCGAACATGAACCCGGCGTGATCGTGCAGGGTTTCGCCTTCAGGATCGGCCAGAGGGGCGACTACCGGGATCTCGCGGCTTGCAAGTTCCTGGCTGAAGCCGTGTTCCTCGCGGATGGCGGCGGGTGTCCAGCGTTGCGGACGATAGAACTTGGCGATGACCGGTGTGGTGTCCTCGATGCCGACCTGGTAGACGCGGTTCTCGTAGCTGTTGAGGGCCAGCAGGCGCCCGTCGCAGCGCAGACCGGTCGTTTCCACCGCGTCGAGGATGACACCGGGTTTCAGTTCGTCGTACGGATGTGCATGCATGCTTGCAGTGTACGGGTTTGCCGCGCATCGTTCCGGCAAATTGACCGCGAGGAGTCGCGCTTGAATCGCTATTACTGGGGGTTGGTTGTCGCCCTCGTGGGTCTCGTCGCCGTCTGGCTGGTGGTTGCGATGGGGCCGGGTCTGGATCTGGAGACCCTGCAGGTCGCGCGCCTGCAGGTGGAGGACTGGCGGGTCGCGCACCCGTTCGTCACGGCCTGGGTGTTCTTCCTGTTGTACATGGTGGTGGCCGCCTTTTCGGTGCCGGGGATCGTGGTGATGACCCTGGCCGGCGGTGCCCTGTTTGGCGTGGTCTGGGGCACCGTGCTGTCGTCGCTGGCTTCGACGTTGGGGGCGACCCTGACCTTTGTGGTGGCGCGGGCGCTGGCGCGCGATGCTGTTCAGCGTCGTTACAAGCACCAACTTGGGCGCATCAATGCGGGCTTTGAGCGCGAGGGCGCGTTCTACCTGTTCGCGCTGCGGATGATTCCGGTGTTCCCGTTCCTGTTGATCAACGCCGGGATGGGCCTGTTGCCGATCCGGATCTGGACGTATTTCTGGGTATCACTCGTGGGGATGCTGCCGGCCACGGCGGTGTTCGCGAATGCCGGGACGCAGTTGGGGCGGCTTGATAGCATCGAGGGCATTCTCTCGCCGGTGCTGGTCCTGTCCCTGGTTGCCACGGGCCTTTTTCCGCTCCTGGCGCGGTGGCTGGTGAATGCCGTGCGCCGCAGGCAGGGTCGATTGGATAACCCGGGCGCGGACTAACACGCACGCAGTATCCGCCATCGCGTATATAATAGGGTTTACCGTTGGGAGGCGGCCGTGGAGCGCGCACCGCCGGACACAATCTCGAAGTTCAACGAACGATCCCGTCACATATTGCGTGCGCTGTCCGACTCGGGGCGCGAACGACACAAGGAGTTTTCCATGACATTGAATGTTTTGTTGCGCCAGGGTCAGCTGGCCTTCCTCGCGCTGGGCCTGATGGGCTTCGGCATGGCCGCCGTGCAGGCGGAGGAAGCGTCGCTGGATCGTCCGATCGAGAAGGTGCTGGAGCCGATTCAGCTGACCGACCGGGTTCATTACTTTTACGGCTCGCTCGAGAACCGCACGCCGGCCAATCTCGGTTTCACCAACAACACCGGCTTCGTGGTAACCGACGAAGGCGTGGTGCTGATCGATTCGGGGCCGAGCTACCAGGTCGCCCAGCGCATGGAGAAGGCGATTGCCGGGGTCACCGACAAGCCGATCACGCACGTGATCTCGGTGGGCAGCCAGGACCACCGCTGGCTGGGCAACGGCTACTTCCACGAGCAGGGGGCGGAGCTGGTTGCGCTGCAGCGGACCGCGAGCACCCAGGCCGATCGCGGGGAGGGGCAGATCGCCTCGCTGGCCAATTCCGTGGGCGAAGAGGCGATGGAGGGCACCCAGCCGGTTCCGGCACCGAACCCCATCGATGCCGATGAATACACCCTGACCGTGGGCGGTGTGGACTTCGAGCTGATCTATGCCGGGGATGCCCACTTCCCGGGCGACATCATGGTTCACCTTCCGGGCGAGGACGTCGTCTTTACCGGTGACATCGTCTACACCGAGCGCATGCTGGGCATCCATCCCTTCAGCAACCCGGTGGAGAAGCTCGAGGCCTTCCGGCACCTGGAATCCATCGATCCGGAGATCGTCGTGCCGGGGCACGGCCGCGCGACCGACATGGCCGAGGCACGCCAGGATACCGGCGATTACCTGGAACTCCTGGTGCGCGAGGTGACGGCTGGCATCGAGGACTGGGAATCGCTTAACGAGGTGGTCGACCGCCTGGCGGATCTGGAACAGTTCAAGCACCTGCGCCACTACGATGACTGGCACCGCCCGAACGTGAATCGGACCTACCTGTTCATCGAAGGCAACATGTAACAACCGCACGGTAATCCCGGCCACAGCCCGGGAGATCTGCCGACGGCGCGGGGCACATGGTATGCTTCGCGCCGTTGTCGTTTCCGGCAACTCCAAATTTCTGATACGCGACGTTCGACCCCGCGTATGGGTCGGCGAAGGAGCCTCGCAATGCCCGCAATAACCCTCCCCGACGGCAGCCGCCGCGAGTTCGATCACCCGGTCACCGTGCTGGACGTGGCGAAGGACATCGGTCCCGGCCTGGCCAAGGCCACCCTGGCCGGCAAGGTCGATGGCGAACTGGTCGATGCCCGCCACGAAATCGACACAGACGCCGCGCTGGCGATCGTGACCGACCGCGACCCGGAAGGGGTGGAGATCATCCGGCATTCGACCGCGCACCTGATGGCGCAGGCGGTCAAGCAGCTGTTTCCCGACGCGCAGGTGACCATCGGCCCGACCATCGAGAACGGCTTCTACTACGACTTCGCCTATGACCGCGGCTTTACGCCGGAGGATCTGGAGAAGATCGAGAAGCGCATGAAGGAGCTGGCCAAGCAGGACTTGCCAGTGGAGCGCTCGCTGATGGATCGCGACGAGGCGGTCAAGTACTTCCGCGACATGGGCGAGGCGTACAAGGCCGAGATCATCGCGAGCATCCCGCAGGGGGAGAACATCTCGCTGTACAAGCAGGGCGACTTTGTCGATCTCTGCCGGGGCCCGCATATCCCGTCCACCGGCAAGCTGAAGGCCTTCAAGCTGACCAAGGTGGCCGGTGCCTACTGGCGGGGCGACTCCGACAACGAGATGCTGACGCGCATCTACGGTACCGCCTGGCCGAACAAGGACCAGCTGAAGGAGCATCTGGATCGGCTGAAGGAGGCCGAGCGCCGCGATCATCGCAAGATCGGTCAGGAACTGGATCTGTTCTCGATCCAGGACGAGGCCGGTGGTGGCCTGGTGTTCTGGCACCCGAAGGGCGCGCGCATCCGCCGCGAGATCGAGAAGTACTGGTACGATATGCACGAGAAGGCCGGCTACGACTTCGTGGTCTCGCCGCATATCGCGAACCTGGAGCTGTGGAAGACCTCCGGCCACGCGGATTTTTATGCCGAGTCCATGTACGAGCCGATGGAGGACGAGCACCAGTCCTTCCAGCTCAAGCCGATGAACTGCCCGTTCCACGTGCTGATGTACAAGGACCGGCTGCATTCCTACCGCGACCTGCCGCTGCGCTGGGCGGAGATGGGCACGGTGTACCGCCGCGAGATGTCCGGTGCGCTGCACGGGCTGATGCGCGTGCGCGGGTTTACCCAGGACGATGCCCACATCTTCTGCCGCGAGGACCAGATCGAGGCCGAGGTCATGGGCGTGATCGACCTGACCCTCGAGGTTCTGCAGACCTTCGGCTTCGAGAAGTTCGACGTGAACCTGTCGACCAAGCCCGAGGATGCGGTCGGGTCGGATGAAATCTGGGAACACGCGACCGCTTCGCTGCGCTCGGCGATCGAGAAGAAGGGCCTGGATTATTCGGTGGACGAGGGCGGCGGTGCCTTCTACGGTCCGAAGATCGATATCAAGATCCATGACGCGATCGGCCGCGAATGGCAGTGCTCCACGGTGCAGCTGGACTTCAATCTGCCCGAGCGTTTCGACATGGAATACGTCGCCGAGGACAACGAGCGACGCCGTCCGATCATGATCCACCGCGCGCTGCTAGGCTCGGTGGAACGCTTCTTCGGCGTGCTGATCGAACACTATGCCGGACACTTCCCGGCGTGGCTGGCCCCGGTGCAGGCCGAGGTGCTGACCATTACCGAAAGGCAGGATGAATACGCCCGCGAGGTCACGAAGACGCTGCGCGCGATGGGGTTCCGGGTCGAGGCCGACTTGAGAAACGAGAAGATCGGCTTTAAGATTCGCGAGCACACGCTCAAGCGCGTGCCGTACCTGCTGGTCCTTGGAGACAAGGAGATGGAAAATGGGCAGGTGGCGGTGCGTACGCGGAGCGGGGAAGACCTCGGCGTGATGCGCCTCGAGGACTTCGGCGAACGCCTCCGGGAGGAGGTCGGCAGTCGCCAACACTGAACCCTGAACTGGAGAGAAGGCTATTAGCGCAGCGAAAACGGTCCGCCTGAACGATCAGATCACGAGTCCGCAGATCCGACTGATCGACGCCGAAGGCGAGAATCGCGGTGTCTGCAGCACTGCAGAGGCCCTGGAAATGGCCCAGGAAGGTGGTCTGGACCTGGTCGAGATCTCGCCGAATGCCGAGCCGCCCGTGGCCCGGATCATGGATTACGGGAAGTTCAAGTTCGAGCAGGCGAAGAAGGCGCAGGAAGCCAAGAAGAAGCAGAAGCAGATCCAGATCAAGGAAGTGAAGTTTCGTCCGGGTACGGACGAAGGCGACTACAACGTCAAGCTTCGCAACCTGCGCCGCTTCATCGAGGCCGGTGACAAGGGCAAGGTGACCATCCGCTTCCGCGGGCGCGAGATGCGCCACCAGGAACTGGGTGGCGAGCTGCTCGACAAGGTCGAGAAAGACATGGCCGACATCGCGATCGTGGAACAGCGGCCGAAGATGGAAGGACGCCAGATGATCATGGTGCTGACGGGCAAGAAGAAGTAAGTCCGTCAGACGATGGGATACACTGGCCGATATACACGAGCGCGTTGGTACTTCATTTTTTCCGAGACCAGGCGCGGCGCGCAGACCGGTAGTGGTTCTACCGGCTAGCGGCGCAACGCAGGATCGGGGAAAATGAAGCACCAACCCCGAAGGGGCTCGGCCGATTTTGCGCGCTGATGGCGTTGCGGCTCCCTTGTGCAGAATGCTGCACCGCAGTCGCCGTGCCTTGTCAGCACGCAAAATCGACTCGAGCGCGCACGTGTATATCGACCAGCGTATCCCAAGGGCGATCGGGTTTCCGCATACCCGCATCGCTTTTTCATAAACGGTCGGCCCGCAGTGGGTACGGCCCAAAATGCCGGAGAGAGTAATGCCGAAGATCAAGACCAATCGGGGTGCGGCCAAGCGCTTCACCCGTACCGGGTCGGGGAAGTTCAAGCGGTTCCAGTCGCACCGCAGCCACATCCTGACCAAGAAGCCTACCAAGCGTAAGCGTCACCTGCGCAGTCCGGCGATGGTGCACGAGTCGGATGCCCCGGCCGTGCGCAAGCTGCTGCCGTACCGTTGAACTGACCGAGGAATCGAGACATGCCACGAGTCAAGCGCGGTGTAACCGCTCACGCCCGTCACAAGAAAGTCCTGAAGCAAGCCAAGGGCTACTACGGCGCCCGGAAGAACGTCTTCCGCGTTGCCAACCAGGCCGTCATCAAGGCCGGTCAGTATGCCTACCGTGACCGTCGCCAAAAGAAGCGTCAGTTCCGGTCGCTGTGGATCGTCCGCATCAATGCGGCGGCCCGTCAGTTCGATCTCTCCTACAGCCGTTTGATGAACGGTTTGAACAAGGCCGAGATCGATATCGACCGCAAGACCCTGGCCGATCTGGCCGTGCACGACCTGACCGCGTTCGGCAAGATCGCGGAGAAGGCCAAGGCTGCACTGCCGGCCTGAGCCGCAGGGCCTGAAGGACTGCCCGCCGGCGGTGTGCCGGCGGGTCCCGAGAAGGGAGGGTCGATGCCCTCCCTTTTTTGTTTCGGGAACAGGAAACGAGGCGCCTGCAAGGCAGCGGCCCCCGAGTGCGGGCCGCTGCCTTGCAGGCGAATAGGGGGCCGGGGAGGCCCGTACCAGTCGGGGGAAGTCGTGGAACAACTGCAACAGCTGGTCGCCGAGGCGCGCGAGCGCGTCGAAGGGGCCACGGACCTGAAGGCGCTGGACGAGGTCCGGGTGCACTATCTCGGCAAGAAGGGCGCACTCACGGCACAGCTCAAGGAGCTGGGCAAGCTACCGGCGGAGGAACGGCCGGCGGCGGGGCAGAAAGTGAACGAGGCCAAGACCGAGGTCGCCGGCCTGATCGAGGCGCGCAAGGAGGCCCTGGCGCAGAGCGCACTGGCGGAACAGCTGGCGGGCGAACAGGTCGACGTGACCCTGCCGGGGCGGCGTCAGGCCGATGGCGCGCTGCACCCCATTACACAAACCCTGGAACGCATCGAGACCTTCTTTGCTGGATTGGGCTTTCGCGTGGCCGAGGGCCCCGAGGTGGAAGATGACTTCCACAACTTCGAGGCCCTGAACATCCCCGAGCATCACCCGGCGCGGGCGATGCACGACACCTTCTACTTTGATGCCCACCGCGTGCTGCGCACGCATACCTCGCCGGTGCAGATCCGCACCATGGAACAGGAGCGCCCGCCGCTGCGCGTGATCGCGCCAGGGCGCGTGTATCGCTGCGATTCGGATCTGACGCATAGCCCGATGTTCCACCAGGTGGAAGGGCTTTGCGTGGATACGGACATCACGTTCGCGGATCTGCGCGGCGTGTTGAGTGCATTTCTTCAGGCCTTCTTTGATCGGGACGATCTGGCCACGCGCTTTCGGCCGTCGTACTTCCCGTTCACCGAGCCGTCGGCCGAGGTCGACATCCAGTGCGTGCACTGCGGCGGTCACGGCTGCCGCGTTTGCAGCCACACCGGCTGGCTGGAGGTGATGGGTTGCGGGATGGTGCACCCCAACGTGCTGGGTCACGTGGGGATCGACGCCGAGCAGTACACCGGCTTTGCCTTTGGCCTGGGCGTCGAACGCATGGCGATGCTGCGCCATGGCGTGAATGACCTCCGGCTGTTCTTCGACAACGATATCCGCTTCATCGGGCAATTCGGGCAGACAGGCTAATGCGTATCAGTGTGCAGTGGCTGCAGGAATGGCTGCAGATCGACGAGACCCCGGAACAACTCGGCCATCGCCTGACCATGGCGGGTCTGGAACTGGATGCGATGGAAGCGGCGGCGCCCGCGTTCAGTGGGGTGCGGGTGGGCCATGTGGTGGCAGTCGATCCGCACCCGGACGCGGATCGCCTGCGCGTGTGCCGGGTCGAAGCGGGCGAGGCGGAGCCGCTGACCATCGTCTGTGGCGCGCCCAACGTGCATGAAGGCATGCGGGCGCCGGTGGCGGTGATCGGTGCGGTATTGCCCGGCGATTTCCGTATCAAGCGCTCCAAGCTGCGCGGCGTGGCTTCCGAGGGCATGCTGTGCTCCGCTCGCGAGCTTGGCCTGGCAGATGATGCCGAAGGCCTGATGTCCCTGCCGGCGACGCTGGAGGCCGGCCAGGACCTGCGTGAGGCGCTGGGGCTGGACGACACCATCCTGGAAGTGGACCTGACGCCGAACCGGGCCGATTGCCTGGGCATGCGCGGGATTGCGCGGGAGTGCTCGGCATTGCTGGACCGGCCGCTGCATGCCCCGGCGATGCCGGCCGTGGAGGTCGCCAGCGATGCCCGGGTGAGCGTGATCATCGAGAATCCGGAGGCCTGCCCCTTGTATGCCGCACGGGTGCTGGAGGGTCTGGACGCCAAGGCCGCGACGCCGCTGTGGATGACCGAACGCCTGCGCCGTGCCGGGGTGCGCCCGCTGAGCGCGATCGTGGATGTGACCAATTACGTGATGCTGGAACTGGGCCAGCCACTGCATGCCTTTGATGCCGATCGCACGGGCGCCCCGATCCAGGTGCGCCAGGGCAAACAGGGGGAAACTCTGACGCTGCTCGGAGGCGACCAGACGGTGAAATTGTCGCCGCAGGATCTGGTCATTGCGGGTGATGACGGCCCCCTGGCGCTGGCCGGAGTGATGGGCGGCGCCGCCAGTGCGGTCGATGCCAGCACCACCCGCGTGATCCTCGAATGTGCGCATTTCGCACCGCGGGCCCTGGCCGGTCGGGCGCGGGCCCACGGCCTGCATACCGATGCCTCCCACCGTTTCGAGCGGGGTGTCGACCCGACCCTGGTCCCGCAGGCGATGGAACGCGCGACCCAGCTGCTGCTGGAACTCTGCGGCGGGCAGTGTGGCCCGGTCGAGCAAGTGGGTGAGACGCCGGCCTCCCATGCGGAACAGGCGATCGTCCTGCGCCCGGATCGTGTCCAGCGCCTGCTTGGGGTGACCCTAGAGGCTTCCGAGGTCGAGCGGATCCTGGAGGCACTGGACTGCCGCATCGAGACGTGCGAGAGCGGCTGGTCGGTACGCGCGCCGCGGGCCCGATTCGACCTCGAACGCGAGGAGGATCTGATCGAAGAGCTGGCCCGGGTGCACGGCTATGACGCCCTGCCGCAGACACTCCCAAAGCCGGTTGCGCCGGTGACGCCGGAGTCGGGTCTGCGGTCACTGCGCAACGGGCTTGCCCGCCAGGGCTTCCATGAGGTGATCAGCTTCAGTTTTATCGCTCGCGAGGCCGCCAGTGCGTTCTACCCGGACGTGGAACCCCTGGCGCTGGCCAATCCCATTTCGTCCGATCTGGCGGTGATGCGCCCGGGACTGTGGCCCGGGTTGGTGACCACCGCCGCCTACAACCAGGCGCGCCAGCAATCGGACCTGCGCCTGTTCGAGCATGGCCTGCGCTTTGTTCCGGATGCGTCCGGTCTGCGGCAGGAGCCGCGACTGGCCGGCCTGCTCGGTGGGAGGGTGGCTCCGGAAGGCTGGGAAGGCGAGGCGAAGAAGGTCGATTTCTTCGACGCCAAGGGCACCGTGGAAGGCCTGTGCGAACGCGTCGCCGGCCCGCTCGGCTTTCGCGCGGAACGTCATCCGGCGCTGCATGACGGGCAATCCGCACGGGTACTGGTGGACGGCCATCCGATCGGCTGGGTCGGGCGCCTGCACCCGGCGCTGTGCGAGCGCTTCGACGTGGAGCCGGTCTACCTGTTCGATCTGGATGCCGCGGCCGTGGTGCGCGCCCCGGTGGCGCAGTTCACGCCGTTGTCGCCGTACCCGTCCATCCGTCGGGATCTGGCGCTGGTCGTGGCCGAGTCGGTGGCGGCGGGCGATGTGCTGGCGGCCATCGATGAGCTTGGCCTGGGGATCCTTCAGGACGTTCGCCTGTTCGATGTGTACCAGGGCAAAGGCTTGAATCCGGACGAAAAAAGCCTGGCTTTGGGCTTGATTTTACGGGCTTTTGATCGCACCCTAGGCGAACAGGACGTGGCTGGCGTCACCGACGCGGTGGTGCAGCATCTCCAGGCCCGGTTCAACGCAACCTTGAGACAATAGCCGATGGCAGCTGTAACCAAGGCGGATCTCGCCGCCGCGCTAAACGAGGAACTGGGTCTCAACAAGCGCGAGGCCAAGGAATTCGTCGAGATGTTCTTCGAGGAGATGCGGCAGTCGCTGGAGACCGGCGAGGGCGTGAAGCTTTCCGGGTTCGGGAATTTCATCCTGCGCGACAAGAACCAGCGGCCAGGGCGCAATCCCAAGACGGGCGAAGAGATTCCGGTCTCCGCGCGTCGTGTGGTGACCTTCCGGCCGGGACAGAAACTGCGCGAGCGGGTAGAGAGCTATGCTGGAGGCGAGTAACCACCAGGAACTGCCCGCCATCCCGGGCAAGCGCTACTTCACCATCGGCGAAGTCGCGGAGCTGTGCCAGGTCAAGCCGCATGTGCTGCGGTACTGGGAGCAGGAATTCCCGATGCTGGAGCCGGTCAAGCGGCGCGGCAACCGTCGCTACTACCAGCGCCAGGACGTGATCCTGATCCGTCAGATTCGCGCATTGCTGTACGAAGAGGGCTACACCATCAATGGTGCCCGTCAGAAGCTCTCCGGCGACGAAGCCAAGGGTGATCGTCAGCAGGCCCAGCAGATCATCCAGGACACCATCTCGGAGCTTGAGTCGGTTCTGCGCGTACTGCGCGCCTGAGGCCCGGACCCAGGGGGTGGGTGGCTTTCGGGACGTCGTGTTGATGCGATTCGCTTCGCTCGTCGCATCCTACAGAGCTGAATCGGATTTACGGTAACGCAGGCGGGAACCCGCGTAGGATGCGACGAGCGAAGCGAATCGCATCAATGCGCCATTCTCGGCGTACGTGGCACGAATGGTCCGCACGGATCTCGCAGCAATGGGGTGGCCGATGCTTTCGTGAAGGCGGGGAATCGGATATAGTTCGCGGCTTCGGGGCGTGGCGCAGTCTGGTAGCGCATCTGCATGGGGTGCAGAGGGTCGCAGGTTCAAATCCTGCCGTCCCGACCAAACAGGAACGATCAAAAAAGGCCGCTTTAAGCGGCCTTTTTTTGTGTTCGGAGTTGCGGGTTGCGGCGTCGCCTGGGCGCAGGCTCAATCCATCGAGCGGCGGCGCGCTTCGCGCTGGTAATGGAGCAGGGCGATGTTGGTCTGGCGTTCCATCCACTGGGTCATTCCGACGATCTCGAAGCCTGCAAACTCGAAGCCATCACGCGTGCTGCGGCGACGGTTGGCCAGCCGCAGGTCCCCGGAAAGGCGTTCACTGACATCGGGGAGCAAGAGGTTCTCGAAGGCCAGGTTCGCCTGGTCCTCAAGCGCATCCAGGAGGGTGGTGGACAACTCGATGCACATGCCCTGGGCAGAGAGGTCGGCAACCTCGCCAATCACGGGATCCTTCCAGGCCTTTGCATGGAGTTCGATCTGAGGCCGCTGGGCCATCGGGATGTGCACGCGGAACGTTTCGCGGCGTTGCAGGTAGTAAAGAGTTTCCGGATAGGTGCAGACGTAGAGCGCGCCTTTTTGCTCCTGCTCGATGCGTGTTACATGCGTGCCGAATCGTACTGCAACCCCGCGCAGCGCCGCGAATACGCGCAAGTCCATGCCGGCCTGAACCTGCTGGTGCGCCCGAGGCGGGGTCAGCTCGTCGAGAAAGAGTTCCTTGGCGGCTGGGTCCAGACGGACCAGGGCCGAGGTGTACAGGGGGCCGTCGGTATCCACGCGAACGCTCACGACGGTGAGCTTGTGGTCGAGGTCCTTGAGGATGCCGGCAATCCGGTCCGGCTTATCGACGGTATAGTCCGTGTCGTCCATGCGTCCGAAGTGTTAGGAAGGTGTGAGGACGCAAGGTACTGGTGGATGCCGCGAAAAGCCAGCCTCCACCAGGACCGGGCTCTCAGGCCTGGGTGATCTGGCGTCCGCCGCGGTTTCCGGGCCGGGCGCGGCCATACGGGTCGTAGGTGGCCGCGGGGCCGGTTTCCTCGCCGCGGAGGATCTGCATGGAGAGTTCCACGCGCTGGCGGTCACGGTCGATCAGGCGCGCATTGCCATGATTCAGAGTGTCGCAGCGTTCGATGGACTGGCGCAGGGCCTGCCACAGGTCGTTCAGTACGACGCCATCGTCCATCTTCGAGAACAGGCGTGCGACGCCCTCGGGGCTGAAGGCCTCGCCGGCGGCCTCGACCAGGCCTTGCTGGTTGCGTGTCTCGGTTTCCAGTTCATGCAGCAGGGTCTGCTTGCCGGTCACCACGTCCTGCAGCGTATCGGGTTGGCGCGCTTCGACCGCGCGCGTCTCCTTTAGCAGACTCTCTTCCAGCTGATGAGCCAGCCGGATTGAGGTCTCGAGCGAGCGTTGCAGTTTATGGTGCGCGTCGGCATTCATGGGCGATAGACCGGGTTAGCGCAGCAGGCTTTCGAGGTCGATCATGCGATCGGCCAGCTGCTGGTTGTCCACTGGATAGTTGCCGCTGGAGATCGCCTCGCGCAGTTCTGCAACGCGGGCGGCGTCGAAGGGGGCGGTGTCGCCCGCGCCGGCCGCGGCATTCATTGCCTGGGCGGCCCCGGTGAGCGTGACCGAATCATTGTTTGCCGTCGATGCGTTACCGGAGGCCGGGGCACGGCTTGCCGTGTTGGCGGACTCGTCGCGACCCTTTACCCCGGGGTTCTGGTTGTCGGGGCGCAGGCTGTTCGTATTGAGGCCCTTGATATCCATGATGCCTTCCTGTCGTTGTAACTGTGCTGCAATTGTTTACGGCCAGCGTTGCTGAAACTGTAGGCCTCGGGGGCGGAAAAGTGTAACGGGCTTCACAGTCCGCTTCGAAGATCGTTGGCGTGCCTGGTGGGTCGAGGCCTCAAAGCGCTACCCGGATGTGGCCGGAGGCCTGGATTTCGCCTTCGACGACGCGCCCGGAGGATGCGTTCTTGACGCGGATTCGCTCGCCCAGCGTCCCGTTCTCCAGCGCTTCGCCCTGCATGCGGATGGCGATCGAGCCGTTCTCTGCCAGGATGGTAACCCGCTGGCCGCGACTGATGATCTCGCGCGGGCTCACGTGCTGCGTTCCGATGATCTGACCCGGGCGGATGCTGCGCCGGGTCTGCTGGCCGATCAGGGCATTCTTTTCCTCATGATAACTGCCGGCATGGCGCGAGGTCTCGATTCGCTGGAAACGCAGGTCGCCCGCCGAGAGGGTGTGCTGGCGCGGCAGGGTACGGTTCGCAACCAGCACTTCGGCGTAACGTTCGACCGTCGCCGGCACGTATAACTGCCAGGTCACCGGGCCGGCACACTGGATATGGACAGCGGTGTTGCCGTCACTCCGACCGCCGGGTGGGAAACGCGCTTCCAGGCCGTCCGTGCAGGGGACGAGGCGCAGACGCTTGTCGAGCTGGCCAATCTCGATGGAAACATCCTTCTCGGTATCGGTAACGCCCAGTTCCTGAATCAGGAACTGCTCGGCGGCGTGGCGGATGTCGTCAACCGGGTGGACTTCGGCCCGGACGCTGGTAGACAGCAGTACCAGGATGAACAAGAGGGTGACGCCGGCAAGGAGACGCGGAATGGCTCGCACGTTTGCGCTCGAGTCGATCACGCTCGCTGGCGAGGCACCGGAGGGCCCGCCTTTTCCTGGAACGAATGAGGCCCCAACGCGAACGAGCGAACGGATCAGCGTCTCCCTGGCAGCGGAAGCAAATTCTGAAATGGGTCGGCGCTGGTTCATGTCGCGGTCCTGTTTGGTCCTGTCCTGCGCAGCCAGTTCGGTGCGGGCGTCGGACTGTGCGCGAATGGCTCGGGTTTGACGGATCTTGCGTCGATGTCGAGCGAGTCGCGTGCAGTTTCAGTACGCAAAAACATGCAGATGTCGTGCCAATGAATGGGCATCTCGCGCCGCGCGCGCATTCAAGGACCGTCGCGGGCGGCCGTTATGGCCATGAGGCGGCGTCAGAAGGCGCATGCACGCAAATGCAAATGACAGGCCGGGGTTGCGCGGTGCACACTTGGCCTTTGAGGCCTGTCCGGTGCCTAGGGAAACACTGATTAATGTACGCACTCGCGTTGGTACCCCAGGTTCCCCGAGACAAGGCGCGTCGTGCAGCGGGTAGTGGTTCTACCCGCAAGCGGCGCAACGCAGGATCGGGGAACCTGGGGTACCAACCCCACAATCCTTTGAAAAGCAGGGGCTCGGCCGCTTTTGCGTGCGCACGGCGTTGCGGCTCCCTTGTGCAGAATGACTGCACGGCAGTCGCCGCGCCTTGTTCGCACGCAAAAGCGACTCGAGCGCGAGCGTGTACATTAATCAGTGTTTCCCTAGAGCAATCGGGGCAAGGAGAGCGGCACGATGAGTCAATTCATTGACGATGTGAATCAGCGAACCCAGTTGGTGGGGCAGAACCGCATGGAGCTTCTGCTGTTCCATCTGGGCGGGTCGCAGACCTTCGGGATCAATGTCTTCAAGGTCCGCGAGGTGATTCCGTCGCCGCCGCTGCGTCAGATTCCCGGCTCCATGGGCGTGGTGCGCGGGGTGGCGTCGCTGCGTGGCGGTACCGTGCCGATCATTGACCTGGCGCGAGCGATGGGCCTGCGTGGCGCCGTCGGGGCGGTCGACAACGGGGAGCAGAAAGTGGTGGTCACCGAGTTCAATCGTTCGGTGCAGGGCTTCTGGGTGTCGGCGGTGGATCGCATCGTCAACGTGAACTGGCAGGATGTGAAATCGCCCCCGCGCGGAACCGGGCGCGAATCCTTCCTCGTGGCCGTCACGGAGATCGACAACAAGCTGGTCGAGATCATCGACGTCGAACGGGTGCTCTCCATCGTCAATCCGCTGCCCAGCGAGGTCTCGCCATCCATCCGCGAGAATGCCAGAGAGGCCAGCGGGCGCAAGGTCGTGATCGTCGATGACTCTGTGGTGGCGCGCAAGCAGATCGAGGGCGCGATCAAGGGCCTCGGTTTCGAATACGATGTCTTCAAGGATGGCCAGGAAGCACTGGACTTCCTCGAGCAGAAGGCCACGGAAGGGCCGGTAGGGGACCAGGTCGAACTGGTGATCTCGGATATCGAGATGCCACGCATGGACGGCTATACCCTGACCGCGCGCATCCGGGACAACACCGCGCTGAAGGACCTGAAGGTGCTGCTGCACTCCTCGCTGAGCGGTGAGTTCAATACCGACATGGTTAAGCGCGCGGGCGCGGATGCCTTTCTCTCCAAGTTCAATCCCGATGAGCTGGCCAATGCCGTACTGGATCAGACCGGGCGCGAGAGTCAGCAGGCCGAATGACCGGTCGGGCGGAACCGCGTTGCCGCTCGGCAAGCCCGGAGCGGCGATGGGTGGCCGGAAGTCGGTGTGTATGGTGCCATGCGCGCGACGCCGTATACTCGATCCGATCTTCTGGATCACCCCGGTTTTCCGGCCAAGCGGCCCCGGTCAAGGATTCGTCATCAGGATGCCTAATCACGATGGACAGCGCTCAGGGATGACTCGGTGATCGATTCCCGCGACTACGAGGAGTTCTCCCGCTTCCTGCAGGACTGCTGCGGCTTGGTGTTGGGTGACAGCCGCCAGTACCTGGTTTCCAGTCGTCTGTCGCGGCTGCTCGACGAGTTCGACTTCAAGAGCGTCCCGGAACTGCTGCATGCGATGCGGCAGGCCCCGAATCCGCGTCTGCGCACCCGCGTGATCGATGCGATGACGACCAACGAGACGTCCTGGTTCCGCGATGGCTTTCCGTTCGAGATCCTGCGCCACGTGCTGTTGCCGGAACTGGCCGCGAAGGGAGGCAGCATCAAGGTCTGGTCCGCGGGCTGCTCCAGTGGGCAGGAGGCCTATACGATCTCCATGGTGGTCTCGGAATGGGAAGAATCGCGGCCGGCCCGGAAGGTACCGGTTTCCATTCTTGGCACGGACCTATCAGAGAAGATCCTGGACGATGCGCGGCGGGCCGTGTACGACGGCCTGAGCATCGTGCGCGGGCTCAGCGAGAGCCGGCGCGCGCGCTTCTTCGAGACCGTCGCGGATGGCCACAAGGTGATCCCGGATGTGCAGCGGCGCTGTCGCTTTCAGAAGCTCAACCTGATCGACAGCTATGCGGCGCTGGGCAAGTTCGACCTGGTGTTCTGCCGTAATGTGCTGATCTATTTCTCGGGCGACACCAAGCGACAGGTTCTTGACGCTATCGCCCGGCAGATGAATCCGGGCGGGTATCTGTTTCTTGGCGCTTCCGAGACCGCAGGGCCCTACACCCAGGCCTTCGAGACCGTACGAACCGAGTACGGCTCGGTACTTCGTCTGAAGTCCTGACGTAATCCAGCCCCGGGGCTGATCCCCGGGAACGCCCGTGCAATGCGGACGGCGAGTCGCTCCATCCCTTCCCCTGGCTGCCCACTGTGCCTGCGCCCCTGCGGCACGTCGCTCGAGAATGGCATAACGATTGCTTCAGTTCCCCTGCGAAGGGTCGCAATCGGTGCGCCCCGTTCTCCAAGCGAGGGTCCGCCACGGGCGGACAGGACGGAAGCGATGAGTCTCTCTCTCGACAAGGCGATGGGTATTTCTCCGCAGGCGGTGAACGTGCGGGCGCAGCGCATGGAGCTGCTGGCCTCCAACATCGCCAACGCGGATACCCCGAACTACAAGGCGCGGGATATCGATTTTCGTGCGGTGCTCGAATCCGCGGCCGGCGGCGGCAATACCTTGCCCATGGCGCGCAGCCAGGCGGCGCATCTCGACCCCAACGCTGGCGCGATGAACGGGCAGGTCGAGGCGCTTTACCGCGTCCCCTCGCAGGCGTCGCTGGATGGCAACACGGTGGACCCGCAGATGGAGCGGGCCGCCTTTGCCGAGAACGCCGTTCAATATCAGAGCAGCCTGGAATTCCTCAATCGCCGGGTCTCCGGCATCCGCGAAGCCCTGCGGGGCGACCGCTAACGCGGACCTGATCGGGAGATCGATGTCGTGAGCAACCTTTTCAGCCTGTTCAATACCTCCGCCTCGGCGCTGTCGGCGCAGTCGGTGCGCCTGAACACCGTGGCCTCGAACCTGGCCAACGCGAACACCGCCGCGACCAACCCCGACGAGGCCTATCGCGCCAAGCAGGTGCTGTTCCAGAGCGTGATGGACCAGGCCAACCCGAACGGTTCGTCGACGGCCGTTCGGGTGGCCGGCGTGACCGAGTCGCAGGCGGCGCCGCATGCGCATTACGAACCCCATCACCCGCAGGCCAACGAGGAGGGCTACATCTTCCGTCCGGCCATCAGCGTGGTGGAGGAGATGGCCAACATGATGTCCGCCTCGCGCAATTACGAAGCCAACGTGGAGGTGATGGAGACCTCGCGTCAGCTGCTCCAGCGCACATTGCAGATCGGTCAAGGCTAGGGAGCCATCGATGACACAGATATCCCCCGAATTGCTGGATCGCCTGGGCCTCTCGCGCCCCGAGCAGAAACAGGACAAGGACATGGACCGCCTGGGCCAGTCCGACTTCCTCAAGCTGATGACGACCCAGCTGGAGAATCAGGACCCAATGGAGCCGATGGACAACGGCGACTTCCTGGGCCAGATGGCGCAGTTCTCGACCGTAACCGGCATCGAGGAGCTGTCCAAATCCTTCCAGCAGCTGGCGCAGTCGCTGGGCCAGAACCAGACGCTGCAGGCCGCCTCCCTGGTAGGCAAGGACGTGCTGGTTCCCGTCGAATTCGGCGAGCTGGGTCCGGACGGCATGGTCAAGGGTGCGGTGGACCTGGATCGCTCCACGGAGGAGCTGCAGATCGACGTGTACAGCCCGAACGGCGAGCGCATCCGCCGCATGAACCTGGGCGCCGCCGGCAGCGGCTTGCAGGAGTTCAGCTGGAACGGCATGCGCGACGACGGGACCTTCGCACCCCCGGGCGTCTACGAGTTCAAGGCCACGGCCCGCTCCGGGACCCAGTCCGAGGCCGTGGATACCTTCCTGGATGCCCGCGTGGAGAGCGTCGCGGTGGGCAATGATTCCGGGCTGGCACTGACCGTGCAAGGCCTGGGCGAGATCAGCTTTTCGGATGTACGGCGGATTGGCGGCTAACGGCCGGCGCGCGTCGAACGAACCCTAACGGAGGAAACACCCCATGCCCTTCAATATCGGATTGAGCGGACTGAACGCGGCCCAGGCCGACCTGCAGACCACCGGCAACAACGTCTCCAACTCCGGGACCACCGGATTCAAGCGCTCGCGGGCGGAATTCGGTGACGTGTTTGCCCAGAGCTTCGGCGGCATCAGCCAGACGGCGATCGGTTCCGGTACGCGCCTGCAGGCGGTGACCCAGCAGTTTTCGCAGGGTCGGACGGAGTTTACCGAGAACGGCCTGGACCTGGCCATCAACGGCGAGGGCTTCTTCGTCCTGAACGACCAGGGCAGCACGGTGTACAGCCGTGCTGGGGCCTTTCAGGTGGACCGCGACGGCTATCTGGTAAACAACCAGGGTCTGCGCCTGCGTGGCTATGACGAGGCGGGGGGTACGAATCTCGGGGATTTGCGTCTGCAAACCGATACGGCCGCTCCCCAGGCCACCGAAAACCTTGAGGCACTGATTAACTTGCGTTCGGATGCGGCGACATTGAGTGACGATCCGGACGATTTCGATCTCGAGGACCCGGAGACCTACAACTTCTCCACCTCGCTCACGATGTATGACTCCCTGGGTATTGCGCGGGACGCCAACCTCTACTTCGTGAAGACGGACCAGAACGAGTGGAATGCCCATGTTGCGGTGCGTGACGAGAATGGTGAGTTGCAGGAGGTCGAGTACCCGATTGACCCGGTTACTAGCAATCCAGCATCTGCGCTACGACTGGAGTTTGACCAAAGTGGTCAGCTGGACGGTGTCATCCCCGGGGCTGAAGGCCTTACTGTCCCGGGCGGTAGCTTGGACGGCGCGGATGATTTGGTCTTCGATATCGACTTCGACGGTACGACGCAGTTCGGTGGTGATTTCTCGGTGAACGACCTGAATCAGGACGGTTTCGCCTCCGGCCAGCTGACCGGCATCGATATCGATCAGACCGGTGTAGTGTTCGCGCGCTTCACCAATGGTCAGTCCTCGGTTCTCGGCCAGCTGGCGCTGGCGAATTTCCCCAACCCTCAGGGTCTGGAACAGCTAGGTGACAACAACTGGGCCGAAACCTTCGCGGCGGGTGACGTGCGACTGGATCGTCCAGGGTCGAGCAACCTAGGTTCCGTACAGGCCGGAGCGCTGGAGGCTTCCAACGTGGATATCGCGCAGGAGCTGGTGAATCTGATCACTGCGCAGCGCAACTTCCAGGCGAACGCGCAGACGATCTCCACGGCCGATCAGGTCACCCAGACGATCATCAACATCCGTTAAGTGGCGGATGAGACGCTGAAGAGGGCTTGAGCATGGATCGATTTCTGTACATCGCGATGTCCGGTGCGAAGGAGACGATGCACGCACAGGCCATCAACAACCACAACCTGGCCAACGCCAATACCGACGGCTTCCGTCAGGCCCTGGCTACGGCAGATACCTTGCCGGTGCGCGGGCCGGGCCATGCCTCGCGCGACTACACCCAGATCGGCAACGATGCGGTGGACTTCAGCAAGGGCAAGATGCAGAGCACCGGGCGCGACATGGATATCGCCATCGAGGGCGAAGGTTTTATCGCGGTGCAGGGCCCGGACGGGGAGGAAGGCTACACCCGCGCCGGCTCGCTGCATGTGGACGCCTTCGGGCTGCTGCGCACCGCGCAGGGTCACCAGGTACTGGGGGATGGCGGTCCGATTGCCATCCCGCCGGCGGAGCAGATCGAGATCGGCACTGACGGCACCATCAGCGTGCGCCCCCTGGGCGTGGGCCCGGAGGCCCTGGCGGCGGTGGAACGCATCCGCCTGGTCAACCCGGACACCGACGAGCTCCAGCGCGGGGATGACGGCCTGTTCCGCCTGGCGGAAGGGGGCGAGGCGCCGGCGGATGCCGAGGTGCGTGTGATCTCCGGGATGCTGGAGGGCAGCAACGTGAACACCGTGGAGGCGCTGACCCGGATGATCGAGCTGTCCCGCCACTTCGAGATGCAAGTGAAGATGATGGACAGCGCCAACACGCTGGAACAAAGCAGCAACCGCTTGCTCGGCCTCGGCTGATGGGCGGCTTCGAGAGTAACGACAGGAGAACACCATGAACCAGGCACTGTGGATCGCCAAGACCGGCCTCGACGCGCAGCACACGCGCATGTCGACGGTCTCGAACAACCTGGCCAACGTGAACACCACCGGCTTCAAGAAGGACCGGGCGGTGTTCGAGGATCTGATCTATCAGACCGTGCGCCAGCCAGGCGCCCAGGCCACTCAGGATCAGCAGCTGCCCTCGGGCCTGCAGATCGGTACCGGGGTGCGCGCCGTCTCCACCGAGAAGATGTTCCAGCAGGGCAACCTGCAGCAGACGGACAATTCGCTGGACATGGCCATCGAGGGCCGCGGGTTCTTCCAGATCCTGCTGCCGGACGGCGACGTCGGGTACACCCGCGACGGCAGCTTCCAGCTGAATTCGGACGGCCAGGTGGTGATGTCCAATGGCTACCCGCTGCAGCCGGGCCTGTTCGTGCCGGAGGACACCCAGTCCCTCTCGATCGGCAAGGACGGCACGGTGACGGCGCAGATCCCGGGGCAGGCGGCCCCGGTGGAGCTGGGCAATATCCAGCTGGCGGACTTCGTGAACCCGGCCGGCCTGCAGGCGGTGGGCGAGAACCTGTTCCGCGAGTCCGCGGCCTCGGGCGTGGCGCAGCAGTCCCTGCCGGGCCTGAACGGCACCGGCACCGTGGTGCAGGGCTCACTGGAGACCTCGAACGTGAACATTGCCGAGGAGCTGGTGAACATGATCGAGACCCAGCGCGCCTACGAGGTCAACTCCAAGGCGATCTCCGCGGCCGACCAGTCGCTGCAGTTCGTCAACCAGACCATCGGGTGATCTGATGACGCGCCTCGGAACCGTTCTCCGCCTGGCCCTGGCCGTGACCGCCGCATTGTTGCTGTCCGCCTGCGCCGCCACCCAGACGACCAAGCCGGACGACAACCCGGAGTACCAGCCGGTGATGCCGGCGCAGCCGGTCCCGCAGTCGCAGAACAATGGCGGCATCTACCAGGCCGCCCACTCCCAGGGGCTGTTCGAGGACTACAAGGCGCGCAATGTCGGCGACATCCTGACGGTCATCCTGGCGGAGAGCACCAACGCGCAGAAGTCGGCGTCGACTTCCACCGGCAAGGATTCCAACCTGGAGCTGGGCAATCTCTCGGCCTTCGGCCGCGATGCCACGTTCAACGGTCGCCCGTTGTTTGGGGCGAGCAACTCGAGTTCGCGGGACTTCGACGGGTCCGGGGACTCGTCGCAGAGCAACCAGCTCGACGGCGAGATCACCGTGACCGTGGCCGAGGTACTGGCGAACGGCAACCTGGTCGTGCAGGGCGAGAAATGGCTGGGCATCAACCAGGGTGAGGAGTACGTGCGCTTTCGCGGCATCGTGCGCCCAGTGGATGTGACGACCAATAACACCGTGCTCTCCACCCAGGTGGCCAACGCCCGCGTGTACTACGGCGGTTCCGGCGTACTGGCGGACAGCAACACACCCGGGTGGATCACGCGTTTCTTCAACAGCCCGATCTGGCCCTTCTGACCCGGCATGACCGTGGCGAGGTACGACATGGATTCCACACGCACGACACAACGCGCTTCAGGCCTTCCGGCTGCGCCGTTCGGCGGCTGGCGCCGGCTGGGGCTACTGCTCCTGGCGGCGCTGCTGGTGGCGGGGCTGGGGAGCGCCGCGGTCTCGGCGCAGACTGCGATGCAGCAGCAGGTGGCCATGCAAGAGCGCAGCTACATGGAGCGGGTCAAGGATGTGGCCAGCGTCTCCGGCGTGCGGGATAACCAGCTGATCGGTTATGGCCTGGTGGTCGGCCTCGATGGTACGGGGGACCAGACCACCCAGACCCCGTTCACCGTGCAGAGCCTGAACAACATGCTGGGCCAGCTGGGGCTGACGCCGGATGCGGGCAACCCGCAGCTGCGCAACGTGGCCGCGGTGATGGTCACGGCTGAACTGCCACCGTTCGCCAAGGCGGGTCAGCGGATCGATATCACCGTGTCGTCCATGGGCAACGCGACCAGCCTGCGCGGCGGCACGCTGCTGATGACGCCGTTGAAGGGGGCGGATGGTCAGACCTACAGCATCGCCCAGGGCAATCTGATCGTGGGTGGCTTTGGCGCCGAGGGCACCGATGGCTCGCGCATCACCGTGAACGTGCCCAGCGTCGGCCGTATCCCCAACGGCGCAACCGTGGAGCGCGAGGTCCCGACCGCGTTCGCCCAGGGCGATCACGTCACCCTGAACCTCAACCGACCGGATTTCACCACCGCCAACCGCCTGGTGCAGACGGTGAACGATACCTTCGGCCATGGCGTGGCCCATGCCCTCGACGGCTCGTCGGTGCGGGTGCGGGCGCCGGCGAACCCGGATCACCGGGTCGGTTTCGTGGCCGAACTGGAGAACCTGCCGATCGAACGCGGCACGCCGCCGGCGCGCGTGATCGTCAACTCGCGTACCGGGACCGTGGTGATCGGTTCCAGTGTGCAGGTGACCCCGGCCGCCGTCTCCCACGGCAGCCTGACCGTGACCATCAGCGAGGCCCCTCAGGTCGTCCAGCCCGCGCCCTTCGGCGAGGGCGAGACCGCCATCCAGCCGGATACCGACATCGCGATCGAGGAGGGCGACAACACCATGTTCCTGTTCGACCCGGGCACCTCGCTGGACGAGATTGTCCGCGCCGTGAATAACGTGGGCGCGGCGCCGGGCGATCTGGTCGCGATCCTGGAGGCCCTGCGCGAGGCCGGTGCCCTGCGCGCGGAGCTGGTGGTGATCTGATGATTGGTTCGGGTGTCGATACCCAGATGCAGGCCCGCGCGGCCATGGCCTCGGACCCCAGTGGTCTGCAGGACCTGGCCCGGGGCGCGCGTTCGGGCGATCAGAAGGGTCTGGAGGCCGTGGCCCGCGAGTTCGAGGCCATGCTGATCGGCCAGATGCTCAAGCAGATGCGCGAGGCCTCTCTGGGCGACGGCCTGTTCGACAACGACCAGAGCGAGATGTACCTGGAGATGCAGGATCAGGAGTTCGCCAAGGCCATGAGCCAGGGCGACGGCATCGGCCTGCGTGATGCCCTGATGCGCCAGCTCTCCGCCCAGCAGCCTGTCGATCCCGAGACACTGAATGACCCGGATCGCCAGGCGGCCCTGGAAATGCCGCGTCGACGGTCGGAGCTGGATACCCTGCGGGCGTTACAGGGCGAGGCGGAATTCGAGTTGCGCCCGGTGGGCCCGCAACGCCCGGAAGCTGTGTCGCCGGAGGCGGCTCGCAAGGCGGCGCCGCAACCGGCCCCCATCGCCTGGCCGCCGCGGGACGCCGCGGACTTTGTGCAGACCCTGGAACCCCTGGCGCGGGATGCCGCGGCGGAGCTGGGCGTCGAGCCCGGCATCCTGCTGGCGCAGAGCGCGCTGGAGACCGGCTGGGGGCAGCACGTGCCGTCGCGGGCCGACGGCCAGCCGAGTTTCAACCTGTTCGGGATCAAGGCCGACAGCCGCTGGGATGGCGATCGCGTCTCCGTGGGCACGCTGGAGTTCCGCGAGGGCGTCGCCCAGCGCGAACAGGCACGCTTCCGGGCCTATGCCGATCCGTCCGAGTCGTTCTCCGATTACGTCGATTTTATTCGTAACAACCCGCGTTACCACCGGGCCCTGCAGGCCGGCGATGACGCGCAGTACATCCGCGAGCTGCAGGATGCCGGCTATGCCACCGACCCGGCTTACGCGGACAAGGTCCTGCGGGTGCGCGACCAGATGGCCGCGCATCGTGACAACGGATCGACTCAAGTCGCGGCCGATGCGGCCGTTACCCGTACCAAGGGGTAGAGCATGAAGCAGAAACGGCCCAGTCCGATGATTAAACAGGCGTTGTCGCGGGAGGCACGGGCATGAGCGCGTCCGGCATCGGCACCTCCGCGCTGCTGGCGTTCCAGCGCGCGATCGGCACCACCAGCAACAACATCGCGAACTCGGCGACCGAAGGCTACAGCCGCCAGCGCACCGAGCTGTCCAACCTGACGCCGCAGTTCCTGGGCGGGAGCTTCCAGGGTCAGGGCGTGCAGGTGGACACGATCCGCCGTATCTCCGACGATTTTGTGAATACCCAGCTGCGCAACTCGATCTCCGATCAGTCGAACGCCGAGCTGAAGGCGTCGCTGGCCGGGCGCATCGACGACCTGCTGGGCAGCTCCAGTTCCGGGCTGACGCCGGTGCTGCAGGACTTCTTCGACGCCGGCCAGGATCTGGCCAACGACCCCACCTCCAGCGCCGCGCGCACGGTCTTCCTGACCGAAGCGGAGTCTCTGGCCGAGCGATTCGCCTCGATCGACCGGCGCATCGAGGAGCAGCGCGACATCATCAACGGCCAGATCCGCACCAACGTCGACGAGATCAACTCGCTGACCGAGGCGGTCGCCGGGCTCAACCGCGAGATCGTGTCCAAGTCCACCCAAGGCACCCCGAACGATCTGCTGGACCAGCGCGACCGCGTGCTGAACCAGCTGGCGGAGAAGGTGAACGTCCGCATCACCGAGCAGGATGACGGTGCGGTCAATGTGTTCGTCGGCAACGGCCAGGCGCTGGTACTGGGCGGTAACAACCGCGAACTGGTAGCCGAGTCGCTGACCGGTGATCCGCGTTCGCCGGACATCGGGCTGGCCACCAGCGGCGATCCGGTCAACATCTCCCGCTTCATCCAGGGCGGCGAGCTGGGTGCACTGCTGGAGACCCGCAGCGGCATCATCGACGAGGCCCAGAACACCCTGGGCCGCCTCGCGATCAGCATCGGAGAGGAATTCAACAACCAGAACAACCTTGGGCTGGATCTGAACGACGGGCTGGGCGGGGATATCTTCGGGATCGGCGATCCGGCGGTGCGCGGATTCCCCGGCAATGGGTCTGATGATGTTCCTTCTGTCGAATTCGGCGACGTGCGCGACCTGACCACGTCCGATTACCGCCTAAGTTATAACGGTACGGACTATGAACTGCGGAAGCTGTCGGATGGTGAGGTCGTGGCGAGTGGCAATGGAGTCCTTGAGGCGGACGGGATCATTGTGGATACCGCTACAATTGACGGACAGGAGGAAGGGGATGGCTGGTTGATCCAGCCGACTCGCAATGGCGCACGGGATCTCTCGGTGGAGATGACGGACCCTTCGGGTATCGCCGCAGCCGCCGCCGTGAGGGCGGACCTTGGCGAGAACAATACTGGGGATGCATCGATCGCGTCTGTTCGTGCCACTGATGCGGGGATTGATCTGGAATCGATCCCCCCCGACGAGCCGGACGAGATTGAATTCGATGCGGGTATCGGGCCTAACGGGGCATTCCTTGTCGGAGGCGAAACCTTCGAGCTTGGTGACAATGGCGTGACGACCATCGATTTCAATGGCTGGCAGATGGAGATCCGCGGTACGCCAGCCGACGGCGATACCTTCGAGGTCAGCAGCAACGAGGGCTATCCGGGTGACAACCGCAACATGCTGGCGATGAATGATCTGTCGGACGAGCGGCTGGTGGGTGGTGACCGTACCTTCGGGGATGGCTACAACAGCCTGTTGGCCAATGTCGGCACACGCACGCGCCAGGCGCAGGTCGCGCAGGAATCGGCCGATGCGCAGCTGGAGCAGGCGCGTGCCCAGCGCGAAGCGGTCTCCGGCGTCAATCTGGACGAAGAGGCGGCGGACCTGATCCGCTACCAGCAGGCCTATCAGGCGGCGGCCCAGGTCATCTCGGTCAGCAATTCGCTGTTCGATTCACTGCTCGGCGCGGTCCGCCGCTAGCGCCCACCGGGAGACACGAACATGCGCATCTCGACCACCCAGATTTTCCAGACCGGGATCGACCAGATCCAGCGCGGCCAGACGGAGCTCAACCGGACCTCGCTGCAGATGGGGCGGGGCGAGCGCATCCTGTCGCCGTCCGATGACCCGAGCGGTGCGACCCAGGTCAATCAGTTCGAACGCATCATCCAGGCCACCAAGCAGTACCAGCGCAACATCGACAACACCCAGCCGCGCCTGCAGCAGGAGGAATCGGCCCTGCAAAGCGGGACGGACCTGTTGCAGCGGGCGCGCGAGCTGGTGGTTGCCGGCAATAACGATAGCCAGACCAACGAGACCCGTAGCTACCTCGCCGGCGAACTGCGCCAGCTGCGTGAAGGGATGTTCGACATCGCGAACACCAAGGACCCGAACGGCGAATACCTCTTCGCCGGTACGAAGTCGTTGCAGCAGCCCTTCCAGCAGGATGGCGCGGGTGCGGTGGACTACAAGGGGGCGGAAGGGACGGGGAGTGTCCGCGAAGTCGCGATCTCGGCCAACCGGAAGATCCCGGTGGGCGACACTGGCGCGCGCGTGTTCATGGACATCCCCGAGAATGACGGGCGTGTCGGGGCCGAGGTCACGAATCGTGGGCCCGGCAGCCGCCTGGTGGTCGAGCAGACCGGAGTCAATGACTCCGCCGCGCTGACGGATCAGACCTATACCATCACTTTCGAGGAGGTGGGGGAGCAGATCGAATACCGGATTGAGGACGAAAGTGGCGATCCAGTCGCCAGTGGGCCCTACGTTTCCGGCGAAGCAATTACCTTCGATGGGCGCAGCATCACGCTGAGCGGCACCCCGGAGGAAGGGGACGAAGTCGTGTCACGTCCGGCGGAGAAGAAGAGCGTGTTCGAGACCCTGGACGCGATCATTGCGGCCCTGGAAGAGGGTGGCGCCAGCGGCAACAGCCGGGCCAACCTGGCGACGGCCAGCAACACCGCGCTGGCCGACCTGGATGCGGTACTGGGCAACTTCAGCGACATCCGGGCCGAAGTCGGTTCGCGCCTGAAGACCTTTGACCAGCAAAAGGATCTGAACGAGGACCGGCTGGTGGACCTGAACAGTGCCGTCTCCGAGATTCGCGACCTGGACTATGCCGAGGCGATCAGCCGTTTCAACCAGCAGCAGGTGGCCCTGCAGGCCGCGCAGCAGACCTATACCCAGGTGAACCGCCTGTCGCTGTTCGACTTCCTCTGATCCGCGTCCCTAGCCGGGCGGGCCATGGTTGCGCCTTTGTGCGACCATGACGCCGTCCTGATCTGCGAGAGTCCGGCATGGCCAAGAACAACGAACCCTCCGCGCCCATCCAGTATCGCTCCACCGGGCGTCCCCCGCGCTACCTGATTGTCCTGCTGATCCTGGCTGCGTTGTGGGCCGGCTTCTGGGGTGTGATCCACCTGCAGTCGGGCGAGCCCGAGGCGGTGACGCTGGACGTCGAGGAGCAGGCCGAGCTGGAGGCCAAGTTGCAGGCGCTGGGGCCGCGCGATGCCGAGCCCCGCCCGGATCAGGCACCCGGCGACCCCATCATCGACCTCGACGCCGAGGCCGAGCCGCTGGTCCAGGAACTCTACGAGGAACGCGCCGAGGCGCGCAGCGTGCGCTTCAGCGAGCGCGAACTGAATGCCCTGATCGCCCAGGACCCGGACCTGGCCGGACGCGTGGCGATGCGTCTTACACCGGGGCAGGTCAGCACTCGGGTGCGCATCGATGTTCCGGCGGATATCCCACTGCTGGGAGGTCGTGTCCTGAATGTACGCTCGGGGGTGCGCTTCGAGACCGAGGATGGGCGGGTGCATGCGCGCCTGGTCGGCGTCAGCGTCGCCGGAATCCCGTTGCCGGATGCCTGGCTGGGCGGGTTGAAGGACGAAGACCTGCTGGCGCTGGAGCCCTTCCAGCAACTGCGTGCCGGCATCGAATCCATCGAGGTGCGTGACGGCGAGCTGGTGCTGGAACTCGCCCGCTGAGGGGCGTTCTCGCGAACTCTGATATCCAGGGGCTATCCCTGATCATGAACGACGTAGGGTGCCAATGAGCGCAGCGAATTGCACCGATCGAGGCCGGGGGTACCCGGGGGTCGGGGCCCGCATGGATCGGTGCGGTTCGGCTAGCGCCTCACGGCACCCTACGGGATGGACTTGCGCGCTAACGCGGGGTGACGCGCAGGGTCTCGGCGCCCAGGGCCTGCAGGCGTCCACGTACGCTGAGGGTCAGGGTGGAATGCCCGGCCTCCAGTGACGGCTGGCTGGCTGACTCGTCCATGGCGCGCATGGCCATCATGGGCTGTGGCCGATCGTAGTGGTCGTCCGGCAATTCCACTTCCAGCGTGCGCAGGTGCGTGGCCCCCAGCGAGCGGGCGATGACGCGCGCTTGTTCCTTCAGATCTTCCATCGCCTCTTCGATCATCGCCTCGCGATGTTCCTGGCGTGCCTCGGGGCTGAGGGAGAATCGGATCTGGCTGACGTTGAGGTCCCGCTGCTGGAGCGCGCCCACCAGTTCGGTCAACCGATCGAAATCGGCTCCGGTCAGTTCCAGGCTCTGCTGGACCAGCCAGGCATTGATGCGGCTGCGGTCGTCGGAGTCGTGAATGGCGCGGGTGGAATAGCCGAGGGTGCGGGCGTCAATCCCATCCTGTTCGCCGGCGCGTTCCAGTGCGGCGTGCATGTTGCGGTTGACGGTGGCGGCGGCCGTGGCGGCCTCCGGGGCGCGGGCCTCGGTCGTCATCAGCACGGTCATGTGGTCGTTGGCGACCTGGCGCTCGGCCTTGCCGGTCAGGGCCAGCGTGGTTCCGCCGTCGCTTGCGATGGCCGTAGCCGGAAACGCCAGGACCAGGGCGGCGAGCCCGGCGACGAGCCAGGACGGGCGGGGCGCGAGGGGAGTGTTCTTCGGTCGCATGTTCATGAACCTCTACAGATTGCGCGCAAGCCGGAGGCCGGCGAACACGTGGCGTTTTTCGGGGGTGAAGAAGTTGCGCATTGTAGAGCGGGTGAGCAATGGATCGCTCCAGGCGCTTCCGCCGCGCAGAACGTAGTGTTCGCCGTCGAACCAGGGTAGGGAGTATTCCTCGTACGGGAACGGCTGGAAGCCCGGGTAGGGCTGAAAGGTGTTGCCGCACCATTCCCATACCTGGCCCGTGGCGCGCAACCGCCCGGCCTGGGCGGCGTGTTCCCATTCGTGTTCGTGGGGGAGGCGGGCACCCACCCAGCGGGCGTAGGCCGAGGCCTCGAACCAGGAGAGTCCGACGGCGGGTGCATGCGGATCGAGTGCCTGGGTGCCGTGGGGGAGGGTTTGTACCCGGGTCCCGTCGGGTAGCTTCCACCACCCGAGAGGTGTCTCGATGCCCGTTTGTACCAGCCAGGTTCGACCCGGCGGGTCCCAGTGGGGGCCCGGGCGGTAGCCTCCGGCCTCGATAAACGCGGCGATCTCGGCATTGGAGACCGGATGCGAGCGGATCGTGTGGGGCGCGAGCCGGACCGGGTGGAGGCCACGCTCGTTGTCGAAGGCGGTCGCCGCGTCGCTGCCGCTGACATGTTCGCCGCCCGGGCACTCGATCCAGTCGCCGCCGGCCGCCAGTGCCGGTTTTGGCTCCTGCGTTCGGGGTGGGGCGGGGCGATGCAGGCGGGCGAACCAGCGCACCTGCTCCAGGCTTTCCAGGTGCATGGCGTGGTGCTGCGCGAGAAAACCGGTCAGGTAGTCCCGCTCGAGCAGGGGATGCCGCCGCACCGCCGGATGGTTGTGCAACAAGTCCAGGTGATGTTGCTGGCTGGCCTTGCCCCATTCCAGCAGGGATGGGCGCGTCGGGAGTCTTCCGCCGCGGCGCCACTTCGGGCTCTGTTCCGGGAAGTAGAGATCGTGCCAGTCGCGCCGGTCGGGCGGTGGTTCACCGAGGATGCGTTCGTGTAGCCATACCGCCTCGATGAAATGGCAATGGGCGTAGTGCCACCCGATGGGACTTAGGTCCGGGTGATACTGATTGCGCCATTCGTTCCCCGGTGTCGACTCCAGTGCCGTGTTCAGGCGGTCGTGCTGGGTCGCCAGGCAGTCCAGGAGGTCGGATGGGTGCGGGTTTGCACTTGGCTGCGGATGGGCGGCATTCATATCCGGTGGAGCGTGTTACAGCGCCAGGAGTTCCGGCGGTTCGTCGGGATCGAGGATCAAAAGATGGCCGGGCGGGACCGGGCGCCAGCGTTCGCGGTCGGTGAGGGGCTCGGAGGCCACGACCACGCTGTCGTCGGGGAACGTCTCGTCATCGGTGGTGTAGTAGAGGCTGGGACAGGGCGCATTGACCGCATGGCGGCTGGCGATGATGCGGCGGCCGTCGGACAGGATCACGTTCAGCAGGGCGGTGTCGGCCCCCAGCCAGGTCTCCACGGTGGAGAACGCCTCGCCGAGGGCGCCCTCCAGCGTCGCGTTGTCGTCATCGGCCAGGTATTGCCGGACCAGGGCGAAGAGGTATTCGGAATCGGTGGTTCCCTCGATGCTCGATTCGACCTCCTGGCTGAGGATGTTCTGGATCTGGCGCCGGATGTCGGGACGGAAGCGGCTGATCAGGCCGTTGTGGCTGTACAGCAGGCCATCGCGGGCGAATGGCTGGGCGTTGACGGTGTCGCCGCCGAAGCCGGGGGTTGCACTGCGGATGGCGGCAACCCACAGGGGCTGGGTCATGTCGCTGGCCAGATCCACCAGGTTGGGATCCTGCCAGAGCGGATCGGCGCGCCGGTAGTGGCGCGCAACGCCCCCCTCGCCAAACCACCCGAAGCCGAAGCCGTCGGCGTTGACGCGGGCATACACCAGCTCCTGCGGGGCCATGGCTTGCTCGATCAGGTTGTGTGGCGGATCCAGGATCAGGCTGCGCAGCGTGATCGGAGGACCCAGATAGGCGAGGTGTCGGCACATGGCTAGGGTCAGTTGGGGCGTCCGGGGTTTCGTGCTAGCGTGCCGCAAACCACCCCGATACGGAAGCCCGGATGTCCGCCGAACCCAGTGCTGTCTCTATTTCCCCTCGTTACAGCCGCCAGGTGGTGGAGGAACGCGACGCCCACGCCGACTTGCTGGCCGATTTCCGCGCGGGGATGCTCGAGCCGCCCCGGTCCCTGCCGCCGAAGTATTTCTACGATGCGCGCGGATCGCAGCTGTTCGATGCGATCTGCGATACCCCGGAGTATTACCCCACGCGCCTGGAGGCCGACCTGCTGGAGCGGCATGCCGAAGCGATCCTGGAGGCGTCCGGGGCGCGCACGCTGTTTGAACTCGGCAGCGGGACGTCGCGCAAGACCGAGTACCTGCTGGCGGCGCTGGAAGCCCGCGTCTCCGCGCCCCATTACGTCGCGAACGATGTCTGTGGCGAGATCCTCGACGAGGCCGGCGCGCGACTCCTGCAGCGCTTCGATCAGATGCGGGTGGACAGCCTGTGCGGGGACTATGCGGCGGCGCTGACCCATCTGGCCGATGTTTCCGGTGCGCAAGCCGACGGTCCGCGCCTGTTTGCCTTTCTCGGCAGCAGTCTGGGGAATTTCGAGGACGCCGAGGCGGCTGCACTGCTGCGACGAATCCGCGACACCATGAACCCCGAAGACCGGCTGCTGCTGGGGCTGGACCGGGTCAAGCCGCGCCCGGTCCTGGAGGCGGCCTACAACGATGCGGCGGGGGTAACCGCGGCATTCAACCTGAACCTGCTGTCGGTGTTGAATACCGAGTTGGGGGCGGACTTCGATCCGGAGGGTTTCGAGCATCGCGCTCCGTTCGTCGAAGACCTCTCGCGGATCGAGATGCACCTGGTGTCGCGGCGACAGCAGACGGTGCGTGTGTCGGAGCCGGAGGCGGTTCTGGAGATCGCCGAAGGCGAGGTGATCCGGACCGAGATCTCGCGCAAGTTCAGCCGCGAGGCCATCGACCGTCTGCTGACGGCGGCCGGGCTCGAACATGCGGCACAGTGGTCGGCGCCCGAGGAGTGGTACTCCCTGTTTCTGCTGCGGCCGGGGGCGGACTGAGCGGGATGCGCGCACCGCGGCTGGTGCTGGTGCGGCACGCCCAGGCCGGAAACCCCGGCGACTGGGACGGGGCGGATCGTGACCGGCCGCTGACCGACAAGGGCCAGGTGAGTGCGGTACGCATGGCGCAGGCGCTCGGGGATCTGCTGCCGGGATCGGTCGAGCTCCTTTGCAGCCCCTATCTGCGGGCCCGCCAGACGGCGATCCCTTTGTCCCAGGCGCTGGATGTCCCGGTGCGGCAGAAGAAATGGCTGGCGCCCGGGCAACCCACGGGGCTGGAGGTCGAGGCCCTGGCCCGCAATCTCCCGGCGGATGGTGGACTGGTGATCGTGGGACACGAGCCGGACCTGTCGCTGCTCGTAAGCTGTCTGCTGGGCACGACGGGCGGGCGGAGTCTGGTTCATATGGGCAAGGGCGATGCCTGCGGATTGACGGGCGCGCTGCCGGGCCCCATGCAGCTCGCCTGGCACCTGCCTCGACGTATCCTCGAACGGCTGGCCGGCGGTGAGGCGGATTGAACATGCACACGGAGAACGATGCCGAGACGGTTGCGGCCGTTGATCTGGGTTCCAACAGCTTTCACATGATCGTGGCACGGCGCCAGGACGGCGAGGTTCTGAAGGTCGACCGCATCAAGGAGACGGTGCGTCTTGCCAGCGGTCTGGATCCCGATGGACAGCTGGATCCGGAGGTGGGGCAGCGTGCCCTGGCTTGTCTGGATCGCTTCGGCCAGCGACTGCGCCAGCTGCCGCGCGGCTGCGTGCGCGTGGTCGGCACCAACACCTTGCGCCAGATGGACGACAGCCGCGCCTTCCTGCGCGCGGCGGAAGAGGCCCTGGGGCATCCGGTTGAGATCATTGCCGGGCGCGAGGAAGCGCGGCTGATCTACCTGGGCGTGGCGCATGCGCTGGCGGACGATAGCGGCCGCCGGCTGGTGATGGATATCGGTGGCGGCAGTACCGAATTCATTATTGGAGAGCGCTTCGAGCCGGTCCTGGCCGAGAGCCTGGAGATGGGCTGCGTGACGTTCACCCAGCGCTTCTTCGCCGATGGCAAACTGACGCGCAAGGCCTTCGCGGCCGCGCAACTGCAGGCGCAGCGGGAGCTGCAACCGATCGCGAGTGCCTACCGCGCGGCCGGCTGGGAGCAGGCGCTGGGGGCGTCGGGTACGATCCTTGCCCTGGACCGCATGGTGCATGAGGGGGAATTGGACGAGGCGCCGGGTGTAAGCCGCGAGAACCTGGAGCGGCTGCGCGATGCGCTGATCGAGCAGGGGGCCATCAAGCGGCTGAAATGGCCCGGTCTGGCCGAGGACCGGGCGCCCGTGATTGCCGGTGGCCTTGCGGTGCTTCTGGGTGCCTTCGAGGCGTTGGGGATCGAGCGGCTGCACCCCTCGGACGGGGCCCTGCGCGAGGGCGTGATTCACGACCTTCTGGGACGTTTTCGGCACGAGGATGTGCGTGGCAGCACCATTCACCATCTGCGCCGGCGGTTCGCGGTCGATGCGTCCCAGGCGGAGCGGGTGCAGGCGACGGTGGCGCGTCTGGTGACCGCCGTTCGCGCCGCCTGGGAGCTCGGCGAGGATGACGCGGAACGCCTGGACTGGGCGGCCGAACTGCACGAGATCGGCCTGGCACTGGCCCACAGCAAATACCACAAACATGGGGAGTACATCCTCACCTGGGCCGACCTGCCGGGTTTCTCGCAGCCCGAACAGGCCGAGTTGGCGTGGCTGGTGCGCCTGCACCGGGGCGGGCTGAAGCCCAAGCTGTTGTCCGGGGTGCGAGAGGATCGCGCGCGGCCGCTGCTGTTCATGGCGGCCCTGCTGCGTCTGGCCGTGTTGCTGCATCGTTCGCGCGCGCCGGATCCGGTGCCGCTGGAGCGCATCGAGGCGACGCAGGAGGGTCTGACGCTGACCTTCGCGCCCGACTGGCTGGATACCCACCCGTTAACGCGCGCCGATCTGGATGCAGAACGCGAGGACTGGGCCCGCCACAAGCTGGAACTGGAGTTCGAGTGAGCCCCTATTCCGAACCTGACACAAGGAACGCAGGATGCTGAACGTGGTGGTCTGGATCTACGTACTCGCGGTGCCACTGTGGATCGGCATCTGGTGGTCGGCGACCGGGTTTCGGTTGATGCGACACAACCGGTTGCTGGCACTGCCCTTCCTGCTCAGCCTGGTGTATGTGATCGGGAATGCGCTGCTGGTGGCGGTGTTCGGCGGGCTCAGCGAAGCCACCTACGAGGAGGGTCGGTACGTGTTCATCACCGACCGGGCCATGATTGCGGTTCAGGCGACGGCGAGTGTGCTGATCGTGGCGACCATCGTCTACGGCTTGAGCATCCGCAGGGTCCCGGTGCATTTCATTCGCTTCATGGTGTACGCATTCGTGGCGCTGCTGGGGGTGATGGCGCCGATCCTGTGGATTCCGGCGCAGGAGGCGGAATTCTTCTTTGTGCTCCGCCATGTGCAGTCGATCGGCCTGAATTTCGGGCTGTTCCTCTGCGTGGCCGGGATCGTGGTCCTGCTGCAGGACCTGCTGCGGCACGGCGACGCCGAAGTCAGCTTGCTGGGCGGGATGCACGATGTCCCGCGTTCCGGCAACGCTTCAGCGGACCGGCACCACGACAAATCCTGACCTGACTAGCCATGACGTTCAGCCAGCCGCCGGGTCGCAGGATGGGATGAGCGTAGCGAATCCCATCAAGGGATTGGCACGACGCGGGAAATGGTGCGTTTCGCTGCGCTCAACGGCACCCTACCGCGGCGGAAGGGAGCCAACGCCTAGGGAGACGCTGATTTAATCGCGCGTTCGCGTTGGTGCCCCCTGTTTCCCGAGCCAAGGCGCGTCGCGCAGCGGGTAGTGGTTCTACCCGCAAGTGGCGCAACGCAGGATCGGGGAACAGGGGGCACCAACCCGACAAGTGATTGAAAGAGCGGGCTCGGCCGCTTTTGCGCGCGAACAGCGTTGCGGTTCCCTTGTGCAGAGTGACTGCACGGCAGTCACCACGCCTTGTTCGCACGCAAAAGCGACTCGAGCGCGAACGCGCGATTAAATCAGCGTCTCCCTAGGAGAACGTTCCCTGCAATTGGCTGAAGCTCGTTGCCAATGAGGGATTCTGAAGTCGGCGAGACAGAGGGTCGCTCAGCCCGTGGTGGCACCCGACAGTTGGGCGGTCAGGGATTCCTGAGCGGAATAGGGGATCTCGCCCGCGGTTGGCCGGATGCGTTGGTAGCTGCCGTCGGGCTGCAGTGCCCAGGCGGTGGAGCTGTCCTGCAGATAGTTGAACAGGGATTCCTCGGCGACGCGGTCGCGCAGTTCCGGGTCGCGTACGGGGAAGGCTACCTCGACGCGGCGGAAGAAGTTGCGCGGCATCCAGTCGGCGCTGGACAGGAACACCTCGGGGTCGCCGCCGTTCTCGAAATAGAACACGCGGGAGTGTTCCAGGAACCGGCCCAGGACCGAGCGCACCTCGATGGTTTCCGAGATGCCGGGCACCCCGGGGCGCAGGCTGCAGATGCCGCGCACGACCAGCTGGATGGGGACGCCCGCCTGCGAAGCCTTGTAGAGGGCCTGGATGATCTTCGCCTCGTTGAGCGAGTTCATGCGCGCGATGATGCGGGCGGGCTTCCCGGCCTGGTGGTTGTCGATCTCGCGCTGGATCTTCTCGAGCATCGCGGCGTGCAGGCGGAATGGCGCCTGGAGCAGCTGGCGCAGCCGGGTCACCTTGCCCAGGCCGGTGAGCTGGAGGAACACGCGGTGGACGTCCTCGGTAAGCACGGGGTCGGCCGTCAGCAGGCCGAAGTCGGTATAGGCCTTGGCGGTGCCGGAGTGATAGTTCCCGGTGCCCAGGTGGGCGTAGCGGGTGATGCGGTCGCCATCGCGGCGCACGACCAGCGCCAGCTTGGCGTGGGTCTTGTAGCCGACCACGCCGTAGGTCACATGGACCCCCGCGTCCTGCATGCGGTTGGCCAGCTCGATGTTGTCGGCCTCGTCGAAGCGCGCCCGCAGCTCGATCACGACGGTGACCTCCTTGCCGGCCTGCGCCGCCTCGATCAGGATCTCGACCAGCGGCGAGCGGGTGCCGGTGCGGTAGAGCGTCTGCTTGATGGCCAGCACCCGCGGATCCGCCGCCGCCTGGCGCAGGAAGTCGACCACCGGCATGAACGACTGGTAGGGGTGATGCAGCAGCAGCTCCTGGTCGCGGATGCAGGCAAAGATGCCGCTGCCGCTCGTGTCACTGCGGGGCAGGGCCGGGACCAGCGGGGGAAACTTGAGGTCCGGCCGCTCCACCAGTTCGTGCACGGCCATCAGGCGGTTCAGGTTGACCAGTCCGGTGACCTGGTAGAGGTCGTCCGGCTCCAGGTGGAATTGCTGCAGCAGGAACTCCGCGACCTCCTGCGGGCAGTTGTCCGCGACCTCGAGGCGCACGCCGGCACCGTAGTTGCGCTGGGGCAGCTCGCCCTCCAGGGCGTTCAGGAGGTCGTCGATCTCCTCTTCCTGCACGAACAGGTCCGAGTTGCGGGTCAGCCGGAACTGGTAGCAGCCGGTGACCTTCATGCCCTGGAACAGCTCGTCCACGTGCGCATGCAGGATGGATGACAGCAGCACGAAGTCGTTGTCGCCGCTGGCGACCTCGCGCGGCAGCCGTACCAGGCGCGGCAGGGAACGCGGGGCCTGGACCACGGCGCGGCCGGATTCACGCCCGAAGGCATCCTTGCCCTTGAGGGTGACGATGAAGTTCAGGCTCTTGTTGAGGATGCGCGGGAACGGATGGGCCGGGTCCAGGCCGATCGGGCTGAGGACCGGCTGGAGTTGTTCGCGGAAGTACTCCCGCACCCAGTCCCGCTGGGCCGCGTCCCAGTGGGTGCGCCGAACGAAGTGGATCCCCTCCGCTGCGAGCGCCGGGATCAGCTCGTCGTTCAGCGTGTTGTACTGCTGTTCCACCAGGTCGTGGGCGCGCGGCGCGATCTGGCGCAGCTGTTCGGCGGCCGAGAGGCCATCCGGGCCCGGGGCCTGCACGTTCAGTTCGACCTGCTGGCGCAGCGAGCCCACGCGGACCTCGAAGAATTCGTCCAGGTTGGTGGAGGAGATGCTGAGGTAGCGCAGGCGTTCCAGTAGCGGGAAGGCCGGGTCCTGGGCGATGGCGAGTACCCGGCGGTTGAATTCCAGCAGGGACAGTTCGCGGTTGAGGAACAGGTCGGTTTGGGTCACGTCGGCATCCGGCATGCACGACTCGCGGCAGAAGTGGGACCGAGAGTCTATGACGGCATTATGTCAGTTCCGTGAACCGGGGTCGGTTGGGACGGCCGAGAACGGTCCTGGAAGTCCCCGGGCGGCGTACCTGAACTGCGCTGTCTCGGCGCTGGTGGCTATACTTGAACGCTTGATCATGCAGCGCGAAACGCGCTGCCGTAAGGAGAAGTCCGTTGGCCGAATTTACCCTGACACTGCACGCGCGCGACGAGGCACAGCCGGAGCTGCACAAGGTCTCGGTGGTCGCCGAAGGCGAGCTGCCCGAATACGGTCAGGTCTGGGTCTGGGACATCCTCTACGCCCGGCAGTTGTTCGCCCTGGGCGAGGTGCAGGCGGCCCAGGACCTCAAGGAGACCCTGGAGCTGTGGGCAGTGAACATGTCCAGCAAGGTGTTTCAGCCCCACGGCCATATCCTGTCCAAGGGCTACCTGGACCTGTCCGAGAACCTGCAGCTCGTGACTGGGGACGATATCCCCGCCGCGGCCGAAGGCGATCGCCAGGTGGTGGTCTCGGTCGATGGCCAGGCCGGGCAGCTGCCGGATGTCGTGGTGTCGCCGGAGAGCCTGACGGCCGAAGAACGCCAGGACCTCGTGCTGGGGCTCGGGCAGTACTTCAACTTCGAAAACCCGATGTTCGCGCGCGAGCTGCCGATCCACGTGCTGGCCATGCGCAAGTACTACGCGGATATCAACTTGCCGCATACGCAGATCGCCCTCGACGAGGCCCCGTTCTTCGCCATCCAGAAGGCGATGGAGTACTTCCAGGCCGCCAACCAGGGCACCGTGCAGTAGGCACCGCCGCCGCTGCGCCGGGTTCGGGCTGCGTGCTACGGTCGCGATCATGAGGACCGTCTATTCTGCCGCCGACCCGGTGATGGCCGGGTTCATCGAGACCCTGCTGCAGGAGGCCGGCATCCCGGCCTACGTGAACCAGGCCGGGCTTTACGGTGCCGTCGGGGAAGTCCCGCCGACCGAGACCTGGGCCCGCATTATGGTGGTGCACGAGGAACAGGCCGAGGAGGCGCGCGCCATCATCCTGGAATATCTGGAGGGCGAGCCCGAACACGACGGCCGCGACTGGAAGTGCCCGCGCTGTGGCGAGGTGATCGAGCCGCAGTTCACCCAGTGCTGGAACTGCGGCCGGGACAAGCCTAGGGAGACGCTGAGTTAATCGCACGTTCGCGCTCGAGTCGCTTTTGCGTGCGAACAAGGCGCGGTGACTGCCGTGCAGTCATTCTGCACAAGGGAACCGCAACGCCGTGCGCGCGCAAAAGCGGCCGAGCCCGCTCTTTCAATGATTTGTCGGGTTGGTGCCCCCTGTTCCCCGATCCTGCGTTGCGCCGCTTGCGGGTAGAACCACTACCCGCTGCACGACGCGCCTGGTCTCGGGAAACAGGGGGCACCAACGCGAACGTGCGATTAAATCAGCGTCTCCCTAAGGCCTGAGGGTCGTCAGTCGAGCCGCCCGTTGCCGCCATACTGGGCGCGGATGCGCTGGATGTAGTTCTGTGTCTCGCGAAACGGGGGCACGCCGCCATGCCGTTCCACCGCGCCGGGGCCGGCATTGTAGGCGGCCAGGGCGAGATCCAGATCCCCCTCGAAGCGATCGAGCATGGCGGCCAGGTAACGCGTGCCGCCATCGATATTCTGGGCGGGATCAAAGCGGTCGGTCACCCCGAGATCGGCGGCGGTAGCGGGCATCAGCTGCATCAAGCCGTGCGCGCCCACCCGGGATACCGCCTGCGGATCGAAGCAGGACTCCACGTGAATCACCGACTGCACCAGCGCCGGGTCCACGCCCTGGCGGTGGGCGGCGTTGTGGATGAGGTCCGCGAAGTCGCCACCGCCGGTGGCCAGGGCATTGCGGGCGCGGGCACCGCAACGTGCGCGGGCGGTCGGTCGGCCGTAGGTAGCGATCAGCTCCATGCCGCTATTCTGCTGACGCTGGTTGGTGATCAGGCGCTCTCCACCCGGGCCCTGGAACACGAAGATCTGACTGGGTGACCAGTTTCCACCGCCGGGTGTCGAGGTGACCGTGCCGGCACCGCCGGGCGAGCGGATGGTCTCGTAGGGAACGCCCTGCGGGCGCTCGTCGGTCAGGACCCGGGCCCCGGAGGCATCGCGAAAGGAGTAGAGCTCGGCCGCGCTGGTGCCGGCCAGAGCCAGCCCCGCCACCAGTATCAGCAGGCGCAGCACCGTCCGACCGGAATGCTTACCATGGTGCCTTGTATGCAAGCCCTGTTCCCCCTGGCCCGGATGCGAGCCGAGTACTGATCCCGATGACCGAGACCGCGTTCACAGTTTGCATTATGGCGCCGGAGAGCGCACGCCTGAAAGCGCGTGTCGAACGCCTGGTCGACGGGGCGGGTGTGACGGCGCCGACGGTCGAGGTGCTGGAGTCGGTGGACTCGACCAACCGCTATCTGCTGGAGACCCGCCCCGAGGCGGGCGATCTGCCACGCGCCTGCGTGGCGCAGGCCCAGACAGCGGGTCGCGGGCGGCGCGGTCGTGTCTGGCATTCGCCTCCGGGGGCGAGCCTGGCGCTGTCGCTGGCATGGCCCATCATGCAGGGGCGGGTGCCGCCCGCCTATCCGGTCGGGGTTGGCATTGGGGTCATCCGTGCGCTGGAAGCGCTGGGTCTGGAAGGTGTGCGGCTCAAGTGGCCCAATGATCTGATGGTCGATGCCGCCAAGCTGGGCGGCATCCTGGTGGAGCAGCGCGCGGCGAGTGGTGGCCAGCCAGGCTGGCTGGTGGTGGGGATTGGTCTCAACCGGCAAGGCGCCGGTGCCCTGGAGCTGGAGCGCGCGGTGACCGATCTCGCGACCCAGCTCCCCGGCCCGGTTCCGGATCTCCTGGAGCTTGCAGCCCGGGTGATCGCGGAGCAATGTCGCCTGCATCCGCTGTTGATGGGCGAAGGGCTTGTGCCGCTGGAGCGTGAGCTGGTACGGCTGGACTGCCTGCGCGGCCGGCCGATCGAAATCCTGGATGACGGCGTCCGCGGACAGGCGCATGGAATCGATCCGGCGAGTGGCTGCCTGGTTGTGCAGTTCGACGACGGTGCGATCCGGCACCTGCATTCGGGCGAGGTCTCGGTACGGAGTTGCGAACATGTCTGACATTGCCCTGGTGGATATCGGCAGTACCCGTGTGAAGTGGCAGGTGCGCAACGCGGAGGGCGAAGTGCTGGGGTCCGGGGCGAATCGTGACCCGGCCGGTTGTGTCCGTGGCCTGGCCTCGATGGCGCGCGAGGCCCCGCTCACGGCCGTCTGGTTGTCGCGGGTCGGGCCCGGCGAGCGCGAGGCGGCGTTCTCGGTCGAACTGGCGGCTGCCGGGATCGACGCGCCGGTACACGCGGTGACGGTGCCGGCGAACGGCCCGCATGGCCTGCGGATCGACTATGCGGCGGGGCAGTTGGGCGTCGATCGCTACTGCGCGCTGGTCGCGGCGCGGGCCCGCTGCGATGCGCCGGTGATCCTGGTCGATGCGGGCACCGCCGTCACCGTGGATGTACTGGAGGCGGACGGTCGCCATGCGGGAGGCTATCTGTTGCCGGGGCGCCAGCTCGGCTGGGAGGCGCTGCAGACGCGTCTGACAGATCGCATTGCGCCGCGCGAGGCCACGCAGTGGCCGGATGACCTGGAGACCGCGCCGGGCCTGAACAGCACCGAGGCCCTGGAGCGCGGATGGAGCCTGGGGCTGGCCGGCGCGCTGGATGGGTTGATCGCGCGCTCACGGACCGTGGAGCGGGCGGGCGCGGCCTGCTGGCTGACGGGGGGCGATGCCTACTGGCTGGCGCCGGTGCTGCGTGCAGAGTCCACGATCTTCCCGAACCTGGTGCTGGACGGCCTCTGGGAGCTGGCGCGCTGGGAGGGCGCCGAATGCGCTGGCTGATCCTGTTTCTCGCGTTGGTGAACCTGGGGTACTTCACCTGGGCCTGGCACGATGGCCGCCTCAACCCCGATCCCTACGCGGACGTGCCCCCGCTGGAGCGCAATGGTGGCCAGGTGGAGCTGCTGGATGCGTGGCTGGAGGCGCCCGCTGATGACCCGGACCCGGGTGATTCGGTGTGGCGTGAACGACGTCGGAGCGGGGTCCAGTAGTGGCTCTCTAACGCTCCCGCTGTGCAGCGCGTTCGGCACGGCGCCGGTCGCGGTGGCGTTGCCAGGCGGCCGACAGGCGGCGGGAGGCCCAGTAGCCGGCAATGGCGGTTGGCGTGGCGATCAGCAGGCTGCCCATCAGGGTATAGGTGATCTCGTCCCCGATGCCCTGCAGATACCAGGCGTCGGGGTCGTGCGAGATCAGGGGGACATAGTAGAACACGGCCTCGCCGAGCTCGTGGAAACCCCAATACAGCGGCGCGGCGGTGAAGGGGTTGCTGACGAACGAGGCCACGAACGCCGTGGGAAAATTGCCCGCCAGTGCAATGCACAGAATGATGATCAACACGGTCTGGAAGCCGACCGTGGGGGTCAGGCCAATAAACAGCCCGATCGCGACCCCGCGGGCCAGCGCCTCCGGGCCGCTCTTCATGCTCCCGGCGGCATGCAGCCCGGCATGCAGGCGCGGATGACGGGCCAGCCAGTTGTGGGCGCGCCAGCGCAAGGCCCGCCAACGGATGCTGGTCCGCCTCAGCATGGCCGCGGGTGCCTCAGGCCGCTCCCCACCGGGCCGCGGTCTCGGGGGTCCAGCCGACGGTGATCGCGGTGTCCTGTTCGATGACGGGCCGCTTGATGAGCGCCGGGTGTTCGAGCATCAGCGCGATGGCGCGTTCCGCATCCAGTCCCTCGCGCTGATCGTCCGGGAGTTGGCGCCAGGTCGAGCCGCGCCGGTTGACCAGGGTCTCCCAGCCGACTGCGTCGACCCAGCCGCGCAGCCGATCCGCCTCCAGCCCGTCCCTGCGAACGTCCACGAAACGATAGCCCACGCCGGCCGCATCCAGCGACCGGCGGGCCTTGCGGACGGTATCGCAGTTGGCGATGCCGTAGAGCGCGATCTCAGACATCGCGCAGCAGGGCGTTTAGGCCCACCTTGGCCTTGGTCTTCTCGTCCACGCGCTTCACGATCACGGCGCAGTACAGCGAGTACTTGCCATCCTTCGACGGAAGGTTGCCCGAGACGACCACGGAGCCAGCCGGCACGCGGCCGTAGAGGATCTCGTCGTTCTCGCGGTCGTAGATGCGGGTGGACTGGCCCAGGTACACGCCCATGGAGATGACCGCGCCTTCCTCGACGATCACGCCCTCGACCACCTCGGAGCGCGCGCCGATGAAGCAGTTGTCCTCGATGATGGTCGGGGCGGCCTGCAGCGGCTCCAGTACGCCGCCAATGCCCACGCCGCCGGAGAGGTGCACGTTCTTGCCGATCTGGGCGCAGGAGCCGACCGTGGCCCAGGTGTCCACCATCGTGCCTTCATCGACATAGGCGCCGATGTTCACGTAGGACGGCATCAGCACCGTGTTGGGGGCAATGAAGCTCCCGCGACGGGCGGTCGCCGGGGGCACGACGCGCACGCCGGCCTCGCGGAAGTCGCGGCTGGAGGTGTCCGCGTACTTGGACGGGACCTTGTCGTAGTAGTTGGTGAAGCCGCCTTTGATGAACTCGTTCTCGGAGATACGGAACGACAGCAGCACGGCCTTCTTGAGCCATTCGTTCACCACCCAGTCGCCGTCCTTTTTCTCGGCGACGCGGGCACGGCCGGTGTCCAGCATATCCAGCGCCTCGTTCACGGCGTCGCGGACGTTGGTTTCCACGTTGCGCGGGTTGATGTCGGCGCGGCGTTCAAAGGCGGCTTCGATGGTGCTCTGGATATCGGACATTAGGTATTCCCTTTAAGGCAATGAAAAATAAATTGATGAGTGGCGTTAACGATAAAGCGCGGTGATCCGCTCGGCCGCCTCGATGCAGGCGGCGGGCGCGGCGACCAGCGCCATGCGCACGTGTCCGGCCCCGGGATTGTGCCCGGTCTCCGGGTCGGTCCGGGAGAGGTAGCGCCCCGGCAGGACCGTGACCCCCGCCTCGCCGTAGAGGCGTCGGGCAAAGCCCTCGTCGTCACCATCCGGCACGCGCGGCCACAGGTAGAAGCCGGCGGCGGGTGCTCGCACGTCGATCACCGATTCCAGGATCGGGACCACCGCAGCGAATTTCTCGGCATAGAGGGCACGATTCTCGGCCACGTGGGCCTCGTCTGACCAGGCGGCGCGGCTGACGGCCTGCGTCGGCGGCGGCAGGGTGCAGCCATGGTAGGTCCGGTACAGCGCGAAGCGGTCGAGCAGGGCCGCATCGCCGGCCACGAAACCAGAGCGCAGCCCCGGGAGGTTGGATCGCTTGGACAGACTGTGGAAGACGATGCAGCGCTCGAAGGCGGTATTGCCCATTCGGGCGGCAGCGCCCAGCAGGCCGGCCGGCGGTTCGCCATCGGGGGGGTAGATCTCGGAGTAGCACTCGTCCGCCGCGATGATGAAGTCGTGGCGCTCGGCCAGGCGGATCAGGTCCTGCATCGCGGCCTCGGACATGCAGGCCCCGGCGGGATTGCCCGGGTTGCAGATGTAGACCAGCTGCACGTCCTCCCAGGTGGCCGCGTCGACCGCCGAAAAGTCGGGCAGATAGCTGTTCTCCGGCGCCAGGTCGTAGAAGGCCGGCGCGGCCCCGGCGAGCAGCGCCGCGCCTTCGTAGATCTGGTAGAACGGATTTGGCATCAGCACGCGGGCGCCGGGCTTCTGTGCCACGACCGCCTGGGCAATCGCGAACAGGGCCTCGCGCGTGCCGCTGACCGGAAGCACCTGCCGGTCCGCATCCACATTGCCGAGGTCAAAGCGCCGTTGCAGCCACGCCGCGATGGACTCGCGCAGGGCCGGTTCGCCGCGTGTGGTCGGGTAGTGGTTGAAGCCCTGGAGGGAGGCCCGCAGGGCGGGTTCGATGAAATCGGGCAGTGCGTGGCGCGGCTCGCCAATCGACAGTGCGATGGGCTCCCGGTCCGCAGGCGGTTGCAGGTCCGCGAACAGCCGGCGCAGGCGTTCAAACGGATAGGGCTGTAGCCGGTCCAGGCGCGGGTTCATGGCGGCTCGGGCGTCGTGGTCGGAGTTGAACGGGAGACCGCGCAGTATACCGGGCCTCGATGCCCCGCGGGAAAACCCCGACAGACCGGCGGCGACCGGGTGGCCCGGCGCAAACCCTGCAGGCTGTGCGGGGCGGCATCGGGCGGTTCTTGAGAAAGAGGTGCGCGCCCGTGGCAACGGCGACTGGGTCCTGTCACTTGACAACGATACAAGGATCGTTGAAAAATTGGCCTATGGACAAGGTCACCGCCACCCACATGTTCGAGTCGCTGGCCTCCGGCATTCGCCTGGATATCGTGCGCCTGCTGGTGCGATATGGCCACGATGGGCGGGTCGCCGGCGAAATCGCCAAAACCCTGGAACTGCCGCGCACGAACCTCTCATTTCACCTCAAGACCCTGACGCAGGCGGGTCTGCTGACGGTCACGCAGGAAGGGCGCTACCAGCGCTATCGGGTGAATCTCGACGCGATGCAGGACCTGGTCGCCTACCTGACCGAAAACTGCTGTGCGGCCGACGCCGACGGCTGCGCGTTGCCTGCGGCCCTGGACTGTGCAGGGGATACGGAAGCCACAGCGGCTCTGCAAGTGCCGGGCCGGCACGTCCGATAGACCACGCGCCCGGGTGGGGACCGCAACAACCGAGCCGGACCGGGTTCACCCGGGATGGCCAGTGGGACCCCGGGCCGATCCGCGACATGTAGTGAATCAAGGAGTCTGATCCATGAAGCGCATGCACCTGCACGTTTCCGTGCCGGAACTGGAACCGGCGATCCGCTTTTACTCGCAGCTGTTCGCGGCCGAGCCGAGCGTGGTCAAGGGCGACTACGCGAAATGGATGCTGGAGGACCCGCGGGTGAATTTCGCGGTGTCGGCCCGCGGTGCGCCGGTGGGCCTGAACCACCTCGGCATCCAGGCCGAAGAGGCGGCCGAGCTCGAGGAGCTGGGCCAGCGTCTGGACGCCATCGACGCGGACGTGCACGAGGAGATGGGCACGCATTGCTGCTACGCGCAATCCGACAAGTACTGGACCACCGATCCGGCCGGGATCGCGTGGGAGAGTTATCACACGCTCGGGAGCATCCCGATGTTCGGCGCACGGGATGAAGGGACCGGTGACTGCTGTGTACCGGAAGGGACATCAAGCGTCTCGTGCCAGCCAGACCGTGACGATGAAGCCAAGGGTTGCGGCTGACGCTTCACCCCGGCAGATACGGAGAAAGCAATGACCGACCGGAACGCCTCCGTCGAGGAGATCTCGACGAAGGAAGGCATGGGCATCTTCGAGCGCTACCTGAGCGTGTGGGTGGCGCTGTGCATCGTGGCGGGCGTCGCCCTGGGGCAGCTCCTGCCCGTCGTTCCGGAGACGCTGTCGCAATGGGAGTACGCGCAGGTGTCGATCCCGGTGGCCATCCTGATCTGGGCGATGATCTACCCGATGATGGTGCAGATCGACTTCTCCGCCATCCTCGGCGTGCGCCGGGAGCCGAAGGGCCTGGCGATTACCACCTCGGTGAACTGGCTGATCAAGCCGTTCACCATGTTCGCGATCGCCTGGTTCTTCTTCATGGTGGTGTATGCCGCCTGGATCCCGGAAGACCTCGGGCGTGAATACCTGGCCGGGGCGATCCTGCTCGGCGCGGCGCCGTGTACTGCGATGGTGTTCGTCTGGAGCTACCTGACCCGCGGGGATGCCGCCTACACCCTGGTACAGGTGGCGGTGAACGACATCATCATGCTGTTCGCCTTTGCCCCCATCGTGGTGCTCCTGCTGGGCGTGTCCAACATCCACGTGCCCTGGGACACGGTCGCGCTGTCGGTGCTGCTGTACATCGTCATTCCATTCGTCGCCGGCTACCTGACGCGCATCTGGCTGATCCGCAAGAAGGGCATCGAGTGGTTCGACAACGTGTTCATGAAGCGTCTGGGCCCGGTCACGCCGATCGGCCTGCTGGTGACGCTGGTCCTGCTGTTCGCCTTCCAGGGCGAGCGCATCCTGGAGAACCCGGGGCATATCGTGCTGATCGCGATCCCGCTGATCATCCAGACCTTCCTGGTGTTCTACATCGCCTATTACTGGGCCAAGGCGTGGCGCGTGCGGCATGCGGTGGCGGCCCCCGGCGCGATGATCGGCGCGAGCAACTTCTTCGAGCTGGCGGTGGCCGCGGCGATCGCGATGTTTGGCCTGCAGTCGGGTGCGGCGTTGGTGACCGTGGTGGGTGTGCTGGTCGAGGTGCCGCTGATGCTGGCGCTGGTGCGCATCGCCAATCGCACTCGCCACTGGTTCCCGGCGGACATCGAGGGGAAACCGGCATGACCACGGTTACCCTGACCGATGCGGCACGCGACTGGCTGGCCGGGCAGGGCGGCGAGGTGACGCTGCGGTTGTCTACGCGCCACGGCTGCTGTGGCGGCCAGGCCGCGGCGCCGGTGGCCGAACCGGGCGCACCGCGTAATGCGAACGGTTATACCGTCCGGGAGATCGATGGCGTCCGGGTCTTCGTCGCCGATGATCTCGGTGCGGGTCCCTATCGTATTGATGGGGAGGGCCTGTTTCGCTGGCGCCGGCTGGTGGTGGAAGGCGAAATGGGCCAAAGCCAAAACTAAAGGCTGGAGAGCGCGATGTTCGAACATGTTCTGGTTGCAGTCGACTTCTCGCCCGCCTCGGCCCGTCTGGAGGGCCAGCTAGAACGCTTGCGAGCGCTAGGCTGCCGCAGGCTGACCCTGGTCCACGTGCTGGTCGGGGGGTACACCCAGGCCCCCGAGCTGGGGCATGGCCCGTATTACGAAGAGCGCCTGGAGGAAATGGCCGCCCGGTTTCGTGAGCGAGGTTTCGAGATCGATACGGCCGTCTGCGCGGGCGCCGTGGCCTCCGAACTGGAGCGTGTGGCCCGAGAGCGTGGTGCCGGCGTGATCCTGGCCGGCAGCCATGGTCACAGCTCGCTGCGCGACATCTTGCTCGGTAGCACGGTGCTGGATCTGTCGCGCCGCGCCCGGCGCCCGTTGCTGCTGGCACCCACCGGCGGCGATGTGGCACTGGCCGAGGCCCCGGTGTGTCGCCCTTTGCTGGCGACGGATGGCTCGAAGGCCGCAGCGGCTGCCGAGGAGGTCTTCCTCCAGGTCTTGCCTCAGTGTCGGCGCGGGGTGGTGGTGGCGGTCGGGCGTTGGGACGATGATCCCGAACGCGTCGAGGAGCGCCGGACCATCGAGGCCCACGTCGAGGGGCTGGCGCAGCGGGCCGGTGAGCGCCCCTGCGACACCGTGCTCGTCGGCCAGGGCAAGCCCTCGGTCGTGATCGGTCGGGTGGCCGAGGAAAAGGCCGCGGATCTCGTGGTCATCGGCAAGCGCGGCCGCAACCCGGTCACGGACCTGCTGCTGGGCAGCACGGCCGAGGCGGTATGCCGCCAGGCCCGGCGCCTGACGCTGCTGGTGCCATCATCCTGAGAGGCCAAGTTCTGGAGTTCGATGTGCTTTGTTAATGCCGGCGTGGGCGGGTGTACCAGAACCAGCTGAGGCGGCGTGAGCGCAGGCTCCAGGGGAACAGCAGCACCTGCGTCACCACGAGGATGTGGCGACCTGGATGGAACCAGTCCGCCTTGCGGCCGGAGGTCAGTACGGGCGTTTCCAGGATCTCGACGCGCTGGCCGTGCGCGCGGCCCCAGCGTTTCAGCGCGCGGGACAGGAACACCTCTTCCCCCGCGTACACGGCCTCGCTGAAGCCGTCCACCGCCGCGAAGGCCTCGCGGGTGCAGAAGACGTAGCAGCCAGCCGCGAGAGCCAGGCGCGCGGAGAGGGTGTTCCACGCGGTGGCACCCCAGCGATAGATCCGGTGGCTAAGGTGGTCGAAGGTCACCCGCGCGCCACCCCCACAGACCTCGCCGCTGTCCAGCGCGTCCAGTGTTGCCTGCAACAGGGCGCGGTCGGGCCAGGTGTCGGCATCGACGAACAGGAGGTAATCGCCGCAGGCTACGGCCGCGCCGACATTGCGGGCGCGGCTGATGCGGCGCTCGGGTTCGAACACGACGCGGCATCCCGCGGCCTGGGCGATCTGTGGCGTGCGGTCGGTCGAGGCGTTGTCGACCACGATGATCTCGCTGTTCCGGTCAATGCCGGATAGCGCTTCCTGCACCGCCGCCAGGGTGCGTGGTAGCCATTCGGCCTCGTTCCAGGCCGGGATGATGATCGACAGGGCCGGTCTGCGGGACACGTGGGTCAGTAGGTCGGCATGTGGGGGTCGACATCGCGCGCCCAGGCATCGACGCCGCCCGTCAGGTTGATCACGTGCTGGAATCCGGCCCGGTCCAGGAATCTGCAGACCTGCTGGCTGCGCACCCCGTGGTGGCAGATCACCACGATCTCGTCCTCGGCGTTCAGATCCTGATAGGCCGTCGGGATCTGGCCCATCGGGAGCAGTTGCGAGCCCCCGATGTGGCAGTGCTCGTATTCCCAGGGCTCGCGGACATCCAGGAGCAGCGGCGGGTTCTCCGCCTGGGCGAGGTAGTCCTGTAGTTCTCGGGGAGACATCTGGCGCATGGGTCGATCCGTGCCTGAGTTAGCCCGCCACGCTAGGGTGCGGCGGGCCGGGGCGCAAGAAACACGATCATTACCGCGTCGAGGGGGATCGACCGGCATGCTGTCGCGGAGGGAGACACCCATTCATGGGCACGGCGGGTCGAGGCGCCCGGGATCGCATCGTCCGGTTTGCGGCAGGAGGGCTGGCTGGAGGTTGCGGCGGTTCTTGTATAACTGCGGCGATGGGGAGGCGTGCGAGAGCATGCGAATGGCGTCCGGACCCGCGACGTTCGGTGGTGGATGGGCCTGGGATCAGAGGCGCTGCATCCATGGCGATCGGGGGGCTGTCAGCGAGACACGCTTAATCGGCGCCCCGTCTGCAGATCAGGCGTCGTCGACAGCAGACGATGGTATTCCGCCCGGACCGCCGCATAGCATTCACAGGCACACGCCTCCAGACCGGGCCGGTCGAGCACGGTGATGTGCCCGCGGTGGTACTCGATCAGGCCCGCTTTTTGCAGTTTTCCGGCGGCGCAGGTGATGCCTTCCCGGCGCACGCCCAGGATATGCGCGATCAGTTCCTGGGTCATTTCGAGGGTGTTCGCGTGCAGACGGTCGAGATTCAGCAGCAGCCAGCGGGCGAGTTGCTGGTCCAGGGTGTGATGACGGTTGCATACCGCCGTTTGTGCCATCTGGGTCAGCAGCGCCTGGGTATAGCGCAACAGCAATTGCTGCATGTGACCGCCGTGGGTGAACTCGTCTTTCAGGACCTGGGCCTTCAGCCGAAACCCGTGTCCGGCGCTATGCACGACCGCGCGGCTGGATGTGCTTTCGCCGCCCATGAACAAGGAGACCCCGATCATGCCCTCGTATCCAACCACGGCAACTTCGGTCGTTCCGCCATCTTGCATCACGTTGAGGAGGGACACGATGGCCGTGGTGGGGAAGTAGGCGTAGCGCATCGGGTGTCCGGGCTCGGCCAGGACTTCCCCCAGCGGCATGGGTACCGCCTCCATGTGCGGGGAAAGATGCGCGTAATCGTCGAGCGGAAGTCCTGCGAGTAGGTGGTTCTCGCGAGTTTTACTGGCGTACGGCATTCCAGGCCTCCTGCCATGAGGTTCCGTCGGCACATAGACGCCCCCCCGATTGCCGCGACCGCAACTGTTCCGCTGCGTGTACTGACGTACGCAGGGCTCGATTGGTTGCATCGCCTATCACATTAATAGACGTACAGGTGCAAGGGGTCAATGCGCGGTTCACAGGGAACGTGAGTTCGACAGATGTTCCCCGAGGGGGCTCGTCCCTGATGCGGGGCGCCCCGGACCACTGGCGTGTGTGCACCCGAGCCTGAATGGCGGGTAGATCGAGTAACACCCGGATGCTACAGAGGTTTGGACGTTCCACGTTCAATGTGCGTGTCCAATGGGCGTGACCAGGGCGTCTGCACGAACTTGCGGAGGCGAACAGACGACAAGGCTCGCGGGGGGCGGAGCGGAAGCTGCCATGGTGCAGCAGGCGCAATGTGCGGGATCGAACATACGGTGAACGCGCCTGGCCCCAGTATAGGTTGGAAGTGTACGGCTTTCGGACCCGCTCCTAGTATCGAGACCGAAAGCCCGGTGTTAGAAACCGGCTCGCCGGCGGTGGGTTGCGAACCCGGCCGCTGGAGTCGAGCCAAGTACGGAGCCTCAGCATGGAACCACCAGCAGCGGTTGTCGAAACCGCCGATGATCCCCGAGCGTTACAGCGTGCCCTGGCCGCCTATCGTACGCCGCTTCTCGCGCGCAGCGTGTTTGAACTGGTCGTTACTGTGATCCCGTTCGGACTTTTCTGGTTTCTGACCTGGGCCAGTGTGAGCGCCGGCTACTGGGTTGGCCTGGTGCTGGCCATTCCCGCTGCCGGATTTCTCGTGCGGCTGTTCATGATCCAGCATGACTGCGGGCACGGGTCATTCTTCCCGTCCCGGCGCGCGAATGACTGGGTGGGACGGGCGCTGGGCATCTTCACGCTCACGCCCTACGACTTCTGGCGTCACACGCACGCCCTCCATCATGCGCACTCCGGCAATCTGGATCGCGCGGACGAGGGGAGCATCGATACCTTGAGTGTGCGGGAATACCAGGCCCTGTCTGCCTCGCAACGCCTGCGTTACCGGCTGTACCGGCATCCGCTGATCCTGTTCGGGCTGGGTCCGGTCTACCTGTTCATGTTGAACAATCGCGTTCCTGTCGGCTTCCTGCGCGCGGGATGGATGCCCTGGGTGAGCACCATGGGTACCAATGCAGGCATTGCGCTGGTCGTCGTTGCGATGATGTGGCTGGTGGGTGCGGGCACCTTTCTCCTGGTGCACCTGCCGATCGCGGTTCTGGCGGGTTCGATCGGCGTCTGGCTGTTCTATGTCCAGCACCAGTTCGAGAATACGCGCTGGGCGCACGACGAGGCGTGGAGCTTCCAGGAAACGGCGCTCTACGGAAGTTCTTATTACGAGCTGCCTGCGGTGTTGCGCTGGATGACCGCGAATATCGGGGTACACCACGTCCACCATCTCGCCAGCCGCATTCCGTTCTACCGATTGCCCGAGGTGCTGGAAGACCATCCGCAGCTTCGCAAGATCAGCCGTGTCACGCTGAAGCAAAGCCTCCATTGCGCCCGGCTCGCCCTGTGGGACGAGGAACGGCAGCGTCTGGTGCCCTTCGAGCACGCAAGCACGGAGACGCCTCCGGTACGCGCGTAGGCATGCAGAGCGGGGTCTCCGGCAGGGCGCTCGACGCGTGCGTCGGCCACCGGTGCGCGACGTGCGAATGGATCAGGGTCTCCCTGGCGCGCAACCGGCCATGTCGGATGGCGCACCCTGCCTGACGGATGGGGGCCTGTGGCTGCTCCCCCGAATGACCGGCGGGCTGTTCGGCGGCCCGGCAAAGCTGCGGGCAAACCCTCCGCGGCGACGATGCGGGTCCTATCGGAGTCCGAAGAATCCCAGTATGAACAGGACGATAACGATGGCGCCGACGATGTAGATGATCTGGTTCATGAGCTTTTTCCTGGTTGGACGGGTTCGGCGACAGGCTGTCCGAACCCCGTGATTCGCCTTTAAGCGTATGCGTGGCCGGATTGCCCGTCGGTGCGGCACCGCACAGGGCGTCTCGGGACTCATGCGAGCGGGCCGCGCACGCTTCGAGGTCATCACTGCATTGGCTTGCTTGTCGCGCACAGACACCCGCATGGCCGCATGCCGAAGTAGGACGGGTTGTGTTCCGCTGCCGGGTTTTGTTCGGCAACAGACAGACGCGGGGCTTGGCGCTCACGTAGCTTGACGCTGGCTAAACACCGAGAACGTGGGCGGTGGCTCGAACACGCCGGAGACCGCATCCGGGATGCGGGTCGGGCCCCCGTAAGTGATTGGCGGGTGGGCCGGGCGGTGATCCCGGACGTGACTCCTTTTTATCCACAACCGTTAACGGGAGAACAACATGAACAAGGACCAGATCAAGGGCCGCGTCGAAGAGGCGAAGGGCCAGGCAAAGCAGACCGCCGGCAAGGTCGTTGGCAACAAGGAACTGGAAGTGAAAGGAAGCGCTCAGAAGGCGGGTGGAAAGCTCCAGGCGGGATATGGCGACCTGAAGAAGGACATCAAGGATTCCACCTGACCCGGACTTTCCGCGAGTGAAACCGGTCACCGGCTGCGAACGCGGTGCGTCCGCCGGGAAGCAGAGCGGCCCGGCACCGGGCTATTATGCGCGCACCAGGGGCGGTGACCTCGGGATGGATTTGACTGGAGGACCGATGCGGAAGCTGAGCCCGGAGTTCGAGAGACAGTTGCAATTGCGCCATGAGGCGGAGTGCCGGCTTAAAGAGGGTTCGGCTCCGCCTACCGGTGGCTGGACGGTTGGCCCGGATTCGCTGACGCTCCTTTACCGCCTGGCGAGTGACCCCGATACCGCCGCGGATGCCCTCAGGCTGCTGAGTGAACTGCAGACCCACCAGGTCGAGCTGGATCTGCAGAATTTCCAGCTGAGAACCGACCAGGAGGAGCTGGACCAGGCCCTGGCGCGTTATCGAAGTCTCTATGAGTTTGCGCCGGTGGGGTATCTGGTGGTCGGGCTCGATGGAAGAATCCGCGAAGGCAATCGCGCCGGAGCGGAGCTGCTCGGTACGGCACCGGATGGACTCGAGGGCGCGCCCCTGGCGTCGTGGTTCGCGCAGGGCAGCCAGTCGGCGATCCAGGGCGTGGTTGAAGCGTGCCGGGAAGGCGCCGGGGGTGTCTGCTGCTCGGTCGAATCCAGCGGCCGAGGGGGTAATGGCGCAGAACTTTTGCGAATCACCGCGAGCCTGGGCCCGGGGGGCGAGGACGTATTGCTGATCGTCTCGAGGTGCGAATCATCGCCGCGATGAGTCTGCCCGAGAGGCGCTGAGTATGGGTAACCGTTCCCCTGTCGATGCTCCGGAGGCGGTGCGCATTATAGGAATCGGGGCATCGGCCGGCGGTCTGGTCGCGCTGGAGGAGTTTCTGCACCGCATACCGCCGAATCGCGGCATTGCTTGTGTCGTGGTGCAGCATCTTGATCCCACCCAGAAGGGGTTGCTGCCCGAACTGCTGCAGCGGGTTACGGCCATGCCAGTGCGTGCGGCCGAACAGGGGATGCGCATCGAACCGGGTCACGTGTATGTGATTCCGCCGAACACGGAACTCACCGTGGTCGGCACGACACTGCATTTGGCCGCACCCGCGGAGCCACGGGGCATGCGCTTGCCAGTCAATATCCTGTTTTCGTCGCTGGCCAGTGGGCAAGGCGAACGCGCCATCGGTGTCGTGCTCTCCGGTATGGGCTCGGACGGAACGGCGGGCCTGGAGGCGATCAAGGCCGTGGGCGGCCTGACGGCGGTGCAAGACCCAGAATCGGCGCAGTTCGACTCGATGCCCCGAAGCGCCATCAATGCGGGGTGTGCCGATATCGTGGCGACGCCGAGCGAGTTGCCGGAACGGATCCTGGCCGTCGTGCGCGAGGCGAGCGTCGTTTCAGAAGAGGCGCCCCCCTTGGATAGCTCCACGCCTCTGGAACGGATCGTTGCCGCGTTGCAGCAGCGGATTCGCCATGACTTTTCGCTGTACAAGCCCAGCACGCTGCAGCGCCGGACGGAACGGCGCATGGCCATCCATGGCATCGCCTCGCTGGAGGAGTACGCGGCGTTCCTCGAACACAACGCGCAGGAATCCGAACTGCTGTTCAAGGAACTGCTGATCGGCGTGACCCGTTTCTTCCGTGATCCCGCCGCCTGGGAGTATCTGGCGGATACGGTGCTGCCCGGGCTTCTGGAGCGGCAGAAGGGGGCAGAGAAGCTTCGCGCCTGGGTGATTGGCTGTTCGACCGGCGAGGAGGCCTATTCGCTGGCCATGGTGTTCACCGAGGTCATGGAGCGATCGCAGCCGCCGCCTGCCGTCACGCTGCAGATCTTCGCGTCGGATTTGAGTCCGGACGGCATTGCGACCGCGCGCCGGGGCCGGTATCCACTCGCGATCGCGGACGATGTGTCGCCCGAACGGCTGGAGCGTTTCTTTACCGCCCATGAACACCACTATCAGGTGATACCGGGCATTCGGGACATGGTGCTGTTCTCCCAGCATGACGTGATCCTCGACCCGCCATTCACCAAGCTCGACCTGATTGCCTGCCGCAACCTGCTGATCTATTTTGGGCCGGTGTTGCAACGCAAGCTGCTGCCCCTGTTCCACTACACCCTGCGCCCGGGTGGCGTGCTGTTTCTGGGGACTTCCGAGACCGTCGGGCAATTCAACCATCTGTTCACGCCGATCGAGTCGCGGATGCGGTTCTATCAGCGCCAGGATCACACCTACATGGGTGGGCGTGATTTCCTGCTGCATGCCTTCCCGCCGCTGTCGGGCCCGAGCAAGGAGCGTCCCGTGTCCCCATCCGAGGTTTCCTCCCAACCCACCGATGCGCTGCAGGCGGAGGCCGATCAGGTCCTGCTGCAGGTGTATGCGCCGGCCGCGGTGGTGCTCAACGCCGATGGGGATATCGTCTACGTCAGCGGCCATACCGGAAAGTACCTCGAGCCGGCCGCCGGCAAGGCTAACTGGAATATCTTCGCCATGGCGCGCGAAGGCCTGGGTGGACCTCTGGTCGGGGCGTTGAAGCAGGCCGCGAAGGCCGACCGCCCCGTGCATCTGCATAGCCTGGAAGTGTCCACGCACGCCGGAGTGCAGCGCGTCGATGTCACCGTGCATGCCTTTCATGACGCATCCCCCTTGCGGGGCATGACCATGATCGTCTTCCGTGATCTGGCCCCGAGCACGGCCGGGCGGGGTGGGCGCGGGAACAAGAACAAGGGCAAGGGGCCCATGCCGGCGGCGCATGATGCCCAGCTGCAGCAATACCGCGCCGAGATCGAGGCCTTGCGCGAAGAGGCGCGCACGGCCCGGGAAGACTCGCAGGCTGCGACCGAGGAGCTGCAATCCGCCAACGAGGAACTGCAGTCGACCAACGAGGAGCTCAACAGCTCGAAGGAAGAGATGCAGTCCATGAACGAGGAACTGCAGACGATCAATGCCGAGCTGCAGGCCAAGCTGGACGATCTCGCGCTCGCGCAGAGCGACATGCAGAACGTGCTCAACAGCATCGATATCGCCATCCTGTTCCTGGATCAGAATCTGGATGTCCGGCGTTATACCGATCAGGCGGCCCGGGTCTTCCGACTCCGGGAGAGCGATGTCGGCCGGCCGCTGAGCGATCTGACCACCAGCCTGGAATACCCGGAGCTGCATGACGATGCCCGCGATACCCTGCGCACCCTGGCCGTCTCGGAGAAACAGATCACGACCGACGACGGGCGCTGGTTCACGGTCCGCATCATGCCCTATCGGCGGGTGGACAACGTGATCGATGGGGTGGTGATCACCATGGTCGATATCACCGAGACCAAGAGGCTGGAAGCCGCGTTGCGGGAGTAGGCAAACCGATGACGGCCCGCCCCAATGGGCGGGCCGTCATGGAGCATGGACGAGTGGCGGCGCGCCACCGCGGCCTCGGCAGGGGGGCCGCGCGTGCGTATCGGGGCCGGCTGTTCGCGTCCGGCCGCTATTTGAGCTGCATGTCGTTCTCGACCGACCGTACGCCCTCGACGCCACGTGCGATCTCGACGGCCTTGTTGATGTCCTCCTGGGAACTGACGAAGCCGCTCAACTGCACGCGGCCCTCGTAGGTCTCGACGCTGACTTCGAAGCCGCTCAGGGATGGCTCGTTGAACAATGCCGCCTTCACCTTGGTGGTGATCACGCTGTCGTCGACGTACTCGCCGACCGTCTGTCGTTCACCCGATCCAGCGCAACCCGCGAGGAGCAGGGCCAGCAAAAGGGTCAGGAAGATCGGGGGTAAATATCGCAACTGTCTCATTTCTTGTTCTCCAGATGAGTATGGACCAAGTCACCGTGGACGGTGTCGGTCCGGGGCTGCCTTGGCTTCGGGGTGTCGGTGGCGGCATGTCCGTCGGCAGGAACGATCGGGACTAGATCCGGCCGGTGAGTAGCAGGATGAGAAGGATGATCAGCACCACGCCGATTACCCCGCCCGGGGCATAACCCCAGTTCCGGCTATGCGGCCACGTCGGGATCACGCCGATCAACAGCAGGACGAGGACGATGAGCAGAATGGTTCCCAGTGTCATGGCGTTTCCCTCAGTGTTGTGGGCCTTTTTGTGGCCGGGTCTTCTTGACCAGCACCTGTGAGAAAGTCTGGCGCGTGCCCGATGGGCTGTCTGTACGATCCCGCACACATAGCGGGCCTTTCCGCAAGCGAGAAAGATCCGGCGTTACTGCGGGGCAGGCGGGCCGGCTTGAGTTCAACCGGCGCGTGGGCCCCCAACTTGTCGACCAACGGGCGGTGCGCCGCGCCTGGTCCGGTTACCGATCGGAGGGGCAAGGCAGGGAAGGGAAGGTTGTTTTGTTCGGCGGCGAACAGAGTCGTCCGCAGGGGCATGGCATTCTTGTCCGGTCGCGTTTGCCCAAGCCGGGTCAGCCCGGGTAGCGGGTTGGCGGCTTTCTGCCTGGGGAAGCCAGAATGAGGAGGGCTGTCCGCGCTATGGAACGCGCATTCGGTCCGGAGAGAGGAGTGATCATGACCGCCAACGAGCTCGGAAACGCCCCCGGTGATGCCCTTGACCGCACGGGTAGCTGCGCAGACGGGGGCGATGGCCCTGTCTTCTCCAGGAGTGCCCTTGCCAGAGTCTGGAGCGGGCAGGAACGGCTGCGACAGAAAATGCGGAGCCGAACCTCGACGAGCGCTGCTCGCCGCAACGGCTAAGGGCACGGCCCTGCCTTGCGCAATAGCCGCTGAAAATCGTCCAGTGGCAGTGGCGCGCTGAACAGGAAACCCTGGAAGGTATCGCAGTCCTGATCGGCGAGGAGACGGCGCTGTGCCTCGGTTTCCACGCCTTCGGCAACGGTCGCGAGCCCCAGGCTCTTGGACAGGGCGAGGATGGCCGAAACCAGGGTGGCGTCATTCCCCGGTTGACCCATGTTGGCCACCAGCGATCGGTCGATCTTGATTTCCTGCAGCCGCAGCCGAGTAAGGCGAGACAGGGACGACCACCCCCTTCCGAAGTCATCCACCGATAAGCGAACGCCGAGGTCCATGAGCTGGCACGACCGCGCGATGGTCGCTTCACTGCTGTCGAGGGTCGCGCCCTCGGTCAGCTCCAGGGTCAGCCTTTCCGGATTGGCGCCAGTGGACTCCAGTGCCTGGCGGACCTGATCGATGAAATCGGCCTGCCGGAACTCCAGCGCACTGATATTGACCGCCAGGGTAAGTTCGCGGGTAGCGGGATCCTGCGCCCAGGCGGCGAGCTGGGCGCAGGCGATCTCCAGCACCCAGCGTCCGATGGGCAGGATCAGACCCGTCTGCGCGGCCATCCCGAGGAAGGCGCCAGGCGCCATCAATCCGTGTTTCGGGTGTCGCCAGCGCAGCAGCGACTCGGCCCCCACCACGCGCCGTGTTCCATCGAACCGGGGTTGGTAGTGGAGTTCGAGCTGTCCCTTGCTTAGCGCCTGGCCCAGTGCGTCCTCCAGGATGCCCCGGGCATCCAGCACTGCCTGCATGGACGGGTCAAAGAAGATTACCCGGTTACGTCCGGCCGATTTCGCCCGGTACAGGGCCAGATCGGCATGCTGGAGCAATTCTTCTTCGGCTTCGCCCGGACCGAACAGGCGCACGCCGATACTGGTCGTGCAGTGGAACGCGAAGTCGCCGAGATCGACGGGCTCGGCAATGCTTTGACGCAGTTTCTCGCCAATGCTCTGGGCGAGCAGGGCGGCGCTGTCCCGCGTCGGCCCCAGGCCATCCAGGATGACCACGAATTCGTCTCCACCCATGCGCGCCACGGTATCGCCTTCGCGCAGCCCGGCACGCAGGCGCTGTCCCAACTCGGCGAGGAGCCGATCGCCGGCGTCGTGACCCCGGGTATCATTGAGCACCTTGAAATCGTCGAGGTCGAGAAACACGATCGCGCCGTAGAGGCCCTTGCGCTCGGATGCCGCCAGCGTCTGGGCCAGGCGGTCCAGCAGGAGCCGACGGTTGGGAAGGCCGGTCAGCGCATCGAAATAGGCCAGCCGGTGGATCTCTGCCGCGGCCTCGGCGCGCTCAGTGATGTCGAAGAACGCGATGCGCATGGTGGTCCCGGTGTGGGAGCGGTCCAGTGCGCCGCATTGCAGTTGGGCCGGGAACTGTGAGCCCTCCGCATTCTGGAGTAGAAGTTCGTGCTCCTGGGGTGCGTCGAGGCGGCCCGCCCACACGGCCGCGGCCCGTTCCTGCCACCGCCCCCGGTCGCAGGAAGCGATGAACTGGTCGAAGGAATGTTCAAGCAACTGTGCCTGGGTGAGGCCCAGGAGCCGGGTGGCGAGCTGATTGGCGTCGGTCAATCGGCCATCGCGCGCAAGGATCACATAGGCCACAGGGGCGGATTCGAAGAGATCGACATAGCGGTTACGCGATTCCTCCAGTTCATGCTGGGCCTGACGCAGGGTCTCGTTCTGTATCTCCAGTTCGATCTGATGAACCCGGAGTTCGTGCACGAGCGCCTGGGTCGATTCGGGGGGCTCCCGGGAAGCGACCCTTGCGAGGCGGGCCTCCGCCGCGCGCCGCAATGCGTTCTTGGTCTGGTACTCATCCCTCATCTGGTACTCAAGCCTCATGGTATCGTCCCTGTCGCATTCGGGGTTCGGCACGCCTCGTGGCCGTCTGCGTGTACCACCAGGTGTAAAGATTCATCACAAACGATTCGACCGGACGCACGCAGATGGCAGGCCGGCGCGGTGTCCGCGCGGGGTCGAACGCTCATGCCCAACCTTGGCACCGACCCTCCAGGGGGTCTGTGCGCTAGCGAACACGCGGCCGGTTCAATGGGCGTTGCCATCGTTCCGGGCCGATGGGCCGGGCCGTGTGGGCCATGCGGCATTGGTCGCTGGCTGGTGCGGGCGCGATCATGCCTTTGTAACGAGATGGAGTTCGACATGATGCTCCTGGTGGTCGTCCACCAATGGGATGCGTGAATCCGGGCACTCGACACCGTCCACCGTCATGCGCGTCGCCTGACCTTCAGGTTCCCCGATCGGCCGGATGGTGATGTGGTAGACCGTCTCGCGGTAGCGGTAGTGGATGCGGTAGGCGTCCCAGTCCGCAGGGATGCGGGGCGCGATGCGCAGATGGTCGGCCTCCAGGTGCAGGCCCAGCAGGGTCTCGACCGTCAGCCGGTACATCCAGCCGGCCGCCCCGGTGTACCAGGTCCAGCCGCCGCGGCCGGTGTGCGGTGGGGCGCCGTAGATATCCGCGCACATCACGTAGGGCTCGACCCGGTAGCGTTCGATCGCCTCCGGGGTGCTGCCCTGGTGGATGGGATTGAGCATGGCGAAGAACTCCCAGGCGCGTTCCGTGTCGCCCATCCTGGCGAATGCCATCGTGGTCCAGATCGCGGCATGGGTGTACTGGCCGCCGTTCTCGCGCACACCGGGGATGTAGCCCTTGATGTACCCCGGTTCCAGGTCGGAGTGGTCGAAGGGCGGGTCGAGCAGCTGGATGATCCGCTCGTCGCGTCGCACCAGGCGCGTGTCCACCGCCGCCATTGCCTGGCGGGCGCGCAGCGGGTCGCCACCCCCGGAGAGGATCGCCCAGCTCTGGCTGATCGAATCGATCTGGCACTCCTCGTTGCTGGACGAACCCAGCGGAGTCCCATTGTCGAACCAGGCGCGCCGGTACCAGGCACCGTCCCAGGCTTCGGCTTCGATGTTGTCGCGAAGCGCTTCGGCCTGCGCGGTGCACAACTCGGCAAAGTCCGCGTCGCCGTGCTTGCGTGCGAGGTCGGCGAATCGCTCGAGATTCTCGAACAGGAACCACGCGAGCCACACGCTCTCGCCCTTGCCCTCGTTGCCGACCAGATTCATGCCGTCGTTCCAGTCGCCGCAACCCATCAGCGGCAGGTGGTGTTCGCCGAAACGCAGGCCGTGCCGAAGGGCGCGCACGCAGTGTTCATAGAGGCTGGCCGATTCCGACGAGGTCTGCGGCTGGTCGTAGTAGGCCTCCTCGTCCGCATGGAGTTCGCGGCCCTCCAGGAACGCGATGGACTCGTCGAGCACGCCGGTGTCCCCGGTGGCTGCCACGTAGCGACAGGCGGCATAGGGCAGCCACAGGTAGTCGTCGGAGAACCGGGTGCGCACGCCCTGGCCGTTGGGCGGGTGCCACCAGTGCTGCACGTCGCCCTGCGGGAACTGGCGTCCGGCACAACGAAGCAGCTGTTCGCGGGCCAGCCAGGGCGTGGCATGGACGAGCGCCATGGTGTCCTGCAACTGATCCCGGAACCCGTAGGCACCGCCGGACTGGTAATAGCCGCTGCGGCCCCACAGCCGGCACGATATCGTCTGATACACCAGCCAGCCGTTGGCCAGCACGTTCAGGGCGGGGTCGGGCGTGTCCACATGCACCGCGCCCAGCGTGTGATTCCAGTACTCCCAGACCGCTTCGAGGGCGTGGCGCGCGCCGGCGCGGCCGCCGAATCGCTGGATGTACTGGCGCGCCTCGTCGGCGTTGGCGGCCGCACCGAAGACGAACACGATCTCTTGTTCCTCTCCTGCAGCCAGTTCGATCCGGGTCTGGAGCGCGGCGCACGGGTCGAGGCCGGGCCCGGTCTTGCCGGACAGCCGCTTAAGGCGCATCGCCTCCGGGCTGGCCAGCGAGCGGTTGCGGCCAATGAATTCGTTGCGACTCCCGCTGATCCAGCGCTCGCGTCCGCCGACATGGGCAAACACCACCCGGTTGGCGCATTCGCGGCCGTAGGCATTGCGGGCCAGCAGCGCCCCGGTTTGCGCATCGGCTTCGGTGACGATGTGCATCATGTTCGCGTGCCGCCACTCGCCGAGCACCAGTTCCCAGTACCCGGTCAGCGACAGGCTGCGTGGCCGCTGCGATGTGTTGCTCAGTTTGACCCGCACGATCTTCACCGGAGCGTCCATGGCGACGTAGGTATGCAGCTTCGAGGCGATCTCCGATTCGGTGTGCTCGAACACGCTGTAGCCAAACCCGTGCCGGCATACGTAGCCGGATTGGCCGCGGGCTGGCAGCGGCGTGGGTGACCAGAACATCCCGGTCTCCTCGTCGCGGATGTAGAAGGCCTCGCCGCTGGCGTCGGAGAGCGGATCGTTGTGCCAGGTGGTGAGGCGGAACTCGTGCGCGTTCTCGACCCAGGTGTAGGCACTGCCGCTCTCGCTGACGACCGTGCCAATGTGGGGGCTGGCGATGACGTTGACCCACGGCGCCGGGGTCGTCTGGCCGGGCTCCAGGGTGACCACGTATTCCTGCCCGTCGGGGGTGAAGCCGCCCAGCCCGTTGCTGAAGACCCGCTCGCGTGACGCCAGCGGATGAACCGCTTCGGGGGTGGCGGGCTTGGCGGGTTCCAGCAGATCGGAGGCACGCGTTGCGGTCACGCGCCGGTCCACCGATCGGCCCGGCTTCGAGCGGCGCCGATCCACCGATCGTCCCTTGTTCGAGACCCGCCGATCCAGCGACTTGGCCGAGAGCCTCCGGTCCATCTCTTCGCTCAGGGTCTTGGCCGTGTCGCTGAAGACGATCCGCGCCACCGTCTGCAGCAACACCCGTTCGTCCTCGGTCAGTTCTTCGGCACGCCGCACGAAGACCCCGCCGGGGTGGTCGACGACCTGCGCCTCGGGTCCGGCGTGGATCAGCCCCATGATTTGATCCTGGAGCAGGGCGCGGTAGCCGGAGAAGTCCTCGTTCACGATCACCAGGTCCGCGGCCAGGCCCTTCAGACGCCAGTAGGTGTGGGCCTGCAGGATCTGCCGGACCAGGCCGATGCGATCCAGGTTGCGGATATGCAACAGGACAATGGGCAGGTCCCCCGAGATGCCGAAGCGCCACAGCCCGGACTGGCCCAGCCGGTTGCGCGCGATGGTGGCGGGCTCGGTGCGGCGCAGGGCGTTGCCGTAGACGACGGAACTGGCCAGGCGACCGAAGAGCTGGGCATCGACTTCGGTGGCATTGATGTGGCGCAGCACCTCCTGGCTCTGGAACCAGGCCATCTCGAATGCCCGCTCGACAAAGTAGCGGTCGCAATACTTTTCCAGCAGGGCCAGTGCGGTCTCGCGGGTGTCCACGGCCCCGGAGATGATCTGCACGCTGGCCGACTCGTCGGGCGCCAGGGTCAGGGTGCGGCGGATCGCGACCACGGGGTCGAGCACCGGCCCATCCGTATTGGAAAGGGTCGCCTCGCTGTCCGGCTTGTCGAGCACCAGCGGGTTGGCGGCGCTGCGCCCGCGGCCGATGAAGCGGGCACGGTCGGTCTCGTAGGAGGGTTCGTCGGTTGTCGCACCCGGGGCCGCCATCAGGTGGAACATCCAGGGTACTTGTTCGCCCGGCGTGCGTGGGCGCCGCGTGCAGAGGATCGCCTGGCGCTCCGGCAGGATCTCGGTCTGCACGAACAGATTGCTGAACGAGCGGTGCGCGAGGTCGTTGTTCAACGGCGCCAGCACCACCTCCGCGTAGCTGGTCACCTCGATGTGGCGGGTACTGGACGACTGGTTGGTGAGGGTGACGCGGCGGATCTCGACATCGTCCTCGGGCGAGACACAGAGCTCGGTGTGGGCCTCGATCGCGTGGTCGCGGCGGCGGTATTCCGCCCGCCCCTGGACGAAGATCGCCTCGTAGTGGTCGGCGGGGCGCAGGGTGGGCTGGTGGGCTGTCGACCAGTAGGTGCCGCTGTCGCGGTCGCGCAGGTAGATAAACGTGCCCCAGCCATCGGTGGTGGCATCCTCGCGCCAGCGGGTGACGGCGAGGTCGCGCCAGCGGCTGGCGCTGCCGCCGGCATGCGTCGCCACGACGTGGTAACGACCGTTCGACAGCAGATGAACCTCGGGCATCGGCGTGTCCGGGTCGGTGAACATGCGCATGATCGAACCGGTGTCCGCGCCGGAGGGGCGAGCGGCGGCACTGACCTCCGCAGCGTGCGGGTGCACGGTGGCGCCCTTCTTTGGCACCCGTTCCTGGAGCAGCAATTCGGTCGCCCGCACCAGCGGATCGGACATGAAACGGCGCTGCATTGGCTGATCGAGCAGGACATGGGCAAAGGCGAGCAGGCTCATGCCCTGGTGATGCGCCATGAAGGAGCGCACAACGGCATGCGGATTGCCGTGCGGCACCCGGGTCGCCGTATAGTCGATCGCCTCGTAGAACCCGTAGGCGCCGAGGAATCCCTGATCCGCCAGGTTCTGGAGGTTACGGCAGGCGTCCTGCGGTGCCACGGTCAGGGCCAGGGCGCTGGCGTAGGGTGCGATCACCAGGTCATCGCCCAGCCCCCGCTTCAGGCCGAGGCCGGGAACGCCGAAGGCGCGGTACTGGTACACCTGATGGAGATCCGTGGCGCTGTAACAGGACTCGGATATACCCCAGGGCACTGCCCGTTGACGGCCGTATTCGATCTGGCGTGCCACGGCCGCCTTGCCGGTCTGGTCCAGCAGGGTATTGGCGTAGCTCGGCATGATGAGCTGCGGCATCAGGTACTCGAACATGGAGCCGCTCCACGAGATCAGGCTGATGTCGCCTCCATGGCGAGTCAGCAGGCGGCCGAGCGTGAACCAGTGTTTCTGCGGCACCTGTCCCTGCGCGATGAGCAGGAAACTGGCCAGGCGGGCTTCCGATGCCAGCAGGTCGTAGCACGATGGGTCACGCCGCCGTTCGGTCACGTCATAGCCGATGGCCAGCAGGTCGCGCGGCGCGTCGTAGAGAAACTCGAAATCCATGGTCGCCAGTGCGCTGCAACGCCCGATCAGGTCATCGATGCGGTCGATCTGCGCCCGGGCCCCGCCATCTCCAGTATCCGCTCGGGCCAGTTCCGCCAGCGTCGGGAGGCCGTTGTCCGGCCACGTGGCGGGAACCAGCTGCGCGAACTCTTCCTGGAGGGCCTTGGCCTGGCGCTGGAATGCCTGCGTCCAGGCATCCAGTTCAGGGTCGGTTTCGGTACCTGGCGGCGGCTCCTCGAGGAGCATGCCTCCGAGTAGTCGGTGAAGCTCGCCGAGCGCACGGGTGGCGGCCTCCAGGGTCTGCGGGGGGCCGTTCAGCATCAGGGTGCGCAGGGTCTCCTGCAGCCGGCCGACCGTTTTCGTCAACTCGGGCGCGGAAGCAGGGGGCAAGTGTTCGGCGAGCACCTCCAGGGTGTCCTGTAGGCCCTGCCACGCGTTCGCGGTCAGTATCGGTTGGTGCTTCAGCTCCTGCAGGCCGGCCTGCAGGGTCAGCAGGCTGCCGGCCAGGTTACCGCTGTCCACCGACGATACGTATTGCGGCTGGAGGGGTTGCAGCGTGCGGGTGTCGTACCAGTTGTAGAAATGCCCGCGATAGCGTTCCAGCTGCTCCATCGAGCCCAGGGTATTGCCGATGCGTTCCAGGCATTCCCCGGTCGTGAGATAGCCGAAATCGACCGCTGCCAGATCGGCCAGTAGCGCCATGCCCATGTTGGTCGGCGAGGTCCGCGTGGCGATGGCCGAGGCGGGGGATTCCTGAAAATTGTCGGGTGGGAGCCAGTGGTCTTCGGGGCCGACGAAGTCCAGGAAGTAGCGCCAGGTGCGTCGGGCCACGGCCCGCAGGAAGGCCCGCTGATCCGCGCTCAGGTCCGGGGTGGAAACGATCAGCGGCCGGCTGATCCACCAGCCGATCACCGGCGAGACCAGCCACAGCAGCAGGATCGGGGCGGCGGCAAGCCAGACCGCCGCCGGGCTGCCGGTCAGGGCCAGTAGCATGCCCAGCACGACGGCAAGGCCGGGTGCGCTCGCCATCTCCCGGAAGAAACCGGCCGGCGTCTGGCGGGCGTTGCGGCGCGCGTACGATGGCAGGTACCACAGCAGCAGACCGCTGCGCGTGTACAGCATGCGGATGCCCGAGTGCAGGATCGCACCCACGCTGATCCGCGCGTCGTAGGGCAGGAAGGCCAGGGTCAGCAGGGCGAGCAGCAGCGGCCGGCCGGTCGACCGTCCGGTCAGGTTCAAGTGTGGCGCCCAGTCGCGTCCGGTGGGCTTGTCGATCAGCTCGATGATGCTGGACAGCAGGGTGGGCAGGAGCACCACGGCCACGACCAGCAGGGTCCACAGCCACGCCGGTCCCAGCAGCCAGCCCCCTGCAAGCAGGAGCACCAGCGCGGGCGCCACCAGGCTGCGCCGCAGGTTGTCGAACAGTTTCCAGCGCGACAGGGCCGAGAGCGGGTTCGGCTGGCGCGGTCCCATGGATCCGTCCGGGCCGGGCGGCCCCGGTACCCGCGGGCGCAGCCAGCCTGCCAGTTGCCAGTCGCCGCGTATCCAGCGGTGGCGCCGACTGGCCTCGATGGCAACACTGGCCGGGTGTTCCTCGATCAGTTCGATATCGGTCACCAGGGCCGACCGCGCATACCCGCTTTCGAGCAGGTCGTGACTGAGGATCAGGTTTTCCGGAAAGCGTCCGTCGACGGCCTGGCGGAACGCATCCACGTCATAGATGCCCTTGCCGATAAACGAGCCTTCGCAGAAGACATCCTGGTAGACGTCCGACACTTCACGGGTATACGGGTCGAGGCCGGACTCGCCGGCAAACAATCGGCTGAAGTGCGACTGCTCGGCGCTGGTCAGGCTGATCATCGCGCGGGGCTGGAGGATCGCATAGCCCTCCACCACGCGGCCCTTTTCGGGGTCGTAGACCGGGCGGTTGAGGGGATGCGCCAGATTGCCGATCAGGGCGCGGGCGGCGTCGCGCGGTAGCTGTGTATCGGTATCCAGGGTGATGACGTACTGGATCGACGCGAGCACGGACGGATCGCCAACGAGATCGGAGAAGGCGGTCAGGGCTTCGCCTCGCAGCCGCGCATTGAACTGCTCCAGTTTGCCGCGCTTGCGCTCATGGCCCATCCATATCTGCTCGAACGGATTCCACACCCGGGGCCGGTGGAACAAGTAAAAGATGCAGGGGCGGTCGTCGCTGTAGGTCTGGTTGAGTTGTTCGACTGCACTGCGCGCATGGGCGAGCAGGGCCTCGTCCCCGGGCATGGTTTGTTCGGGCGCGTCGCGGAAGTCCGTCAGCAGGGCGAAAAACAGGTTGGGATCACGATTCCCGAGATAGCGGATCTCCATGGCTTCGAGCAGATCATCGACGTCCTGAGGACTTCCCAGCAGGGTGGGTACGACCACCATGGTGCGGTGGCGGTCGGGAATCCCGTGGGAAAAATCCATGCGCGGCAAGGCCCGTGGTGGCAAAACGCGCGTGTACAGCAGGTTCACCAGGGCGATCGCCAGCGCCGAGGCGGCGATCAGGAGCGGAAGCGCAAGCAGCCAGTTCCACCCGGAACCGGCGCCGAAGAAGCCTCCAAGGGCTGCCGCAACCCCTGCGATGACGAGCGTGAGCAGCCCAATGGGCCCCAGATACAGGGGCAGGCTGTGTTCCCGGAACACCCCGCGGATGCGGGATCTCCACGAGGGCCGGTAGCCCACTGCATGCTCCAGGTCCGGACGTCCCCGGTCGACCAGGTAGTAACCCACATGCACATTGCGGTCGCGGTGGTTCCGGTGTGTGGCTGCCGCTTGTGCCAGACCGATGGCTTCGTGCGCGACGGTCGGTTCGCTGCGGCCGCTGTGGCGCGCCACTTCCTCAATGACGTGGCGATACCGGTCGCGGGTCGCGAAGTCCTGGCCGGCGTAGCTGCCCATTGGATCCTCGATCAGGATCCGTTCCACCACGCTGAGTGACTCGACATACTGCTTCCAGTCCATCGAGGAGATGAACCGCAGGCTGCCGATGCAGTTGGCGATGGAAATCTGGTTGGCTGCCGCCGTGCGTCCATACGCCTCGGACAACCCGGTAGTGGTGACCCCCTGTTCCTGCAACCGTTGCTCGACCCAGGTCTGCACGAAGGCCATGGCCGGCCCCTGCGCCTGGAGCCGGCCGTAGAACTCCTCCACAAACGGCGCCGTCAGCGGTACATCGGCACTGGCAAACTCCGCCAGCAACTGGATCATCTGCGCGGGTTCGCGTTCGGCGGCCGCGAGCATGCGGTCCGCCCAGCTGATGGCCGCGTCGCGCTCCACGCGGCGCTGGGCGATGCGCACCCCGACGCGGCGCAGGTTCTCCAGCAAGGCCAGCTGGAGCATGATCGGGAACGCCCACAGCTCACCCAGTTTCAGGGGCTCGACGGTTTGATAGGCGGCGATCATCTCGGTGGCGTTGTCGCGATCGACCCGCCCATCCATGTGCGAGATCAGTCCCAGCGCCAGGTCGTAGATGCGCGGGAATCCCGCCGAGGGGCCATCGGCCAGGTGCGGCAGCTGCCGGCTGTAGCCGTCCGGCAGATGCCGTCGTGCCATCGCGATCTGCTGCTCGATCAGGTAGAAGTTGTCGAGCAGCCACGCCTCGTCCGGCACGATTCGCTGGCCCGGTACTTCGGCACGGGTCGCGGTGATGACGTCGTAGGCCGCGATCAGGACCCGTTCATTGTCCGCCAGCCGTGGCAGCAGCCGGTCCGGTCCGGGGCGGGGATCGATACGGTGCTGCTCGGCCAGCGTGACCGCATGCCGCTTGAGCTGCTCGACGCTCAGAAGCTCCGAACGCAGCAACTCGGTGTCGCGGTCGTGGCGAAGCGCCTCGCGCGTACGCGAGGAAGATCCGAACGCCTTGATGTCGATGACCTTCTCCTTGTCCGGACGCAGGTGGGTCAGGGCCGGGCTGGCCTACCCCGTCGTAGGCAACGATTTCAGTCTTGCACCTTGCGTCAGCGCCGTATGTTCGCCAGCGCACGGTGGGGTTCACGCAGATGTGATGCAGCGACAAGGGGGAGGCCTCAGGACTGGTCAGAGAAACACGGTCCGGATAAGCGCCAAACGGACTCCCAGTTCCGGCGCGGTTCAATTGCCAGATCGGGGTTTTTCGAGCGTGTTTGCGCGAGGGTGGGGGGAACAGCGTCAGAGGTCTGCTGGATGGTTTGTACGACGGGGGCTGGCGTGACTGGTTAAGAGGGGTCACCGACGCCCTGGAGCCCATAACGAGAAAGGGCTCCCGAATGGGGTGCACTTTCTCTGGAGTGTGGCGCGCCCGGAAGGATAGCGGCGACGCTGCGCGTCTTGCCCTTCCGAGTGTCGGCCTGGGGCCGACACGTTCCTCGCTGCGCTCGGGATCGAACCGGATTGTTGGACGGAGGTTCGAACCCTTTGGGGGACTGGAAACGAAAAAGGGCACCCGGATGTGGGTGCCCTCTCTCTGGAATATGGCGCGCCCGGAAGGATTGCTACGACGCTGCGCGTCTTGCCCTTCCGGGTGTCGGCCTGGGGCCGACACGTTCCTCGCTGCGCTCGGGATCGAACCGGATTGTTGGACGGAGGTTCGAATCCTTTGGGGGACTGGAAACGAAAAAAGGCACCCGGGTGTGGGTGCCTCTTCTCTGAAATATGGCGCGCCCGGAAGGATTCGAACCTCCGACCACCTGGTTCGTAGCCAGGTACTCTATCCAGCTGAGCTACGGGCGCATCGACTGAAGGCGCGCATTATCGCGATTGGTCCCGAAGGATGCAAGCCGTCGCGGGGTATTCTTTGCGTTCGGCTTGGTCTGCCTGGCTCTCCCAGCCGTGCACGATCGGGCGATATAGCGTACTTCGCACTCCGTCGCGTTCACGAATGCGGTCGTGGGCGAAATCCGACATGCCGCCGAAGCCCACGGAGGCATGGCCGGCGCGCCGTTGTTCCAGTGTGGATTTCACGATTCGAGCGTGCGCCTGAAAAGCCCCGGCCCCGGACGCGAATCAGAAGTTGTAGCCAAGTCCGACAGTGTACGAAAAGGCACCATCGAGGAACGCATTCTCTGCGTCATTCGAGCGGCTGAAGAACCACTGGTATTCAATGCGCCCCAGGGCGTAGGTGTCCTCCAGGAGGTAGTACTTCAAGCCCCCATCCAATGCGGCGAACCCGCTGTCGTTGACTCCGTCGCCGTAGACTGCGCCCAGGCTCCCGCCAGCGAAGGGACGCATCCGGCCGTCTGTGTCTTGAAGGTTGAGATAGCCTCGAGTGGCGCCGCTCCAGAAGTCATTGGTCAGGAAGTCGCTCTCGAAGTCGGCGTAGTGGATGCTCTGGCGGACGCCGAGGACCAAGTGACCACGCAGATACCAGCCGATATCACCCGTGATGCCGAGGTTGGTGTTGTCGAACCTCCGGTCACTGCTGCCGCTTCCGGAAAGCGAGAATTCGCGGTCGCCGATGGAGGGCCCAAAGTTGGCGTCCGATCCTTGTTGAGCCTGGACGGAAAGGGTGAACGGTCCAACCAGGCAGAGCATGACTGCGGCTACCTTTTTCATCATTACGTGCCTCCTGAAACGTTACCCACCGCGTTGGCATGGCGCAGAGCGTTTGGAGTGCGACGGCGACCGGGAGGGCCCGCTTTGCATCCGAAACGGCAGATTGCGGTCGCAACCGAGAGGGCATCTGTACGTTGCCGCACATTCGCCCCCGGGCGCGTTGGGTTTCAGATAACGGGAGACAGAAAAAATACGAGAGATCAATGGCGTAACGATGATTACGATACGCCATATGAGATGTTGAAAAGGATCTTCAGCGAGACGCGGCTTGAAGGGCGTTTGCGTGTTCTCGCGGTGGCGCCCCATGTCGTCCGAGACAAGGGTGCTGTGCTTTGGGTAGTGAACGAAAGGGGCCTGATCGGGGACGCACAGAAGTCTCTGTCAACCTGGTCTTCGACCCGCTATGAAGCGACTTTGTGGCCCGATTGGATGGTGGCGGGGGGCGGCTGCTCCTCTGATCGTGGTGTGCCTCGGGGCAGGGCAGCAGGCCTTCTTTCGAATGGCCCCTACCCCGGGCAAGAAGGGTCAGAAGTTGTAGCCGAGGCCTACGGTGTAGGCGAACGCACCATCGCGGAAGGCATCTTCTGCATCGCTGGAGCGGCTGAAGAACCACTGGTATTCGACGCGGCCCAGGACGTAAGTGTTCTCCAGGACGTAATACTTCAGGCCGCCTTCCAGGCCGGCGAACGCACTGTCCTTGACGCCGTCGCCGTAGATGAAGCCCAGGCTGCCACCACCAAAGGGACGCAGACGGCCGTCCGTCGTCTGGAAGTTGAGGTAGCCGCGCGTGGCGCCATTCCAGAAGTCATTGGTTATGTTCTCGCCCTCGATGTCGGCGTAGTTGATGCTCTGGCGGACCCCGACGATCAAATGATCGCGCAGGTACCAGCCCATATCGCCCGAGATACCGAAGTTGGTGCTGTCGAACTTGCGGTCGCTGCTGCCGCTTCCGGAAAGCGAGAACTCGCGGTCCCCCATGGAAGGTCCAAAGTTTGCCGTTGATCCGGCTTGCTGGGCCTGGACGGCGAGGGGGAGTGTTCCGGCCAGACAGAGCGTGAGCGCGATTAGCCTTTTGGTCATTAGGTTTCTCCTGATTGGTTCCCATCCGGGGAGGGATGGGGTGGGGTGGTTGTCTCGGTGGGTTCTGGGCGTGGCCGGGATGGTCCCGGTCGATACTCGGAATCAGATTACGTTTCCAGCGATGGGGTATCTGTACGTTGGCGCACACAGACATCCGGTCGCGCTGTGTCCTGGTTGGCGAAAATCAACAGAGCCCTGGGTTCTGCGGAACCGTGGATCCAAATCGTGCTTTTCAAGATGGGAAGGACCCTTGATGGGTAGAACGCAGGTGGACGCTGCGCGTGAAGTTCGGGCGGGTTTGTGCGGTCCCGCACAGACGGGCACGGGTGTGCTCCGCAGGGTTCTGGATCGGGCGGCAATCAAGCTGACCAGCCATTCGGAGGAGTGCGAGATGAACTGGAATATCGCGAGAGATCACTGGAAGCAGTTCAAGGGCAAGGTCAAGGCACGTTGGGACCAGCTGACCGACGATGAACTGGAAACCGTGGCGGGGGAACGCGACGAGTTGGTGGGCTGTATCCAGGAGCGGTATGGCGTGAGCCGGGCCGCGGCCGAAGGGCAGCTCGTAGAGTTCGAGAGGAAGGTGAGTCGGGTCCACCACTGAACTGCCAGCCGTGGGTGGGGCCTGGCCCGCCTGGGCTCACCTCCAGGGTGCGGTGATTGGCGTGTGTCCGGGGTGGTGGCGTAGTGGCGGGCGGCCCTGCTAGCCGGAAACCGGCTAGGCGGTTTGGGTGGCGCACTGTGTTTGCGCAAGTGCAGGGCCCCACCCGGACGCGCGAGATAACCAATGTCTGCGTAGCGAGTCGGTGGCCCCGAGGAGTGTGGTACCCCTCGGGGCGAGGACGACCAACGCGTTAGTCGCGTTCGTATTCCGGTATTTCTTGCAGCGTGTCTTCATTCATGTCGATGTAAAGCTTGACCTCTCCGTCTTCGGACGTACGCTCGATACGGTCCCAGGCGATCGCCACGTCCTTTCCGCCGAGGCCGAGAACGCCGCTGCCCGTGCCGATCACGACCGCGACGATACGGCCAGCCTGATCGACGACCAGGTCATGGACTTCCCCGATCTCGTCCTGGCTTTCACGGCTATGGATCTTCTGGTCCATCAGGTCCGAGACGTGCAGCCCCTGGTCCGGCATGCGCTGGATATGGGGGGCATCGTCACGGGCGTCCGCACGTGGTTGTTCCATGGCGTCGCGGTCGAAGCCTTCGGCGCCACGTTCTTCCATCATCTCGTGGTCGTCCGAGTCCTTCTCGTGTTCGCCGGCCATCGCGCCGGTCATGACACCGCCCAGGCCAAAGACGAAGATGGGGACCGTGGCTGCGGCGAGTTTGAGTGAGGCAAGTGTTTTCATGGTGTCGCTCCTTGGTGGGTCCGGCATTCAATCCGGAAGTCGATGTCGCGTGCATCGCGCGGGCACTTGGACCCGGCGATGCGAACGCACCAACGATGTTGCGGAGCGCTGTCACCCACGTCTGTACGTTGAGGCACACACCTGGTTCGTAGCCAGGAAGTCTATCCAGCTGCGCTGGCATCGACTGGATGCACGGTGGATCGTGATGAGCCCCGAGGCAGCAAGCCGTCGCGCTGAGTGTGTTGTGGTTTTCCGGCCCCGTCCGCCGTCCTTATCCTCTCGGGACGGGGTGATAGGGCGTACTGCGTACTCGGTCGTGTTCATGCATGCGGTAATGGACGAAGGCGTCCTTGTCGTCAAAGTGCAGGAAGGGGTTGCCCGCATCCTCCTCCGCCAGGGTGGATTCCGCCTTTTCCGCGTAGTTGTGGCCCGGGTGGATGCAGGTATGGGCCGGAAGCCCCTCGCGCAGGCCGTTGAGGGTGTGAAACATCTGTTCCGGATCGCCGCCGGCCAGGTCGCAGCGGCCGCAGCCGAAGACGAACAGGGTGTCGCCGGTGATCAGGTCGTCGCCCGCCGGCATGTGGAAGCAGGCGGAGCCGGGGGTGTGGCCGGGTGTATGCAGGAAGCGGATCTCGGTGTCGCCCAGACGCATCTCGTCGCCACCGTGGTGCAGTTCCGGACGTTCCAGCTCCTTTCCCCAGAATTCGGCCTCGGGCTTGAGCAGGTGCAGCCGCGCATTTGGATAGTGTTCAAGGATTGCCTCGACCCCGTTGATGTGGTCGTGGTGGCTGTGCGTCAGCAGGATGTCGGAGATGTCGACTTCATTTTCGCGGGCCTGACGGATGATCGCCTCCGGGTCCCAGGCTGGATCGACCACCGCACCACGATGGCTGGCGCGATCCTCGATCAGATAGACGAAGTTCTCCATCGGGCCGAGTTCCTGGCGGTGGATGCGATAGGGCAGTTGAGTACGGTCCATCGAGGTCTCCGGGAGTTATTCGTGGTTTGGTAGGGTCTATGCATTTCCTATCCTGTGCCGAGAAGGGGAGTGATGCCAATTTCCGAAGGTTCGCCAGTTGATTCCGAAGTTCTGGATGCCGAGACCGACTGGGAGGCGCGCTATCAGGCGGGTTCGACCCGTTGGGATCGCGGCGCGCCCAGCCCTTCGCTGGAGCGGTGGTTGGAGGTCACCGCGCTGGGACCCCGTTCGCGGATTGTGGTGCCCGGTTGCGGTTTTGGTCACGAGGTGCCGGCTTTGGCCACGCGGGGTTTCCGTGTGACCGGGCTGGATGTGGCGCCAACGCCGGTAGAGCACTTGCGCCGCGAACTGGCGCAGGCCGGGCTGGAGGCGGAAGTGGTGCAGGCGGACATGCTCGCCTGGCAACCAGAGGGGCCAGTGGACGGCATCTACGAGCAGACATCTCTTTGTGCCCTGCCGCCCGAGCAGTGGTCGGCCTACGAGGCGAAGCTGCATGGCTGGCTGCGTGAAGGCGGTGAACTGTTTGCGTGTTTCATGCAGACCGTTCGCGAGGGCGGGCCGCCCTACCATTGCGCAGTGCCAACGATGCGTCAGCTGTTTCCTGCCGATCGTTGGGGTTGGCAGGACGAGGTGGGCCGGACCGACCACACCAATGGCAAGTACGAGCAGCTCTACTGCTTGATCCGGCGTTAAGGTGCTGCTGTGGATCGTATCGGCCGGGCCCGTGCGCGGCCCGGCGCCGACGGCGAATCTCCCGCGTCCAGGCGCGGTAGATTCGGTGAAGTGCATGCGCATGATCTAGATTCGCACTGAGGGAGGGCCGCAAGGGCTTTCGGCCGGCGGGCTCTCCCGTCCACCCGAACCAGGAGTGCGCGATGAAAGTCTGGATGCTCGTGTTGTTGTTATTGCTGCTGCCGCTTCCGCTGACCGCGTCCGAATCGACGGAGGGGGACGAGGCGCTGGATCCTGAAACGTTGCAACAGATGGTTCGGCAGAGTGCCGAGATTTTCAAGATCGAAGAGGGTGTCACCATCGACGAGGCCATCGAGTCGATGAAATTGCGGGCCAATCTGCGCAATTTCCAGGAGGTCGCCGATTTGCCGCTGTCGGATCAGGTGCAGGCAATGGGCGGCGAGGGCAATTACATGCGTATTCTCGCCTTCTGTGATGCCCTGATCGCCAACCAGATGGTGAAGCACGACATCATCTATGCGAGCTTTCTGCCCTGTCGTATCGCAGTGGTGGAGGATGACGAGGGGCAGGGCTGGATCGTCACCACCAACATGGACATGATGCTGCATGCGACGGATCTCCCCGAGGATCTCGAGGTCGTGGCCCGCGAGGTGCGCGACACGATCTACAGCATCGTCGAGGCGGGGCGCACCGGAGATTTCTGAACGTCCAAATGAAACGCCCGCGGCTCCTTTCGGAGGCCGCGGGCGTTGTCTGGTACGCGCCTTTGAGTTGCCGCGCTTAGCCGTTGGCGGCCTTGCGCTTGATCATCAGCGTGCCGTCCGCGCGCGAGCCGGTGTTCTTGGGCCCACTGGTACCCTTGCGTACGGGGCGTTTGCCGGGTGCGGCGGCATAGGCCGGGCGCTTGCCGTTGCCCGGGGCCGGGCCGCGCTTGGCCGGTGTGGGCTTGCTGGTCGGCTTGGACCTGCCGCTGGTCTCCGGCTTGTCACTGCGCGGCTTGGCGGTCTTGCGCGGCGCAGGCTTGCGCGCGTCGTCCTGGTTCGCGGCCTGGCCCGGGCGCGGGGCCTGAAGGGTCAGTTCCAGCTTGCGGTTGGCAATATGGATGTTGCCCAGGCGACGAATCGCGGCTTCGTCCAGCGACGCCGGAAGATCCACATGGCTGTGGTCGTCACGCAGGCCAATGCGGCCGATGTCGCGGCCGTTCAGGCCGCCCTCGTTGGCCAGTGCGCCAACGATGGCACCCGGCGCCACGCCGTTGTTGCGGCCGACCGGCATGTAGTAGCGCACCATGTCGGCTTCCGGCTCGCGATCCTTGCCGCGCGACGGACGCTCGCCCCGGGGCTTGCTGTCCCGGCGGTTGTCGCCGCGTTCGGAATAGGGGGCACGGGCGGCCGCCAGCAGCGGATCGGCGCCCTTGTTGGCGTTGGCATCCAGCGGGCTGCCGGCAGTGGCCAGTGCGACCAGGGCGGTGGCGAGTTCGCGCTCGGATACGCCACTGTCGGCCAGCAGGCGATCGACCAGGGCTTCGTGTCCGGAGTTCTGTTCGCTGCCCAGGAGGGCCTGAACGCGCTCGGCGAAGCGCGTCTCGCGGCGGGCCTGTACGGCCTGGCGGTCGGGCACCGGCTGTTCGCGCACCGGCTTGCCGGTGAGGCGTTCGATGTCTTTCAGCATGCGGCGCTTGCGCGGCTCCAGGAACAGGATGGCGCGGCCCTTGCGGCCGGCGCGACCGGTACGGCCGATGCGGTGGACGTAGACCTCGGCATCGCCGGGGGCGTCGAAGTTGAAGACGTGGCTGATGCGCGGCACATCGATGCCGCGGGCGGCGACGTCGGTGGCGACGATGACATCCAGGCGGCCGTCGCGCAGGTCACTGACCACACGCTCGCGCTCGGCTTGTTCCATGTCGCCGTTCAGCGCGGACGCGGCGATGCCGGCCTGGCCGAGTGAATCGGCGATCTCGACCGTGGAGGCCTTGGTACGGGCAAAGACGACCGCGCCGTCCAGGTCTGCCTCGGTCTCCATCAGACGGGTCAGGGCCTCCACCTTGTGGCGGGCATCGACCAGGCAATAGCTCTGGTCGATGTCGGTTCCGGCCTCGTTGCCGGCGCCGATCTTGATCTCTTCCGGTTCGCGCATGTGGCGGTGCGCGATACGACGGATGGGCGCCGGCATGGTGGCGGAGAACAGGGTGGTCTGGCGCGCTTCCGGGGTCTGTTCCAGGATCCACTCGATCTCTTCGACAAAGCCCATGCGCAGCATTTCGTCGGCTTCGTCCAGCACCACGACGCGCAGGGCGTCCAGGTTCAGGGTGCCGCGCTTGATGTGGTCGACCACGCGGCCGGGCGTACCGACCACGATCTGCGGGCCCTTGCGCAGGGCGCGCAGCTGTTCGCCCATCGGCTGGCCGCCGTAGACGGGCAGCACATCGATGCCAGAGAACTCGCGGGCGAATTCAGTCAGGGCGCCGGCGACCTGGTTGGCCAACTCGCGCGTCGGAGCCAGCACCAGTGCCTGGGGCACACGCTTGCCGGCGTCCATCAGGTCAATCAGCGGCAGGCCGAAGGCCCCGGTCTTGCCGGTGCCGGTCTGGGCTTCGCCCAGCACATCGCGGCCTTCCAGCAGCGCGGGGATGCAGGCGGCCTGGACCGGGGTCGGGGTCGTGAAGCCCATGTTCGACAGGGCATGAACCAGCGACTCGGAAAGCCCGAGCTGGGAGAAGGAGGGGGAATCAGACATTGAGGGTACTCACACAGGCCGGAAACGAAGGCCCGGCGAAAATCGGATGGCAACTGCCAACCCCGCATCATACACGAATCGAAGACGTAACGAGCGAAAACGTCGGACGTCTTCCAGGGAGGTGCGGCCGGATGTTCGAAATGCCGCAACCGGCTTGCTCGTCCTGGACTGGGGCGGAATCGTGGGGACGCCTATTCGTTGTTCCACCTGAGCTGTCGGGATATAGTTCGTCCAAGGATTTTTGCTGGATGCGGTATGTCGCTTAACCCTACGGACCTGTTTAACTTGCTGGCCGACGAGACACGGCTTCGCTCGCTCTTGCTGATGCAGGCGGAAGGGGAGCTGTGTGTCTGCGAGCTGACCCACGCTCTGGAGATGTCCCAGCCGAAGGTATCGCGTCACCTGGCCGCTCTGCGCCATTATCAGGTGGTGCGGACCCGGCGCGAGAGCAACTGGATCTATTATCGGCTCTCGCCGGAGCTTCCTGAATGGGCCGCGGAGATCCTGAAGACTGCGGATCGTGCCGCCTCCCGAACGGAGCCGTACACAAGTGATCGCGACCGGCTCAACACCGCGCCCAGTCGTGCGGAGTGCCTGGATTCGGCCTGAGGGTCGTCGTACTCAGAAAGCTGCAATAACGTCAAAACGGCCGGACCACCAAGAGGGTGGTCCGGCCGTTTCTGTTTGGATGCGAAGCCTTGCGCGTGACCGCTCAATGAGGCTCGCGGTGGACGCAGGCGAGGATCGCCGTCGCGATGTCGCTGGCTTCGATGCCCGGGGCGTCCAGGCCGATCTCCTGCATGCAGGTGGTCGCAGCAGTCCGCAGGGCTTCTTCTTCCAGTGGCTGGCCGTGCAGGGCGTCGGCGATGCGATCCATGCCGTCTTCCGGGAAGACCGTGAAATCGCCGGACAGCAGGAGATCGGCGATGTGGTCGTCCTTCTCCATCAGCTGGGCCCGGATCAGCCCGCCGGGGGCCTTGTGGGAACCTTCGGTCAGGTGGGTTCCGGCGGCGATCTTGACCCCCATCTCGACGAATTTGCGGCCCTTGCGGTAGGTCCATTCGGGGTCGGTCAGCTCGGCCATCTGTTCCTCAATGGCGGCGGTTTCCTCGGCCGTGGGTTCGCTCATATCGACCTCGACGGCGAGGTCGCTGGCCACGCGTTTCAGGAAGGCATCGCGCACGGTCTCGCGGGCAGGCATCTCGCCGAGTTCGCGTGACAACGTGGTGATGTAGTCCTCCATGCCGGCGCGCAGCTTGTCGCGGAACTTCTCCGAAGGGACCTTGAGGCAACGCGCCATGGTCGCGGTGTCGAAGTCGAACATGAAGCTGCCGACCATCACGGTGGCGTTGCCAATGCTGGCGGCACCCGTGCCACCGATCTTGCGTCCGTCCACGTGGATGTCGTTCACCGGGCGGAAGGTCGCGTTCACGCCCAGGTCCTGGTAGGTGTTGATCACCGGGTCGATGAACTTTTTGTAGATGTCGGAGACGATCCGCGGGGCCTTGGACGACGGATAGATGAAGTGGAAGAACATCTGGTTGTGGTCCAGATACACCGCACCGCCACCGACATGACGGCGGATGATCGGCAGGTTCTGTTCCTTGCAGAAGTCTTCGTCGGCCTCCAGGGCAATCTCCTGATGCAGCCCGACGCAGACATACGGGTCGTCGGGGTTGACCAGGGTGAGCACCGGATCGTCGTCCTTGCCCATGGCCTCGGCGATGCCGTGGTAGACCGCCTGGGACCGCACGGCGGGCTGCTGGCCAAAATCGATTACGCGTAAACGCATGGTGTTGTCCTTGTCTTGTCTTGGGGGCGAAGGCGGGGCCGGTCTAGAACTCGGCGTTCCAGGTCAGCCCGAAGCTGCGGCCGGGGGCCCAGATATCCTGTACGCCATTGGCCGGGTCCAGGCGTGCCTCGGTCATCTCGTTGACGTGCTCGCGATAGGCCTTGTTCGCGACGTTGGTCACGCTAAAGGTGATCTCATTGGAACGAAAGCCGGCGCTCGGCCCGAAGCGGTAGCCGACAGCGAGATCGGCGGTGGCGAATCCGGAGGTGTTGCGTTCGCTGTTCTCCGTGAAGGTGTCGGCCGTCCGGCTCTGGCTCGCCACGGCCCGGATGCGGGCATCCCATTGCCAGCCCTGTGCGACAGAATGGCTGAGCCCGACGCTGGCCTCCGGCGGCGGCATCTGGGTCAGCGGCTCGTCAAAGCGGCGGTCGCGGTTCTCGCCGCGGATCCAGGTACCACTGGCGTAGCCGGTGATCGCAGCGGTAAACGCGTGCTCCACCAGGGCTTCGATGCCGTGTATGCGGGCCTCGTCGAGGTTGATCGTCTGCTTGGTTTCGGAGCCGATTACTTCGCCACCTATGTAGTCGCGGATCCGGCTTTCGTAAGCGGATACGGTGTAGGAGGTCGCGCCGATCTGGCCGCGTGCGCCCACCTCGAACGTGCGGTTCCGTTCCGGGTCCAGCTGGGGATTGCTGAGCCAGGTGTAACCGTCGCTGTAGGGGTAGGTGAGATAGCGTTCCAGCAGACTGGCAGAGCGATAGCCCTCGGAGAGGCTGAAATACGGGTTAAAGGCCTCATACAGGTGCCAGGTCAACCCGGCCGACCAGCTGAGGTTACGGTCGGTCTTGTCGAGTGGGGGGGCGACCATGAACGCATCATCCGCTTTCCCGGAAATCTCGTCGTACCGTACACCAAGATTGACCGTGGCCCAGTCCAGGTAGGTTTCGTGCTGCGCGAATATCCCCACCGACTCAATGCGGCCGTTCTCTACCAAAGGCTGAGGCGTATCGATAAACGGATTGACATACTCGCCTGGTTGGAACTCATTGCTCTCGGTCCCGAAATACGATTCGGGGCTTGCACGAAGACGCCAGGCCTCGGCTCCGACCAGCAGGATCTGGTCATCGGTGGGTATCAATTCGGCCTGAAGACGCAGTCCATCAGTCGTGAAGTCCGTGTCGGACGTGCGGTAGTCCCGTCCGAGCTGTTTGTTCCAGTCGTAGTTGCCGCGCGATAGTTCGTGGCGGTAGACCGAGGCTTCGACACGCGGTGCCCAGGCGCCATTCAGTTCGCCTTCGTACCGGAGTTCGTACAGGTCGCGGGTCTGGCGCGGGGTGTAGTGCGTATTCAGCCCCATCGGCGGATCAATAGATCCTTCCCGGGGTTCATCGGTGTTGAAGTTGCGCGAGGCGAGGTACCAGACGTCCTTGCGCTCGTCGCGCTGGGCGCGGAACTGGACTTCGTGGCCTGGTGCCAGCTTGCCGCGGTAGCGCAGGTGGTAGGCGTTCTGTTCGGTGCCGGAGTCGCGCAGACGGTCGCCGTCGCCGTTCTTGTAGTCGTCGGTGTTCAGGTAGGCGGTGGAGAGGTCCAGCACGTTGCGGTCGTTGGAGACGGTGACGCCGACCGCGCCGCGGATGCCTTCGTCCACCGAGGTGACGCCCAGGCGGGAGAAGCCGCGGGTCTCGGGTTCGTCGGTGAAATCGCCGCCGCGGGTGATGATGTTGATCACGCCGCCCATGGCGCCGGCGCCGTAGAGCACGGAGCCCGGGCCGCGCACGATCTCGATGCGTTCGATCAGGTCGACGTTGACATAGGAAGCCAGCGAGCCGCGGGCCGGCGGCTGCATCGCATTGATGCGCACGCCGTCCACCAGAACCAGCACCTGGTCGCGCTTCAGGCCGCGGATGATCGGATCGGAGCCCACCGATCCGTCCACGGCCGTGGCGACACCCGGCTGGCCGCGCAGGAGGTCGCCGAGGGTGCGGGCCTCGCGGTTGCGGATTTCGCTGGCCTCGATCACGGTGACGGAGGACGGCGTCTCGTCGATCAGGGTCTCGTATCCGGTGGCCGTAACCGATACGGTGCCCAGTGTCTGAGCGGCCTCCTGGGCATGAGCGAGGGCGGGTGATGCAAGCAGACTGGCCAGCGTCAGATGACCGACAACACGACGTTTCATGACTCGATGGCTCCCCAATAAGCGTTTCAGAACGCGCTAAAGTAGGTTCGTCGATCACGAAGGGCAACTTAAACCCCGGATGGCCAGGCCCATTCCGGGCGTGTCATGGCCGTTGAAGAACAGCCGCCAGAGGAGGGATCCGCCATGCTGGAACTGGGAATCGTCGCGCTGGCCACGTTTTTCGTGACCATCGGGCCGGTGGATGTCGCGGTGGTATTCGCGGTCCTCAGTCGGGGCGTGGACCCAGCCCAGCGCCGTGCCATGGCCATCCGCGGGGCGGCGGTCGCGGGCGGCATCCTGTTGCTGTTTGCGCTGGTCGGGGAGGCGCTGCTGTCGCTGCTGGGGATCTCGCTGGCGGCGCTGTACACCGCAGGCGGGATCCTGCTGCTGTTGATTGGGATCGACATGGTGTTTGCCCGCAGCTCGGGCGGGGTGTCGGCCACGGCGGCCGAGACGCAGGAGGCGCGCACCCGCAAGGACTTGTCGATCTTTCCGTTGGCCACGCCCTTGCTGGCCGGCCCCGGCGCGATGGGAGCCGCGATCCTGATGATGAGCCGGGCCGAGGGCGACTGGGTGGCCCAGGCCGTGGTGCTCGGGGCGTTGGTGGCCGTTATGGTGCTTGCGCTGGTGTGCCTGCTGGTGGCGTCACGTCTGCAGCACTGGCTGGGCGTCACCGGCGCGCATGTGCTCACGCGCATCCTGGGCGTGCTGCTGAGTGCGCTGGCGATGCAGTTTATCTTCGACGGGCTTCAGCGAAGCGGTTTGCTCGGCGCCTGAAACGGCTGGCGTGGTCATGCGATGAACGGGGCCCTCCGCTCGCGCGAGAAGGCCCCGGCAGATGGTGGGGTCAGAGCAGGTCTTCGGTGATGGCGTCGATGCCGGCTGCCGCGCATTCGTCATCGACCTGTCCGCTGGGGGCGCCGGAGATGCCGATCCCGCCGACAATCCGACCACCGGTGGTGATCTGCTTGCCGCCGCCCAGAGTGCTGACCCCCGGCAGGTGCTGGATGCCATAGCCGGCCTCTCCCGGTTCCGTCATCTCGCGAAGCTCCAGGGTGTCGGTGCGGAAGCTGACGGCGGTCCAGGCCTTGCGGATGGCGGTATCTACCGTGTGCGGGCCGGCAAAGCGGTCGCGCTTCAGGGCCTGGGGGGTGCCATGTCGGTCGACCACGGCTGCAGTGACCTGGGTGTCGCGTTCGCGGCAGGCCTCGACCGCGGCCTCTGCGGCCTTGACCGCAAGCTCGGGGATCAGCGTCGGGGTGTCGAAAGTACCCTCGCTGGCGTGCAGGGGCGCGGCGGCAAACGCCAGGAAGATCGGGGCAGCAAGGCAGTAACGCAGGGTGGTCATGATGAGCCTCCAGAAAGCTGTGGTTTCGCAACTCTGATAACTAGATGCCCGGGCACCGCTCTTCAACGCGCCGAGACCCCGCGCTAAGTGGTATCCACTTTCGATCAGGTAAATCTGACTATTCGACAGTAAGGTACGGAAGAAGTCTTATAAAACGGATTGAATAACGCCACGCCTGGCGGCTGTGCAACTGGGGCCCGTAGGACGGGCCGATCAGGCGGCGCCGCTCGCGGCTTCACGCTCGCGACGGGCGAGATCGCGCAATGCGTGGCGCAGGGCCGGGCGCAACGGGGTATTCAGGTGAGCCCTCGCTCGGGACGGCGGGATGGCGTGCCGCCGGCAGAACAACCCCAGGGCGTAGGCAAGGTCGTCGCGCGAGAGTGCGGTTTCGCGTTCGGCGCTCGGCCCCTTGCAGGCACCGCACTGATTCACGCGGACCTGGAAGGCAGTATTGGCCAGCATGACCCCGAAGCCCATCTGGGTGGCGAGGAGTTCCGCGATATGGGCCTCGTTACCCTCCAGGGCGGGTGGGGGCTCGCCAGCCGTGGCGAGCAGGCGCAAGGCGATCTCGCGCGCGAAGTGGGCAATCAGCGCCTGGGAATGGGCGACGAGCTCCGGGTCGTAGGGGATGCCGACGCCCGCCGACTGGGGCTCCCCCGGGTTGCGGCTCGGTCGGGCCGTATTCATCGCATCCCAGGGGATGGGATCGTCCATCAGGTTTCCAGGGTGCACGAGCCGGAACGGACTGTCCCCGAGCCCGGCATGTTCCAGCACGCGATCGAACACCAGTTGAGCCATGGCCTGGCGATTGTCGGCTTGCCCGGGGAAGTGCTCGGCCGTGGGCAGTACCAGATGTGCCTTGCGCAGCATCGATCCCAGGTGTGGTTCGTTCCCGGCCCAATCGAAGATGGCGTGGATCCAGGCCCGGCTTTCGGGATCGAGGGCCGGGGCGCGTTGAAACAGGCGGGGAATGAGCGAGATCACAGGCGATCCTGAACAGCAGATGTAGGCTCATTGTAAGGGAGGCGAGCGGGGCGTCGCGATGCGCGGGAAGGTCGGGCCGGCAGGGTAAGGGAGAAGCCTGCTATGTTCGACGAACAGGGTGTGCATAACGGCATGCCGCCCCTTGGGGAAAACGCTGGATGAGCCGCGCTTGCGGGTAGCGCCGCGGCGAAGCAATCCATGAACAGCGGATGGCCAGGCCCGATCGATTGGCTCGCTGCACTCGAAATCATGGAAAGCGGGTGGTTCATTTTTCCGGGAACGCTACAAAGGAGGTTGGTATGAGCACGATGAAGGCGGCAGTTTTTGTCGAACCCGGGCGGATCGAGTTGCAGGAGCGTCCAATCCCGGAGATCGGGCCGACGGACGCCCTGCTGCGGGTGACGACCACGACTATCTGCGGGACCGATGTGCATATCCTCAAGGGCGAGTACCCGGTGGAGGCGGGCCGCATCGTGGGGCACGAACCGGTTGGGGTGATCGAACGCCTCGGGGACGCAGTGACCGGCTATGAGGTCGGCCAGCGGGTCATCGCGGGCGCGATCACGCCCTGCGGGCAATGCCATTCCTGCCTGGAGGGCATCTCCAGCCAGTGTGGTGGCAAGGCGATGGGTGGCTGGCAGCTGGGAAACACGATCGATGGCTGTCAGGCGGAGTACGTGCGCATCCCCAATGCGCAGGCGAATCTGACCCCGGTGCCGGACGGCCTGAGCGACGAACAGGTGCTGATGTGTCCGGACATCATGAGCACCGGTTTCGGCGGCGCCGAGCATGGGCACATCCACATCGGTGATACGGTGGCCGTGTTCGCCCAGGGCCCTATCGGCCTTTGTGCCACGGCGGGTGCCAAGCTCATGGGGGCCACCCGGATCATCGTGGTGGACGGGGTGCCGGAGCGCCTGGAGACTGCCCGCAAGCTGGGCGCGGATGTGGCAATCAACTTCCGCGAGCAGGACCCGGTCGAGACGATCATGGAGCTGACTGGCGGGCGCGGGGTCGATGTGGCCATCGAGGCCCTGGGGCAGCAGCAGACCTTCGAGGCCTGTCTGCGCATCCTGAAACCGGGCGGGACGCTTTCCAGCCTCGGGGTGTATTCGGGCAAGCTGTCCATGCCGCTGGATGCGATTGCGGCCGGGCTGGGCGATCACACCATCGTGACCACCCTGTGCCCCGGCGGGAAAGAACGCATGCGGCGGTTGATGGAGGTCGTGGCCTCGGGGCGCGTGGACCTGACGCCGATGGTGACGCACCGTTACAAGCTGGCGGATATCGAGACGGCCTACGAACTATTCTCGCATCAACGCGACGGCGTGCTGAAGGTCGCCATTACGCCGTAGGCAAGCACTCGCTGAACCAGGCGGCCGCGAGTTCGGCTGCCTGTTCCAGCGTGCCCGGTTCCTCGAACAGGTGGCTGGCGCCGGGTACGACCTGGAGCTCGCAGCGCGCGTGCATGAGCGCCTGCGCCTGGCGATTCAGTTGAATCACCATGGTGTCGTCACCGCCCACGATGAGGAGGGTGGGGCTCTCGACTCGGGGCAGGGCGGCGCCCGCCAGATCCGGGCGCCCGCCGCGCGAGACCACGGCCCGGATGGTCTCCGGCGCTGCGGCGGCGGCCTGCAACGCTGCCGCGGCGCCGGTGCTGGCGCCAAACAGCCCGAGCGGCAGGGGTGCCAGGCGAGGCTGGGCGGCCGCCCATTGGCAGGCCTGCACCAGCCGCCGGCCGAGGAGTTCGATATCGAAGCGGTTGGCGTAGGTGCGATCTTCCCCTTCGGTCAGCAGATCGAACATCAGGGTGGCGATGCGGCTGGCCTGCAGTGTCCGCGCCACTTGATGATTGCGCGGGCTCAGGCGGCTGCTACCGCTACCGTGCGCGAAAACGACGAGACCAATGGGTGTCTCGGGTACGCCGAGAATCCCCTGGTGGACCTGGCCGTCCAGGGCCAGGTCGACGGACTGTTCATTCGCGCGAGACATCGGGGTTTTCCGCACGGTGGACGGAGGCCATCATCGCGATGACCGCGTCGTCGGAGACTTGTTCGAAATCCTCGTAGTACGCCCCCACCGAGCCGCGGTAGTACTCGGGGATGTCCAGGGTGACCAGTTCATCGACCTCGTTTTCCAGGCGCGCCGCGGTCTCCTCTGGTGCCACCGGGATCGCCACGACCAGATGGCGAGGCCGGCGCTGACGTGCGTCGCGGATCGCGGCGCGCATGGTGAGTCCGGTGGCGATCCCGTCGTCGACAATGATCGCCAGCTTGCCGCCAACGTCCGGGGAAGGCGTCGTGCAGTACAGTTGGCGCCTGCGCCGGGCTTCGGCGCGTTCGCGCGCCTCGGCCTGGTCCAGCCAGCCTGGATCGAGCCGTTCCGCCTCGCGTGGATTGCAGACCGGTTCGCCCTGCTCGGGCACGGCACAGATCGCGTACTCGGGATGGAACGGGTGGCCGATCTTGCGCGGGATCAGGAGATCGAGGGGCATGCCCAGGTGCCGGGCGACGGCGATCCCCAGGGGGACTCCGCCACGCGGCAAGGCATACACAACGCCGGGTTGGCCGCGATAGCGGTCCAGGGCATGTGCGAGTTGCTCGCCGGCTTCATTTCGGTCTCGAAATCGCATTGGGCCTACGCTCAGCGTGAGTGGGTATCACCTGAAGTGTAGACAGGCGTTGATCACTCGCGGGCGGCGCAAACAAAAAGGCCCGGGACCAGCGGTGCCCGGGCCTTGGAAGGAGTGGGGACCCCTTGGTTTTAGTTGAAGGCTTCCCCGGGCTTCACGCCCATCGCCTTCAGGATCATGGCCAGCGGGCAGAAGCCGGTGAAGGCGGACTGCAACAGGTTGGCGCCGACGAACAGGGTCAGGATCAGCCACATCGGGGTGAAGACCCACCCGAGGATGGCGCTGATGATCACGACGGTGCCGGCGAAGGCGAGGACGATGCGGTCAATGCTCATGGATGGTGTCTCCTGGTTAAGTATTAGCTAAGGCTAATATGCAGTCTGCCGCTTACGAACACAAGGGGCGCGTAGTCGATGGGGTTTCCTCGCCATCCACCGCGCGTGTCGGGTTCAGGGGAAGATTTCGCCGGGCTTGAGCCCCATGGATTTCAGGATCATTACCAGCGGGCAGAAGCCGGTAAACGAGGCCTGAATCAGGTGGATGCCCATGAAGACGGCGAGCAGCAGCCACCAGGGGCTGGCCAGCCAGGTGAGCAGTACGCTGACCAGGACGACAATACCGGCAAACAAAATGAAAAAACGGTCGGTGGACATGAGCACTCCCTCCCTTGTTACTACCCAGTAGATAGCACCGGCGCAGGGGTTCGGCAAGCATCCGATCGGATGCCCGCCTGGGGTGGATGCGGATCAACGCACGTGTTCGCGCTCGCACGGCAACACCGTCGCGGGGCAGAAGCGGCCAAGCCCCGGCGTTCCATCGGTCGTGGGGTGGGGCTCCACGCTCCCCGATTTGTTTTGCGACCTCCAAAGAGAGGACACCGTCCGGTAGCGCGTCTACCAGTCGATGTGCCGTATCGGGTCGCGGAAAACATGGGGTGCCAACGCGGACGTACGCATGGACCGGACCAGCGTCTCTCTAGCGTTCCTCGATGGAGGTGTAGTCGCGCGAGCGGTAGCCGGTGTAGAGCTGGCGCGGGCGGCCGATGCGGGATTCGGGATCCTGCATCATTTCGTTCCAGTGCGAGATCCAGCCGACGGTGCGGGCGAGGGCGAAGATCACGGTGAACATATTCAACGGGATGCCCATCGCGCGCAGGATGATGCCGGAGTAGAAGTCCACGTTGGGGTAGAGCTTGCGCTCGATAAAGTAGTCGTCCTCCATCGCGATACGTTCCAGCTCCATGGCGACGTCGAACAGGGGCTGGTTATCGGCGCCCATGTCGCCCATCTCCGCCAGCAGGTCGTGGCACATCTTGCGGATGATCTTGGCGCGCGGATCGTAGTTCTTGTACACGCGATGGCCGAAGCCCATCAGGCGGAAGGAGTCGTTCTTGTCCTTCGCGCGGGCCACGAAGTCCTCCACGCTCTTGTCGGAGTTCACGATCTCCTCGAGCATGCGGATGACCTTCTCGTTCGCCCCCCCATGCAGTGGGCCCCAAAGTGAGGCGATGCCGGCGGAGATCGCGGCGAACGGGTTGGCCTCGGAGGAGCCGGACAGGCGCACGGTGGAGGTCGAGGCGTTCTGCTCGTGGTCGGCGTGCAGGATCAGGATCAGGTCGAGCGCGCGCACGAACACCGGGTTCGGCTGGTAGGGCTCGCTGGGCACGCCGAACATCATCGCCAGGAAATTGGCGGTGTAGGACAGGTTGTTGTCCGGGTACATGAACGGCTGGCCGTTGGCGTACTTGTACGACCAGGCGGCGATGGTGGGCATCTTGGAGATCAGCCGGTGCGCGGCGATGCGCCGATGTTCCGGGTTATGCACGTCCACGTTGTCGTGATAGAAGGCCGATAGCGCGCCGACCACACCGACCATGATCGCCATTGGATGCGCGTCGTGGCGGAAGCCGTCGAAGAAGCGGCGCACGGCCTCGTGCAGCATCGAGTGCTCCTTGATGATGCGCGAGAAATCGTGCAGGTCGTCGGCGGCAGGCAGGTCGCCGTTCAGCAGCAGATAGCAGACCTCGAGATAGGTGCTTTCTTCCGCCAACTGTTCAATCGGGTAGCCGCGGTAGAGCAGGGTGCCCTCGTCGCCGTCGATGAAGGTGACGTCCGAACGACAGCTGGCCGTGGACATGAACCCCGGGTCATAGGTGAAGTAGCCGAGCTCCTTGTACAGGGTGCGGACATCCAGGCAGTTCGGGCCGTGCGAGCCCTCCTGGATCGGCAGTTCGATGCTCTTGCCGGTGGTGTTGTCGGTCAGCGTGACGGTTTTGCTCATGAAACGGCCTCGTAGCGAAGGGGACGTCCGGATGCGGATTAGGTGAATGGTAAACCATCGACCGGCCCGCGGCAGAGGGGTGCGTGAAGTGTGTTGGGCCGGGAGGAAAAGGGCGATCGCGCTTGCCGCGCGAGGGCGTCAGGGCCCGGGGGTTCCGCGGCGCTGGCGCTTGTCGGCGTACATCGCGGCATCGGCGCTGGTCTGGGCCTCGGGCAGGGACCCGCTGACGGTGCGGCAGGCGTAACCGATAGAGGCCGACACACCGGCCTCTTGCAGCGCCGCACGCAGCCGGTTCGCGATCCCGGGGAGGTGGTCGGCCGGCGTCTCCGGCAGCAGCACGCCAAACTCGTCTCCACCCAGGCGGGCAACGATGTCGATTTCGCGACTGGCATCCCGCAGGGCCTGGCCAGCCGCCTTGATCAATCGGTCGCCGGCGTCATGGCCGTCCTGGTCGTTGACGGTCTTCAGGTTGTCGAGGTCGATGGCGACGATGCCCGCCGGGAGGTTGTGATCCTGGCAGCGCTGTTCCTCGGCGCTCAACGCGAGTAGCCAGCCGCGCCGGTTGTAGGTGCCGGTAAGGGCGTCGTTGTAGGCCTCCAGTCGCAGGGCCTCGCGCTCGCGTTCCAGTTCGTCGATCTGGCGGCGCTGACGGATCAGTGCCTCGATGACGGTGACGGCGGCCTGGATCTGGTCGGATTGCGCTTCGATGTCGGCCGATATGGGCTCCGGATTTATCGCGCAAAGTACGCCATACATCTCGTATTCGTGGTCCTGTACCGGAAACCCGATGTAGCTGCCGATGGCGGGGGGATCGGGTTGTGCGGCGAGGGCTTCCTGGTAGGCGGGAACCTGTTGTACGTCCGGCGTGATTCGCGGGCCGCGTTCGGCGAGCATGCGGATGCAGAAGGAGTTGCTCCAGTCAAAGGCCGTGCCGGCCTGAATGCCGTACCCGTGGTCGTCGGCGCGCACCACGATCTGCTCGTTGCCCTCGATGCGGGTCAGCATCCAGACGTCTAGGGGGGCGATCCGGCGGAGCAGTTTCAGGACGTGATCGACCCCGAGGTTGAACGGCGAGGGCGCGGTATCGGGGGGGTCGAAGATTCGGGCCATGGGACATTCCGTCGAGACGGTGGGACGGCGGTTCGCCGCGCAGGATGGAAAAAGTCTAGGAGATCGCGGGTCGCGCTGCCGGTCGCAGTTCGCGTTCCGCGCGCTTCAGGGCGTGTTGCAGGCTTCCAGCACCGGGTTCGCGCATGGCGTGGCCAATGGCCGCGGGGATGGCCTTTGCGGACAGGGCCTGGCGGATGTGTCGCGCCCGCGCCGCCAGGGGTTGCGCCCTCAAGTCGATCGCGAGCAGGCCGAAGCGGGTGCCGCCGAGTCGACCGATCAGGTCGGTGGGGCCTGCCAGGCCCTGCAGGGCGAGGATCGCGCGAACCAGTTCGGTGTCATCCTGAATGCCAGTGCTGTCCACGCTCGAGTCCCCGGGGAAGAGATCGAACAGGATGATGCCGGCGGGTTGGCCGCTCTGTTGGCAGCGGGTCTCCTCCGCGTCCAGCGCGAGCTCCCAGCCGTGGCGGTTGAGCACGCCGGTCAGGGGATCACCGTGGGCGGCCAGCGCAGCGTGCTGTCGCAACCGGTCCAGCCCCTCGGCGCGCTGGCTGAGACGCAGCAGGTGCCCCAGCGATCCTGCCAGGGCACGCACGACCGGCTCATGGTGTTCGATCGCGGAGTCCATGGGTTCGGGATGCAATCCGCAAAGCGTGCCGAAGAGTTCGCCATCGGCATCGTACAGCGGGAACCCGATGTAGCAGCCAATCGTTGCGACGTCATTGATCGGGGCACTGGCATAGGCTGGAACCGTGCGTGCGTCGGCGGCGATGTTGGGTCCGTCTCCGGCGTTCATGTGCACGCAGTAGGAGTGCTGCCAGCTGAATGCGGCCCCGGGACGGATGCGCGGTGCGTGGCCGTGGGTGTGCAATACCACCCAGTCGTCGGATTCGACCCGCGTGAGCATCCACATGTCCAGCGGGATCAACGCTTGCAGCGCCCTCAGGGTGGCGTCGACGGCTCCCGAGAAGTCGTCGGCCAGTGCGGTAGCAAGGGTGGCCCGGGGCATTGGAGGTTTAGCTCGGTTCGGTCGAGCCGGTCATCCTACAGGCGCGGGAGTTCCGGGTGCGACAGCTGCCCACCGTGGACGTGCTGGCGCCCGAACTCGGCGCAGCGGGCGAGGGTGGGGATGGCCTTGCCGGGGTTGAGCAGCCCCAGCGGGTCGAACGCGCGGCGCAGGTGGTGAAACTGCTCCAGTTCCGGCGCGGCGAACTGCACGCACATGCCGTCCAGCTTTTCCACGCCTACGCCGTGTTCCCCGGTGACGGTGCCACCCACCTCCACGCAGAGTTCGAGGATCTGCTGGCCGAAGGCCTCCGCGGTTTCCAGTTGCCCGGACTGGTTGGCGTCGTAGAGGATCAGTGGATGCAGATTGCCGTCACCGGCGTGGAACACGTTGCACACGCCGAGGCCAACCTCGCGCGACAGGGTGTTGATTCGTTCCAGCACCGTCCCGATCTGGTGGCGCGGGATGGTCCCGTCCATGCAGTAGTAGTCCGGCGAAATACGCCCGGCGGCAGGGAACGCGGCCTTGCGCCCGGCCCAGAACAATGCGCGTTCGGCGTCGTCGCGGGCGGTGTGCACCTCGGTGGCCCCCAAATCCAGGAGCTTCTGGCGTACCACCATGACGTCCTCGGAGACCTCGGCGTTGGTCCCGTCGAGTTCGCACAAGAGGATCGCGGCCGCCTCCACCGGGTAGCCGGCGTGGACGAAGTCCTCCGCAGCGCGGATGGCAGCGTTGTCCATCATTTCCAGCCCGGCGGGAATCAGTCCGGCGGCGATGATGCCTGCCACTGCGCGTCCGGCGGCCTCGGCCTGGTCAAAGCTGGCCAGCAGGACCTGGGTGCGCTCGGGGCGGGGCAGCAGGCGCACGGTGACTTCGGTGACGATGCCCAGCATGCCCTCCGAGCCAACCATGAAGGCGAGCAGGTCCAGTCCGGCACTATCCAGCGTCTTGCCGCCGAGGCGGATGATCTCGCCCTCCAGGGTGACCAGTTCCAGCCCGATCACGTTGTGCACGGTGAGTCCGTACTTGAGGCAATGCACGCCTCCCGCGTTCTCGGCCACGTTGCCGCCGATGGAACACGCGATCTGCGAGGACGGGTCGGGTGCGTAGTAGAGCCCCTGCGGGGCCGCCGCCTCGGAGATCGCGAGGTTGCGCACGCCGGGCTGGACGACCGCGCAGCGGTTGTCGGCATCGATCTCCAGGATGCGATTGAAGCGCGCCAGGGACAGCAGCAGCCCAGTCTCGCTGGGCAGGGCGCCGCCGGACAGCCCGGTGCCAGCCCCGCGCGGCACGATCGGGACCCCGTGCTCGCGGCACAGCCGCAGGCAGGTCAGCAGTTCTTCGTGGGTCCGTGGCAGGGCCACGGCCCCGGGGATCTGGCGGTAGGCGGAGAGACCGTCGCACTCGTAGGCTCGGCGTTCCGCGGCCTCGACCACCAGGGCGTCCGAGGGCAGCTCGGTGGTCAGAGCCTCAATGACCGTGGCCAGCGCCTGTGCGGCGGCCTCGGTCGGCGGTGTGGCGGGATGGGCGCTCATGGCCTCGATGGTAGGGGTCTGCTGGGTCCGTGCGAGGTGATCGCATAAACTGTGGGTCTTTTCCGCAAGCGGGACGTGATGATGGGCATTGGGCTGGGCTCGTATCTGGCAGTGGCGGCCGGCGGTGCGCTGGGCTCGGCACTGCGCCTGGGGATGCAGGAGTGGATGGTGGCGCACTTCGGGCGTGCCTTCCCCTGGGGGACTTTGAGCATCAACATCCTTGGCTCGTTCCTGATCGGGGTACTGGCCGTGGTGCTGGTGGAGCGCCTGGAACTGCACCCTGCCTGGCGCTTGTTGCTGGTAGTGGGGGTGCTCGGGGGGTTCACGACGTTTTCAACCTTCTCCCTGGAAGTCGTTCACATGGTGGATGTAGGCGCCTGGGCGCGTGCACTGGGCTACATGCTCGCGAGCCTGCTGGTCTGCGTGCTGGCTGCGGCAGCGGGGCTCCATGGAACTCGATTCCTGCTGGGGGTCGGGCCGGTCGCCTCGTGAGGGCATTGGCCGCGACCGTGGACGCCACGGGGCGGCAACCGTAGACTTCCCCGTCGTTCTTTCCACCCCTTGCCGGAAATCCGTCATGCTTGATATCCACAGCCTGCGCCAGGACCTGGATGCGACTGCCACCGCTCTGGAACGCCGTGGCTATACCCTGGACCGCGAACGCTTCAAGGCCCTGGAGGCCCGCCGCAAGGCGTTGCAGATGCGCACCCAGGAGCTGCAGGCCGACCGCAACACCCGCTCCAAGGGTATCGGGCAGGCGAAGGCGCGGGGCGAGGACATCGAGCCGCTGAAGGCCGAGGTCGGGCGCCTGGGCGACGAGCTCAAGCAGTGCGAGACCGATCTGCACGGGGTCCAGCAGGAGCTGGATGCGATGCTGATGCAGATCCCGAATCTGCCGCAGGCGGACGTGCCCGACGGACTGGACGAGAAAGACAACGTCGAGGTCCGCCGCGAGGGAACCCCCCGGACCTTTGATTTCACGCCGCGCGATCACGTGGACCTGGGCCTGCCCGGTGGCTGGCTGGATTTCGAGGCCGCGGTGCGGGTGGCCGGTTCGCGGTTCGTGGTAATGCGCGGTCAGATGGCGCGCCTGCACCGGGCACTGACCCAGTTCATGCTGGATCTGCACACCGGCGGGCACGGCTACCAGGAGACGTACGTCCCCTACCTGGCCAATCCCGAATCGCTGGAGGGGACCGGGCAGTTGCCGAAGTTCGACGATGACCTGTTCTCGGTCGATTGTGACCAGCGCTACCGTCTGATCCCCACCGCCGAGGTCACCCTGACCAACCTGGTGCGCGAGCAGATCCTCGATGCCGAGGCCTTGCCACTGAAGATGGTGGCCCACACCCCGTGTTTTCGTTCCGAGGCGGGCAGCTATGGGCGCGACGTGCGCGGCCTGATCCGGCAGCACCAGTTCGAGAAGGTGGAGCTGGTGCAGATCGTGCAGCCGGAGAGCTCGGATGCCGCACTGGAGGAACTCCTGGGCCATGCCGAGCGGGTCTTGCAGGCGCTGGAACTGCCGTACCGCGTGATGCTCCTCAGCGCCGGGGACATGGGCTTTGCCGCGGCGCGCACCTATGACCTGGAAGTCTGGCTGCCGGCCCAGGATGCCTACCGCGAGATCTCCTCTTGCTCCAACTTCCAGGCCTTCCAGGCGCGCCGCATGCAGGCGCGCTTCCGACCGAAGGCGGGCGAACGCCCGGAGCTGGTGCACACCATCAACGGCTCCGGGGTTGCGGTCGGCCGGGCCCTGGTCGCATTGCTGGAGAATCACCAGCAGGCGGACGGCTCGATCCGCATCCCGGAAAAACTGCGCCCGTATCTCGGGGGAACCTCGGTGATGGAGCCACCGTCCGAATAGGAGGTCCACCGGGAGTCGGCTTGACGTGAATAACGCCCTTGGCAGGAAGAGTTGGTTGGGTTGGCTGGCGAGCGTCTCGCTGGTGGGCATGGTGGTGTTGTTCGCGACCGCCTCTGTGGCGGACGAATCCGTCGAATCCGACGAGGGGATCGTGTTCGATGACACCCCGCGCCCGATCGGGCTGCATACGCCCGACTGGTTCGAGCTGAGCTTCCTCGATCTGCGCGAGGACCTGGAAGACGCGGTGGAGCAGGGAAAGATGGGGCTGGCCGTCTACTTCGGCATGGATGACTGCCCCTATTGCGAGGCGCTGTTCGACAAGAACTTCGCACAGGACGATATCCGCGAGTACCTGGCGTCACACTTCAACGTGGTGGCCATCGACGCGCTGGGCACGCGTGAAGTCACGGACCTGGACGGCGAGACCTGGCTTGAACGGCGCTACGCCGCCGAACAACGGCTGAACTTTACCCCCTCGATTGCCTTTTACGACGAGGACGGCGAGCGCATCCATCAGATGCGCGGATACTACCCGCCATACCGGTTCCGCGCGCTGCTGGAATACGTGATTGACCGGCATGACCGCGAGGAGAGTTTTCGCGACTATCTGGAGCGCGCCGACCCACCGCCAAAGTTCGATCTCGACGACATCAACCAGCGGGAGTTCTTCATCAACCAGCCGTATGCGCTGGATCGGAGCCGGATCCCCGCCGAACGCCCACTGGTGGTGTTCTTTGAGCGCGAGGCCTGTCATGCCTGCGATATCATGCACTCCGAGCCGCTGCAGCAGGACGAAGTGCTGGAGCGCATCGGCCTGATGGATGCGGTGCAGCTGGATGCCGACGATGCCGATACGCCGGTGCTGACGCCGGGTGGCGACCGCACTAACGCAAAAGACTGGGCCGCGGAACTGGGTGTGCACTGGGCGCCCACGCTCATTTTCTTCGACGAGCGTGGCGAAGAGATTATCCGCATCGATTCGGTCGTCCACCAGAATCGGCTACGCAACGTGCTGGACTTTGTCCTGACCCGTGGCTACGAGGAGTATCCGACCTTCGAACGCTGGCGTGCCCAGCAGCCGCCACGCCCCTGACCACGCCGCTGACTCAAGGAATCATCCCTTTGCATTTCGACCGTGACTTCGTAATCCGCAACCGTGATGTGCTGGAAGGTATCGTTGCCCGTTCCCACCGCGTAGCACTGGGAATCTTCGCGGTGACCTTCGGGGGCTATGGGGCGGCGGTATGGCTCTGGTTCCAGGACAACGTGTGGGCCGCCCTGGTGGTGGCGACGCTCAGCTACCTGGTGTTCCGCCAGTTCCGCATGCTGGCGCTGGGAGTAGCGCGCATGCCGCTGCGCGGCGATGCGGAGGCGGTGGAGGCGCTCAAGGCGATCGATATGGCGCTGGAACAGGACAAGCCCCACCCGGTACTGGCCGAGGTCGAGGCGCATCTGCGGGCGCTGGAAGAGGCGCCCGCAACGCAGGAGGAACGCGAGGCCGCGGGCCCGGACGATTCGAAGAAGGGGGCCGGCAAGGGCGACTGACAGCGACCTTTGGTCGCCGGATCAGAGCTCGACGGGTACGCCCAGTTTCTGCTCGATGACCCGCACCAGGGTCGCGTGCAGCTCTTCGCCGTTGCGATCGTCGATCCAGGTGCCTTCCTCGTCGGAATAGCCGAAATGGGCCGGTCCTTCGGGCGAGGAGAGCCAGATCTGCTGTGCGGCCTCCTGGCGGTTCAGGATCAACTGGGCGCCATCGTCGAATTCGATCGTCATCACGCCGTCGATCAGGTCAATGTCCAGGTCGTCCAGCGCGCTTTGCTCGGTGAGGCGGGTCTGGATGTCGTCCAGGGTGTTTTCGGCGAATACGGCGAAGGAGGTCTGGCTCATGGGGATCTCGATACGGTCGGGAAGAGGGGGGTGGCTGCGCCGTGATTATAGGTCAGCTGCGCCAGGCGGCAATGGCCAACCCGGCCCAGCCGAGGATAAACGCGGTGCCGCCCAGCGGTGCAATCGCGCCGAGGATACGGGGTGCGCCGAGCACCAGGGCATACAGGCTCCCAGAGAACAGCAGGATGCCGATCACGAACGCCACAGCACTGGCAGCGGCCCAGCCGTTGGCCAGGTGGGCCCACAACGCCGCGACCAGCAGCAGGGCCAGGGCATGGATGAAGTGATACTGGACGCCGGTATGCCAGGTCGCGAGGGCCTGTTCCGTCAGGCGTTCCTGCAGGGCGTGGGCGCCGAAGGCGCCGAGGACGACGGCAATCCCTGCCAACAGGGCAGCGATGACAACAAGGGGGCGAATCAGCGGTTCGCTGGCCCCCATCAGGCGTCGTCGCCCATCTCGCTGTCGATGTCCTGGCCGGCGACCCAGCCGTGCTCGCGGGCGCGCTCGATGGCTTCGTTATGGATGCGCTCATGGCGCTCGCGCAGCTCGGGCGGGAGGTTGCTGATGCGCAGGCTGTATTTGTCCCACTCGGCGTTGACCTGGTCATGCAGCATCTGGATACGCGAGACATCCCAGCCATCGCAGGTTTCGTCCTCCGGGAGGATGCCGAATACCCAGGCATCGCGGATGAAATTGCCGATGGGGGTCATGCCGGCGTACATGTCGTTGTACAGGCCGACGTAGGTGCGACTGGAGCGTTTGGGTTCATTCATGCTGCATAGTCTAGGGAAATACTGATGAATGTACACACTCGCGTTGGCACCCCAGGTTTTCCGAGACAAGGCGCGTCGTGCAGCGGGTAGTGGTTCTACCCGCAAGCGGCGCAACGCAGGATCGGGGAACCTGGGGTACCAACCCGACAGGTGATTGAAAGAGCGGGCTCGGCCGCCCGTTGTTGATGAAAACGGGCGCGCGCACGGCGTTGCGGTTCCCTTGTGCAGAATGACTGCACGGCAGTCACCGCGCCTTGTTCGCACGCAAAAGCGACTCGAGCGCGAGGGTGTACATTCATCAGTGTTTCCCTCGGCTGCGTCCGTCTCAGGCAAAGCGATTTCGACGAGGTGTCCGAGGGCTTCCGGACGCGAACGGGGATACTAGGTGCACGCAGAAAACGACTCGCTGACTCGGGTACGCATCCGCGCCCTGATCAAACTGATGGTTCTCGGGGCCGCCCTGCTGCTGGTTGGGGTGATGCTCCGGTACGCCTTTTCCGGACCGGGCGATACCCGTGGCGAGACGCTGCGGGTGGATCTTGCCGAGATTGCGCCGGGCGAGGCCCTGCGTGTGATTCACGGTAGCCGTCACGTGCTTGTGGTCCATCGCGATGCCGCGTGGCAGGCCGCCCTGGCCGGTGATGACGAGCTGGTCGACCCGGAGGCCCGCCGCGGCCAGCAACCGGACGGGCTGGATCGGCCATTGCGCAGCTTCCGGCCAGAGTGGCTGGTGGTGATCGGCGAAAGTGCGGATCTGGGTTGCGAGCTGGACCTGGTCCACCCGGACGAGGCCGACGGCTGGAGCGGTGGCTTTGTCGACCGCTGCCGGGGCGGACGTTACGACGGCGCCGGCCGCGTATATGCGGATCAATCGGCCCGGCGCAACCTGCCCATCCCCGACTATCGCTTCGCCGGGGATGACCAACTGATCCTGGGCAGACCGTGAAGGTGACTTCCCAAGCGGCCCTGGCTCTTTCACCGGGCCCCAGGGTGACGTGGTTCCGCGAGGCGCCAACTCGGTATGGGGGTGTCTCTGCGGACGCGGAAAACCGTGTCCGGCCTGGACGGTCTGAGTCAGCCGTCCTCCACCTTCGCGAGGGTGATGGCAGGGTAGAGGTCAAACCGCACGCTCTTGCCCTTGATGCTCGCCTGGGGCGAGTCGGGACCGAGGGCGGGCGCATGCAGCGGGCGCTTGACGATGACGCGACGTTCCACGTTCTGGCGCAAGGTGGCCAGGGTTTGCTCCGCGTCGGGGTCGGCCGCCTCGGGCATCAGCGCCTGCATCAGCTGCATGTCCTTTTTCACCGCGGCCCGCTTGGCCCGTTCCGGGAACATGGGATCGAAGACCGCGGCCATTGCCGGGGCGGCGAGATGCGCCGGATCGGCCTTCCCCTCGTGCAGGGTGATGCGTCCGATGATGGGCGCGAGTTCCGGACTGGACGCCGCGCGTTCCAGCGCGTCGGCGAGCAGGAGGTACACCACGGGATGCCGCTCCCAGGCCGTGACCCGGAAGCCGTGCGCGGCCAGCAGGAGGGTGTCGCGGCCCAGGCCGGCGGAGGCATCCAGCACATGGCCGTCACGCGGGAGTCTGCCGAAGGCGCGGATCAGGCCCTCGCGCTGGTGGCCAGCATGGGCGAGGCGATAGCCCTGGCGCCCGGCGGCAAAGTCCAGCTGCAGTCGCAGCGGCGGGTGTACGTCCTCGCGGACCAGTTCGAGCCCGCGGTCTCCCGTCTCCAGCACGAGCGTGGCTTCCCCGGCATGGGCGTAGCTGCGCGCCGCCAAGGCCAGGCGCAGTGCGTTGGCGGCGGACTCGTGGCCGGGGGCCGCGCGTACGGTGAGTGGCATGGGCGTCAGTAGTGCGGCGGGGGTGGTTCGGCGCCCTCCGGCCCGCCGCCGTGCTCCTCGAGGTCGCGCATGCGATCGCGCAGCCACTGGACCTGCTGGCGCAGCTCGGTATTGGCCTGTTGCAGCTCCAGTTGCACGCGGGCCTGCTCCTCCTGGGTGTATTCCTGATGGGCCAGGCGGATCTCCAGATCCTCGATGCGTTTTTGCAGGGCTTCCGAATCCATGTGGGTTACTCCACCACGTTGCGCGGCTGGTCGCTCGCGTAGCCGTGGATATTGGCCGTGACCTCGTCGATTACCCGCTGCCGGGCGGTTCGCGCGGCCCAGGCGGTGTGGGGCGTGAGGACGAGGTTGGGGATATCGTCGGCCAGCAGGGGGTGATCCGCCGGTGGGGGTTCCGGTTCCAGTACGTCGATGCCGGCGCCGCCGAGATGCCCGCTGCGCAGGTACCTGGCCAGGGCCTCGGGATCGACCAGGCCACCCCGGGCGGTGTTCAGCAGCAGGGCCCCCGGACGCATCTGGCGCAGGGCGGCATCATCGATGAGGTGCCGGGTCGTCGCGGTCAGGGGGCAGTGCAGGCTGATGACGTCGCATTGTCCCAGCAACCGTTCCAGCGGCACGCGATCCTCTTGTGCTGCGCGGTCCGGATTCAGGCTCTCGGCGACCAGCACCTCCATGCCAAAGGCCTCGGCGACGCGCGCGGTGGCCCGGCCCAGTACGCCCCAGCCGATGATGCCGAGGCGCATTCCGGCCACGGTGCCGATGGGGTGGTCGAGGAGACAGAACTGATCGGAGGCGCTCCAGCGACCGGCGCGAATGTCCGCGCGGTAGGCGTCCAGTTGGGTGACTAGCGTCAGGAGCAGGGCGAAGACGTGCTGCACCACGGAGTCGGTGGCGTAGTCGCGCGCATTGCTGACGACGATACCCAGGCGGTGGGCTGCCTCCACGTCGATATTGTTGGTGCCGGTGGCGGCGGCGCAGACGAGTCGCAGGCGGGGTGCGGCGGCCAGTGCCTCCGCATTCAGCTCGACCTTGTTGGTGACGATCACCTCGGCATCGCCGATTCGGCCCAGTCGCTGATCCGGCTCGGTGTGCTCGTGGAAGGACCACACGGGGAGGCTGGCCCGGAGTTCGGTCAGGTCAAGATCGTCGCGGTCGACCGTGGCGAGATCGAGAAAGACGCCGCGTTGAAGGTGGCTCATGATCGGCGTGTACCCGTATTCAATGAAGATGGTGTCCAATGAAAAGGGCCCCGCTGTGCGGGGCCCTGGAGCGCATTCCTGCCGTGCTGTGCAGAACCCTAGTTGTCGCCCATGAAGGCGTGGAACAGGTTCAGCAGGTGCAGGAACATCACATAGAGGTTCGCGTACAGCGAGACCGTCATCACGATGTAGTTGGCCTCGGGGTCGTGAATCATCCGGCTGGTGTCGAACAGGATGGCGGCCGACAGCAGCAGGACAACCGCGGCCGAGATGGCCAGCGACAGGGCCGGGATCGCCAGGAACAGGTTGGCGACGATGGCCAGCAGGGCGACGATCAGGCCGACGACCAGGAAGCCGCCGAGGAAGCTGAAGTCCTTCTTGGTGGCCAGGGCGTAGCCGGAAAGCGTGACAAACGCGACCGCAGTGGCGGCGAAGGCGTTGCCGACGATCTGGGGCCCGTTCGGCAGACCCAGGTACATGCTCAGGATCGGGCCGAGGAAGAAGCCCAGCACGCCGGTGAAGGCGAAGGTCAGCACGATGCCCAGCGCCGAGTTGCGCGCGGCGTGGATGGCGAACGGGCCGCCGATCAGCACCCCCAGCATGATGATCCAGTGCACCGGCGGCGCGTTGACCGCCATGGCGATGAACGCGGTGATCGCGCTGAACGCCAGGGTGAGCGACAGCAGCATGTAGGTCTGCCGGATCACCTTGTTGGTGGAGATGGTCTCGCTGATGGAACCAGTGCTGGACGGATTGCGACTCGAGCGGACGATCTGGTCTCGGGACACGGGTCAACTCCTCATTGGATTCGAAACAAGCACAGTGTAGCGACAAGCGTTCCCGGTTGCAGCGTTTCCCTTGCGGTTTCAGGGCATGCGGGCCGATCACGCGGTGATCGGCCCGGTGCGGGTTACTTGATCGGCTCGCCGACCTTTTCCGAGATGGTCTTCACCGCATGGTCGGTGGACTTGAAGATGTTGTCCTTGCCGATGATGTCGTCCAGCCCCGTGCGCTGCATGACCTCCATGATCTGGGCCTTGACGCCGGCGAACACGAGCGTGATGCCGCGGGCCTTGAGGCGGTGCACCAGTTGATGGATGACCTCTTCGCCGGAGGCGTCGATCTCGTTGATGCCCTTGCCGACGACGATCAGATATTTGGATTGTGGGTGGCGGGCCAGCAGGTCCAGTACGGCATCTTCGAAGTAGGGCACGTTGGCGAAGTACAACGACCCATCGAAGCGCATGATGCCGACCTTCTCGTTGGTCTCCAGGCCGTAGCGCTGGGCCTCGCGCAGGGTGCCGTCCTCATAGCGTGCCAGTTCCGAGACACGCGGCTTCATGGTGCGGTACAGATACAGCACGATGGCCAGACCGGCACCGGTGAGGATGCCGTAGTCCAGGTTCGGAGCCATTGCGAGGGTCGCAACGAAAGTCACGGCCGCGGCAGCGCCATCGTGCTTGTTGGCCACCCATGCGTGCTTGATGGCCTTGAAGTTCACGAGCCCGGCAACCGCCATCATGATGATGGCAGCGAGGACCGCCTGTGGCAGGTGATAGATCAGCGGCGTCAGGAACAGGAGGGCCAGGCCGATGAGTACCGCAGTAAAGACCGAGGAGAGGCCGGTCTTGGCGCCGGAGTTCAGGTTGACCGCTGATCGCGAGAACGAGCCGCTGACCGGATAGCCCTGGGTGAAGCCGCCGGCGATGTTCGCCAGACCCTGACCCATCAACTCCTTGCTGGGGTCCAGGCGCTGGCCGGTCCGTGCCGCCATGGCCTTGGCGATCGCGATGGCCTCGGTGAAGCCCACCAGCGCGATGACGAAGGCGGTGGTCAGCAGCGTGGTGAAGGTGCCGAAGGTAATATCCGGGATCGAGAACCCGGGGAGCCCCTGGGGCACATTGCCCACCACGGCGCCGCCGCCGTTCAGATGCACGGTATCTTCACCGACCCGTTCGATACGCCATGCGGCGCGATCGGCGCGCGCACGTTCGGCATCGGTCAGGTGATCGTCTGCAATGAACCGCGCAGGCTGGTCGTTCTCGCCGGGGACGCGACGCAGCGTGATGTCGCGGATCTCCTCGCGCATGCCGGCAAGTTCGGGGCGCAGTTCATCGCGCTGCAGACGCAGCTGGTCGGCCTCGTGGCGCAGGCGCACGGCCTCGGCGCCCTCCTGTTCCTGGAGCTCTGCTTCCAGCCGGCGGATCTGCTCGTCGAGATCGGCGAGGCGCCTGCCATCGCTCTCGATGGACTGCGCGAGAGTCAGAACCTGGGCCGGGGCGATCTGCTGAAGGGACGTCTCGGCCTTCTGCTCGTAGCCGATTGCCCAGCTCACCAGGATCGCCACGACCACGGCGACCAGTACCCCCGGGATCTTCGGCACGAACCGTTTCATCAGCACCATCAGGCCAATGGCGCCGACGCCGAACGCCAGCGTGGGCCAGTGGACGCTGCCCAATTCCGTCATCACGCCCCAGAGGCCCAGCATGAAGTGGCCGCTGGTATCAATCGGGACACCGAGGATCTTGTTCAGCTGCGACAGGGCGATGATGATGGCCGCGGCATTGGTGAAGCCGACGATGACCGGATGCGAGATAAAGCTGACCAGCGCGCCAAGCTTGAACAACCCCAGCATCAACTGGACCAGGCCCACGATGAATGCCAGGGCAATGGCCAGCATGACAAATTCGGAAGAGCCCTCGGCGGCCAGCGGTATCAGCGCCGAGGCGGTAAGTAGCGAGACCACCGCGACCGGGCCGGTGGCGAGCTGGTTCGATGAACCCCACAGCGCGGCGACCATGACGGGCAGCAGGGAGGCGTAAAGCCCGTACACCGGCGGTAGCCCGGCCAGCTGGGCATAGGCCATGGACTGCGGGATCAGGACCAGGGCGACCGAGATCCCGGCGATGAGGTCCGCGTTGAGGGTTTGCTTCGTCGGGCGCCAGCTGAGGAAGGGGAACACTCGCAGCAGAATCGAAGTCATCGGGTCGCTCGCTTGGCCAGTTCGTGAGGGTTGACGACGGCCGGAACCGATGCAATAGGCCCAAGGGCAGTCCGGGCCGGGGCTTGCCAGGGCCGTCGTCACAATACTGGCAGCCGGTGCTGGGCCCGGTCGGATGCACGGGCGCAGTCGCGAAAGTAGCGCCAGATTATAGGCGGTCAGTCCATTTTCTTCTATCTAACTTGTTCTATATGACACATACCGTATCGGCTATGGATTGCGAGCAAGCTGCGAAGGGGGTTCGTCTGGCGGAGGCGGGAGATGACTGCGGCCGGGAGGCTGGAAATGGCGGAGAGGGAGGGATTACGGCCAGCGCCGCTGGCCGCCCTTCGGGCCGCCTTCACGTTGCTACGGCGTTCCGGTGTCGCGTTGCGCCACCGGTCGAACCCGCTTTCTGGAATCTCGGGTTCGAATCCCGGAACGCTGGGGCTTGGCGGCACAGTGCTTTGGGTGAATCCTGAGGATTGGGAATGGCGGAGAGGGAGGGATTCGAACCCTCGAGGGGCTTTCACCCCTGCCGGTTTTCAAGACCGGTGCAATCGACCACTCTGCCACCTCTCCGAGGTTGAGCATTGTCTGGCAAGGGGGACGGGCTGGCAACCGGGGGTGGCCCGCGTGGCCTGGCGGCCACGAGAGGGAGGGATAGATTCGGACCTGCGGTCCTCACCCTTCGGGCGTTGCCTGGCGGCAACGTCCTGCGGCGGCTGCGCCGCCTTGTCGAACCCTCGAGGGGCTTTCACCCCTGCCGGTTTTCAAGACCGGTGCAATCGACCACTCTGCCACCTCTCCGAGGCTGAGCATTGTCTGGCAAGGGGGGCGGGCTGGCAACCGGGGGCGGTGCCGGGTCTCCCGGCGAAGGGCTCGCTGGGAGCGGGATATTCGGCATGCAACGCTTGACGTTCGCTCGCTTGAACCCTAATCTTGTCCGCGCTCCGGGCGGTTAGCTCAGCGGTAGAGCACTGCCTTCACACGGCAGGGGTCACTAGTTCGAACCTAGTACCGCCCACCAGCTTTGAATAACAAGAAAGCGGCCTCGGGAAACCGGGCCGCTTTTTTTGTGCCTGTGAGACGGTCGCATGTGACATGAGAGGCGCTTGCGGAATCTGGCGAGCGGGAGCGATTACTCGGCGTGTTGCGCCTCGTCCTTCGGGTCGTCGCCTGCAGCGACGTTCTGGCATCGCTGCGCGCTGCCAGTCGAACCGTCATTTTCGATTCCTCGGGTTCGAACCCCGAAACCGCAGAGGCCAGACATGCGAAAGGGGCCGCTCGGGCCCCTTTGCTAGTATTTGGCGGAGAGGGAGGGATTACTCGGCACTTCGCGCCTTGCCCTTCGGGTCGTCGCCTGCGGCGACGTTCTAGCGCCACTATATGGCGCCAGTCGAAGCTGAATTTCTTTATTCCTCGGGTTCGAATCCCCGCGCGTCTGGGCTAACCATGCAAAAGGGGCCACTCGGGCCCCTGTGCTTAAATCTGGCGGAGAGGGAGGGATTCGAACCCTCGGTACTCGCGAGAGTACAACGGTTTTCGAGACCGCCCCGTTCGACCACTCCGGCACCTCTCCGAATCTGCTTGCCGCGCGGGGTCGAGCCGCTACGACGGAGCGAATCCTAGCAGATTCGGTTGGCCGAGCGGTAGCGTCTCCCTTAGGGCATCAGACGGGTGATCTCCCAGTCGCTGCCCACGCGGTGGTATTGGAACCGGTCGTGCAGCCGATTGGGGCGGCCCTGCCAGAATTCGAACAGTTCGGGCTGCAGGCGGTAGCCGATCCAGGCGGGATCGCGCGGAATGTCGCCCTCCGGGTATTGCTGCTCCAGCGAACGCACACGCTGCTCGAGTTCGTCGCGGCCGGCGACCGGGTGGCTCTGGGTCGAGGCCGCCGCGGCAATCTGGCTGCCGCGCGGGCGCTGGTGGAAGTAGGTATCGGCCAGTTCGCCCGGGAGGGCAGTGACCGGGCCTTCGACCCGGATCTGGCGCTCGGTCTCGGGCCAGTAGAACAATAGGGCGGCCTGCGGGTTTTCGCTCAGGTCCTGACCCTTGCGGCTGCGCGAGTCGGTGTACCAGGCCAGGCCCTCGGGATCGACGTGCTTGAGCAGAACGGTGCGAGCGGAGGGCTGGCCGTCGGCGCCGGCGGTGGCCAGGATCATGGCGGTGGGGTCCGGGTTGCCGGCTTCACGGGCGGCCTCGAGCCAGTCATTCAGCAGGCCGAGCGGGTTTTCGTGCAGGTCGCTGCGGCGAAGTTCGGCGCGGGTGTAATCGCGGCGGGTATGGCGGTGGTCGGCGGTGCTCATGGGGCCCCCTGGGCTGGATGCGACGACTTCATCATACGGCGCCGGCGGGGATTCGGAAATTTGTGCGACTTTCACTGTCACAGATGAGGACGATTCAATTCGAGCGCAAGGAGCATCCGATGGCTGAACCGATTATCGCCGCAGTGGAACCCCGGGGAGTGGAACTGACAAAGGGCGAGGAGTACGCGTTCTGTCGCTGCGGGCGCTCGAAGGATCAGCCATTCTGCGACGGCTCGCACGAGGGCACAGGTATCGAGCCGCTGATTTTCACGGCGGAAGAGGACGGCGAGGCGTACCTGTGTCAGTGCAAGCAGTCCGGCAATCTGCCGTACTGCGACGGGACGCATGCGCAGTTCGATCAGGACGCGGTGGGTCAGCCCGCGAGCGCGGCGGAAGGGGATTCCGAGGCATCGGATCAGGGCGATCAGGCCCCGAGCCCCCGTAACAGCGAGGTCGAACCGCATGTCGAGTGGATTCACGCCCTGGCACGCGATGGCTTGGAGGGTGTGGGCCGCCATGGCACAACGGTGGCCATGGGTGTCCCGCGCGATCGATTGCCCGCGTGGGACGGGCTGCAGCTCCTGGCGGCGCAACTGGCCACACGCCCGCTCGACGAAGATGCCGACGTGGGCACCTCGCTGGTGATCGGGCCCGAGGCGAAGCGCCCGCTGGAACTGGCGATTCCGCTGCTGGTGTCGGACATGAGCTTTGGTGCGCTTTCGCGCGAGGCAAAGATCGCCCTGGCGCGCGGGGCAGAGCGGGCCGGGACCGGTATCTGCTCCGGCGAGGGGGGCATGCTGGACGCCGAGCAGGCAGAGAATTCGCGCTACCTGTTCGAGTTGGGGCCGGCGCAGTTTGGCTATTCGGACGAGGTGCTGGACCAGATTCAGGCGTTTCACTTCAAGGCCGGCCAGGCCGCGAAGACCGGGCTGGGGGGGGTTCTTCCGGGCAGCAAGGTAAGTGACGAGATTGCGCGGGTGCGTGGGATCGAGGCGGGGCAGGATGCCCATTCACCCGCTGCCCATGCCGATCTGCAAAGCCCGGACGATTTCCGCCGGTTTGCCGACGCGGTGCGCGAGAAGACCGGTGGTGTGCCGGTCGGATTCAAGCTGTCGGCCAACCACATCGAGGCGGACCTGGCCTTTGCCCTGGAGGCTGGCGCCGACTACCTGATCCTGGATGGCCGAGGCGGCGGCACGGGCGCCGCGCCGGCCCTGCTGCGCGATCACATCAGCGTGCCTACCATCCCGGCGCTGGCACGGGCGCGGCGCTTTCTCGATGCCAACGGCGCCACTGGACGGGTGACGCTGCTGGTTACCGGTGGGCTGCGCACGCCCGCGGACTTCGTGAAGGCCCTGGCCCTCGGTGCGGACGGGATTGCCCTCGCCAATTCGGCGATCCAGGCCGTGGGCTGCGTGAGCGCGCGGATGTGCCATACCAATCAGTGCCCCAGTGGTGTAGCGACCCAGGATCCGAAACTGCGCAGCCGGCTGGACCCGCAGGAGGGGAGCGAGCGGCTGGAGCGTTTCCTGAATGGTTCCACCGAGTTGATGAAAGTACTGGCGCGGGCCTGTGGGCATTCCAGTCTGGAGGACTTCGGGCCGAATGATCTGACCACGTTCGATCGCGATCTCGCACGTCTCGCCGGTATCCAGTACGCAGGGGTTCTCGAGGGACGTTGATGGCCGTCCTCTGGAGCCGGGTAACCCCGATGTGTTCCTGCTCCCGGGGGGATCTGGATTAGCCCGCCTCGGAGCAATCCCGGTAGAATCGCGCTTTTTCGGGAATGGGGGTTTTGATGAGCTACTCCGATGTCCACCAGAGCTACGGGCGTTGTCGGCGGGCCGGCAACTTCGTGGATCGCTTCTACGAACGCTTTCTCGCCGCCGACGAGCGGGTGGCACAGGCGTTCACGACCACCAACTGGTCGCAGCAGAAGCGGGCCCTCGGGCAGGCAATCTCCACTGCGATCAGTTACGCCGAGGGCGAGAGCTTCGTCGCACCGACCATGGAAAAGATGGCCGAGGTGCATAGCCGCCATGGCCGCGTACCGGTCGCGCCGGAGCTGTACGGGGTGTGGCTGAACTGCATGGTGGAGACGGCCCGCGAGTTGGATCCGCGCTGGGACGAGTCCCTGGCGCAGCGCTGGCGCGGCGCGCTGAGTCCGGCGATCGATCTGTTCATCGAGCGCTACTGACGCGAGCCGGGCCGTTTCCGGCGGCCCGGTCAACCACTGCGAAGTCCCGCCGGCGGGCGTGCCCTGTTGATCTTGGGGCGCCCCCGGCGTGTAATGCGCGCATTTCCTGTTGCCGGCGTCCGCCGGAAGAAGCCTGGTCATGTCCGCAGCACCCGATTCCCTGTTCGCCCGCAAGCCCTACTGGGCCAAGCGCTTTGGCACGGCGCCGTTTCTGCCAACCACGCGCGAGGAAATGGACGACCTCGGCTGGGACAGCTGCGACATCGTGCTGGTGACCGGCGATGCCTATGTGGACCACCCGAGCTTCGGCATGGCGATCATCGGCCGGCTGCTGGAGGCACAGGGGTTCCGCGTGGGCATTCTGGCGCAGCCGGACTGGACCTCGGCCGAGCCGTTCCGGGCCCTGGGGCGGCCGAACCTGTTCTTCGGCGTGACCGCCGGGAACATGGACTCGATGGTCAACCACTACACCGCGGAGCGGAAGATCCGCTCCAACGATGCTTATACGCCGGGGGACGTGCATGGCAAACGCCCGGACCGTGCGGTGATCGTGTACGCCCAGCGCGCCCGCGAGGCGTACAAGGACGTGCCGGTCGTCGCCGGCGGGATCGAGGCCAGCCTGCGGCGGATTGCGCACTACGACTACTGGCAGGACAGGGTGCGTCGTTCCGTCTTGCTGGATTCGCGCGCCGATATCCTGCTGTTCGGCAATGCCGAGCGTGCCCTGGTGGAGCTCGCCCATCGCGTGGCCGCGGGCGAGCACCCGCGCGAGATCACGGACCTACGCGGGACGGCCCTGCTGCGCGATGCCGTGCCGTCCGGCTACGTCGAGCTGGATTCCAGCGAGGTTGATACCCCCGGACCGGTGGATGCCAACCCCGACCCCTACGCCATGGTCTCGCCCGAGACCTGCGCCGATGCCGAGGCACAGGATGCACAGGCGGCCGAAGCGGAGGCAGGTGCGAAGGTCGTGCGTTTTCACCGGGATATCCCGCGTGGCACCCCGCGCGAGCAAACGGTGATCCGTATTCCGGCCTTCGAGCAGGTGAAGGGCGACGCGGTGCTCTACGCGCATGCCTCGCGGGTGCTGCACCTGGAGACCAACCCGGGGAATGCCCGCGCGATCGTGCAGCGCCACGGGGACAAGGAGGTCTGGCTCAATCCGCCGCCGATCCCGCTGTCGACACCCGAGATGGATGCGGTGTTCGATCTGCCCTATGCGCGGGCCCCGCATCCGTCCTACGGGGATGCGCGCATCCCGGCGTGGGAGATGATCCGCTTCTCGGTGAACATCATGCGCGGCTGTTTCGGCGGCTGTACGTTCTGTTCCATCACCGAACACGAAGGGCGGATCATCCAGAGCCGCTCCGAGGACAGCGTGCTGCGCGAGATCGAGGAGATCCGCGACAAGGTGGACGGGTTCACCGGCGTGATCTCGGATCTGGGCGGCCCGACCGCCAACATGTACCGCCTGGCCTGCAAGGACCCGAAGATCGAGCAGAGCTGTCGGCGACTGTCCTGCGTGTACCCGGGCATTTGCAGCAACCTGGACACCGACCACGCGCCGCTCATCCGCCTGTACCGCAAGGCGCGGGCGCTGCCGGGCATCAAGAAGATCCTGATTGCATCGGGTCTGCGCTACGACCTGGCGATCGAGTCACCGGAGTATGTGAAAGAACTGGTGACCCATCATGTGGGGGGTTACCTGAAGATTGCGCCGGAACATACGGAAAAGGGACCGCTTTCGCGCATGATGAAGCCGGGCATGGGGACCTATGACCGATTCAAGGCCATGTTCGAGAAGTACTCGAAGGCGGCCGGGAAGGAGCAGTACCTGATCCCGTATTTCATCGCCGCGCATCCCGGCACCACCGACCAGGACATGCTGCAGCTTGCGCTCTGGCTGAAGCGCAACGACTTCCGCGCCGACCAGGTGCAGGCGTTCCTGCCCAGTCCCATGGCCCTGGCCACCGCCATGTGGCACTCGGGGCGTGACCCGCTGCGCGGCATTCGGCGCACGACCAGCGAACGCGTCCCCGTGCCTCGCGGGGTGCGCGCGCGGCGTCTGCACAAGGCGTTCCTGCGCTATCACGATCCGAACAACTGGCCGCTACTGCGCGATGCCCTGCAACGTATGGGGCGTGCGGACCTGATCGGAAATGGCAAGCATCACCTGGTGCCGACCTGGCAGCCGGCCGGGACCGGTCAGGGTTCGGCACGTCCGTCCACCGGAGGGCGCATCACCCGTGGCGGCAAGGCGCTGAAAAAGCGCGGCCAGACCTTCCAGACGCAGCACAACGGCGTCGAGGCCGCAGCACGCCCCGGTGGCAAGCCAGTAGAAGCGGGCAAGGCCGGCGGGGCGCGTTCGGCCACGCCCAAGGGCGGCAAGCCGCGCGCGGGTAGTGGGAAGGTGCGCAAAGGGCGCCCGGCCGGAAAACGACCGCGCGCCTGATGCCCCTGCGGTTCAGGACGCCGTGTCGGGCACCGGGACCTGGCCTTCCAGGCTGATGTTCAGACCGGTGGTGGTGCGGTCGCCGGGGTCCAGGAAGTACAGGTAGGGGCCGACCACGGCCTCGGGCTCGGGCAGGAGGTCGGGGTTTTCCCCGGGATAATGCCCGGCGCGGAAGCGGGTGCGTACGGGGCCGGTGTCGATACCGTTCACGTGCAGGAAACGCGGTTCGTTGCGATGCTCGTGCGACAGGATGTCGATCAGGCCGTCCTGGGCCGCCTTGGCCATGCCGAAGGCGCCCCAGAAGGCCTTGCGGGCGTTCTGGGTGGACACGACCAGGCTCCCGGTGGGGCTGGCCTCCAGCAGCGGCAGGACGGCCTGCGTGAGGAAGAACGGGCCGTGCAGGTTGCTGTTGATCACCTTGAACCACAGCTCCGGGTCGTAGTTCTTCATCGGCATCAGGGCGCCGGCCCAGCCCGCGTTCAGTACCAGCCCGTCCAGGCGGCCGAGGGAGTCGCGGATGTTCTCCGCCAGGTCACCATAGTCCTTGACCGTCGCGCCTTCGAGATTCAATGGGTAGATCGCGGGCTGCGGGTGACCGGCCTGTTCGATCCGGTCATAGACCGCTTCGAGGCCCTTCAGGTCCTTGTCCAGCAGGACCACGATCGCGCCGGCCGCGGCACAGGCCTCGGCAACCGCGCGGCCGATGCCGTCGGCGGCCCCGGTGACCAGGATCACGCGTTCATCGAAGGCGCCGGGTTCCGGGCGGTAGGCGAGCAGACGGGCAATATCGAGATCGGTCAAGGATGGTCCTCCAGGTACAGGTGCGCCGATTCTAGTCCAGATTGTACGGCCGCTTCGAGCGTGGACGGCAGTGCAGGCGTCAGGTAATCCCCGGCCAGATAACACCCCGGCCAGGGCGTGCGGGCCGGCGGGCGACGTGCATCCAGACCGGCTTGCGCGTCCAGCGTCGCGCGGCGTTCGCAAATGCTGTGGCCGGTCTCGGGTTCGCCCAGTTCGGGGAAGGTTCGGGCCAGGGAGCGGGCGACGGTGCGCCATCGCGCATCCGCCGTCAACGGTTCGAGGTCGTCGGCCGCGGAGATCACGACCGCCAGCCAGTGTGGTGCCCCGGCGACATGCCGGGCGATCAGCCATTGGCCATGCTGGTCCAGCAGCCCCTGTAGTGGCGGAAGATCTTCAAGGCGCCGCGCATAGCGCAGGTAGACCGTGCAGATGCTGCGGGCGCCCATGGCATTCAGGCCCTGGTGCGTGGCCTCCCAGCCGGTTTCGTGTGGCAGCAGGGCAGCGGCGGCGGCTGGGGGGGTCGCCAGGATCACGCCGCGCGCCGGGCTCGCCACGCCCTGGCGGTCGCGCAGGCGGTAGGGGGCGGCGTCGTGAGTCGTGCTGCGCTCAATGGCGGTGATGCGGCGGCCAAGATCCACTCTGGCGCCACGCTCCCGGAGTTCCTGTACAGCCGGTTCCGGGAACAGCTCGCCGAGTGGCCGCGCGGGGACGAGAAGGCGCGCGGCTTCCGGGCCATGGTTGAGTGCCAGGCGCAGGACGTTCTGGAAGATGCGGGCCGAGGCGGTTCGGGGCGGGGTGTTCATCACCGCCAGGCACAACGGGTCCCACAGGCTGCGAATGAGGGCGTCGGGCTGACGGCGCTGGCGCAGCCAGTCGAGGACGGGGAGATCGTCGCGCAGGGGCCGGTGCAACATGGCGGCGGCGCCGGACAGGGCACGCAGGCGTGTACCAAGGGAGTGCTTCGCAAGCGCCCGGTAAAGCGCGGCGGCCAGGGCGGGCAACCGGGGCGAACGTGGTTCCAGCTGGAACGCCGGGTCCTGCGGCCGGCCGGTGGGCTCGAACATGCGCAGGCCGAAGGGCAGGGCCTGAAACGCCTGCTCGGGGTTGATGCCGACCGAACGGATCTGCTGCAGGGTCTGCTGGCAGGCCCCGACCAGGATGTGCTGGCCGTTGTCGAGCGGGGTGCCGTCCAGGTCGAGGTTGCGGGCACGGCCACCGAGGGTCTTGCCGGCCTCGATCAGGTGCACGGGGTGCCCGGCGCGAGCAAGCGCCAGCGCAGCGGTCAGGCCGGCCCAGCCCGCGCCGACCACGACCGCCGGGGCCGGGGGGGAGCTGGAGGTCATGGCATCAGGCCGCGCGGCGGCGTTGTTCGCGCTTCAGGCGGCGCGCGGTGCGCCACGCGATCCACAGCTTGCGGATCGGGGTCAGGCGTACGCGGTGTTCCAGCACGCGATAGCCATCGTCCGCGATCTCGTCGAGCAGGGTGCGGTAGATGGCTGCCATGATCAGGCCCGGGCGCTGGGCGTAGCGGTCGGCGTCCGGGAGGTGTTCCTCGGCGCGTTCGTAGTAGCGTCGCGCCCGTTCCGCCTGCTCCGCGAACAGGGCGCGGTGGCGGTCGTCGGTGATGTTGATCTGGAATTCCTCCGGCTTGACTCCGTGCTTGCTGAGCTCGTCCATGGGGATGTACACGCGGCCGCGCATGGCGTCCTCGTGCACGTCGCGCAGGATGTTGGTGAGCTGCAACGCCATGCCGAGGTCGTGGGCGTACTTGAGAGTGCGCCGGTCGGTGTAGCCGAAGATATGAGCGGACAGGATGCCCACGACGCTGGCGGCGCGGTAGCAGTACAGCGACAGCGTGGTGAAGTCCGGGTAACTGTCGTAGTCGAGATCCATCTGCATGCCGTCGATGATCTCGTCGAAATACTCGCGGCCGAGGTCGAAGGCGGCGATGTGGGGCTGCAGTGCCTGGGTGATGGGGTGGCGGGGTTCGCCGGCGAACAGGCGTTCGATCTCCTGGCGCCACCAGTCGAGCTTGGTGCGCGCAATGCTCTCCTCGCTCACCTCGTCGACGATGTCGTCGACTTCCCGGCAGAAGGCGTACAGCGCCGTGATGGCGCGACGGCGATCCGGCTCCAGAAAGCGGAACGCGTAGTAGAAGCTGGAGCCGCTTTGCGCGGCCTTCTCCTCGCAATACTCGTCGGGGGACATGCGCTCTCGCGTGGCGGGTGTCGAACAGGGAGGAGAAGGCTAGCACAGGCAGCACAGGGGGCGGGAGAGGGCGCCCTGAAGGCGGATTGTTGACCTGTATCAAGCTCGGGCCCGGCGTGCGGCCGTAGTCTGCAGAACCAAGGTCGCGAGTGCGCGGCGCACGGCTGTGGAGCTCCCTATGGAACAACGCCTGGTGTTTGACCCCGAAATCCTGCGCCGCTACGACGTGAGCGGGCCGCGGTACACGTCGTATCCCACCGCGCCACAGTTTCACGAGGGCTTTGACGACCGCGCCTATGCCGAGGCGGCGCAGGCCACCAACGGGGCGGACCCGGCGCGGCCGCTGTCACTGTATGTGCATGTGCCGTTCTGCGACACGGTGTGCTTCTACTGCGCCTGCAACAAGGTCATCACCGGAAATTACCAACGCGCCCAGCGCTACCTGCAGTATCTGGAGCGCGAGGCCAAACTGCAGGGCGAGCTGTTCGACCGGGAACGCACTGTCGGGCAGCTGCACTTCGGGGGCGGCACGCCGACCTATCTTGGCGACGACGATCTGCGCCGGGTGATGGCGACGCTGGCGAGGCACTTCCGCCTGGACGAAAGCGATGCCCGCGAGTTCTCCATCGAGATTGATCCGCGCGCGGTGCGGCCCGGGACCATCCCGCTGCTGGGCGAGCTGGGTTTTAACCGGATCAGCCTCGGGGTGCAGGATTTCGACCCGAACGTGCAGCGGGCGGTGAACCGCATCCAGCCGTTCGAGGTGACCGCGCGGGCGGTGGAGCAGGCGCGGGCCAACGGCTTCGAATCCACCAACCTGGACCTGATCTACGGCCTTCCCTTGCAGACGGTGGAGACCTATACCGCCACCCTGGAACGCGCGCTGGAGCTGCGCCCGGAGCGCCTGGCGATCTACAACTACGCGCACCTGCCGCAGATGTTCAAGACTCAGCGCCAGATCCGCGAGGGCGATCTGCCGGACGCCGCGGAGAAGCTGGCGATCCTCGAGACCACCATCGCTCGCCTGACCGATGCCGGCTATGTCTACATCGGCATGGACCACTTTGCCCTGCCGGACGACGAACTGGCCACGGCGCAGCGCGCCGGGACGCTGCAGCGCAATTTCCAGGGCTATTCCACACGGGCGGAGTACGACCTGGTGGCACTGGGTCCGACGGCCATCGGCAAGGTGGGCGCCACCTACAGCCAGAACCTGCGCGAGCTGGATGCCTATTACGCGCGGCTGGATGCCGGGCGCCTGCCGGTCTTTCGCGGGCTCGAACTGAGTGCCGACGATCGGCTGCGCCGGGACGTGATTACCGATCTGATGTGCCATTCGCGTATCGAATTCGCCGCGATCGAGGCGCGCCACGGGATCGTGTTCGGCGAGGTCCTTGGGGATGCACTGGAGCGGCTTCAGGGCATGGAGGCCGATGGACTGGTACGGATCGGCGCGGAGCGCCTGGAGATCCTGCCGCGCGGGCGCCTGCTGCTGCGCAACGTCGCCATGGCCTTCGACGCCTACCTGAAGACGGAGAGCGCGCAGCGCTACAGCAAGGTGGTCTGACGGCGGTGAAACGCGCCTGATGCAAAAGGCCCCGTCAGCGGGCCCGGGTGCGCCGCCGCGGGCGCAGGCTGTGGCTCAGGATGATCCAGGCGTCGCGGGTGCGCAGGCGCGGGCGGGCGAAGACGTCATCCTGCTGCCGCAGCCGCCAGAGGATGCGTGCCCCGCCGTTGATGATCGCCCGGATCTCCAGCCCCATGCGCCCGCGCAGCAGGCCGCCCAGCGGCGCCCCGGCGCGCAGCAGGCGGTCGGCGCGGGCGTATTGAAACTGCATCAGGTTGCGTAGCTGGAAGGTGGTCTGCCCGGTGGCCAGCATCGCTTCGGTCACGCCGTACTGGTCCATCTCTTCCTGCGGCAGGTAGATGCGGTTGTTCTCCCGCAGGTCCTGCTGCAGGTCCTGATAGAAGTTGATCAGCTGCAGCGCCGAGCAGATGGCGTCCGAGTACCCCAGCATCTCGTCGGTCGGGTTGCCGTTCAGGTGCAGCATCAGCCGGCCCACCGGGTTGGCCGAGCGGCGGCAGTAGTCCATGACCTCGCCGAAGGTCGCATAGCGGGTCTGTTCCAGATCCTGCAGGAAGGCGTCGATCAGGTCGGAGAACGGCGCGGCCGGGAGGTCGAAGCGGGCGCGGGCGTCGGCAAGGGCAATCCATTCGGGTTCGTGCTCGGCGGCGGGGTCTTCCAGGATCTGCACGCGTTCCTGCATCGCCAACAGTGCCTGGCGCCGCTCGGCGACCGGGCGCGGGTCCTCGTCGGCCAGGTCGTCGGCGTCGCGGGCGAAGCAGTAGATCGCCGCCACGGGGCCGCGCAGACGGCTGGGCAGCAGCCAGGAGGCCACGGGGAAGTTCTCGTAATGCGCCTTGGCACGCTGGCGACAGTGGCGGTAGGCCGAACGGATACGAGGCGACATGGGTGCTCAGCCCCTATTTTCGGCGTGCGGGGCGCCGAGGTGGGCGAATTCAGCTCGCAAGCCCGGGCTCCGTGGCGGCTCCGTCGGCGTACCAGGCCCAGAAGTCGTTCGGCTGTTCCAGGGCGGCATCGGCGCCCCATTGATCCGGACGCTGGTTGGCGTCGATGTAGCCCCAGTTGGCGATCAGGGTGGGCATGCCGGCGGCCCGTCCGGCCGCGATGTCGCGTTCTGCATCGCCCCAGTAGCAGTGGCGTTCCGGCGGCAGGCCAGTCTGGCGTGCGGCCAGCCACATGGGTTCCGGGGCGGGTTTGCGCTGAGGCAGGGTATCGCCGCTGACGACGGCTGCCATGCGCGAATGCAGCCCGAGGGCCTCCAGCAGCGGATCGGTCAGCCAGCCCGGCTTGTTGGTGACCACGCCGAAGGACCAGCCGCGGGCCTCGCAGGCGTCCAGCAGCTCGGCGAGTCCGGGAAACAACGTAGTGGCCTGGCACAGGTCGCGGGCGTAGATCTCCAGGTAGCGCTTCTTGAGATGCTCGGCGAAGGCGGGATCGGCATCGGGAAAGGCGAGATCCACCAGGGCCCGGGACCCGTGGGAGACAAAGTTACGCACGACCTCGAACGCCAGCGGCGCACGGTCGTGTTCGGCCATCAGGGTGACCAGGGCCGCATGCATGTCGGGAGCGGTGTCCAGCAGGGTCCCGTCGAGGTCGAACAGGACCGATCCGAGTTCGCGGGTCATTCGTCGGTGCCGCCTTCGTCGCGGCGGGCGGCCATCAGGTAGTTCACGTCGGTGCGGGCGACCAGGCGATAACGCCCGCTCAGGGGCGAATAGGTCAGGCCGGTCATCGCGGTGACCTCGAACCCGTGGCGGCGCAGGGCGGTGCCCAGTTCGGAGGGCCGGATGAAGCGGCCGTACTCATGGGTGCCGGTGGGCAGCATGTGCAACACGTATTCGGCCCCCACGATGGCCTCGGCAAAGGCGCGCGGAGTTCGGTTGATGGTGGACAGGAACAGCCAGCCGCCGGGGCGCACGAGCGTTGCAAGGGCGTCGATCACGGCATCCGGATCGGGCACGTGTTCCAGCATCTCCAGGCAGGTCACCACGTCGTAGTCGCCGGCGTGACGTTCGGCGTGCGCCTCGGCGGTAGTGTGCAGGTAGTGGATTTCCAGCCCTGCCTCCACCGCGTGTTCGCGCGCGACCTCCAGGTGTTCGGCGCCGGCGTCCAGCGCGGTGACCTGAGCGCCGCGAACCGCCATTGCCTCGGAGAGGATACCGGCGCCGCAGCCTACATCCAGCACCTTCTTGCCGGCGAGATCGGCCTTGCCGTCGATCCATTCGAGGCGCAACGGGTTGATCGCGTGCAACGTGGCGAAGGGGCCCTTCGGGTCCCACCATTCGTGGGCCCGATGGGTGAATTTGTGGATCTCGGCGCTATCGACGTTTGCGTGCGCAGAAGTTTGGGAGAGGGGTTCGGGGCTCATGGCGTCTGTCTCGCTCAGGGAAACACTGATTAATGTACACGTTCGCGCTCGAGTCGCTGTTGCGTGCGAACAAGGCGCGGTGGCTGCCGTGCAGTCATTCTGCACAAGGGAGCCGCAACGCCGTGCGCGCGCAAAAGCGGCCGAGCCCCTCGGGGTTGGCACCCCAGGTTCCCCGATCCTGCGTTGCGGCCCTTGCCGGTAGAACAACTATCGGCTGCGCACCGCGCCTTGTCTTGGAAAACCTGGGGTACCAACGCGAGCGTGTACATTGATCAGTGTTTCCCTCAGGCAGTGGGCTGCTGGGTTTCCAGCACCCGGATGCGCCAGTACTCGGCTTCGGCGTGGAGATCCTGCGAGTTCAGCGTAAGCAGTTCGCGGTCGCGTAGCAACGGCCGTCCGGCCACGTAGACATCGCGCACGGCATCGCGGGTGGCGGCGTAAACGATCTGTGCACTGGGGTCGTGCGCCGGTTGCAGTTCCAGCGCCTGCAGGTCTACTGCGACCACATCGGCCTGCTTGCCGGGCTCCAGGGAGCCGATCCGATCCGCGAGTCCCAGGGCTTTGGCACTCCCCAGCGTCGCCATTTCCAGCGCGGCGGTGGCGGGCAGGGCGGCGGCATCGCCACTGACCCCCTTGGCCAGCAGTGCCGCGGTGCGCATCTCGCCGATCATGTCGAGATCGTTGTTGGAGGCAGTGCCGTCGGTCCCGAGGGCGATGTTGATGCCGGCGGCCTGTAACCGCGTGACCGGGCAGAAGCCGGAGGCGAGTTTCAGATTGGATTCCGGGCAGTGGGCGATGGAGACCGGGCGTTCGCGCAGCAGATCCAGATCGGTATCGTCTACCTGGGTCATGTGCACCGCGATGAAGGGCTGGTCCAGCATGCCAAGGCGTGCGAGGCGGGCCAATGGTCGTTCGCCCTGGTCGCGCAGGGCGTCGGCGACCTCGCTGGCCGTCTCGTGAACATGCATGTGGATGGGCACGTTCAGTTCGCGGGCACGGGCCGCCACGCGCTCCAGGCTTGTATCCCCCACGGTGTATGGCGCGTGCGGGGCGACATTGAAGGTGATGCGGTCATGCTGCCCCCAGTTCGCGACGACGTCCGCGCCGCGCTGGAAGTATTCGTCTGCCGTGCTGGCCCAGGGCGTTGGGAAGTCGAACACGGTGAGGCCCAGCGAGGCGCGGATGCCGGTCTCGTCGACCACCCGGGCCGCATCGTCCACAAACAGGTACATGTCACTGAAGCACGTCGTGCCCCCGCGCAGCATCTCGGCTATGGAGAGGCGGGTGCCTGCGCGTACGAATTCGGGGGAGAGCAGCTTGCCCTCGGCCGGCCAGATATAGCGCTTGAGCCAATCCATCAATGTGTGGTCGCTGCCGATGCCGCGCAGGAGGCTCATGCCGGAATGCGTATGGGCGTTCACCAGGCCCGGGATCAGGACCTGTCCGGGGTGGTCCCGGTACTCGGCGTCGGGATGGTTTGCGCGAGCGGTGGCGTGCGGCTCGATGGCTTCGATCACGCCGTTACGAATCACCAGGGCGTGCTCCCGCAGGATGGTGTCGCGGGGAATGACCGGGAGGATCTGCGGGGCGCCGAGGATCAGCGTCTGGGCGTTGTGCATGGCGGTATGTCTGCGCGGGGGCCAGGGTCGCGCATGGTACCCGAAAGGGGCGGCATTGCGCCGCCCCGGGAAACGGCCGGGACTACCAGCGATTAATCGCCAGGCGGCCCGGACCGGTCAGTGCCAGGGCGATGGCCGTGAACAGGAACATGCCCTGCAGCTCGAGGGCCCAGCCGCCGGTGCCGGTGAGCAGGAAGACCTCGTGGGTGTGGGCGAGCGCGATGGCGAAGAGCATGTTGATGGCGATAATCACCGCGCCGATGCGCGAATACAGGCCGATGATGACGAGGATCGGGGCGAGGATCTCGCCGATGTAGACGCCATAGGCGAGGATCGCCGGGAGTCCGGCGTTGGTAACCATGCTTTCGATGCCGCTGATCCCGCCAGTCAGCTTGGCGATGCCGTGCAGCAGGATCATGATCCCGAGGGCCAGGCGGAGTACGAGCTTGCCACTGTCGTCTAGCGTGTTGTCCATTGCCATCCTCTCCTTGTCGTGCTGCGGATCGATGTCCCCAGTCGCTACGGTCGGGCCTGTGCCCGACCGGGTTTGTCCCCGGGCAACATCCAGCCAGGGCATGCGCCCCTTTGGGATGTACCTGTGGCGGGTCAGCCGGCGTTGCGCCCCAGACGCTGGGCCCGGGCGACCTCGGCGACGTGACGCCCCTGAAAGGCGGCCATGCCCAGTTCGTTTTCGCTCGGTTGGCGCGAGCCGTCGCCGTCGGCCAGCGTGGTCGCCCCGTAGGGGGTGCCGCCGCAGACCTCGCTGACATCGAGCAGGCGCTTCTCGGTGTAGGGTAGACCAACCACGGTCATACCGTAGTGCAGCAGGTTCACGATGGTCGAGACCAGGGTGGTCTCCTGGCCGCCGTGTTGCGAGGCGGTGGAACTGAACACGCTCCCGACCTTGCCGACCAGCTTGTCGCCGAACCACAGGGCACCGGTCTGATCGAGGAAGTTGGCCATCTGCGCGGCCATCCGGCCGAAGCGGGTAGGGGTGCCGATGATGATCGCGTCGTAGTCCGCCAGTTCTTCGGGCTTGGCGATGGGGGCGGCCTGGTCGAGCTTGGCGCCGGCATTGCGGGCCACGTCTTCCGGCATCAGCTCGGGGACGCGCTTGATCGTGACTTCGGTCTCCGGGACCTCACGGGCGCCGCGGGCCACAGCTTCGGCCATCTGCTCGATGTGGCCCCAGGTGGAGTAGTACAGGATCAGGATCTTGGTGCTCATGGCGGGTCGCCTCTGGTTGGCTAGGTTGCAATACCCGCTACCCTAGATCCGATTTATACGAATGAAAATGGCGAAAAACGGCTCCAACGATTCGGATAATACGAATGGTTAGGGGTGGGTTGCGGCGTTTCCGTTGCCGCTCTGGCGCAGTACCAGGGCCTCAAGTTCTGCCAGCGTGTCGGGGTGGCCGTACAGGTAGCCCTGAAAGTGGCGGCAGCCGAGGCCGAACAGGAAGGCCCGCTGCTGGTCGTTCTCCACGCCTTCGGCGATGACGTCCAGGTCGAGGGTGTGAGCCAGGTTGACCACCATCTGGGCGATCGCGGCATCGTTGGGATCGTCCAGGACGTCGCGTACGAAGGACTGATCGATCTTCAGCTGAGCGAGGGGCAGTCGCTTGAGGTAGGCGAGAGAGGAGTAGCCGGTCCCAAAGTCGTCCAGGGAGAACTCGATTCCGAAGCTCCGCAATTCCTCGATGTGGGCAATGACGGTCTCCACGTTTTCGAGCAGCATGCTCTCGGTCAGCTCCAGCTTCAGGCGGTGCCCCGGTGCGCCGGTAGCCTCGAGCGTCTCGGCCAGATCGCGCACGAAGTACTTGTGCCGGAATTGGCGCGCGCTGACGTTGACCGACAGGGTGAGGTCCCGAAAGGCGGGCTGGTGTTTCCAGGCAGCCAGCTGCTCACAGGCCGCGCGCAGCACCTTGCGGCCAATCGGGACAATCAGACCGGTCTGTTCTGCCACAGGGATGAACTCGGCGGGCGAGATCATTCCGCGGCTGGCGTGCTGCCAGCGCAGCAGGATCTCGGCCCCGATGACCGCGCCCGACGTGTTCACCTGTGGCTGGTAGTGCACGCTGAAGGCATCTTGATCCAGGGCGTGGCGAAGCTCGCTCTCCAGCTCGAATCGGGCCTCGACGGCGCGGTGCAGCTCGGGGTCGTAGAAGCGCACAGTGTTGCGCCCGGCGTTCTTGGCCCGGTACATGGCGAGGTCCGCCTGCTTGAGGATCTCCTCCACGCTCAGATTGCGGCCGCTGAACAGCGTGGCACCGATACTGGGCGTTACGTGCCGCCTCTGTCCCGCCAGCTTGAAAGGATCGCGCAGAATCTCGATGAGCTTGCGACCCACGGCCTCGGCCTGGGTCGCCGCGCGTGCCGGGTCCGGGTGCAGATCGTTGAGGATGATGACGAACTCGTCGCCCCCGAGGCGGGCGAGGGTGTCCGCCTCGCGCACGGAGTTCAGCATGCGCTCGGCGACCTGGCGTAGCAGGTCATCGCCGACTGCATGGCCGAGGGTGTCGTTGATGTCCTTGAAGTTGTCGAGATCGATGAACAGCAACGCGCCATGCAGTCGGGTGCGTTCGGTATTGGCGAGACTCTGACCCAGCCGGTCGTGCAGCAGGGTGCGATTGGGCAGTTGGGTCAGCCCGTCGAAGAAGGCGAGACGCCGGATCTCGTCCTCGGCCTGCTTGCGATCGGAGATGTCGGTCATCGTGCCGAAGGTCGCCGTCACCTGGTCGTGGTCATCGAAGCGGGCACTGGCGTAGATGCTGACCCAGCGGATGTCTCCGTCGCGGGTGCGCAGACGGATCTCCTCGGATTGCGAATGGGAGCCGCCCTCGAGGAGGGTGGCACAGAAGCTATGGGCGTCGTCGTGGTCCTCGGGGGCTACAAAGTCGCACAGCGGGCGGCCGAGAGTCTCTTCCACGCTAAACCCCGTCAGGGCCTCCCAGGCTGGATTCAGCAGGGTCCAGTGGCCTTCGGCATCGGTACGGAAGATGACCTCGGAGATGTGGTCCACCACGTCGCGGTAGCGGTTCTCGCTTTCCGCCAGTGCATCGGTGGTGCGTCGGTGGGTGGTGATATCCAGGGTCAGGCCGCGCAGGCTCTCCCGGCCGTCCGCGTCCCGGGCCCAGGAGAGGATGTCTCGCAGCCAGATCCACTGGCCGTCGCGATGGGCGAAGCGGTAGTCCACCGTGCGCGGGCTGGTCCGGCTCTCGCGGGCGGCGTTCTGCACGCGCGGCAGGTCGGCAGGGTGGATATGCCGGGCGCGCAGCTCGCCCCGGCCCAGGTTGTGGGCCGGGAAGCCCAGCAGGCGGCGGGCGTCGCCGGCCACGAACTCCCATTCGTGGGTGCGCGGGTCAGCCTCCCACAAGATCGCGTTGGCGCCGCCGAGCATGGACTCCAGGCGCGCGACCGAGCGGTTCAGTTGTTGGTTCTGTTGTTCCAGGGTGGTCTGGGTGGACCCCAGGTGGGCGGCGACATCGTTGAAGGTGCGCGCGAGGTCGCCGAACTCGTCGTGCGACCGCACCGGGATGCGATGGTCCAGACGGCCGCCCTGCAACGCCTTGCCGCCCTGGTTCAGCAGGCGCAGGCGGCGAGTAATAACCAGGCTGAAGACCACCGCGGCCAGCATGGACAACACGAGCACGCCCAGCGCCAGCAGGACGTTGCGCTGCAGGAGGGTAGCGGACAGGGCGTCGATCGCATCGGTGGAATAGCCCACCGCCAGGGTCCCGAGCGGTTGCCCGGCCAGATCAATGTCGCGCAGGATCTCGATCTGCCCGGGCGTGGTGCGCGTGCCGTCCGCGCGTGCCGGGATGGTGTCCGGCGAGATGCCCACCGACGCCATCGGCTGGTCCTGGGCGTCGAGTACCACGGCATAGAGGACATGGGAGTCGTCCGCGACGAGCTCGAGCAGGTCCTGCAGCATCGCCGGATCCGCGTAGGCCAGGCCGGGGGTCAGCGCGCTGGAGAGCAGGCGGCCCTGCTGTTCGGCAAAGCGTTCCAGCATCTGCGACTGGTTCTGCTGCACCTGGGAGATGCCGCTGATCATCAGCGCTGCCACCATCGCGACCTGGATCGCGACGGTGCCGATGATGATCTGCCAGGCGAAATTCAGGCGCATGTGGGGGGCGCCGACGCCTGTGGGGCGATGCCGGCAGGGGTGGGGCCAGAGCTGGTTGGAGCCGGGCCGGGAAGGGGCATCGATGGAATCCGGGTTGCGTGCGCGCCAGAGTCACCGCGTGGTGCGGCAATGGATGTGATCCCGACCATTTTAACGATACTGGATGATGGATGCCCGTGCCGTTTGAAATTTGGGGAAGGCCACGGCGGTCGGGGGCGATCATCGGGGTGGGTGGATGGCGAGGTAGCGGGGGAGAAGCCGAAACCCCAGGAGCGGTCCGCGTCCGTGCGGCGGGCGTGATGGATGCTGCGGGCTGGACTTACGGGGTCGGGTTCCCGGCCGGGATGGGGGCCCGGAGATCGAATTTGGCTTCCAGGTCATCCAGCGCACCCTGAAATGCCGCGTACTCGCCGGCATGCGCCTCGATGAATCCGCGGTGTCCGATATGCCTCAGGAGTGTTGTGCCGGACGGGCTCTGCTGCAGCGTGATCAGGCGATGGTGCAATCGCGGGGTGTCGCGATCCAGACGTTCGTGTACCAGAAGGGTAAGTCCCGGGAACCGTTCGGATTGGGCAAGGATACGCACCAGGCTTCCGTCGCCCAGCGACATGTGGCGTTGGCGGGCGCCTTCGAAATCCGGTCGTGCCGGCAATACGTTGCCTTCGATGATCATGACGAGGGCATCGGCGATTCCGCGTTGGAATGCGGCCACTGCCGCGCTGTTGTGGTGATAGTGCAGGTAGCGGGGCGGGCCGGGTGGGTCGGGCCAGTCCTGGGCGTCAATCAGGCTGCGTGCGAGGGTCGCCGCGCGGCTTTCCTTGTACGGGACTGCGAGGGATCGGCCTGCGAGGCCGGCAAGCGAATCGATGCCACCCCCGGGCCGCACCAGGAGGACCATCGCCAGCTCTTCCTCGCTGCGTACCAGTAAGCGGTAGGGCCCGTTTTCCGTGAGGAGCGGCACTACCTGCGGTGCCACGAGGATCAAGTCGTAGCGGCCCTCTCGGCTGCGTTCGAGCAGCGTCGGCAGGTCGCGTGCGGACTCCAGCCGTACCGGCTGGCCGAGTTCCGTTCCCAGCCAGTCGCGCAGGGGCGCGTAGCGTGTGAACAGCGCTGGCGGGCTGGCAAATGGCTGAATCCCGAAGGTCAATGGGGCTTGTGCCTGAGCCGGGGTACTCAGCAACCAGAGCAGGATGGCGAATGCCAGCCAGACGAGCGTCGGCCGCCGCCGGGGCGGGCCGATGGGCTTGCATGACACGTTCGCAGTAGGCGTGACCGTCGCAGGCATGGAGCCACCGTCTATTGGGCTTCGCTGGGTAAGACGGGGCAGGCGCGCGATTTCGTCCCATTCGGGGCGTCAAAGAATGGACGATTGGGCTCTGGTTGCGGTTCGCTGCCTGGCGCGTGGGCGTCGGGAATCCGTCGAAAGCTTGTGGCGCGCCCGGTCCGGTCGTGCCTGAAAGCCCCGTTCCACCGGTCTTTGGCGGGTCTGGCGTTGTTTTTGCTTGCATCCGGTTCCTACGAATCGCACGACCGCGCGCGTGCTACCGGCGCCGCGGGACGGAGGAAGCACATGACCGGAATTTTCGATCGGGTCGCCGAGGCGCTGTTGGCCACGTTGCAGGGGCTCAGTCCATTAAGCGTGATTGGCTTGTTCGCGCTGTTGCTGTTTGGGCTGTTCCTGGCGGCGTTGACGGCGACGGCATTGCGCCGCGCCGAGTCCTTGCAGGGAGCGGCGCCCGCGCTGCTGACCACCGTGGGGATTCTCGGCACCTTCCTCGGGGTCGCCATTGGGCTGCTGGATTTTGACGCTGGACGGGTGGAGGCCAGTATCCCGGCCCTGCTGGAGGGGCTCAAGCTGGCCTTCGTGACCAGTATCGTGGGCATCTTGCTGGCGGCGGTGTTGCGGATGGTTCAGGTGATGGTACCCGCACCGACGGCCTCCCCCGAAGCGTCAGCGCAGGGTGCGTCGGATGCACCATTGGATAACGCGCACCTGGCGGCACAACAACGGGATGCCTCGCTCGCCGTAGTGGAGGCGGTGCGGGCCCTCGATCAGCGCCTGGATGCCCGGCTGGAGCAACAGCACCGCGAACTGACCGGTGCGCTCGATGGCATGGCCGAGCGCATTACGGAGATGAGCAGCGGGCACCTGGTAGAAGCCCTGGAGCGGGTGATCCACGATTTCAACGATCGCCTGGGTGAACAGTTTGGCGAGAACTTCCGGCGTCTGGATGACTCGGTCGCTCGCCTGGTGGAGTGGCAGGATCAGTATCGCGAGCAGATGGACACCCTGCATCGGGCCTTCGACCAGGCCCGTGCCGGGGTCGAACAGACCGAGCAGACCCTGGAGCGCATGACCGGGCAGGCCTTGCAGATCACCCGGCACGTGGAGGACCAGGAATCGACGCTCTCCAGTCTGCGTCGCGAGACGGTGGAACTGGAGGCCCTGCTGGGGAGCATCGCGGCCCTGCGGGATCGTGCCACCGAGGCCTTCCCGGCGATGGACGCACGGCTGGAGGCGATGCTCGAGAGTATCGAGAATGCCGTCCAGGCAGGGCTCGCGGCGGAGACGCGCTGGGGTGGGGAACGTTCCGCCGCCATCGCCTCCGCGGGCGGGCGTAACTGATGTTTTCCTGGTTGGCGCGACGCCGTCGGCGACAAGGTGTGGCCGCGGGAAACGAGGCCGACCAGGGTTCGCACTGGCTGGCGGTGGCGGACCTGATGGCCGCGCTGATGATGATCTTCCTGTTCCTCGCGCTGCTGCACATGGTTCAGGTGGAGCGCGAGAGCGCGGTGCATACCGAGGTTCGCAATGAGGCGGCCGCCTTGCGCGCGGCGATCTATTCGGTTCTGGAGGAGGAGTTTCGCGAGGATTTGCCGCGCTGGAATGCGGAACTGGACCGCGACAGCCTGACCTTGCGCTTTCGCGAGCCGGAGGTCCTGTTCGAGCGCAGTTCGGCACGCATCCGGCCGCGCTTCGAGGCGATTCTCGAGGACTTCATGCCGCGCTACGCGGCACAGTTGCGTCCGTTCGCCGAGGTCATTCGGGAGGTGCGGATCGAGGGCCACACCTCCAGCGAGTGGGCCGGCAGCGACGATGCGCTGGAGGCCTATTTCGGAAACATGGATCTTAGCCAGCGCCGCACGCGCGCGGTGCTGGAATATGCCTATCAGCTAGAGCCCCTGCAGGAGGCGGACTGGTTCCGCTCGCGGGTCGCGGCCGTGGGGTTGTCCTCTTCACGCCGGGTGCTGGACGAGCGCGGCGAGGAGGATCGTCGGGCATCCCGCCGAGTCGAGTTCAGTGTCCTGACCGATTTCGAGGCGCGCCTGCTGGGCGCGGGGGTGGCGTCCGACGAGGCAGGGCCCCGACCTCTGGAGGCTCGCGCCCGCTGACCCGGCTGCCGTCAGATGGCGCCGAGCAGGGCCTTGCGCAGGTGGGCCTGATCCTCGTCGTCGAGCGCCGCGTGGCCGGGGCGGCTGAGGAGGAAACTGTCCTCGACCTGTTCCCCGGCCGTGGCGATGCGTGCAGTCCGCACGTCGATTCTCTGCTCGGCAAGGACATGCCCGATGGTCGACAGCAGGCCGGGTCGGTCCAAAGCGCGCAGCCGCATGCGCGTTGCCTGGCCGCCCGCGGCGGGTTCGAATTCGATCTGCGTATCCACGTCGAAGTGCTTGAGGCGGCGTGGAAGCTGGCGTGAGGCCGGGTTGGGGATGGTCCCTTCGCGTTCGAGTTCGCGTTCGAGGCTCTGGCGGATCTCTTCGGAGCGATAACCGGCATCCACCGTCTGGCCCCCGCCGCTTTCGAGAACCAGAAAGGTATCCAGCGTGCGGCCGCCTGCAGTCGTGATGATCCGTGCGTCCACGATGTCCAGTCCCAACTGGGTCAGGGCGCTGGTGATGCGCGCGAAGATCCGGGGATGGTCGCTGGCGTAGACGAAGATCTCCGTGCTCCCGCGCGAGGTCTTCGGGCGCACCAGGATCAGGGGGAGGGCGTCCGGGGGGAGTGGCAGCAGGGCCCGGCCGTGCCAGGCGATCTCGTCGGCGGAATGGCGCAGGAAGTATTCGTCGTCCAGTTCGTCCCACAACTTCCGGGCCTGATCGGTATCGAAGCCTTGTTGTTCGATTAACGCGAGTGCCTCGGTGCGGGTTTGCCGGATCTGTTCGTCCATGTCCGGCGGGGTATCCAGACCCCGGTCCAGGACATTGCGGGTGGCGTGATAAAGGGTTTGGAGCAGGGAATCCTTCCAGCTGTTCCACAGCTCCGGATTGGTTCCGCGGATATCGGCAATGGTCAGCAGATAGAGAAAGTCCAGGCGTTCGCGGGTGACCACCTCGCGGGCGAAAGCCATGACGACCTCGGGGTCGGAGATGTCCTTGCGCTGGGCCGTCAGCGACATCAGCAGGTGGGAACGCACCAGCCAGGCGACTAGGCCGGCATCCGCGTCCGACAGGCCGTGATGCTGGCAGAAATGCAGGGCATCGTGGGCCCCCAGCTCGGAATGATCACCCCCGCGGCCCTTGGCGATGTCGTGAAACAGGGCGGCCAGCACCAGACGTTCGGGGCGCACCAGTCCCGAGTAGATCTGGTGCGCCAGGGGCTGTTCGTGCGCGAACTCGGGCAGCGCCAGGCGGCGCGCGTTGCGCACCACGTTCAGGGTGTGCTCGTCCACGGTGTAGGCGTGGAACAGGTCGTACTGCATGCGTCCGATGATGCGCCCGAAGGCCGGCAGGTAATTGCCCAGCACGCCGTAGCGGTTCATGCGGCGCAGCTGGCTGGTGATCCCGCGCGGGGCGCGCAGGATGTCCATGAAGAGCTCGCGGCACACCGGATTGCGGCGGAAGTGCCCATCGATCAGGTGGCGGTGGGCCCGGATCAGGCGGATGGTGGAGGCGCGGATGCCCTGGATCTCCGGGTGTTCCTGGAGCAGGCGGAAGACCTCCAGCAGCGCCGGCGGATAGATCATGAAGACCTGATCGTGCGCCGCCTCGAGGTAGCCGCCCCGGACCTGGAAACGCTGGTGGATGCGTACGGGGTCCTGCAGGGCTTCCGGATCGTCGAGGATGGCCTCGTTGAAGTGCTGCAGCAGCAGTTCGTTCAGCCGCTCGAGATCGTTGATGGTGCGGAAGTAGCGCTGCATGAACTGCTCGACCGCCCGGTTGTGGTTCTGGTCGACGAAGCCGAAGGTGTTGGCAAGCTGGCGCTGCAGATCGAAAAGCAGGCGGTCCTCGCGGCGGCCAGCGAGCATGTGCAGGGCAAAGCGTACCCGCCAGAGGAAGTTCTGGCCCTCCATCATCTCGCGGAACTCACCCTCGCGCAGGAAGCCCAGTGACACCAGCTCCTCGATGCGCTCGGCGCCGTAATGACGCTTGGTGACCCAGCCGATCATCTGGATGTCGCGCAGGCCGCCGGGGCCCTCCTTGACGTTCGGCTCGAGGCGGTAGGCGGTCTCGCCAAAACGCCGGTGGCGTGCTTGTTGTTCGGCCAGCTTGGCGGCATAGAAACTGCGCGAGTCCCAGATGCGGTCGGGCTCGATGGCGCCGCGGAAGTCGTTGAACAGACTGAGATGGCCGGCCAGGTAGCGAGCCTCGATCAGGTTGGTCGCGACGGTGATGTCGTCGCGCGCCTCGCGGGTGCAGTCGTCGATACTGCGCACGCTGTGCCCGACCTCGATGCCGATGTCCCAGAGGAACGTGACGAAGTCACTGATCCGGTCGAAGAGGGCGGGATCATGTTCGCCCTCGAGGATGATCTGGATGTCGATATCGGAGGCCGGGTGCAGTTCGCCGCGGCCATAGCCACCGACCGCGATCAGGCATAGCTGGTCGTCATCCGCGAGGCCCTTCTGGGCCCAGATCAGCTTGAGCAGCTCGTCGATGCGCCGGGCGTGGCCATGGATCAGCTCGGCGATCGGCATGCCGTCGCGAAAGCCCTGGTATTGCTGTTCCAGGATGGCGCGGCGCCGGTCCCGAAACAGCGCAATATTCCCCGGGTTGCGGCTGAGGCGCTGGTAGTCCTCGCCCCAGCCGGGGGTGAAGGCCGGGGTGTCGAGTTCGCCGGGGTTGCTGCCCGCAGGATTCATTGGTGCTCCGTGGAATGGGCGGTTCGAATCGGCGGGGAACAGGCGTGATGGCCTTCGATCAGGCCGCGATCTCCTGCGGTGGGGTTTCGTCCTTGCGCAGGGTCAGGATCTCGTATCCGTCGGCGGTGACCAGCAGTGTGTGTTCCCACTGCGCCGACGGACTGTGATCCTTGGTCACGGCGGTCCAGCCATCCGCCAGGATGCGAGTGTGGCGGCGGCCGGCATTGATCATCGGCTCGATGGTAAAGCACATGCCTTCTCTCAGGGTCATACCGGTGCCGGGCTTGCCATAGTGCAGGACCTGCGGATCCTCGTGGAAGCCGCGCCCGATCCCGTGGCCGCAGAACTCGCGTACCACGGAGCAGCGTTGTGCCTCGGCGTAAACCTGAATCGCGTGGCCGATATCGCCCAGCGTTGCGCCCGGGCGAACCTGCTGGATGCCGAGGTACATGCTGGTACGTGCCACGTCGATCACCCGCTGGGCCTGGATACCGGCCTTGCCGATCACGAACATGCGGCTGGTGTCGCCGTGGAAGCCGTCCTTGATCACGGTGATATCGATATTGAGGATATCGCCGTTCTTCAGCTTGCGATCCCCCGGGATGCCGTGGCAGACCTGATGGTTCACCGAGGTGCAGATCGACCTTGGGAAGCCGCGATAGTTGAGTGGGGCCGGGATCGCGTCCTGGGTGTTCACGATGTAGTCGTGACAGATCCGGTCCAGTTCCCCGGTGGTCACGCCGGCTTGCACGTGGGGCTCGATCATCTCGAGGACTTCGGCGGCCAGGCGGCCGGCGACGCGCATGTGTTCGATCTCTTCGGGGGTCTTGATGGAAACGGACATGGGGGCTCCCGCCGCGGCGCCCGGAGGGGCTCGGCGTTTGGTTCGGGTAAGTGTCCTATGCTATAAAGCGCGCGCCTCGCTGGCAATTCGGCGGGGCCGGAAGCCGCCTTTTGCGGGGCGACTCCCGAAACCTTAATCCACACACGCATCGGCACGATCTGTCGGGTGCCCGCCCTCGAAGAAGATTCGGTTCGGGTTTCAGATCGGGATGCGTGGAGGCTCAACCCGTTACAGGAGAAAACTCATGTCCCTCGTGACTATGCGACAGATGCTGGAGGCCGGTGTGCACTTCGGCCACCAGACGCGTTACTGGCATCCCAAGATGGCCCCATACATCTTCGGGGAACGCAACAAGATTCATATCATCAACCTCGAGAAGTCCCTGCCGATGTTCAACGATGCGTTGAACTTCCTCGGCAAGATCGCTGCCGACGGTGGCCAGATCATGTTCGTCGGCACCAAGCGCTCGGCGCGCGATGTGGTGGCCGAAGAGGCAAACCGTTGCGGCATGCCGCACGTGAGCCACCGCTGGCTGGGCGGCATGCTGACCAACTTCAACACCGTCAAGCAGTCGATCAAGCGCCTGAAAGACCTCGAGACGATGGACGCCGATGGCAGCTTCCAGGTCCTGAACAAGCGCGAGGCCCTGAGCCGTCGCCGCGAAAAGGACAAGCTGGATCGCAGCCTGGGCGGTATCAAGGACATGAACCGCATGCCCGATGCGATGTTCGTGATCGACGTCGGCTACGAGAAGATTGCGGTGGCCGAGGCGAAGAAGCGCGGCATTCCGGTCGTTGCCGTGGTGGATTCCAACCATTCCCCGGAAGGCGTGGATTACGTGATCCCGGGCAACGATGACGCGATGCGTGCGATTCAGCTCTATGTGGCCGCGATCGCCGATACCATCATCGAGGCCAAGGGTGCGGTGACCACGGGTGGCATGGGCGAAGCAGAAGCCGCCGAGCCGGCCGCTGCAACCACTGACGCCCCCGACACCGCGTCGCCCGCCAACCCCGCTTGATAACAGGAGCCGGTCGCCACGCTGGCGGCCGGCTCGAGCATGATTCAGGAGCAAGCAACGATGCAGATTACTGCTGCACAAGTAAAAGAACTGCGCGAGCGCACCGGCGCCGGCATGATGGAATGCAAGAAGGCCCTGACCGAAACCGGCGGCGATCTGGAAGCGGCGGTCGAGGCCATGCGCAAGTCCGGCATGGCCAAGGCCGACAAGAAGGCGGATCGTGTCGCGGCCGAAGGTCGCGTCGAGATTGCCAGCGACGGTTCGCGCGCGGTGATCGTCGAGATCAACTGCGAGACGGACTTCGTCGGCAATGACGACAACTTCCGTGCCTTCACCAGCGCCTGCGCCAATGTGGCGCTGAACACCGCCGCCGATTCGGTGGAAGGGCTGATGACCGAGACGGTCGATGGCCAGACCCTGGAAGAACAGCGTACTCAGCTGATCGCCAAGGTCGGCGAGAACGTCCAGGTCCGCCGTTTCGAACGCATGACCGCGGAAGGTGCGCTGGGTTTCTATCAGCATGGTGCCCGGATTGGCGTGCTGGTTGGCCTGAACGGTGGTGACGAGCAGCTGGCCAAGGATATCGCGATGCATATCGCGGCGAGCCATCCGGTGTGCATCGACGAGAGTCAGGTGCCGACCGAGATGCTCGACAAGGAACGTGCGATCTTCAAGGCCCAGGCCGAGGAATCGGGCAAGCCGGAGAACATCATCGAGAAGATGATCGAGGGGCGTATCCGCAAGTATCTGGGCGAGATCACCCTGGTGGGCCAGCCGTTCGTGAAGGATCCGGATCAGACGGTCGCACAGCTGCTGGAAAGCAAGGGGGCTTCGGTCTCCGGCTTCATCCGCTTCGAGGTGGGCGAGGGGATCGAGAAGAAGACCGAGAACTTTGCCGAAGAGGTAATGGCTCAGGCGCGCGGCGCCTGATCCAGCAGGACTCCGGGGCGGCCGCTTGATGCGGCCGCTTCCGGATAATAGGGCCAGAAAAAACTGGCAAGCGAGAACAACCGAGCCCGAGATAAGGAACCCCATGAGTCAGGACAGCCAGCCCGCGTTCCGGCGCATCCTTCTGAAGTTGAGTGGGGAGGCCCTGATGGGTCAGCAATCCTATGGGGTTGACCCGGATGTCCTGGCGCAGGTGGCCGAAGAGGTCTCGGAGCTCTCCCGCATGGGGGTCGAGGTCGGCATCGTGATCGGTGGCGGCAACATCTTCCGTGGTGCGGGTCTGGCACAAGGCGGCATGGACCGGGTGACCGGCGACCACATGGGCATGCTGGCAACGGTGATCAATGCGTTGGCGCTGCAGGATGCGATCGAGCGCGCCGGGCGTTTTTCGCGGGTGATGTCGGCGATCCGCATCAATCAGGTGTGCGAGGACTACATCCGCCGGCGTGCGGTACGCCACTTGGAAAAGGGGCGCATCGTGGTGTTTGCGGCCGGTACTGGCAATCCGTTCTTCACCACGGATTCCGCGGCCAGCCTGCGGGCGATCGAGATCAACGCCGACATCATGATCAAGGCGACCAAGGTCGACGGGGTCTACGATGCCGATCCGATGACCACCAAGGATGCCCGACGCTACGAGCGGCTGACGTTCGACGATGCGCTGGAACAGCGTCTGGGCGTAATGGATACCACGGCTCTGGTGATGTGCCGAGACAATGGCCTGCCGATCCGTGTAATGAATATGTTTGCCAAGGGCGACCTGCAACGGCTCGTGATGGGCGAGGCGGTCGGCACCTTGGTCGAGGGAGCCCGTAATGAGTGACGCCACCCTGAAAGATGCGCGCGAACGCATGGACAAGAGCCTGGAAGCGCTGCGCAACGAGCTATCGAAGATTCGAACCGGCCGTGCGCACCCCACGCTGCTCGAACATGTGCATGTGGAGTACTACGGCATGGATGTGCCGATCAACCAGGTCGCGAACATCAATGCCGAGGACGCACGCACGCTCTCCGTGGTCCCGTACGAGAAGGACATGGTCGGCAAGATCGAGAAGGCCATCATGACTTCGGATCTGGGACTCAATCCGGCGAGCATGGGGACGACGATCCGTGTGCCGCTGCCGGCGCTGACCGAAGAACGGCGCCGTGACCTGGTCAAGGTCGTCCGGGCTGAGGCCGAGCACGCGCGGGTGGCCGTGCGCAATATCCGGCGGGATGCCAACAACGCGTTCAAGCAGCTGGTCAAGGACAAGGAGATGTCCGAAGACGACGAGCACAAGGCGCAGGATCAGATCCAGAAGCTGACCGACGACCACATCGCCAAGGTCGACGCGATGCTTGCGGACAAGGAAGCCGAGTTGATGGAAGTCTGACCGGCGCAGGCGATGCCGGTTACTACTTCACCCAGCGAGGCGCTCCCGGCGCACGTGGCCATCGTGATGGACGGCAACGGGCGGTGGGCCGAGGCCCGAGGTCTGAGTCGTTCCGAAGGCCACCGGGCGGGGCTGGAGGCGACGCGGCATGCCGTGCGGTTTTTCGCCGAACAAGGCGTGGACACCCTGACGCTGTTCGCCTTTAGCAGCGAGAACTGGGGCCGGCCGCGCGAAGAGGTCGAGGCACTGTTCGATCTGTTTGTGTCCGCCATCGAGGCGGAACTCCCGGAACTGATCGAGCGCGGGATCGCGCTCACCTTTATTGGCGATCGCGCAAGCTTTCCGCCGGATCTGCAGACGCGGATGGCGGAAGCCGAGCAGGCCTCTGCCGCCAACGAGGGTATGCGGGTTGTCGTGGCACTGGGATACGGTGGCCGCTGGGATATCCTGCAGGCGGCCCGCCGCTGGGTGGCCGCCGGCGACGAAGGGGCGGACCCCGAGGCTTCTTTCGCCGGCTATTTGAGCACGGCCGGGATGCCGGACGTCGATCTGTTGATCCGCACTGGCGGCGAACGCCGCATCAGCAATTTCCTCCTGTGGCAGGCGGCGTATGCCGAGTTGCTCTTCATCGAGACGTTCTGGCCGGACATCACAGCCGATGATCTGCGACAGGGGCTGGCGTGGTATGCGAGTCGCCAGCGGCGTTTCGGCTGCGTGACCGGAGCCGCCGAGGCAAGTGCGCGGGAGGTACCGAGTGCTTAAACAACGGATTCTGACCGCCGCGGCACTGGGTTTGCCGGCGCTGGCCCTGGTGGCCTGGGGCCCGAACTGGGCGGTGCTGGCGCTGGTCGCGCTGGTCCTCGGGTTGGCGACCTGGGAGTGGGGTGGACTGGCCGGGCTCGAACACCCGTTGGCACGCGGCGCGCTGGTGGCGGCCGTGGTGGTTCCCGTGCTTGCGCTCGGTCTGGCGCCGGTTGCGGGGCTGCACTACCTGATCCTGGGTCTGGTGTTGCTGTGGTGGCTGGTGATCCTGTTGCTGTTGCCGTTTTATCGCGAGCGCGAGACGGCCGCACCGGCATCCAGTCGGACCCTCTTTGCGGTGGCCGCGATCATGACGTTGGTGCCGGCGGGAATGGGCCTGGTTTGGCTGCATGCCCTGGCACCGTTGCTGGTGGTCTATCTGGTGGTGCTGGTTGGCCTGGCCGACACCGGGGCGTATTTCGCCGGGAAGGCGTTCGGGCGCAACCCGCTGGCGCCGCATATCAGTCCCGGGAAGACCCGCGAGGGCTTGCTTGGCGGTCTACTGACGGTGCTGGCCTTCGCGATCGTGGTGGCGGCCGTTTGGGGCCTCGAGCCGATGGACGCGATGGTATTCCTGCTGCTGTCGGTGCTGATCGGGCTGGTCTCGGTCGTGGGGGACCTGTTCGAGAGCATCCTGAAGCGACAGGCTGGCGAGAAGGATAGTGGTTCCTTGCTGCCGGGCCACGGGGGTATTCTGGACCGGTTCGACAGCATGGTCGCGGCGGCTCCGGTTTTCCTGGCGGGGTTGCTGTGGCTGGCGCTGATTCCGGCCCCGCCGGTGGCGGCATAGCGCGAACGGACGCAGGTACCCATGAAGACGACGCAGATCACCATTCTCGGATCAACCGGCAGCATCGGGTTGAGTACGCTCGATGTCGTGGCGCGTCAGCCGGAACGCTTCCGCGTGTATGCCCTGACGGCGCATCGCAATGTGGAGCGCATGCGCGCGCAGTGCCTGGCGCACCACCCGGAAGTGGCCGTGATGGTCGATCCCGATGCCGCCGAGGCTCTGCGCACGGCTTTGGCGGCGGTCGGCTCGCGTACCGAGGTGCGGGCGGGTGCGGAGGCCCTGGCGGAGGTCGCCCGGGAGCCCCGGGTCGACGCGGTGATGGCGGCGATCGTGGGCGCAGCCGGACTGTTGCCGACGCTGGCCGCGGCCGAGGCGGGCAAACGGGTGCTGCTCGCCAACAAGGAGGCGCTGGTCATGTCCGGGGCCTTGCTGATGGATGCCGTGCGCCGCTCCGGTGCCTGTCTGCTGCCGATCGATTCCGAGCACAACGCGATCTTTCAGTGCCTTCCCAATGGCTACGTCTGTGCCGAGTCGGTGACACCGCACGGGGCACGCCGGATCTGGCTCACCGCATCGGGGGGGCCGTTTCGCGACCGTCCGCTGGACAGCTTTGCCGGGATTACGCCGGACGAAGCCTGCGCCCACCCCAACTGGGATATGGGGCGCAAGATCTCGGTGGACTCGGCGACGATGATGAACAAGGGGCTCGAGGTGATCGAGGCCTGCTGGCTGTTTGCCGTGGCGCCCTCGACGATTCAGGTGGTACTTCACCCGCAGAGCATCGTGCATTCGATGGTGGCCTACGATGACGGGTCGGTACTCGCGCAACTCGGCAATCCCGACATGCGCACACCGATCGCCCATGCGCTGGCCTGGCCCGAGCGTATGGAGTCGGGCGTTGAACCGCTGGATCTGCTCACGATGGGCAAGCTGGAGTTCTCCGAGCCGGAAGCCGCGCGTTTCCCGGCGCTCGGTCTCGCCTACGCCGCACTGGAGCGTGGAGGGACGGCCACCGCGGTTCTCAACGCGGCCAATGAAGTGGCGGTGGATGCCTTCCTGGGAGAGCGTCTGGCCTTCAGCGAGATCCCGGCGGTGATCGCCACGACCCTGGAGGCGATCGAGGCCGAGGCGGCCGATTCGCTGGAGCGCGTCCTGGGTGCGGACCGGCGGGCTCGCGAGGTCGCGAGCGAGTATGTCGCGAACGCACGACCCGTCCTGTCATGACGTTCCTGACGAGCCTGCTGGCGTTTGCGGTAGCCATTGGCGTACTGGTGACCGTGCACGAATATGGGCACTACCTCGCCGCTCGTCTGGTGGGGGTGAAGGTGCTGCGCTTCTCGGTGGGTTTCGGCCGGCCGATTTTCAAGCGCTACTTCGGGCGGGACCGGACGGAATTCGTGATTGCCGCATTGCCGCTGGGTGGCTACGTGAAGATGCTCGACGAGCGCGAGGGTCCGGTGGCGCAGGAAGAGGTCACGCGCGCCTTCAACCAGAAAGGTCTTGGGGCCCGTACGTTCGTGGTGTCGGCCGGGCCGGCGGCGAATTTCCTGCTGGCGATCCTGGTATACGCCGTGATGTTCATGGTGGGCGTGGGCGGGATCAAGCCCATTCTGGGCGAGGTGGCACCGGATACGCCGGCCGCCGAGGCGGGCCTCGAGCGGGGGCAGGAGATCCTGCGGGTGGGCGATCGTGAAGTGGCGGACTGGGAACAGGCCAACCTGCGCCTGCTGGACCATGCGGTTCGCGGCGAGGCGGTCACCCTGCTGCTGCGCGGCACGGACGGTCGAGAGATCGAGCGGGAGGTGGACCTGCGGGATCGCCAGGCGTTGCTGGCAGAGGGGCAGTTCCTCGACAAGCTGGGGTTGCAGCCCTATCGGCCGATGCTGGAACCGCGGATCGGTGCCGTCGAGGGTGGGAGCCCCGCGGCGGCGGCAGGACTGGAGGTCGGGGATCGCGTGCTGGCAGTGGACGGCGAGCCGGTCGCGGACTGGAATCGCTGGGTCGAGGTGGTGCGTGCGCATCCAGAAGCCGATCTGCGGGTCACCGTGGAGCGCGACGGGCGCACCCTGGAACTACGGATGACGCCGGAGGCGACAGATCACGACGGGGTGACCATCGGCCGTATCGGCGCGGGCGTGGATACGGATCAATCGGCGGCACGGGACATGGCCGTACTGGTGCGCCAGGGTCCGGGATCGGCATTTGTCTCAGGGGCGGAGCGGACGTGGGATGTGACCGTCCTGACACTTGGCATCCTGTGGCGAATGATCACCGGGGATGCGTCGGTTAAAAATATCAGCGGACCGGTTACCATAGCCGAGTTTGCGGGGGTCTCGGCGTTGATCGGGATTTCGGCGTTCCTGGGATTTCTCGGGCTGGTGAGCGTGTCGCTCGGGATCATCAATCTGCTGCCGATCCCGATGCTGGATGGCGGCCATTTGCTGTACTACGCCGCCGAGGCGGTGAAGGGCAGCCCGGTGTCGGAGCGCACCCAGATAATCGGTCAGCAGGTGGGTCTGCTGGCGATCGCGGGGCTGATGACACTGGCCCTGTACAATGATTTGACACGACTGTTCGGTTAGGCGAAGGCACGCTGGAGCGGCACCCCGGGTACCTCGATCAGCCCACCGAACGGCCTATTTTTTGGCGGAGAGCATGGCGCGAAACAGCTTGAGAGGAATGGCCCTGGTCGGTTTGCTGGGCCTGGCGGGGACGGCCTGGGGCCAGGCCTACGAGATCGAGGATATCGAGATCGAGGGGCTGGAACGGATCACCGCCGGTACCGCGCTCAGTTATCTGCCCGTGCAGGTTGGGGATACCTTCGACGACAATCGCAGTCCGGAGGTGATCCGCGAGCTGTTCCAGACCGGCTTCTTCGACGATGTGGAGATCGCCCGGCGCGGGGACGTCCTCGTTGTGATTGTCTCTGAACGCCCCGCGATCAACGAGATCAATTTTTCCGGTAACCGGGATATCCCCGACGAGGGCTTGCGCGAGGCGCTGGATTCGGCCGGCCTGCGTTCCGGGCGGGTATTCAACCGCACGATGCTGGACCGCATCGAGAGCGAGCTGCGCCAGCAGTATTTCGCGCGCGGGCGCTACAACGTGCAGGTCGATGTGGAGATCGTGGAACTGCCGCGTAACCGCGTGGACATCGAGATCGACATTACCGAAGGGCCGGTGGCCAAAATCCGCCAGGTCAATGTAGTGGGCAACGAGAGCTACTCGGGTCGTGAACTGACCCGGCGTTTCGAGTCCGGCGTGCCACGCTGGTGGGCCTTTTTCAGTCGGCGTGACAACTACTCGCGCGAGAAGCTGTCCGGGGATCTGGAACAGCTGCGTTCGCATTATCTGGATCAGGGTTTCCTGGAGTTCGATATCGACTCCACTCAGGTGACGCTGACGCCGGATCGGCGGGATCTGTTCATCACGATTAACGTCGACGAGGGCGATCGCTACACGGTGACGGGTGTGGATCTCGCCGGGGAGTTTGTGATCCCGCGGGAGGAGCTGGAGAGCCTGATTGACGTGGACATCGATGCGCCGTTTTCGCGCAGCCAGGTGACCGAATCCGCCGAACGGATCAGCGAGCGCCTGACTCGGGAGGGTTTCGCATTCGCCAACGTGAACCCGGTGCCCGACGTGGACGAGGACAACCGCGAAGTGGCGATCACGTTCTTCGTCGACCCGGGCCCGCGCGTCTATGTTCGGAACATCCGCATCACCGGCAATCAGAATACCGAGGAACGGGTGTATCGCCGCGAGATGCGCCAGATGGAGAGCGCCTGGTACAACGGGGCATTGGTCGAACGTTCCCGGGTGCGTGTCCAGCGGCTGCCGTTCGTCCAGAGCGTGAACGTGGAGACCGAGCGGGTCGCCGGCACCGATGACGAAGTGGACCTGAATATCACCGTGACCGAGCAGCAGTCCGGGGCCTTGTCGCTGGGCGCCGGGTTCTCGCAGAACCAGGGGCTGCTGCTGACCGCGAGCCTGACACAGGACAACTTCCTTGGGACCGGCAATCGCTTCTCCACCGAGGTGAGTACCAGCAAGGTCAACCAGCTGTTCCGGATGAGCGTCACCAATCCGCACTTCACCCCCTCCGGTGCGAGTCGCGGGTTCTCCGTGTTCTATCGCAAGATCGACGCCGAGGAGGCCAATATCTCGCGGTATTCATCCAACCGCTTTGGCTTCGACGTGACCTACGGGATTCCGCTGTCGGAGTTCGACCGGATTCAGGTGCGACCGGGTTTCGAGAACATCGAGATCGAGACGGTCGAACGCTCCGACACTCGTATCGGAACCCCGGACGAGATCATCGACGAGCTGGACGAATTTGGCGATTCCGCGAACCTCTACAAGCTCGAGACCAGCTACGTCCACGATACGCGGGACAGCACGACCTTCGCCTCGCAAGGCCGTCGTCATCGGGTCGGCCTGGAAGTCACGGTGCCGGGCAGTGACCGCGAGTTCTACAAGCTCACCTATTCGGGCCAGGAGATCTTCCGGCTGTCCGATCGGTACTCCTTCAGCCTCTCCGCCGGACTCGCGTACGCGGATGGCTACGGAGGGGATGACGTGCCGTTCTACGAACGGCTGTTTGCCGGGGGCATTCGCTCGGTCCGCGGCTACGAGGACAACCAGCTGGGCGATCTGCGACCGATCCGCGATGGTCAGGTGGCGACGCGCGATTCCAATGATGATCCTTACGGTGGGCGTTTCCGGACTACGCTGTCCGCGGAATTGTTCTTCCCGATGCCGTTTGCGGCCGACAACGATGCAGTCCGCATGAGTACCTTTGTGGACGCGGGGAATGTGTTCCATGATGTGTCGGACTTTGATACCAGCGAGTTGCGGGCATCGGCGGGTGTGGCGGTGACCTGGTTCTCGCCGGTGGGGCCGTTGAGCTTCAGCGTGGCCGAGCCGTTCAACGATCAGCCGGGTGACGAGCTGCAGCGCTTCCAGTTCCTGCTGGGGGCCAGTTTCTGAGGATGATCGATGCAAGCGCATCGGGAGGCGTCATGAGATCCGGGATGGCCTGGTTCGCGGCGGTGATTCTCGTCGTCAGCGGATGGCTGGTGGTACCCGCTGTCGCCGGGGCGCAGAACGTCGCATTCGTGACGATGAACCGGATTCTCGAGGATTCGCCGCAGGCCGAAGAGGCCATGCGCGAACTGGAGCGCGAGTTCTCGCCGCGCGATTCGGAGCTGGTGGCGGAGCGTGAGGAGCTGCAGCGGCTGCGTGACCGGCTGGAACGTGACGGGGACCTGATGAACCCATCGGAACGGGCGGACCTGGAGCGGGAATTCTCGCAACGTTCGCGGGAATTCCGGCGGGCGCAGGAGAGCTTCAGCGAAGACCTGAACGTACGCCGCAACGAGGAGCTGGCCAAACTGCAGCGACGGATCAACGATGCGATCGTTGATCTCGCCCGGGAACGCGACATTGATCTGATCCTGACCGAACGCAACGTGCTGTATGCCAGCGACCGGATCGACATCACGGACGACATCCTTGCCACAATGCAGCGAGACTGACGGCGGGTATTCGGCCCGCGAGCTGGCCGAGGCGCTGGGCGGGCAGCTCACGGGCGATGGCCAACGCCGCTTCACCGGGTTGAGCCCGCTGGCCACGGCAGGCCCCTGCGATCTGAGTTTTGTGACGGACGCCGGGCGTCATTCAGAGGCCTTGGCGGCGAGTGCCGCGGGTGTGATCCTGGTGCCGGAGGCCGCGGGCCTGCAAGCGACGTCTTCCCGAACCCTGATCCACTTGGATGATGTCTATCTGGGCTATGCCCGAGCGAGTCAGTGCCTGGGCAGGCCGCGTCGGGCACGGCCTGCGGGTGTCCATCCGGGTGCGTTTGTGGATCCCGAGTCCTCGGTTGCTCCCGACGCATTCGTGGGGCCCGGGGCGGTGATCGGGGCGGGGGCTACGGTGGGGCCCCAGAGCGTCGTGGAGGCGCATTGCGTGGTGGGCGAGGGGGTGATGGTGGGGGGCGATACCTTCCTGCACCCCCGGGTGACCCTGCTCGAAGGGGTTGAGGTGGGGGATCGCTGCATCCTGCACAGTGGTTGCGTGATCGGGGCCGATGGCTTCGGGTTCGCCCCCGCAGGCGACCAGGGGTGGGAGAAAATCGAACAGCTGGGCCATGTCGTGATCGGTTCCGATGTGGAAATCGGAGCGAACACGACCATCGATCGCGGGGCGTTGCGCGCGACGCGGATCGGGAGGGGAGTGAAGATCGACAACCTGGTTCATGTTGCCCATAACGTCGAGATTGGCGACCATACAGCCATTGCCGGCTGTGTGGGGATCGCGGGCAGTGCCCGGATCGGCGCGCATTGTGCAATCGGGGGCGGCGCCGGGATCCTGGGTCACCTGTCCATCGTGGATCACGTCACCATTCACGCGATGACCCTGGTCACGCGCTCCATTACGCGGCCGGGTCACTACGCCTCTGGAGTCCCGCATCAAGAGGCCCGGTTGTGGAATCGCATGCTGGCCCGACTGCGCCGTCTGGCGCGTTAGGCGATCGAGGGGCGATCGATCGGCCCTGGTAGTAACTGGCCTTGCCGCGCGTGGGGAGGCCGAGTCGAACGTCGTATTGCACGTCCCGCGCAGCGGTCCGGATGCGGCACAACAAGATCAAGAGAAAGGACACCGGCGTGGATGACTTTAATGTCCAGGAGATCATGCGCTACCTGCCGCATCGTTACCCGTTCCTGATGGTGGATCGGGTGCTGGAGTGGGAGGCGGGCAGCTATCTGACGGGGATCAAGAACGTCAGCATCAACGAACCGTATTTCCAGGGGCACTTCCCGATCAAGCCGGTGATGCCCGGGGTTCTGATCCTCGAGGCCCTGGCACAGGCCACCGGCCTGCTTGCGTTCAAGACCGAAGAGGCGCGTAACGAGAACCAGGACAAGCAGCAGCTGTACCTGTTTGTCGGGATCGACGAGGCGCGCTTCCGGCGCCAGGTGGTACCCGGCGATCAACTCCACCTGCGGGTGGATCTGAAGCGTACGGTGCGGGGTATCTGGCGCTTCGACGCGGTCGCGAAGGTGGGCGACGACGTGTGCGCGACGGCGCAGCTCATGTGTTCCGGTCAGGAAATCCCGGCGTGATCGATCCGCGCGCGGACGTCCACCCCAGCGCCGAGATCGACAGCTCGGTGACGATCGGGCCGTTCTCGGTCATCGGTGCCAATGTGAAGATCGGCGCGGATACCTGGGTGGGCCCGCATGTGGTGATCAACGGACCGACCGAGATCGGGCGGGAAAACCGAATCTTTCAGTTCTCCTCGATCGGGGAGGAGCCTCAGGACACCAGCTATCGGGGTGAACCCACGCGGCTGATCATCGGCGATCGCAACGTGATTCGGGAGTCGGTAACGCTGCACCGCGGAACCGAGAAGGGGCTGGGTGAGACGGTCATCGGGCACGACAACCTGATCATGGCGTATGTCCACATCGCGCACGACTGCACCATCGGGAACGGCATCATCTTCTCCAATGCCACGTCGCTTGCCGGGCACGTGGAGATCCAGGATCACGCAACGCTGGGTGGTTTCACCCTGGTGCATCAGTTCTGTCGCGTCGGCACCTACGCCTTCACCAGCATGGGTGCGGCGCTGAACCGTGACCTACCGCCGTATTGCCTGGCGAGCGGCAACTATGCGCGGCTGATCGGGATCAACAAGGTTGGACTCAAGCGCAACGGTTTCTCCAATGACGCCATTCAGGCGCTGCACCGGGTATTCATCCAGGGAATGCGTGGACGCGCCGGGCGCGAAAGTCATCTGGACGCCATGTTCGAGGAGACCGAGGTGCCGGAGGTGCGCAATCTGATCGGTTTCGTGCGCGGCAGTCGTCGCGGCATTCTGCGCGGCGGTCGTCCGCACTGACGCGGTCGCTGCGGGGCAGGGCCCTGTGTGCTGCCCAAGCGTTTGCTCCCCAAACGAACCGTCGCCCTTAGATCGGCTTCTCGCTGTCGCTTAGTTGGCCGTGGTGCAGGAGTTGGTGCGCCATTTCGGCCACGCGGCGGTCGGCTCCGCCATTGCCCAGGTGATCGCGCACTTGCGCCAGGCGATCGCGCATCGCGTCCAGGGCCGGGGGGCGGTCGAGCAGATCCGCGGCGTCGTGGGCCAGGCGCTCGGCGGTCGCCTGCTGTTGCAGGTATTCGGGCACCAGGCGCTCGCCGCCCACGATGTTGACCAGGGCGATGTTCTCAACCCGCACGAGACGCGAGAAGACCGCGTGGCTCAGGGTGCCCATGCGGTAGAACACCAGCATGGGGGCCTGGAGCAGACCGGCCTCTAGGGTTGCCGTGCCCGAGGCGATCAGCAATAGATCCGCCCCCGCCATCAGGGAGTGGGTGGCGGTGTGGCCGCCCACGAAATGGACGGGGAGATCGTCACAGGTGGCGAGGGCCCCCAAGTGTTCGGTGGTGACTCCCGGCGCCATGGAGGCCACGAACTGGATGTCCGGGTGCGACACGTGGAGGCGGCGGGCGGTGTCCACGAGCATGGGCCAGTGGCGCTTCAGTTCGCCGTTGCGGCTGCCGGGGAGAAGACCGACCAGGCGCGTATTGGCCGCGAGGCCAAGCTGTTCGCGAATCGGCTGTTTGGGCGGCTGCACCCGATCCACGAGAGGGTTTCCGACATAGCGTACTGGCACCCCGGCCTTCTCGTAGACGTCGGTTTCGAAGGGAAAAAGTACCGCCATCGCGTCCACGCTGCGCTGGATGCGCTTGATCCGGCCCGAACGCCACGCCCACAGCTGCGGGCTGACATAGAACAGCACGCGGATACCGAGGCGGCGGGCGTGGGCAGCCAGGCGCAGGTTGAACTCCACGTAGTCCACCAGGACCAGCAGGTCCGGGCGGTGGGTCTCCAAATGCTCGCACATGCGCCGGAACAGCCGGCGCAGGCGCGGGTAGTTGACCAGCACATCGACCAGGCCCACCACGGCCAGTTCGGAGACGTCGATCAGGGTGTCGACCCCGGCGGCGCGCATCTGCGTCCCGCCCATGCCCGTGTAGCGGAGACCGGGCTCCAGTGCCGAGAGTTCGTGGACCAGTCCCGCCCCGAGTGCGTCACCGGAGCTTTCGCCGGCGCAGATCACGACATGCTGCGTCATGACCGGTGGGGACCCCCTGTGGAAGCGATGTGGCGCGGCGTCACGCGAGGGCGGCGCGGATCTTCCCGCAGATCATGTCGATGGTCGCATCCTCGAGTTCCGGGAACACCGGCAGGGACAGGCAGCGCGCGGCGACGTCTTCGGTGACGGGCAGCGATTCCGGCCGGTTCGGGAGATCGGCGAAGGCCTTTTGCTGATGCAGGGGTACCGGGTAGTAGATTGCACAGGCCACCTCGGCGGCCTTGAGCGCCTCCATGATCGCGTCGCGATGATCAGTCAGCAGCGTGTACTGGTGGTAGACGTGGACCCCGATGCCGTCCTCGAACGGAACCTCGACCGGCAGCCCTGCCAGGCCGTCGCGATAACGTGCCGCCACCCGGCGGCGTTCGGCGTTGTAGGTGTCGATATGCGGCAGCTTCACCCGCAGGATCGCCGCCTGCATCTCGTCCAGGCGGCTGTTGTAGCCGATCTCGTCGTGGTAGTAGCGCACGCTGGAACCGTGGTTGCGCAATCGGCGCAGGGTGTCGGCGGCAGACGGGCAGTTGGTGGTCACCAGACCCCCGTCGCCGAAGGCCCCGAGGTTCTTGCTGGGGAAGAACGAAAAACAGCCGAAGGCGGTGGCCGCGCCGGTCTGTACGCCATCGACCGTCGCGCCGAAGGACTGTGCGCAATCCTCGACGATCAACACCTTGTGTTTCTCGGCGATGGCCTGCAGCCGCGGCATGTCGGCCGGCTGCCCGAACAGGTGGACCGGCAGGATCGCGCGGGTGCGCTCGGTGATGGCCGCCTCGACCTGGTCCGGGTCGATATTGAAGGTCCGCGGGTCGATGTCCACGAATACCGGGTCGGCCCCGACATAACGGATGGCCTCGGCGGTGGCAATGAAGGTAAACGGGGTGGTGATGACCTCGTCGCCCGGGCCGATGCCGGCCGCGGCCAGCGCCAGATGCAGGGCATCGGTGCCGGAGGCACAGGTGATCGCGTGTTCCACGCCCAGGTATTCGGCGAGCTCCTGCTCCAGGGTCTGGACGTTGGGGCCGAGGATAAAGCGCGCACCGGCCAGCACCTCCTGTAGCGCGGCATCGATTTCGGGGCGCAGGGTCTGGTACTGGCGCTGCAGGTCGACCATCGGGATCACGGCTTGACTCCTGTGGGGTTCGCGTCGAGGTGGCTGTGCGGGCCGTCGGCCCGGCTCATGATGTTCAGGTTCTCGTAGACCAGGTCGGTGATGCGGCTGGCCGTCTCCAGGGCCCGCTGGCCGTCGCGGCCACTGACCACGACCGGTCCCTGACCGTGCACGGCGGCCACGAAGGCCTGGATCTCGGCCAGCAGGGCGTCGGCCTCGTCGAAGACACTCTCCTCGCGGTGGATCGCGGGGGCCCCGGTCTCCGGGTCGGGCTCGCCGATGTGGTTCAGCGACAGGATGCGGTTCTGGAAGTCCACCGAGGCGTAGGCATGCGACTGGAAGATGCGCATGCGGCGCTCGGACTTGGTGCTGATGCGGCTGGAGGTCACGTTGGCTACGCAGCCGTCCGCGAATTCCAGCCGGGCATTGGCGATGTCGATGTCGCCGGTCAGCACGCGGGCGCCGGAGGCGCGAATGTCGGTCAGCGGGGCATCCACCAGCGACAGGATGATGTCGATGTCGTGGATCATCAGATCGAGCACGACCGACACGTCGGTGGCGCGCGGCTTGTAGGGCGCCAGGCGGTGCGACTCGATAAACCGCGGGTGCAACGGGGTCTCGGTCAGTCGGCGTAGCGCGGCATTGAAGCGTTCCAGGTGCCCGACCTGGAGGACGACGCCCTGTTGCTCGGCGATCTGGTTCAGCGTCTCGGCCTGCTCCAGGGTGGCGGTAATCGGCTTCTCGACCAGGACATGACAACCGGCCTCGAGGAAGTCCCGGGCGATGTCGAAGTGCAGGGTGGTCGGTGCGGCGATGGAGACCGCATCGACCTGACCGATCAGGGCGCGATGGTCGGTCTCCGCGCGGCAGCCGTGCTCCGCCGCGACGCGGCTGGCGGTTTCGGAATCGGCATCGACCACGGCAACCAGTTCGGTGTCGGGCAGCGCGGCGTATTTGGCGGCATGCCATTTGCCAAGATGGCCCACGCCGATGGCGGCGCAGCGTAACGGAGATTGGGACATGAGTAGGCTCGGATCCGGAGGGGGTGTGCTAGGATTTTCGGCGCTATTGTAACGGATCCCCGGCGCGGCGCATGTTCGCGTTCGGGCGATTGCCCGCAGTTCACCGTGGTGGAGACTCCATGTCCGATTTAGAGGCAGCGCAGCGCTATGTCGCCGGCGTGGACGAAGTGGGGCGCGGGCCGCTGGCCGGGCCGGTGGTGGCGGCCGCCGTCATCCTGCCGGAAGGCTACACCTGCCCCGGCTTGACCGACTCCAAGAAGCTCAGCGCGAAACGCCGCGAGTCGCTGGACGTGCAGATCCGTGCCGACGCGCTGGCATGGTCGCTGGGCCGGGCCGAGGCGGCGGAGATCGATGAACTGAACATCCATCATGCGACGCTGCTCGCCATGCAGCGGGCGGCGGCCGGGCTCGCCATCGCGCCGGCACATCTGCTGGTGGACGGGCGCTTCACACCGCAGGGCCCCTGGACCGCCGAGGCGATCGTCGGCGGGGATGGCTCGGTGGCTGCAATCAGTGCCGCCTCCATCGTCGCGAAGGTGGCGCGCGACGGCTGGTTGCGCGATCTCCATCACGACTACCCCGATTACGGCTTCGATCGCCATTCCGGCTACCCCACGGTGGCGCATCGCGAGGCCCTGGAACGGTTGGGGCCGTGCCCGCAACACCGCCGTAGTTTCGGCCCCGTAGCGCGTGCGCTGGCGGCGCGTGAACAGGAGATGGGGGCATGAGCGAAGGCCATCCCGGTTTCGTGCACCTGCGGGTGCATTCGGAGTATTCCCTGATCGACGGGCTGGTCCGCCTCAAGCCACTGGTGAACGCGGTGGCCGAGGGCGGGATGCCGGCCATCGCGGTAACCGATCACTGCAACCTGTTCGGGCTGGTAAAGTTCTACCGTGCCGCGATCGCAAAGGGTGTGCAGCCCATCATCGGTGCGGACGTTCTGGTGCGCGATGCCCGTGCCGACGGGAGCCTTGCTCGCATGACCCTGCTGGCGCAGAACGACCCGGGTTATCGCAATCTGACCCGGCTGATCTCGCGCGCCTGGCAGGAGGGCCAGGAGAAGGGCATTCCGCGGGTGGACTGCGCCTGGCTGGATGCGGCCGCCGAGGGCCTGATCGCATTGTCTGGCGGGATCGACGGCCTGTTCGTGAACGGTTCGGGGGCCGCGCGCGCGCTATTGGCCGAGGATCTCGAGCCGTGGATGCAGCGCTTCCCGGGTCGCTTCTATCTGGAACTGGTGCGCAGCGACCGCCCGGGCGAAGAGGCCTGGATCGAACAGGCGCTGGCCGCGGCCGAGGCCTTCGATCTGCCGGTGGTGGCCACCAATGATGTTCGCTTCCTGCGGCCCGAGGACTTCGAGGCCCACGAGGCGCGCGTCTGCATCCATGACGGCGTGACCCTGGACGACCCACGGCGCCCGCGCCGTTACTCGGAGGCGCAGTATCTGCGTACACCCGAGGAGATGGCGGAGCGGTTCGCGGACATTCCCGAGGCCCTGGCCAACAGCGTGGCGATCGCCCGGCGCTGTTCGGTGAGCCTGACCCTGGGCGAATCGGTGCTGCCGGACTTCCCGGTCCCCGAGGGCTATACCGTGGAAGATCACCTGCGCGAGACCTCGGCGCAGGGGTTGGCGGGGCGCCTGGAGCGCTTCTGCTTCGCGCCGGCGGCGGATTACGAGGCGCGCTTGCAGCGCGAGCTGGACGTGATCTGCCAGATGGGTTTCCCCGGCTACTTCCTGATCGTGGCGGACTTCATCCAGTGGGCCAAGGACAATGGCATCCCCGTGGGCCCGGGGCGTGGTTCCGGTGCGGGCTCTCTGGTGGCCTATGCGCTGGGTATTACCGACCTGGATCCATTGCGTTACGATCTTCTTTTCGAGCGATTTCTCAACCCTGAACGTGTCTCCATGCCCGACTTCGATGTCGACTTCTGCATGGAGCGACGCGACGACGTGATCGACTACGTCGCCGAGCGCTACGGGCGCGACAAGGTCTCGCAGATCATCACCCACGGCACCATGGCCGCCAAGGCGGTGGTGCGCGACGTCGGGCGTGTGCTGGGCCATGGCTACGGTTTCGTCGACCGCATTGCCAAGCTGATCCCGTTTGAGCTGGGCATGACCCTGCAAAAGGCCCTGACCGAGAGCGCGGACCTCAAGACGCAGTACGACGAAGACGAGGAGGTGCGCGCGATCATCGATCTCGCGCAGAAACTCGAGGGCCTCACCCGGAACGCGGGCAAGCATGCCGGCGGGGTGGTCATTGCGCCCTCGGCGCTGACCGACTTCTCGCCGCTGTACTGCGAAGACGACGGTGGCTCGCTAGTGACCCACTTCGACAAGGATGACGTCGAGGCGGTCGGCCTGGTGAAGTTCGACTTCCTCGGCCTGCGCACGCTCACCATCATCGACTGGGCGGTGGACAACATCCGCAAGATGGATGCCGCGGTGCAGGTGGATCTGGATGCGATCCCGCTGGATGACCCGGACACCTTCCGCCTGCTGAAGGACTACCAGACCACCGCGGTGTTCCAGCTGGAATCCGGCGGGATGAAGGATCTGATCAAGCGTCTGCAGCCGGACAGCTTCGAGGAGATCATCGCGCTGGTGGCGCTCTACCGCCCGGGCCCGCTGCAGTCGGGCATGGTGGACGACTTCATCGACCGCAAGCATGGTCGTGCCCAGGTGGAATATCCGCATCCGGATCTGGAACCCATTCTCCAGCCCACCTACGGCGTGATCCTGTATCAGGAGCAGGTGATGCAGATCGCCCAGGTGCTGGGCAATTACACCCTGGGTGGTGCGGATCTGTTGCGCCGCGCGATGGGCAAGAAGAAGCCCGAGGAGATGGCCAAGCAGCGCGAGATCTTCCTCGAGGGTGCACTGGGGCGCGGTGTGGATGAAGGGGTTGCGACCTACATCTTCGACCTGATGGAGAAATTCGCGGGCTACGGCTTCAACAAGTCGCACTCCGCGGCCTATGCCCTGGTTGCCTACCAGACCGCCTGGCTCAAGGCGCATTATCCGGCGCCGTTCATGGCGGCGGTGCTGTCCGCGGACATGGACAACACCGACAAGGTGGTGGGGCTGATCGAGGAATGCCGCAACATGGGCCTGGAGGTCCTGCCGCCGGACGTCAATCAGTCGGACTACCGCTTTACCTGCCACGACGCGCAGACCGTGGTCTACGGCCTGGGCGCGATCAAGGGCGTTGGGGAGTCGGCCATCGACACCCTGCTCAAGGCGCGCGGCGAGGGCGGTGAATTCCACGGGCTGGTGGACCTGTGCCAGCGGGTGGATCTCGGCAAGCTGAACAAGCGTGTGCTGGAGACGCTGGTGCGCGCCGGCGCGATGGATCGGATCGGCGCCAACCGTGCGACGCTGCTGAACGACATCCCGATGGCGGTCGCGGCAGCCGAACAGAGCGAGCGCAATGCCAATCTGGGTGTGGTGGACCTGTTCGGGGATCCGGCTGCGGCCGTGATCCCGGATAGTGCGACCCTCGCCGAGATGGAGGACGACGATCGTCTGCGCGGCGAGAAGGACACCCTGGGGCTTTATCTGACCGGTCACCCGGTGGAGCGCTACCGCGCCGAGTTGCTGCGCCTGACCGGCACCACGCTGCAGGCGCTGGAGGCCAAGCTGGAGGATCGCCCGGACGAGCCCCAGGGCCAGAAATGGCGGGGCAAGCAGGAAACCGTGCGCATCGCCGGTCTGATCGTCGGGGTGCGAGTGCGCAACACGCAGAGCGGGCGCATGGGCATCGTCACCCTGGACGACCGCAGCGGGCGGGCCGAGGTGGTGTTGTTCAACGACGACTTCACCACCTACAAGGACCGTCTGGAGCCGGATGCCCTGCTGGTCGCGGAGGGCACGGTGACGCTCGACGACTATGCCGGCGGGATCCGTATGCGGGCCCGTACCGTGTACAGCCTGGATGAAGCGCGGGTCCAGTGGGCCCGCGCGCTGCACCTGTGCCTGGAAGGGGTGGTTCCCGAGCAGGTGGCCCATTTGCGCGGGCTGATGGAGCCGCATCGTGAGGGGCCTTGCCGGGTGCACCTGTGCTATCGCCGTGACGGGCTGGAGGCGGATATCAGCCTGCCGGAGGGATGGACCATCCGTCCGGACGAGCGGCTGTTGCGTGGCATTCAGCAGTCCCTGGGTCCGGGTTGCGAGGCCGAGGTGCTCTACGGCCGATAGCTGGAAACAAGGCGTCGCCGCACCTGCATTGGAGCGGGGATCGCCGCAATTGGTTACAATTCGCATCCTTCGTCGGTATCCACAACCAAGTCTTCGGGACCCTGCATGAATCCGGACTTTCTCGACTTCGAACAGCCCATTGCCGAACTGGAAGCGAAGATCCGCGATCTGCGCTATGTCGGCGACGATGCCGAGGTCAACATCCAGGAAGAGATCCAGCGCCTGGAAGGCAAGTGCCGGTCTTTGACCGAGAGCATCTTCGCCAAGCTGACCCCGTGGCAGGTCTCGCAGATGTCGCGGCATCCGCGGCGACCCTACACCCTTGACTACATTCCCGACTTGTTCGACGAGTTCGAGGAACTGCACGGCGACCGTGCCTTTGGGGACGACCCGGCGATCGTGGGCGGCGTGGCGCGCCTGGACGGACGGCCGGTGATGCTGATCGGGCACCAGAAGGGACGCCAGACCCGCGACAAGGTCTACCGCAACTTTGGCATGCCGCGTCCGGAGGGCTACCGCAAGGCTCTGCGCTTGATGGAGATGGCCGAGCGCTTTCGCATGCCCGTGCTCACCTTCATCGACACGCCGGGTGCCTACCCGGGCGTCGGGGCGGAAGAACGTGGCCAGAGCGAGGCCATCGCGCGCAACCTGCGAGTGATGGCGCGTCTCGACACGCCGATCATTGCCACGGTGATCGGCGAAGGCGGCTCCGGTGGGGCCCTCGCGATCGGGGTGGGCGACGCCACCCTGATGCTGCAGTACTCGACCTACTCGGTGATTTCGCCGGAGGGCTGTGCCTCCATCCTCTGGAAGAGCGCGGAAAAGGCCTCGGAGGCCGCGGAGGCCCTGGGCATCACGTCGGAACGCCTGCGCGAGCTGGGGCTGGTGGACCGCATCGTGCCGGAACCCCTGGGCGGTGCCCACCGCGACCCCGACACCATGTCCTCCAGTCTGCGCGCCGCGCTTCTGGAAACCCTGGACGGCCTGGAAGGGCTGGACCCGGGCAAGCGCCTGGAGCGGCGCTATCGCCGACTGATGGATTACGGTGCCTTCCAGGAAGCCGCTTCCTGATCCCGGTGCCGGGGCGCTCGATCCTGTAGCCGCGGCGCTACGGGACTTCCTCCAGGCGCATCCCGGCTATCGTCAGGTGCGCATCGCCTTCAGCGGCGGTCTCGACTCGACTGTCCTGCTCCACGCCGCGGTGCGCCTGGGTATCCCCAACCTCGAGGCCATGCACGTGGATCATCGCCTGCGTCCGGACTCCGGCGAGCAGGTCGAGCACTGCCGCGCCTTTGCACAGGCACTGAACTGCCCGCTCCGGCTCCGTACCCTCGGCTCGCTCGACACCCGTGGCCTTGGCGTGGAGGCCGCGGCGCGCGAGGCACGCTACGCGATGCTGCGCGAAGGGCTGGACGCTACGGGCATCATCCTGGCCGCGCAACATGCGGACGATCAGGCCGAAACGTTCCTGCTGGGCGCCCTGCGCGGCAGCGGGCCCGAAGGGCTGCAGGCCATGCGGCCGCTGCGCCGCGAGGGCGAGACCTGGCTGGGGCGACCCTTGCTGGGCCTGCCCCGCGAGGCACTGGCCGCGTTGGCGGAGCAGGAGGGCCTCGATTGGTATGACGATCCCAGCAATCATGATCCCCGATTCGATCGCAATTTCCTGCGCCAGTCGGTGCTGCCCTTGTTGCGGGAGCGATTTGATGGCGCGGCCGGGCTGGCGCGCGCAGCCGGCTGGCAACAGGAGGCGGTCGGGCAATGCCGTCAGCACTTTTCCGGGCTGCTGAAGGGGCTGCGGGACCCGCTGGACGGTAGCCTGGACCTCCGCGCTTTGCGCGCGCTCGACTCGAGTACCCAGCGGGGGCTGCTACGGCACTGGCTGCGCGAGCAGGGCCTTCGTCCGCCCGGCCACGACCGCCTGGGTGAATTCCTGCGCCAGGCCCTCGTGGACAACCCCGAGGCCTCCCCCGCCGTGGAATGGGATGGCGGATGGATGCGGCGTTATCGCGATCAGCTGCACGCCGGGCCGAAGGAGGAGGCTGCGGGTCCGCCGCCCGAACAGCCGTGGCCAGCCGATCAGCCGGAACTGATGCTGGCAGACGGACGCCGCCTGACCCGGGAGATGCTGCCGCGGCTCGGCGTGGACCGCGAGGTCGCCCTCACCGTTAGCTATCGAAGCGGGGGCGAGGTGGTCGCGACCCCCGCCGGGCGCCGATCCCTGAAAAAGCTGATGCAGGAGCGCGGGATCGCCCCCTGGGAACGCAATCGGGTTCCGCTTTTGTGTCAGCTGGATGGAACGATTGTGGCGGTGCTCTGGCCCGGGTCGGTTCACGCTGGGAGTTGACGCGCCTGTCCAAATCGGACAATTCTTGGATCGTATTCAGGGGTGCGGGTGAGTGGTACGTGACAGGTTTCGCGGCACAATGCGGACGACGTACGGGCATGGGGGTGCTGGCGGCCGGGATGTTGCTGGCCGCGCCTCTGGCCGCGGACTCGCTGATGCTCACGACCGAGAGCTACCCCCCGTTCAATTTCGAGACCGAAACCGGCGAGCTGGACGGGATCTCCATCCGGGTGATGGATGCCCTGCTGGATGTCGCCCAAGTGGACGCCGAGATCCGCCTGCTGCCGTGGAGTCGGGCCTACGCCGAGGCTCAGTCGGACCCTGGTACCTGCGTCTTTTCCACCACGCGCACCTCCGAACGCGAAGATCTGTTCACCTGGGTCGGTCCTCTCGTGGAAAACCAGTGGCATGCGTTCGTGCTTGAAGGTGCCGAGGTGGATGCGCAGTCTCTGGAGGATCTGGAACGCTACCGCGTCGGGGGCTATCGAGACGATGCCGTGGCGCTCTTCGTTGAGGGCCGGGGCATCCCCGTGGATACCGCACCGAATGACCGGCTGAATGCGCGCAAGCTTGCGGCCAACCGGATCGATGTATGGGTCAGCGGTGAACATCTGGCCCCGTGGTTTGCCCGCCAGGAGGGTATCGGTGAACTCCGGTCCCTGTTCGCGTTCAACGATACCGTGATGTCCCTGGCCTGCCACCCGGAAACCGCGCGAGCCCCGCTGGATCGCATGCAGGAGGAACTGGATGCGATGCGCGCGGACGGGCGCTATGCGGCCATCGTGCAGGATGTCCTGGACAGCAATGGAGAGCGCAATGACTGACGCAGCCGAGGCCCGGACGGAATCGTCGGCCCTGATCGCCGAGGAGGTGCTGGGCTTTCAGCGCAACATGACGCGGCGCGGCATCATCTTTTCGTTCACTGGCTACATTTCCGAGGGCATCCTGAAGGCCCTGGGGGATGCGCTGCGGCAGAAAATCCGACTGGAGTCCACCGATACGAAGACCGTGAACCGCGTCTTTTCGGTATTCGTGGAACAGGTGCAGAACGTGATTCGCTATTCAGCGGAGCGTATCGAGCACGACGCGGAGCCCCCCGTCGAGCTGAGCTCCGGGATGATTACCGTCGGGTCGGAAAACGGCCGCTTCTTCGTCATTTGCGGCAACGTGATCGGGCGCAAGGATGCCGACACCCTGGCCGTGCGCCTGCGTGAGCTCGCGGGCATGGACAGCGATGAGTTGCGCCGCTTTTACAAGGAAAAGCTGCGGGAACCACCGGACGAAGGCAGCAAGGGCGGCAGCATCGGCCTGATCGAGATCGCACGCCGGGCAAGCGAGCCAATCCAGTTCGACTTTCAGCATCTCTCCGATGCGCAATCCTATTTTGTCCTGAAGGCCTATATCTGATGGCAGTCGTCGAGACCATTGAACACGCGGCAACCGACCGGACCCCGGCTGTCGTTTTCGATTTCGTGGCGGGGCAATACCGGCTGTCCGGCGAGTCGTATCCGGAAGATGCCGCGAACTTCTACGGCCCGCTGACTCAGGGGTTGCGGCAGGCGATCGAGGACCGGGCCAGCGACGAGGTGGAGTTCACCGTGGAAATGATCTACTTCAACAGTTCGACTGCGAAGGCCCTGATGAACATGTTCCAGATCCTGGAAGAAGGCGCCGAGTCGGGTCTGAAGGTACGGATCAACTGGTGTTACCACGATGACGACGAGACCATGGAGGAGTTCGGCGAGGACTTCTCCGAGGATTTCGAACACGCTGACTATCGAATGTGTCCGCTGACATGAAGGCCCCCTCCCGAGAGGACCCGATGAATCCTGCTACCCGGCCACGGGAGGGCCAGGAAATGGAGAGGCTCGCGGACTTCTCCCTGTTCGAGCAGGAAAAGTCCGTCATGCAGCGCTCCGAGCAGATGCTCGAGGCGCTGGATGCGGTAGGCGATGGCGTGAAGGTGCTCGCCAAGGCCTATTCCGAGAGCTATCGGGCGCAGCGTCGCATGATGCGCATGAGCGACCGCATGCAGGCGGATCTGCAGGAGGCCAACCGCCAGTTGCGCGAGCAGGCGGAGCACCTGGCACAGCTCAACAATGCATTGTCCGACGAGGTGCGCGAGCGCGAGCGCCTGACAGCCGAGCTGGAGCGCCTGGCGCTGGAGGATGCCCTTACCGGCCTGTTCTCGCGTCGCCGGGTGATTGACTGCGTGGAGGGCATGGCGGATAGCGTCGGCGAGGAATCGCGTTCGCTCACTGTGATGATGCTGGATCTCGACGACTTCAAGGCGCTGAACGACACCCACGGCCATGCCGCCGGCGATTTCGCCCTCGAGAACTTTGCCGACATCCTGCGGGGCGAGCTGGGGGCGGAACAGTACGCTGGGCGCATGGGTGGGGAAGAATTCCTGGTAGTGGCGGCGGATCTGGACCCCGAAGCGGCAGTCGCACTGGCCGAGCGCATTCGCTCGTCGGTGGAGAATGCATCGCTGCACTGGAAGGACGAACCGCTCGCGCTGGCGGTTTCCATTGGTCTGGTCATCACCACGAACCCGTGGCCGGACGCGGGCGAGCTGGTGGCTCTGGCCGATGACCTGCTCTATCGGGCCAAGAACGAGGGACGCAACCGTGTCATCGTGCAAACGCACGGCGAACACGGGTGATGGCGGGCGGCACCCGCCGGAATCGTAGCCTGGTCGCCAAGCTGGCCGTCGCCACGCTGCTGGCGGCGCTGGCGCTGAGCCTTCTCAGCAGCGCCTATGTCATTGCCTCGGACTGGCATGCCTTCCGGGCCGAGACCGGGGAACAGATCGACCGCCTGCAACGCCTGGTAGAACCACCCGCCGCCGAGGCGGCCTTCCAGTTGAGCGCCGCCCAGGCCGACTCCCTGGTCCAGGGCCTGCTGGTATTCGATAAGATCCGACGGGTCGAGATCCTCGACGACTTTGGCAACACCCTTGCGGAGGATTCCCAGGAACGCACCCAGACCGGTGGCGAATGGGCGCACTGGCTCTTCGGCGATCTGCAAACCCATGAGCGTGAGCTGCGCCACCCTGATACCCGCGGAAATATCCAGGGCGTGGGCGTCCTGCGCGTGGAACTGGACCCCGGCGTGCTGGGGCGGGCCTTCGTCAACCGGCTGCAGACCGGGGTCGTGACCAGTGTGACCCAGGCGGTGATCGTCTCTCTGGTGGTGGTTGTACTGTTCTATCTGCTGATGCTCCGTCCGATGTTGAAGATTTCACGTGCGGTGGCGGACACCGACCCGGAACAGCCCGCGCACTGGCCGATGCCACGCCTGGGCCATCACGAAAACGATGAGCTGGGGGCGCTGGGGCGTTCGCTGGATCGTTTGCTGCGGGCCTTTCAGGCGGGGCTGGACGCGCGCGACGGGGCCCGCGGCGAGCTGAAGGCGCTGAATGCAGACCTCGAACGGCGCGTCGAGGAACGCACCCGGCAGTTGGAAGCCGAGAAATCCGAGACGGAACGGGCGCTGGCCAAGGTGGACGAGGCCAACCGTGAGCTCGAGCGCAGTAATCGCCTGGTGGTGGAGAGCATCCGTTATGCCCGCCGCATCCAGACTGCCATGCTGCCGGACAAGCATGCCCTCGATGGTCACATGGACGAGGTGCAGATCTACTGGGAGCCCCTGCACCTCGTGGGTGGCGACTACTTCTGGGTCGAGGCCATCGACGGACACAGCATCCTGGTGGTGGCGGACTGCACCGGCCACGGTGTACCGGGTGCCTTCATTACCCTGGTGGTGGCCTCGGCGCTGGATCGCATCCTGCACGAACACCGCTTGCTTGAGCCCTCGGCCATCCTGCGCGAGATGGACCGACTGGTACGCTCGCGGCTGCGTCAGGATGGCTATGACTCCGACTCGGACGACGGGCTGGAGGCCGCGGTCTGCGTGTATCGACCGGAGGACCGCAAGCTGGCCTTTGCCGGGGTCGGGCTGCCGTTGATGATCGACCGCGGCGGCGAGGTCGAGGAGATCCGGGGCGTACGCGGCGGCCTTGGCTACCGCAGCCTGGAACCGGCCCAGCCCGTGGACCACGAGGTCGACGTGGAGCCGGGCACGGAATTCTTCCTGATCACCGATGGCGTGCACGATCATGTCGGCGGAGAGCCGCCGCGATTGTTTGGTCGGCGGCGGTTGCGCCAGGTGCTGACGGACAAGAGTGGCCGCGATCTGTCGGCCAAGATCGATGCCGTGGTGCGGGTGCTGGAAGATTATCGCGACGGCGAGCCGCGGCGTGACGATATGACCCTGGTGGCCTTCCGGCCGTTGTCATCCCGGGCCGGAAACGAGGCACTGCCCCCACCTTCCGATTGAGCGGGGGCGGGTGCTCTGGTACTCTCTCAGGGGTTTTCCGCCTGCCCCGGATTGCGTGTGCGAACCGGGGCAGGGTGCTTGTCAGCTCCCAGCCAGGTTTCCCGCATGACGCGTTTTGTTTTCATTACCGGAGGCGTGGTCTCGTCTCTGGGCAAAGGTATTGCATCCGCCTCGCTGGGGGCGATCCTGGAGGCGCGTGGCCTCAAGGTGACGCTGCTCAAGCTGGATCCGTACATCAACGTGGATCCGGGCACCATGAGCCCGTTTCAGCATGGCGAGGTGTTCGTCACCGATGACGGCGCCGAAACGGACCTGGATCTCGGGCACTACGAGCGCTTCGTGCGCATTCGCACCTCGCGGCGCAACAATTTCACCGCCGGGCAGATCTACGAGAACGTGATCCGCAAGGAGCGTCGCGGGGATTATCTCGGCGGCACGGTGCAGGTCATCCCGCACATCACCGACGAGATCAAGCGCTCGATCCACGAGGGGGCCGGCGATGCCGACATCGCCCTGATCGAGATCGGCGGTACGGTCGGTGACATCGAATCCCTGCCGTTTCTCGAGGCGATCCGTCAGATGGGCGTGGAGCTGGGGCATGACAACGCCCTGTTCATGCATCTGACGCTGGTGCCGTATATCGAGGCCGCCGGCGAGATCAAGACCAAACCGACCCAGCACTCGGTCAAGGAACTGCGCTCCATCGGTATCCAGCCGGATATCCTGCTGTGCCGCTCCACGCAGGCGATCCCCGAGGGTGAACGGCGCAAGATCGCGCTGTTCACCAACGTCGAGGAGAAGGCGGTCATCTCTGCAGTGGACGTAGACAACATCTACAAGATCCCGCTGTGGCTGCATTCGCAGAAGCTCGACGAGATCGTGCTGCGCAAACTCCATATCGAGGTCCCGCAAGCCGACCTTTCGGACTGGAAGCACGTGGTCAATGCCATGGAGTTCCCGGAGTCCGAGGTGACGGTCGGCATGATCGGCAAGTACGTCGATCTGACCGAGTCGTACAAGTCGGTGAACGAAGCCCTGACCCACGCGGGCATCCAGGCGGGTACCCGGGTCCGGATTCGTTATCTCGATTCGGAAAAGCTGGAAGGGGCCGAGAACGAGGCCGCGCGCGAACTCGAGGGCCTGGACGCCATCCTCGTTCCGGGTGGCTTCGGCGAACGCGGCGTGGAGGGCAAGATTGCCGCGGTGCGCTACGCCCGCGAGAACGATGTGCCCTATCTTGGAATCTGCCTGGGCATGCAAGTGGCGGTCATCGAGTTTGCGCGCGATGTGGTCGGGCTGGAAGGTGCGCACAGCACCGAGTTCGCCCCCGACACGCCGCATCCCGTCATCGCGCTGATTACCGAGTGGCAGGACAAGGAAGGCCGCATCGAACAGCGCGATGCCGACAGTGACCTCGGTGGCACTATGCGTCTCGGCGCCCAGAGCGCGCGCCTGACCCCGGGGTCACGCATTGCCGAGGCCTATGGTCGCGAAGAGGTGGGAGAACGCCATCGGCATCGCTTCGAATTCAACAACGCCTATCGTGAACGCCTGGAGGCCGCAGGTCTTCGACTCTCCGGGGTCTCGGAATCCGGCGAACTGGTAGAGGCCGTGGAGCTGGCCGACCATCCGTGGTTTGTGGGCTGCCAGTTCCACCCGGAATTTACCTCGACCCCAAGGGATGGCCACCCGCTGTTCACCGCGTTTGTGTGTGCCGCCCGGGATTACCAGGATGCCCGCGAACCGGAAACCACCACGGCGCTGACGGAATAGGCGCCCGTTCACTTTTTTGTGGCCGCACCCGGAGGGTGATGGCCTCCAGACAGGACAGAGCATGCAGCTTTGCGGTTTTGAAGTCGGCCTTGATCGGCCCTTTTTTCTGATTGCCGGCCCCTGCGTCATCGAATCCGAGGCCATGGCCCTGGAGACGGCCGGCGCGCTGAAAACGATGGCTGACGATCTCGGCATTCCGTTCATCTACAAGTCCTCGTTCGACAAGGCCAACCGGTCGTCGACGAAGAGCTTCCGCGGGCTGGGCATGGAAGAGGGCCTGCGCATCCTGGACAAAGTGAAGTCGGAGATCGGCGTGCCGATCCTGACGGATGTCCACGAGGACACCGCGCTGGACGAAGTCGCCAGTGTTGTTGATGTGCTGCAGACCCCGGCCTTCCTTTGTCGGCAGACCAACTTCATCCAGAACGTTGCGCGCCAGGGCCGGCCGGTGAACATCAAGAAGGGCCAGTTCCTCGCACCCTGGGATATGGGCAATGTCGTGGACAAGGCCCGCGAGGCCGGTAACGATCAGATCATGGTTTGCGAGCGCGGGGTCTCGTTTGGCTACAACACCCTGATCTCCGATATGCGCGGCCTGGCCCAGATGCGTCAGACCGGCTGCCCGGTCGTCTTCGATGCGACCCATTCGGTGCAGCAGCCGGGCGGGCAGGGCGCCTGCTCCGGTGGGCAGCGCGAATTCGTGCCGGTGCTGGCACGGGCGGCGGTGGCCGCTGGCGTATCCGGCCTGTTCATGGAGACCCATCCGGACCCCGAGAAGGCCCTGTCCGACGGTCCCAACGCCTGGCCGCTGCCGAAGATGGCCGCGCTGCTGCAGACGCTCAAGGCGCTGGACGCCGCCGCCAAGGCGCAGCCGTTTGCAGAGGCGGAGTACGGTCTCGGTTAACGACCGAAAGAATCGATAAAACGTCCCGGACGGGCCCGTCCGGGCGGGTATTTTCAAGGAGAGAGCATGTCCAAGATTGCGGAGATTCACGCCCGCGAGATCATCGATTCTCGGGGCAACCCGACGGTCGAGGCCGATGTTGTCCTGGATTCCGGCGCCATGGGGCGCGCGGCGGTGCCCTCCGGTGCCTCCACAGGCGCCCGCGAGGCCCTGGAACTGCGCGACGACGAAAAGCGTTACGGCGGCAAGGGCGTGCTGAAGGCCGTCAGCCACGTGAACGGCGAGATCCGCGACGCCCTGCGAGGTATGGAGCTGGACCAGACCGCGGTCGATCGCCGCATGCTGGAACTGGACGGGACCGACAACAAGGCACGCCTGGGTGCCAATGCCCTGTTGGCCGTCTCCATGGCCACTTCGCATGCTCTGGCCGCGGATCGCGAACAGCCACTGTTCGAGACCCTGGGCGGCGACGACGCCACGCTGCTGCCGGTGCCGATGATGAACATCATCAATGGTGGCGCCCACGCCGATAATAGCGTGGACATGCAGGAGTTCATGATCCTGCCAGTGGGGGCGGATTCGGTACGCGAGGCCGTGCGCTACGGCGCCGAGGTCTTCCACGCGCTGAAAAAGGTGCTGTCCAAGCGCGGGCTGGCGACGGCGGTGGGCGACGAGGGCGGTTTTGCGCCGGACCTGCCGTCCAACTCCGCCGCGATCGAGGTGATCCTGGAAGCGGTTCACAACGCCGGCTTCAAGGCGGGCGAGGACATCTGGATCGGCCTCGACTGCGCCAGCTCCGAGTTCTACCGTGATGGGCGCTATCACCTCGATTCCGAAGGCAAGGCCTTCTCTGCCGACGAGTTCTCCGAGTATCTCGCCCACTGGGTGGACCAGTACCCGATCCTGACCATCGAGGACGGGATGGCCGAAGATGACTGGGACGGCTGGAAGACGCTGACCGAGCGCCTGGGCAATCGCGTGCAGCTGGTGGGTGACGACCTGTTCGTGACCAATACCCAGATCCTGCAGGAAGGCATCGACAAGGGCGTTGCGAATTCCATCCTGATCAAGCTCAACCAGATCGGCACCGTGACCGAGACGCTGGAAGCCATCGAGATGGCGCGCAAGGCCAATTACACTGCAGTGATCTCGCATCGCTCGGGCGAGACCGAAGACGTGACCATCGCAGACCTGGCCGTGGCCACGCGCGCCGGCCAGATCAAGACCGGTTCGCTGTCGCGTTCCGATCGGGTCGCCAAGTACAACCAGCTGATCCGGATCGAGGAACACCTGGGTTCGCGGGCGACCTATCCGGGCATGTCGGCGTTCACCTTCGGGCGCTGATCGAGACCCGGGACGGCCTTGGTCACCACGCAGTCCTCAGCCTGCGGCGCGGTTCCTGTCCCCGGTCGTCAGGGGCTCGTAGAATGCCGGGCATGCCGGCCACTTGCGAAAGCCCTCGTCTCCACGTTGTCGCGTCTGTCGCGCTGCGCGGGCGAGGGCTTTCTCTGTTCAACCATACGGAGTGCGGGTGATGCGCGGCCTGTTGATCGGTCTGGCCCTCGTGCTGCTGGCCCTGCAATGGCCCCTGTGGCTGGGCGAGGGGAGTTGGCGCGATGTGCGCGATCTGCGCGAGCAGGTCGCGCAACAGCAAGCCGCAAATGCCGAGCTGGAACAACGCAACCAGGCCCTGGAGGCCGAGGTGCGCGATTTGCGCGGCGGTACTGCGGCGGTCGAGGAGCGCGCGCGTCGCGATCTGGGGATGATCCGCGAGGACGAGATCTTCTTCTTCGTGGTGGGCGAGGACGAGCCCACGAGGCTGCAGGTCGAGCCGCTACCGGGCCCGGCTGGAGAGACCGATCCGGGCCCGGACGCGCAAGTCCCGGAGGATGCGGAGCCCGCCACCGACACCCTGCCACCCGAGGACCCCTTTGATGGCTGACGCGGAACACGTGCCGACTCGGGAGCCAGCGTTCTGGGCGTTGATCCCGGCGGCTGGCATCGGTCGGCGCATGGGATCCAACCGTCCGAAGCAGTACCTGACACTCGGATCGCACACAATCCTGTCCCACACCCTGTCGATCTTTCTCGAACACCCGCGGATTCGCGGGGTGGTTCTGGTACTCGGTCCGGACGTCGACCCGGATGCCCTGGACCTGCCGCTGGCCGGCGGGCGGCTGTTCCGTGCGGCCGGAGGGGCGGAACGCGCGGATTCGGTCCAGAACGGGCTCGACTTCCTTGCCGAACGGGCGCACGAGGACGACTGGGTACTGGTGCATGACGCGGCACGACCCTGTCTGCCGCTAGCGGATGTGGACCGGCTGCTGCACGAGTTGCGTGACGATCCGGTGGGTGGGCTGCTCGCCAGTCCCAGCACCGATACCATCAAGTGGAGCGATGGTGCCGGGAAGGTCGAACGGACGCTGGATCGCGAACGGGTCTGGCGGGCCCTGACCCCGCAGATGTTCCGGCTGGGGATGCTCCGCACGGCCAACGCGCAGGCGCGTGCCGAGGGACATCCGGTGACGGACGAGGCCAGCGCCATCGAGTTCCTGGGCCAGGCACCCCGACTGATCGAGGGCTCCCCGATGAACATCAAGATCACCCGCAGCGAAGACCTTGAGCTCGCTCGCCTGTATCTGATGCAGCAGGGACGCCTGGAAGGCGGGTTTCGCGCATGAGTGGCTTGCGGATTGGCCAGGGCTTCGACGTACACGCCTTCGGCGAAGGCGACCACTTGGTACTCGGTGGCGTTCGTATCCCGTTCGAGCGTGGATTCGTGGCCCACTCGGATGGGGATGTGCTGATCCACGCGGTGTGCGACGCCCTGCTGGGCGCCGCGGCGCTGGGGGATATTGGCCTGCACTTTCCGGATACCGATCCGGCGTTTCGAGGGGCGGACAGCCGCGTCCTGCTGCGGGAGACGCTCGAACGAGTGGCCGGGGCCGGCTGGCGCCCGGTCAATATCGACACCACGGTGATCGCGCAGGCGCCCAAGCTTGCACCGCATGTGCGCGCGATGCGCGAAAACCTGGCAGCCGATACCGCCCTGAATATTGCCGATGTCAGCGTGAAGGCGACCACCACCGAGCACCTCGGCTTCACCGGGCGCAAGGAAGGGGTGGCGGCCCAGGCTATTGTGTTGCTCGAACCGGCCTCGGGGGTGATGCGGGTATGACTTCGGCGAAGCGGGTAGAACCCGGCATCCTGCGTTTGCATCACGCAAGCCTGGTGATTGCGGACACGCGGGTGGCGGCGGCCTTTTACGGGGAGCAGCTCGGCCTGGTGCCACTGGAACGCCCGGATCTCGACTTTCCCGGTCTGTGGTATGACCTGGGGAGCGGACAGGCTCTGCATCTGTTGCAGGTGCCGAACCCCGATCCGACCGAGCGCGGCGTGCGCTGTGGTCAGGACCGTCATCTGGCGTTGCGCGTCCGTGGCCTGGAGGCGCTGGCAGCGCGTCTGGAAGGGGCGGGGATTGCCGTGGAGCGCAGTCGTTCCGGGCGCCCGGCCGCATTCGTGCGCGATCCCGACGGCAACGCCATCGAGCTGATCGAGGAAGGCGGCTGAGGCCGGCCTGGGGGGGCGGCCACGAACCAGCGCCCCTGCACCCGTTGCGGGGCCATCCTTCTCCACGGAACGGATCGTGGGATCACCGGATCCACCCCCAAGCCTAGCTGGGTGGCCCGCTATGCCCATTGCGATCCGGGTTCCCAGCGCCCCGTCACCGCAGCCGTAGCGAACCGAAGAGCCGTGGTCTTCTGCATGGGTGCGAGACAGCGGGTCGGGGTTCGTTCCACGCAGTGAGATCCCGGATAACCGCTGCGCGGTTTCCGGGATGACGGAGAGGGGGACTCGCGCGAGGAACTTGCGGGATGCTGGGCTGGCTCGAGCTCAGTCCATGCTGGCCGGTTCGGCGGCGAGCTGGCCGGACTGGTAGTCGCTGATGGCCTGTTCGATCTCGTCGGAGGTGTTCATCACGAACGGGCCGTAGTGGGCGATCGGTTCGCCCAGCGGCCGCCCCTTGAACAGCAGTACCCGGGCATCCTGCTGCGCGATCAGGTGGATCTGGGTGTGGCCGTGCCAGACGCCCAGTTGGCCCGTGCCGAGGCCGGTCAGCTCGCCGTCGAACACGTAGGCCAGCACGCGATCCTCCAGTTGCACCGCAAGCGACAGGCGATAGCCGGCCGGTAGTGTGAGGTCGGCCATGGCGGCGCCTTCGCCGATCTGCGGCAGCGCGCCTTCGGTGTCCCCGGCGCTGGTCTGCCAGGAGCCGGCAATGGCCTTGAAGCGCAGCGAATCGTCGTCTTCCGGCAGGTGACGCATCGCGTCGGCGCGTACGTCGCGGTAGCGCGGCGGGTCCATCTTGCGCGCGGCGGGCAGGTTTACCCAAAGCTGGAAGCCGTGCAGGCCGTCCGCGTCCAAAAGCGGCATCTCGGAGTGGATTACGCCACGCCCGGCACTCATCCACTGGGCCTCGCCGGCCTCCACTCGTCCCTGGTTGCCCATGGAGTCCTCGTGGGTGAGCCCGCCATGGACCAGGTAGGTCAGCGTCTCGAAACCGCGGTGCGGGTGCGAGGGGAAGCCGCCGATGTAGTCCTCCTGGGCGCTGGCGTTCAGTTCGTCCAGCATCAGGAAGGGATCCAGCCCGCCACTAAAATCATGGATGCGCCGAATCTTCACCCCGGCCCCGTCCTGGGTGGGCTGAGAGGTCTTCACGCTGTCCGGCGGTGTCGGGTTCATGGCGTTCTCCTTCGCAACAGATCTGCACCATACCGACCATGAAACGAAAAGAAAATTGCATCGTTTCCCTTCATGGAGCGTTCTGTCAGGGCACGGGGAGCTCCCAGGAATCGGCAAACGCCTCGAGGCTCTCGACGAAGTCCGGGTCGTGCTCCTTGCGATTGATGGTCAGGTGCAGGATGACGGCGTGGGCGGCGGGCGGATGACCCGTGGTCAACGTCCAGGCGAGGCCATTCGGGCATTCCGGAAGGTAAAAGCGAACGCCACCGTTGATGACTTCCCGATGGACGCGAAACTCGCCCCACAGGCAGTACACGACGCCGGCATCGGGGCCCTCGTCGGCGATCAGCGTATCGATCGCGCCGCTGGCGTCGGGTAATGCGGGCACGGTGAGGCTTCGTTGCAGGCTTTCGGCATCCAGATCGGAATGCAGGGTGCGGAAGAATTCCATGGGGACTACTCGTTGCGCGGCAGGAAGACGGGCAGGCCGTCCACCTCGCCCACGCTCAGGCGTTGGTTGTACAGGCGCTCCAGTGCGCTGGGCACCAGCATGGTGGCCGTGGGGCCCCAGCACGCCTGTCCGTCAGGGAATAGCAGTAGCAAGTGATCGCAGTAGCGCGCCGCGAGGTTGACGTCGTGCAGGACCAACACCGCGCCTCGGTTTTCCTGACCGACGATGGACTGCACGCGGTTGAGCACGGCCACCTGATGATGCAGGTCCAGCTGGCTGGTGGGTTCGTCCAGCAGGAGCAGGCTGGGGTCCTGCGTCAGCACGGTCGCGATCGCCAGGCGCTGGCGTTCCCCGCCGGACAAGGTGTCCACCATGCGGTCCTCGAGGTCGGCGAGATCCATCGCCGCGAGTGCCGCCCGGGCGCGGGCGTAGTCCTCGGAAGACTCGATATCCCAGGGCCGTAGATACGGGTGGCGTCCGATCAGGGCCGTCTCCAGCACCGTGGCGGGAAAGCCGTCGTGGTGGGTCTGGAAGACCAGGCCCAGGCGACGGGCCAGTTCCGCGCGGGCGAGGGTCGCAATGGATTGTCCCTTGACCTTGATGGTTCCGGCACGCGCGGCCCGCAAGCCGGCGAGGGTCTGCAGGAGGGTGCTCTTGCCGGCCCCATTCGGGCCCAGGATGCCCCAGCACTGGCCCGGATCCACCGTCAGGTCCAGCGGCGAACCGGGCGGCCGCTCGGGCACGTCGATGACGAGCTCATGCGTCGCGAGCAGCGTCTTGGGCCCCGGTTCCTGGTGGACGCTGCGCGCGCCCAGGCCCGGCGTGTCATGTGGCTGGGTCGCCGCGGGGGCTGGGGGAGGTGTACGCGGCATCAGCGGCTCCGGTAGAGCAGGAACAGGAACACCGGGACACCCAGCATCGCGGTGATGACGCCCACCGGCAACTGTTCCGGGGCAATGATCGTCCGGGCCAGGGTGTCGGCCAGGGTGAGGAGGATGCCCCCGCCCAGGGCCGAGGCCGGGAGGATCACGCGCTGGTCGTTGCCAAAGATCAGACGCAGCATGTGTGGCACGATCAGCCCGACAAAGCCAACCGCGCCGACCTGGGTGACTGCGGTCGCGGTGATCAGGGCCGCCACCACATAGATCGTCCATTCCACCGGGCGTACGGCCACTCCGAGGGCCGCGGCCTGCATGGGCCCGCGCGCCAGGACGTTCAGGGTGCGGCCAAATGGCAGGGCGAGCAGGGCGACGACCACGAGTACGCCCCAGGCCGGGTAGGGGTTGCGGGCATGGGAGACGTCGCCCATTAGCCAGTACAGCATGCCCGGGAGCTCCGCAGTGGGGCTGACCGCGAGGATGAAACTGATCATCGCGCCCCAGCCGGCGGCCACCACGACACCGGTCAGCAGCAGGCGGGTCGGGGTCCAGCTGCCCGTGCCGTGGGCCAGGCCGAACACCAGAATGGTGGACAGCAGGGCGCCCACGAAGGCCGCGGCCGAGACCGAGAACATGGACAGCCCCGCGAGCATCGCCAGCAAGGCGCCCACCGAGGCACCGCCAGAGAGCCCCAGCACGTAGGGATCGGCCAGTGGATTGCGTAGCAGAACCTGCATCAGCGCTCCGGCCAGGCCCAGCAACCCGCCGGCGGCGAACGCGGCCAGCGCGCGCGGCAGGCGCAGATCCAGTACCAGGGTGCTGTGCAGTCGCGAGGCCTCGCCGAAGAAGACACTCAGGAGGTCAGGGAACGGAATCTGCACGCTGCCGTAGGCCAGTGCCACCAGGACGGAGAGCACAGACGCGGGCAACAGCACGCCCAGGGCCAGGAGGAACGAACGGGTCAAGCGGTAGCCCTCCGCTCCAGGCGGACGAAGCGGTAGGTTGCCGGAACGGCGGGAGCGCTGCCTTCAGCGCACGTACCACGCTCCTTCATTGGTGTCCCGCGATATCCTTTCCGGGAGACTGCGAGGCGGACCGTCATGGTCATGGGGCGGAACGGCGGGCGCGGGCGCGTTCGAGTTCTTCGCACATCAGGGCCGTGCCTTCCGCGATGCGTCCGGTATGGCGTTGCAGGAGCGAAGGGGGAATGAAGAACAGATTGTCGCGCTGGACCGCGGTCAGGTCCTCCCATTGGCCCCAGGCGACCACCCAGTCGGGACGGTCCTCGCCCATGCCGCCGCCGATGATGACCTCGGGGTCGGCATCCAGTACGGCTTCGCGCCCAATGCGTGGCACCAGGCGGTCGAGATCGCCGAACACGTTCACGCCGCCACACACGGCGATGGCCTCGGCGATCAGGTGGTCGTCATTGACCGTCATCAACGGTTGCTCCCACACCTGATAGAACACGCGAATCGGGTCCCGGTCACCGTACGTGGCGCGGAGCGCGTCCATTCGGCCCAGGAAGTCCTCTGCCGCGGCGTCGCCCTGGTCATGCGTGCCGGCGAGCGTGGCCATGCGCCGCATGCTCGAGGCCACACCCTCGAAGCTGCGTGGTTCCGATACGTACACCGGCAGTCCCAGTTCGCGCAGGCGTTCGACCTGGGAGGCGGAGTTGCCGCTCTTCCACGCGATCACCAGATCGGGGTCCCTTTCCAGTACCCGTTCCAGGTCAATCCGGCTGTAGCCGCCAATCCGCGGGATGGCCTCCGCCTCGGGCGGATAATCGCTGTACTGCGTTGCGCCCACGATGCGGTCCCCCGCACCCACGGCAAACAGCACCTCGGTGATGTGCGGCGCCAGGCTGACGATGCGCTCGGCAGGCTGCTCCAGATGGACCTCGCGGTCATCGTCGTCGGTGACCGTGATTGAGTCCGCCATTGCGATCAGCGGGGTTGAGAACAGGCCCAGGAGGCAAGCGAGAAGTGGAGTTCGGGAAGTCCAAAATTGCATGATTTTACAGTCGCATTGGATTGGTTGTTCAAGCGCCTTCGAGCCGGCTGGGGAGCCGCCACCTGGCGCTGGACTAGCGGGGCATCATAGCAGCAAGCCTGGGGCGCCTCGGAGCGTCAATTGGTCGGCAGTGGGCTTGCCGCGTATGATTGGCGCCTTGCTACCAGGTGCCCGGGCGACTGATCGCGCGGGTTAAACGGGAAGTCGGTGCAGGCGCGAGATCCTCCGCAGCCCCATTCCGACGCTGCCCCCGCAACGGTAAGCGAGTGGGTTCGAGGGGTGCTTCCGCAGGCCGCTCGGACCTCGACAAGTCGAAAGCCACTGGGCCGAACGCGGCCCGGGAAGGCGACTTGCCGCCCCGGGTTGCCGGGGCCTCGCGAGCCCGGAGACCGGCCTGGACGATGTTTCTGCGACCGCGCGGTGGGCGAGGGTCGGTAGGTGCGGGCCCCTGTGGCCACACCCCGATCCCTCTGCATCCGCGTCGTGTCCCCCTGACGGTAAGCCGATGCAGTCCGAGTTGCCCGCCAATGAGAACCCTTCCTGCCCGGGCGCTGATGCCGGGGGTTCGGGGTTTGCCCAAGATGAGCTTGCGGCCGTCTATCGCGTGATCGCGGAACGCCGGGATATGCGCCATTTTCGGCCGGACCCGGTCGATCCAGCGGTGTTGCGGCGGCTGCTCGAGGCGGCGCATCGCGCGCCGAGCGTGGGCTATATGCAGCCCTGGCGCTTCCTGCGCATTACCGACCCAGCGGTGCGCGAGGCGCTCCACGCCCACGCGGCGGAGGAACAGGCGCGCACCGCCGAGGCCTGTGGCGAGCGCGCGGCCGACGTGCATCGCTTGAAGCTGGAGGGCATCCGCGAGGCGGGCGAGTTGCTGGTCGTGGCCCTGACCGATGGCCGCGAGCGCTACGTGCTCGGCCGGAGGACCCTCCCCGAGATGGACCTCTGTTCGGCCGCGTGTGCGATCCAGAACCTGTGGCTGGCCGCCCGCGCCGAGGGCCTGGGCATGGGCTGGGTCTCCCTGTTCGATCCGGACTGGCTGGCCAACCGGCTGGAGATGCCCGAGGGCGGGTACCCCATTGCCGTGCTGTGCCTCGGGCATGTCGAGCGCTTCTATGACCGGCCGATGCTGGAAACGGCGGGCTGGGACACCCGCCGCCCCCTGGAAGACCTGGTGTTCCAGGATCGCTGGGGTGCGCCGTGCGAGCTGGCCTTGCCCACGGTTGTGCGGGAATCCGCCGCGCGTCCGGATGGGCCATCCGGGGGTGGCAACACATGAGTACCTTTCTGATCCTGATCGGAGCCCTGATCCTGGACCGACTGTTTGGCGACCCACGGCGGTTCCATCCGCTCGCCGGATTCGGCCAGCTCGCGGCCTGGGCCGAATCCCGCTGGCATGCGCCGAGTCGTGTACGCGGAGCGCTCCTTCTCGCGGCGCTGGTCCTGCCCTGGGTGGTGCTGGCCGCACTGGGCACCTCGTTGGCCTGGGGCTGGCTTCTGACGCTGGCGATCCTGACGCTGGCGATTGGCTGGCGCAGCCTGGACGAGCATGCGGAGGTGGTGGCCGAGGCCCTGGAAAAGGATGACCTGTCTGGGGCGCGCACCGGCGTCGGCATGCTGGTCAGTCGCGACACGGCGGCCCTGGACGAGCGAGGGGTGAGTGGCGCGACCATCGAGTCGGTGCTGGAAAACGGCAACGACGCACTGTTCGCCACGATCTTCTGGTTCCTGGTGGCTGGCGCGCCGGGCGTGGTGGCCTATCGCCTGGTGAACACGCTGGATGCGATGTGGGGCTATCGCAATGACCGGTTTCGCTCGTTTGGCTGGGCCGCCGCGCGCCTGGACGATGCCATGAACCTGATCCCCGCCCGCCTGACGGCACTGGGCTATGCCCTGGCCGGTCGTGGCCGGGACGCGCTGCAGTGCTGGCGCGAGCAGGCCGCCGGCTGGAAGAGCCCGAATGCGGGGCCGGTGATGGCCGCAGGGGCGGGTGCGCTGGGCGTGGTCCTGGGCGGAGCGGCACCCTATGGCGGGCAGCGCGAGTGGCGACCCCGTCTGGGGATGGGCCGCATGCCGGACGCGGCGGGCATTCGCCAGGCGATTACGCTGCTGGATCGTGCGCTGGCCATCTGGATGGCCTTCATTGTGGCCGGGGTGATTGTCGTTGTCCTGTTCTGAGGCCCAATCGATGCAGACGCCGGAGCCGCAGGCACTGATCCAGGTGCACGGGGGCGGTATCCGCCAGGCGGCCGCGCGCTACCGGATCCCCGAGGCCGACTGGCTGGATCTCTCCACGGGCATCAACCCGCATGGCTACCCCGCGGGCGAGCTGCCGCCAGGGGTCTGGGCGCGCCTGCCGGAACCGGACGACGGCCTGGAGGCCGCAGCCGCCGCCTATTACGGGACCGGGGCGCTGTTGCCGGTGCCCGGTTCCCAGGCCGCGATACAGCTGCTGCCCGCGCTACGGGAAGGCACGGCGCGCGTGGGTATCCTCGAGCCCAGCTACAACGAACACGCCCGGGCCTGGCACGGGGCCGGGCACGACGTCGTCCCGCTGGATGGGGATTCGATCGAGGCCGCACTGCCTGGCCTGGACGTGCTGGTGCTGGTCAACCCCAACAACCCGACCGGGCAACGGTTCGACCGCGCGGACCTGCTGGCGTGGCATGCGGCCCTGGCCGCGCGCGGCGGCTGGCTGATCGTGGACGAGGCGTTCATGGACGTGACACCCGAGGCAAGCCTGGCGAAGGACGCGCCGCGCGAGGGCCTGGTGGTGCTGCGCTCGCTGGGCAAGTTCTTCGGGCTGGCCGGAGCGCGCGTGGGGTTTGTCATTGCGGGCGAGGAACTGCGGGCGCGGCTGGCCGCCCGGCTGGGGCCGTGGAGCCTGTCCGGGCCGTCGCGCTGGATCGCGGCTCGGGCCCTGGCGGACCTGGCCTGGCAGGCGGAGACGCGCGGCATGCTGCGGGTTCGAGGACAGCGCCTTGAAGACTTGCTGCGCGCCCGCGGATTGGAACCCGCCGGCGGAACCGCGTTGTTCCAGTGGTGCCGCGTGGCCGATCCCGCGGGCTGGCAGGACCGCCTGGGCGCGCAGGGCATCCTGGTCCGACGGTTTGATCAACCGGGCAGCCTGCGTTTTGGCCTGCCGGGGCAAGAGCACGAATGGAAGCGCCTGGAGCAGGCGCTGGGGACGTCCTGATGGGTACGACGCTGATGGTGCAGGGCACGACCTCGGATGCCGGCAAGAGCGTGCTGGTGGCGGGGCTGGCGCGCGTGCTGCACCGGCGCGGGCTGTCGGTGGTGCCGTTCAAGCCGCAGAACATGGCGCTGAACAGCGCGGTCACGGCCGACGGTGGCGAGATCGGGCGCGCCCAGGCCCTGCAGGCTGCGGCCTGTGGTCTGGAGCCGCACACGGACATGAACCCCGTGCTGCTCAAGCCCAGCTCGGACCAGGGGGCGCAGGTCATCATCCATGGTCGGCCGGCGGCGGAGCTGGATGCCCGTGCCTATCACGACTACAAGCCGGTAGCGCGCGAGGCCGTGCTGGCATCGCATCGGCGCCTGACGGCGCAGTACGCCCATGTGCTGGTGGAGGGCGCCGGATCGCCGGCGGAAATCAACCTGCGCGCGGGCGACATCGCCAACATGGGCTTTGCCGAGGCGGTGGACTGCCCGGTGATCCTGGTCGCGGATATCGACCGGGGCGGGGTGTTCGCGCATCTGGTGGGCACGCTGGCCCTGTTGAGCGAAACGGAACGCGCGCGGGTACAGGGTTTCGTGATCAACCGCTTTCGCGGGGATGTCGGCCTGCTGCAGCCCGGGCTGGACTGGCTGGAACAGGAGAGCGGCAAGCCGGTGCTCGGTGTGATTCCATACCTGCACGGGCTTTATCTGGATGCCGAGGATGCCCTGCCGCGCGAGGCGATGCCTTCGACGCCCGCGGACGCGCTGAAGGTGGTCGTGCCGGCGTTGCCGCGCATCTCCAACCACACCGATTTCGACCCCCTGCGCCTGCATCCGGCAGTGGACCTGCGCTTTGTCGGTCCAGGCGAAGCCCTGCAACCGGCGGATCTGGTCATCCTGCCGGGCTCGAAGTCCGTGCGTGCCGATCTCGCCTGGCTGCGCGAGCAGGGCTGGGAAGAAGCGTTGCAGCGGCATGCGCGCTATGGCGGAAAGGTGCTGGGCATCTGCGGCGGTTTCCAGATGCTGGGGCGTGCCGTGCACGATCCCGATGGGGTGGAGGGCCAGTCGGGCTCCACGCCGGGGCTGGGCTGGCTGGATATCGAGACCCGGCTCGCACCCGAGAAGCACCTGGAGCGGGTTCGCGGCGACCGCGTGCTGGATCGGGAGGCCCGTGTGGAGGGCTACGAGATCCATGCGGGCGTGACGACCGGGCCGGGCCTGGGGCGTCCGGTGCTGCAGCTGGAACACGGCCCGGATGGCGCGCGTAGTGCAGATGACGCGGTGGCCGGCACCTATGTCCACGGCGTGTTCGATACATCGGACGCTGCCGAGGCCTTGCTGCACTGGGCGGGGATGCGCTGCGGGATGGAGACCGGGGAAGACCTGGCAACGGCGCGGGAACGCGGCCTGGAGCGCCTGGCCGATTCTCTGGAAGAACACCTGGATATGAATTACATACTGACCCTTCTGCAAGCCGAGACGAGGGAGCCAGTCGCATGAAGACCCTGGTACTGGGTGGCGTGCGCTCGGGCAAGAGCCGGCTGGCAGAACAACTGGCGGCGGCCAGCGGCCGGCCCGTGACCTACGTGGCGACGGCGCGCGCGGAAGATGCCGAAATGGCGCGCCGGATCGAACGCCATCGCGCCGACCGGCCCGTAGACTGGGGCCTCGTCGAGGCGGGCACAGGCCTGGCCCGGGCGCTGGAGCAGGCCGCTAGACCGGAGCAGTGCCTGCTGGTGGACTGCCTGACCCTGTGGCTGACCCAGCTCCTGTGCACCGATGACGAGGGCCGGATCGAGCGTGAACGCGAGGCCCTGATCGAGACCGTTCCGCGCCTGCCGGGCACGTTGGTGTTCGTCTCCAACGAGACCGGTATGGGCATCACGCCCATGGACGCACTGTCCCGCCGCTTCGCCGACGAGGCCGGCTGGCTCCACCAGCGCTTGGCCCCTGCGATGGACCGCGTCGTCCTCACCGTCGCCGGCCTCCCGCACGTCCTGAAGGGAGACCCGCTGTGACAAACCGGCCAACATGCATTCCGCCCTCCAGGCACATAGACAAGCACGCCGGCCGGCACCACCGCAGCATCCCGACCCCAACCGTCATCTCTGCCACCCAACCCTCGTCATCCCGGAAACTGCGAAGCGGTTATCCGGGATCTCCATCGTTGGCAGGTGGCACGGACGGCGGGGGGTATCCCTGGCGTGGGGAGATCCCGGCTCTCCGCTTCGCTGTGGCTGGGATGACAGACAGTAGTGGGAGGGCGGGCTGACGTCAGGGGGTGTGCTGCGCCCGGGACGACGGCAAGGGAAGCGCTTACGGCCGGAAGGGCGAGGAGTAATGGGCCGGGATGTCATGTGGGCGGGCGGCCAGGATTCCTGGTCCAGACATTCGGATGGTCCGCCAACGTCGTCATCCCGGAAACCGCGCAGCGGTTATCCGGGATCTTCGTCGTGAGAGGTGGCGCAGACGTCCCGGTGTTCCCGCGTGGGGAGATCCCGGCTCTCCGCTTCGCTGCGGCCGGGATGACGGGAAGTAGCCGGTCGGGATGGCGAGGAGTCATAGGCCGGGATGAAGGAAAGTGGCAGAGCGCGCACGAGAGACCAATGAGGACCAACAATTGACTGAAGACTGTGACTGGCTGCAGGTGCCGCCGGCAACCCTGGACGCCGCCGCCCGGCAGGCCGCGGCTGAACGGCAGGCCCAGCTGACCAAACCGCCCGGGTCGCTCGGGCAACTGGAGGCGATCGCCGAACGCCTTGCCGGGATGCAGGGCGTGGAGAAGCCCGCGCTGGAGAACGTCCACATCGCGGTGTTTGCCGGCGATCATGGCGTGGTGGCCGAGGGGATCTCGCGCTTTCCGCAGGCGGTGACGGCGCAGATGGTCGCGAATTTCGCGACGGGCGGGGCGGCAATCTCGGTGCTGGCGCGGCACCTGGGCGCCTCCATCGAGGTGATCAACCTGGGCACGGTCATGGAGCCGCCCGCTGTTAGCGGTGTGCAGCAACTGAACCTGGGCCCCGGCACCGCCAACCTCGCACGCGAGCCGGCCATGACGCCGGCGCAGCTGGAACGGGCCCTGAACGCCGGCCGCCAGTGCGCGGAACGCGCCCGGCGCAGCGGCGCCCAGATGTTCGTCGGCGGCGAGATGGGGATCGGCAACACGACCGCCGCTGCCGCGCTGGCCTGTTCCCTGCTGGATCTGCCGCCCGCCGATCTGGCTGGGCCCGGCACGGGGCTGGACGCGAATGGGGTGCGGCACAAGGCCGAGGTCATCGAACAGGCGCTACAGACCCATGCGGCCGTGCGGGGCGACGCACTCGGCAGCCTGCGCTGCCTGGGCGGCTTCGAGATTGCGGGGCTCGCCGGGGCGTATATCGCTGCGGGGCAGATTGGCCTGCCGGTGCTGGTGGACGGCTTCATCAGCACCTCGGCGGCGCTGGTGGCCGAGCGCCTGTGTCCGGGCACGGCGGACTGGTTCTTCTATGCACATACCTCGGCGGAGCCGGGTCACCAGCGCCTGCTGGCGGCGCTGGAGGCCGAGCCGCTGCTCGATCTCGGCATGCGGCTGGGCGAGGGGAGCGGGGCCGCCACGGCGGTGCCCCTGCTGCGCCTGGCCTGCGAGCTGCACTCCGGCATGGCCACCTTCGCCGAGGCGGGCGTCAGCGGAGAGGACGTTTGAGCGCCGGGGGCACGCGCATCGGCCTGCTGCGCCACGGCGAGACCACCGGCCAGGGCTTTTGTGGACGCGGCAGCGATGTTCCGCTGACCGAGGGCGGGTGGACGGCGATGCGCGATGCTCTGGCCGGAGGTAGCGTCTGGGATCGCATTGTCTGTTCGCCGCTGATGCGTTGCCGCGCCCCGGCACAGGCGTTTGCGGAAGAGGCCGGTGTACCGCTCGCCGTCGACGACCGCCTGGCCGAACTCGACTTTGGCACCTGGGAAGGCCGCACGGCGGCGGCCCTGATGGAGACGGACGCTGGTGCACTGGGCCGTTTCTGGCAGGACCCGCTGAATCACCCGCCACCCGACGGCGAGTCGCTTCAGGAGTTTCGCGACCGCGTCGTCGCCGGCTGGAACGACCTGGCGCCGAGCGAAAACGAGCGGGTGCTCGTGATCGTCCACGGTGGCGTCATTCGCCTGATCCGTGCCCTGCGCGAGGGCTGGCCATTGGAGAAGCTGCTCGGCATCGACGTCCCGCTCGCCTCCCTGCATGTTGTCGAGCCATGGGAGCCCTATCCATGAATCTCCAGCCCTTGGTGGGCCAAGGCCCTGTGGGCGCCCTTGTGAGGGCTCTTGTGGGAGCGTGCTTGCACGCGAAGCCCCTGCCAAAGTCAGGCGCGGGCAGGGGCTTCGCGGCCAAGGCCGCTCCCACAGGAATGCCGAGAACCAGCGGTGTGCGTCCCACATATTGTAGGAGCGCCCTTGGCCGCGAATACCTCCCACCAAAGTCCGACCGGGCACCCGCATGAGCGCCGCGCTGACACCCCTCTGGCTGGCCCTCCAGTTCCTCACTCGCCTGCCAACCCCCGCGCTCGACCCGCAACCGGCCGACCTGGGGCGTTCGGTGCTGGCTTATCCGCTGGTCGGCCTGATCCTGGGCCTGGTCGTGGTACTGGTCGGTATCGCGCTGGCGGCCATACCCGGCGCGCCGCCGCTACTGGTCGCGGCGCTAGTGCTCGCGTTATGGGTCGGCCTGACCGGCGCGCTGCACCTGGACGGGCTGGCGGACACGGTGGATGCCTGGGCCGGCAGCCATCAGGACCCGGAACGGGCCCAGGCCATCATGAAGGATCCGACCAGTGGCCCGATGGCCGTGGCAGCGCTGATCCTGGTCCTGCTGATCAAGTTCGCAGCCCTGGTAACCGTGGTGGAGACGGGTGCCTGGATCGCGTTGCTGGTCGCCATCGTGCTGGGGCGCGCGGCACTCACCGGGCTGTTTGTGCTGGTGCCCTACGTGCGGGAGCAGGGCCTGGGGGCCGAGATGGCCGCACACTTGCCGCGCAGCCCCGCCCAGATGGTACTGGTGGCCACCGGTGTGCTGATCCTGCTATTGGCACTGCTCACTGGCTTCTGGGGCCTGATCCTCGGCCTGGCGGTAGCACTCGCGTTGGTGTTCGCCATCGCCGCCTTCCTGCGCCGCTGGCTCGGCGGCTTCACCGGCGATACCGCAGGCGCCGCCCTGGAACTGGTGGAAGTGATGGCGATTACCGTCATGGCGCTCGTGCTCGCCCTGCATTAGGGAGTCGCCTCTCAATGAGGCGAGGTGTTCCCCATCGCCTTGTCCAACAGCGCCAGACCTTCCTGTTCCCGGCCCTGACCACGCTGGGCGGGCACCCGGAAACGGGTCTCCGCATCGTGTTCCGCAATCATCAGCGTGGCCATCTCGTCGACAAGGCGGTTCACGCTGGTCCCACGCTCGCGTGCCAGCGCCTTCAGCCGTTCGTACTTGTCGTCCGGCAAACGAATCGTTAATCGAGCCAATGCAGCGTCTCCGCGCTCAGGACCAGATGATGCATGCCTGAAGCTAGCAAAAGCTGTCATCGAATGGTCACGTAATTGCCACATACTTGGGTGATGACCGTTCCCGCGAAACTCAATCCGGCCCGCATGACCCTGCGCGCGCTCGTAAACCCGCTTGGGGCGGTGCGCGATGCGCAAGCAATCGAGCCGGCGCCGCCCTGGTGGCGGACATTCCTTTCGCTGGCGTTGCCGGTGCTGCTGGCGAGTGTGATCGCCAGTCAGTGGCTTTACCAGGTGATCCCGACTGGCCTGCCGCCGGAGGCGATGCCCGGTGCCTGGGGCTTTGGCGTTTATAGCGTGCTGGCGATGAGCATCGGGGTGCTGGGGATGGCCTGGTCCGCGCACTACCTTACCGAGCTGTTCCAGGGCTACTCGCACCCGGACCGTGCCATGCTCGCCGTCACGATCGGGCTGTTGCCCGCCTGGGTCGGCAAGGTGGTCGCCGCGTTCCCCTGGCCCTGGGGCAACGGCATCGCCTTGTTGCTGATCCTGTACTCCCTCTGGCTGCTCTACTGGTCGCTGCGCGAGATCATTGGCCTGCGCCGCGGCAACCGCATCGGCCTGTTCGTGGCCACCATCTTCTGCGGCGCCTTCATCACCCTGATCTTCGGCTGGCTCCTGATGGACCTGATCCCCGGCGCCACCCCCGTGCACCGCATCGGCACCACCTGGCTGATTTAGCCCGCGCCAGCCGTGGTGACCGGCGCCTGTGACTATCGCAGCAGTCGCCCCCACACACACCGTCGTCCCGGAAACTGCGAAGCAGTTATCCGGGATCTCCGTCGTTGGAGCCGGCACAAGCGTCGGGGTGTTCGCACGTGTGGAGATCCCGGCTCTCCGCTCCGCTACGGCCGGGATGACGGGGAGGGGAGCGCTGCGGCCGGGGTGACGAGAAGGCGAGCGCTGCGGCCGTGATGCCGGGAAGGGAGGCGGTGCGGCCGGGCTCGAGTAGTCGGGGCGGTCGGGATGAGGTGAGGGATACCCAGCGGCTTTGAGACCTTAAAGGCCGGCGGGTCCGATTTTCAGGTTCTCCTGCGCGTAGGTGCGCAGCGCGTGGTAGTCGGCGTGCATCTGGTCGGTGAAGCGGCAGGCGCGTTGGAGGGCCGGGGCCAGGTCGGCGGGCCTCTCCATGTATTCATGGACCAGGCGGTTGCGCAGCTGGCGCATTTGTAGCCAGGCGTCGGCGTCCTGGATGAGGGCGAGCTTCTCCAGACGTGACAGGTTGTCGATGGCCGGGCCCGTGTTTTCCCCGGCGCAGGCAAGAAACGTGGGGACGAGCTTGTCCATGATGGTGTCTTGCATGCGGCCGAACTTCGCGCCGAAGGACTCCAGGCGATCGACCCCGGTGTCCGTGGCAAGGATGCCCTGAACGCGTTCGGGACCGACTGTGCAATCGCCTTCCAGCAGGCGTTCGCGTACGGCGAGCAGGTGCTCATCCTCACGATCAACCAGATCAATGAGCCGTGCGAGTCGTTGCTGTGGCGTCGTAGCGGTCACAGGGCCACCCCCGTCCGGTCGGCATGCGTATCGATGGGGCGGTGCGGAGCGCCGCGTGGATGCACGACGATATCCACACGGCGTTCGCCCAGTTGGCGTTGCAGTGCCACGTACAGGCGCAGTTCCTGGTCCAGCAGTTCATCCGGTGTGCCGTCCGCCTCGATGTAGAGGTCGATGTCACCACCACGCGCGGCATCGTCCACGCGCGAGCCGAACAGCTTCACGCGAGCATCCGGCCCGAATGCACGGCCCACTTCCTCGCGGATGATCGTCTGTTGTTCGTCGGTCAGGCGCATCGCTCAAGTATATCAAGGCCCTGGAGCATATACCCGAACCGTCTCACCTCCGACCTCCACCACCGTCAGCCCGCGAACCAGCCGCGAATCCACCACCTCTGTCATTGCGAGGAGCGCAGCGACGAAGCAATTGCTCGGGACAAGCAGAGTGCTGGATTAAAACCAGAGTGCTGGATTAAAACGCCTTGCGTCCTGCCAGCCGATTGCCACGTCGCCTGCGGCTCCTCGCAATGATGGGAGGTAATCGCCACCCTTGAGAGGCCGGGTCGCGGCCCTCGTTTCCGTACAATCCTGCCACCCGAGTCATCCCGGAAACCGCGCAGCGGTTATCCGGGATCTCCGTCGTTGGGGGTGGCGCAGACGTCGGGGTGTTCGCGCGTGGGGAGATCCCGGCTCTCCGCTTCGCTCCGGCCGGGATGACGGGGAGGGGAGCGCTACGGCCGGGATGACGGACTGGGGCTGCGGCCGGCATGGCCGAAAGGGTTTCGGTGGGCGTAGTGCGGTCCGGATGATGGCTGGGCTTCGGTGCGTGGCGTTACGGTTTCGCGGCCGGAGGAACTGGGGGCGGCAAGGAATTGCCGCCGGTCGAAAAAAATTTCGATGCAGGGCTAAAGGTTCCTGGGTGAGGGTCGTTAAGGCTTCTGAGACCGGGGATCAACCCGTTCACCAGAACCGCCCGAGGCGGTGACGCAAGACTCTTACAGGAGAGCGATCATGTCCCAAGTAATTAACACCAACGTTCTTTCCCTGAACGCGCAGCGCAACCTGGGCAACTCCCAGGGCGCACTGGCCCAGAGCCTGGAACGTCTGTCCTCGGGCCTGCGTATCAACAGCGCCAAGGACGACGCGGCCGGTCTGGCCATTTCCGAGCGTTTCAGCACCCAGATCCGTGGTCTGAACCAGGCCGTGCGCAACTCCAACGACGGCATCTCCTTTGCGCAGACCGCCGAAGGTGCGCTGAGCACCGTCGGTGACGCGCTGCAGCGTGCTCGCGAGCTGTCGGTGCAGGCCGCGAACGACTCCAACTCGGCCACGGACCGTCAGGCAATCAACGACGAAGTACAGCAGCTGATGGCCGAGGTCTCGCGTATCGCGAACAACACCGAGTTCAACGGTGGCCGGATCCTGGATGGCAGCGTGAGTGATCTGTTCTTCCAGGTGGGTGCGAATCAGGGCCAGACCATTGCGGTGAGCGGTGTTGATTCTCGTACGACCGAGCTCGGCACCAACGAGGCTGTGGGCGAGAATGGACTCTCTCAGGAGCAGATCAATGACGACGGCATTGCTTCGATCGCAAAGATCGAGATCGATACTGCGGACGGACTTGACACTGCGATCGATGCTGACATGACTGGCGTGACGTCCCTCGAAGACGCAGTCCGGGTAATCAACACCGAGATTGCTGAACGTGCGGCGGCTGGCGACGATGACGCCGCCGCGATCGCCGATGCCGGATTCCAGGCGTCGCTGCGTGTTAATAATGACGGGACGACCACGATCGCCATTACTTCGACTTTTGATGAAGATAATTTGTTCACTGTTGATGGTGGACTGGTTACGCTGGAGGGCGGTGATACGGAACAGCTGTTTGGAGACGGAACAGACCCGACCACAGCGGTACAGGTTGACCTTACGGAAATCGACGTTACCACCCGTTTCAACGCGACTCAGGCTATTGGTGCCCTGGACGGCGCTCTGGATCAGGTGAACAGCCTTCGGGCCGAGCTAGGTGCGGTGCAGGTGCGCTTCGAGTCCACCATCGACAACCTGCAGGTGAGCTCGGAGAACCTGTCTGAAGCCCGTTCGCGCATCCGCGATGCGGACTTCGCGGCGGAGACGGCCGAGCTGACTCGCGCCCAAGTGCTGCAGCAGGCGGGTACCTCGGTGCTGTCGCAGGCCAACGCCGTTCCGCAGAACGTGCTGGCCCTGCTGCAGTAAGCTCGATCACTCGGGTTCGGGTTGAGGGTGGATGGCGAGAGCGCCATCCACCCCTTCTGATGAGGACAGCGATATGAGTGATGGAATCGGCAATATCACATCACCGCTGGTTGCAGTGAACCCGCGCGGGGGCGAGGGGGCGAAAGCGCCCGGCTCCGGCGTGGGTCTTGTTCGTGGCGAGGGGCGGCCGGAGGCCGTGGCTCGTTCGGACAGTAGTTCGGAATCAATGGCTCGCGGTTCCACCGGACCGGCGATCGAGGCCATGGACATGGCCGAGGTCAATCAGGTGGTCGAGTCGATTAATTCGTATCTGCAATCCACCAGGCGGGCGCTGGAGTTCAGCGTGGACGACAGCAGCGGCCGCACGGTGATTACGGTGATGGATGGAGAACGCGAACAGGTGATTCGTCAGATTCCACCGGAGGCCGTATTGGCCCTGGTGGAACAGTTCCAGAGCGAGCAAGAGCTTTCCGGGACGGGGCTGGCGGACAAGGCCTGACGGTCTTATCCAGACTGCACCTTAACGCGGTATGTTTCATTGAGCCGGATCCGGTAATGGGTCCGGCTTTTTTCGTTGGGTCAGCGGCAGCCTGCCGCAGATTCATGTGCCGCGGGCCTCTTTCCCGTCGTCTGCGCTTGCAGCGCCTTCGCCGCCATCCGGGGCACAGCCCCTTGCCTTCATGCCGCCCTAACCCCCGTTATGGTCATCCCGGCCGTAGCGCAGCGGAGAGCCGGGATCTCCTCCGTCGGAATGCCTCGACGTCTGTGCCACCTTCACGGTTTCCGGGATGACGGGGTCGCGGTCGGGGTCTGGGTCGGATGGACGTATTGGGACCAGGTGATCCCGGTTGCTTCGCTTCGCTTGCAATCACGGAGGAAGGTGGTGTTGGGACAGGGCAGACGGCTGGACCGAAGAGGGACGCCGGTGAAGGCTGGCTTTGACCGGTTTTTTCTTCGGTGGGCTCAAGATTTGGGCTAGGCTGTCGTTGTATACGCTATAGCGCGTGCAAAGGGTCCGAGACGTCGGACACCAAGGAGAATAACGACCATGGCCATTAGTGCGTTGGGTGTAGGATCGGGGCTCGATCTGAATCAGATTGTCGGCGACCTGTTGAATGCGGAACGGGTGCCGAAAGAGACGCGTTTCAACCAGCGTGAAGAACGGATCGAGGCCCAGATTTCCGCATACGGCAATCTGAGAAATGGCATCGAACAGCTGGGTAGTGCGCTTGGATCACTTTCCGGCTTTGAGCTCTCCCAGTCCGCCTCTGTTTCCGATGCGAGTGTGGCAAGCGTTACCGCCGACGGTACTGCGGCCAACGGAAGCTTCTCGCTTGAGGTTAATCAGCTTGCTCAGGCGCAATCAATCGCCTCGGCCCCGGGGGATTTCGCGGACGCCGACGCCGAGGTGGGAGCCGGCCAGCTGGAGATCCAGGTGGGTGGCGGAAATGCCATCACCATTAATGTGGAGGAGGGCGATACGCTCCGCGATCTCCGCAACGCGATCAACGAAGCTGACGCGGGTGTCACCGCATCCATCGTGAATGATGGCAACGGCGCTCGTCTTGTGCTGAATGCCAATGAGACCGGTGCGGACAACACGATCACGGTTAGCGCGACGGAGGATCCCGCGGGTAGTGGGTTGGCGCGTCTGGACGGCAACAACCTGGTTGAGACACGAGCCGCACAGGATGCCGAGGCGGTGATCAACGGCCTGACGGTAACGAGTTCAAGCAACACGCTCGATGACGCCGTCGAGGGGTTGAGTATTGAGTTGCAGAATACGTCGACGGGCCCCGTCAATGTTTCGGTCCGTGAGGACCAGGGCGAACTGCGTCAAGCCTTGCAGGCGTTCGTGGAACAGTACAACGCTCTGGTTGGGCAAACGCGTGAACTGACCTCGTACAACGCAGAAGAGGACGAAGCTTCGGTGCTCACGGGTGACAGTACGGTCCGCGGAATCCGCAGCCGACTCGGTGACGCATTGATGCAGCCCGCACAAGTACCCGATGCAAACGCGCAGACGCTCTCGGAGCTGGGTATTGTCTCGAACCGGGATGGGACGCTGAACTTCGATACCAGCCGCTTCAATCAGGCGATGGATAACAATAGCTTTGACAGTATTGCGGAGGTCGTTCGCGAGGTCGGTGGTCGAATGGAAGGGGTCACGAATACCCTTGTTGGAGCTGATGGTCTCATTGGTGCGCGTACCGATGGCCTGCGGAACGATCTGGAGCGAATCGGCCAGCAACGCGAACGCCTGGATATTCGCCTCGAGCGGATGGAGGAGCGCCTGATCGGTCAGTTCTCGAGGATGGACAGTGCCGTGGCGCAGATGCAGAGCACGGGTGATTTTCTGACGGGGCAGCTGGCGAACATGCCGCTGGCCCAGAACAATTCTCGTCGATAGTCGCCCCGTTTGGGCGAACGGATAACGGAGACCAACGCATGTACGGACCGGGCATGAATCGCGGAGTGAACCAGTACCGGCAGTCGGGCGCGCTGGCCGAGGCCCAGGTGGCGGACCCGTACCGGCTGATCCAGATGCTCTTCGAGGGGGCACTGGAGCGGATTGCCGTGGCCAAGGGCGCGATGCAGCAGGGCAACGTGGCGCTGAAAGGCGAAAAGATCGGCAAGGCGATCGACATTGTCGAGTCCCTGCGGGCGGTGCTGGACCACAAGCACAACGGCGAGCTGGCCGGGAACCTGGATGCGCTCTACGAGTACATGAGCCGCCGCCTGCTGGAGGCCAACGCGAAGAACGATCCGGCGGCACTGGACGAGGTGGCCAAGCTGCTGCGCGAGATCAAGGCCGGCTGGGACGATATTCCGTCCGAACAACGTGTTGCCCGGGCGAGTTGAAGGCGCCCATGGGCCAGCTTCTCGTGTGCCCCCAGGGCCGACGCCTATGACGGCCGGCGATAGGACCGATACCGCCGACGTCACGGTCGCGGCGACCATGGAGGATGCGGTCGAAGCGATCCGCGCCCATATGGCACGGGCCGTGGCCGAGGAGGATTGGGAAGAGTTGCAGGAGCTGGACCGGCAGACGAGGGCTCTGGTGGAGCGGGCCTTCGGAGCCGATCCGGTGCCGCTGCGCGATGACTCCGGTGCGGCGCTGCGCGCGGCCCTGGAGGACTTGGCGCGCTTCTACGAGACCTCCGTACAGGACCTGTCGCAACGACGGGGCGAGGTCGCACAGCAGATCCGCGAGCTGAAGTCCGGGCGCAAGGGCACCAACGCCTACGAGACGACCCGGCGGCATTCCATGCGGGCCGGGCCGGGCCACTCGGCCGACTGACGGGGCTCTGTACCCGGTCGGCACTTTTTCGACATCCAGCAAAGCTCGATCCCCCCTCCCGTCATCCCGGAAACCGCGGAGCGGTTATCCGGGATCTCTGTGGCGCGGTGCGCCCGCGCGTTGGGGCGTGTCCGGCGTGGGAGATCCCGGCTCTTCGCTGCGCTACGGCCGGGATGACGGGGAGCGCACGTTGTGCCGGGATGACGGGGAGCGCACGTTGTGCCGGGATGACGGGAAGGGGCGGCGATGTACGGTCTGGTTGACGAGATGCGGTCAGGGGTTTGGGGGTAGGCGGCGGACGGTTTGGACGCTGCTGAGGGATTGGAGGCGGTCGAAGAGGTGGCTGAGTTCGCCGAGGTCGCTGAATTCGGCTTCCAGTTCCATGCGCACACTGCGGTCTTCGCGGTTGGTTTCGGTGTTTACGCGCAGGAGGTTGATGCCGCATTCGGAGAAGGCGTTGCCGACTTCGCCCAGCAGGCCGGGGCGGTCGTGGGCATCCACCTCCAGGGTGATCGCCTCGCGTTCGGGCTCTTCACCCCAGGAGACAGGGATCAGGCGGCCGCGCTTGTCTTCTGGCATGTGCAGGATGTTCACGCAGTCGCTGCGGTGCACGGAGACGCCGGCGCCGCGGGTGATGAAGCCGATGATCGGGTCACCGGTCTGCGGATTGCAGCACTGGGCGCGCGTGGTCAGCAGCCCGCCGACGCCGCGGATTCGGATGTCGTCCGGTTTGGCTTCGCCCTCGTGGCGGCGCGGCCGCTGTGGCGCAGGGGTGGCAGCCGGCTGTTCGCCCGTTCGGGCGTCGCGCAGCTGGTGGGAGATACGTCCGGCGATCTGGGCGGTGGTGACATCCCCCGCGCCCAGGGCAATCAGGAGTTCGTCGAAGGTCTGATACTTCATTGCCTCGGCCAGCGCGCGGCGGTCGAGGTTGTGGCCGCAGCCAAGGCGCTGGCATTCGCGATCGAACAGGTGCTTGCCGGTCGCCAGGTGTTCGTCCTGGTGCTGCTGACGGAACCAGGTGCGGACCTTGGAGCGCGCGCGGGCGGTGTTGAGATAGCCCAGCGCGGGGCTCAGCCAGTCGCGGCTGGGCCCGCCTTCGCGGGTGGTCAGGATCTCCACGCGCTCGCCGGACTTCAGCTTGTAGGTGAGCGGGACGATATGGCCGTCGACCTTGGCGCCGCGGCAGCGGTGGCCGACCTCGGTGTGGACGGCGTAGGCGAAGTCCAGCGGGGTCGCGCCCTGGGACAGGTCCAGCACTTCGCCCTGGGGCGTGAGCACGAACACGCGTTGGTGCAGCGGCTCGCTCTGGATCTCGTCGAGCAGGTTCTGGTCGTTGTTGTCGGCGGCCTCCAGCAGCTGCCGCAGGCTGTTGATGGCGCGGTTGAGCGCCTGATCCTCGCGTCCGCCTTCCTTGTAGCGCCAGTGCGCGGCGACCCCGAGCTCGGCGAAGTCATCCATCTCGCGGGTGCGGATCTGCACTTCCACGACCTTGCCCTCCGGTCCGACCACGGCGGTGTGCAGGGACTGGTAGCCGTTGTCCTTGGGGTTGGCGATGTAGTCGTCGAACTCGCTGGGCAGGTGGCGCCAGTCGTTGTGGACGATGCCGAGCACGGTGTAGCAGGTGGCCAGCTGGTCGACGATCACGCGGGTGGCGCGCAGATCGTACAGTTCGGACAGCGAGGTGCGTTTTCGCTGCATCTTCTTCCAGATGCTGTAGATGTGCTTCGGCCGGCCGAAGACCCGGGCCTCGATGCCGTCTGCCTGCAGGCGTATCTTCAGTGTGCGGGCGAACTCTTCGACGTAGGATTCTCTTTCAGTGCGGTTTTCCTCGAGGCCGACGGCGATGTCGCGGTAGGTTTCGGGTTCCAGGATGCGCAGGGCGAGGTCTTCCATCTCCCACTTGAGCTGGCCCACCCCAAGGCGGTTGGCCAGCGGTGCGATGACGTCGAGGGTCTCCTGGGCGAGGATGCGGGCGCCTTCGTCGGGCTCGCGGACCAGCTGGCGCAGATGCTGCACCCGAAACGCCAGCTTGATCAGCACGGCGCGCACGTCGTCCACCATGGCCATCAGCATGCGGCGCAGGCGTTCGGCCTGTTCCGGACGCCCGGCCGGGGCCTCGAAGCGGCGGCGCACCAGCGCGGCGACGTTGGTGGTCAGCCGGGCCACCGCGGCACCAAAGCGCTGCTCGAGCTCGGCCGGCTTGATCAGGTCCGCCAGATACACGGGTACCAGCAAGGTCGCAATCAGCGTCTGCCGATCGACGTTGAGATGGCGCAGGATCTCGGCCACGTCCAGTGGATGCGATTCAAGCCCGGCGGTATCGACGGCCTCCAGTGCTTGATCCAGTGCCTCGGCCAGCTGCAGGCCGGTGGCGTCGTCCAGGGGCTGGCTGCCCGCGAAATGGCGCAGCAACGCGTCGCGGTCGAGCCCCTGCAGATCGGTATTGGTCAGCAGCGAATGGCGCATGGAGGCAATCGTCGAAACAGAGCGAGAGCCCTATTGTACGGGAGCGCAGACGGTGGCGAGAGGCTTGCGCATGGGGGTGACCGGGGTCAGGATCGCGGCATGGCCAACTTGTTCAAGATCCTGGTATTCGCGGGGCTGGGTTATGTCCTGATCACCGGGTTGATCTTTATCACCCAGGACCGCCTGATCTACATGCCTTCCAGCACCATCACCAGCACGCCGGAGCGCATCGGGCTGGACTACGAGGATGTGGAGCTGGTCACCGAGGATGGGGTGCGGATTCATGGCTGGTTCGTGCCGGGCCCGGATGGCGACACGCCCGTGTTGCTCTTCCTGCATGGCAATGCCGGAAACATCGGTCACCGGTTGCATTCCCTACGCCAGTTCCACGAGCTGGGACTGGCCGTGCTGATCATCGATTACCGCGGCTACGGGCGGAGTGCGGGGCGCCCCGACGAGGCCGGCACCTACGCGGATGCCCGCGCCGCCTGGCAGTACCTGATTGATGACCGTTCGGTTTCGCCAGAGGAGATCGTGCTATTTGGCCGTTCGCTGGGGGCGGCGGTCGCGGCGGAACTGGCAACGGGCGTGGAGCCGGGGGCGGTGATCCTGGAGTCCGCCTTTACCTCGGCTGCCGATCTGGGGGCGCGCCATTACCCCTGGCTCCCGGTGCGGGCGCTGCTGCGGCACCAATACGACACCCTGGGCCGGGTGGGCGCGATCTCCGCGCCGATCCTGCTGGCTCATAGTGCCGAAGACGAGATCGTGCCATTCGAGCATGCCAAACGCCTGCGGGCCGCCGCTACGAATGCGCGAGTGCTGGAGATGGAGGGTGGCCACAACGACGCCTTCCTGACCACGGGGAACGACTACACGGAGGGCCTGCGGGCATTCCTCCGCGATGCGGGCGTGGCGGTCTACGGCCCTCAATGACGAACGGACAAAGAGACTGGATGGGGCAGGTCGAGGGGAGAACCCGTGTTTCCATCGTGGGAGATTGGTAGACTCCGCGGCTGTTTTGGCTGGAATGGATCTCCCTGGCGTCCGGAATGAGCGAATCTGCCGCAAAAGCCCCCCTCACGGTTACCTACTGTCGTGATGAGCAGCCGGAATGCGCGTCGGCGCCGGTGGTGATCCGCTTTGGCGGGGCGAGCGGTGTGGAACGCCTGCCGGGGCGTCTGGAGATCCGCGTGGGGCTGGAGCCCCTGGGCGCCGAGTCGGACTGGGCGGAATGCTGGTCGCTGCCGGACGGCGCCGAGGGCGAGACCGGAGTGGAAGGCTCGCTGAGCTACCTTCGCCACAAGGATTGCCTGATCGGTTGCTGGATTCAGCCGCTGGATGCCGCAGGCGACCCGGACCCCCTGACCGAGCGCGCGTACCGCGAGATCCTGGCTGGCTGCCGTTCGCTGGGTTTCGAGCACCTGGTGCGGGTGTGGAACTATCTTCCCGCGATCAATGACCCGGTGGCCGGCCAGGAGCGCTATCGTGGCTTCTGCAGCGGGCGGGCGCGGGTGTTCGAGGCATTGCCGGAGTACGAACAGTTCCTGCCGGCGGCGACGGCGATTGGCACCCATTCCGACGGCTTGCTGATCTATTTCATTGCCACTCGCGAGGCGGCCGCGCGTATCGAGAATCCGCGCCAGGTCAGCGCGTATCGCTACCCGCCTCAGTACGGGCCGCGCAGCCCTTCGTTTGCCCGCGCCAGTTTGTGGCAGTCGGGGCCGGAATCGGCCGAGCTGTTCATCTCGGGCACCGCCAGTATTGTCGGCCATGAAAGCCGGCATGTTGGCGATCTCGAGGCGCAGATCGACGAAAGCCTGCGCAATATTGGTGTCCTGCTGGAACAGGCCGCCACGGATCACCCGGTTCGGGTGGAGAGGCCGCGCGACTTGTCGCTGCTGAAGGTGTACCTGCGCCATGCGGCCGATGCATCGGCCGCGGAACGTCACTTGCGCGCGCGCCTCGGTCACGATGTGCCGTACCTGTTGCTGCACGGGGATATCTGCCGCGAGGAATTGCTGGTGGAGATCGAGGGACTTTATTCGGAGCGTCTGACCGCGACGTTCGCGACACCATGAAGGATTGATGCCGGGCCGGTCAGGCCGCCGAATTGCGGTGGCGCCGGTCCCTTGCCTGGGGAGTACACGCAATGCAGCCAACCACCAAGAAGCCACACCCGGTCCTGAAGGACTACTACGGGGATGAAGCCAGCCGGCGCGCCTACGTCGACGACCTGTTCGACCGGACTGCCCCGTATTACGACCGAATCCTGCGGGTCGGCTTCTTCGGCACCGGGCAGTCGTATCGCCGGTTTGTCCTGAAACAATCCGGTCTGGAGGCCGGCATGGAGGTGCTGGACGTGGCCACCGGCACCGGCCCGGTTGCGGAGGAGATCCGCAAGGTGGTGGGCGATGACCACCTGACCTGCGTGGACCCGAGCCGCGGCATGATGGATGTGGCCCGAACCAAGATGGATGCCACGTTCGTCCAGAGCCTGGGCGAACAGATGCCCTTGCGCGACCAGCAGTACGACCGTTTGTACATGGGGTATGGGCTTCGCCATGTGCGCGACCTGCACGAGTTGTTCAGCGAGTACTTCCGCGTGCTGAAGCCGGGCGGGCGCTGCACCATCCTCGAGGTCTCGCGGCCACGTACGAAGTTCCAGTTTGGCCTGGCGCGTTTCTATTTCCGCGATTTCGTGCCGTTCGTGGGCAAGGTGCTCACCCGCGACCCGGACGGGCAACTGCTGATGCGCTATTTCTGGGACACTATCGACCAGTGCGTCCCCCCGGACGACATCATGGAAACCCTGCGATCCGTCGGTTTCGAAGATGTGCAGCGCAATGTCCAGCTCGGCGTCTTCAGCGCCTACATGGCGACGCGCCCGGCCGGGTAGGGTTTTTGGCCCGGCTGAAGGTCAAGGTGGCGCCCGGGAGCAAGCGCAACGCCATTGGCGGCTGGATGGGCGAGACCCTCAAGCTGCAGGTTCAGGCGCCGCCGGAGAAGGGCCGCGCGAACGAGGCCGTGGTGGCCTTGCTGGCCGCGGAACTGGGGTGTTCGAAGGCGGCCGTGCAGGTGGTGGCCGGTGCGACCTCGCGCAGCAAGACCGTGGTGGTCGAGGGCTGGTCCGAGGCCGAGTTGCACCGCGCGTTATCCTCATGACTCATACACTGTGACGGGGCCCAGTACCGGACGGCCCCCCTGCGAAGGGAACTACGGATGAACCGCCTGACCCTGACTCGACCGGACGACTGGCACCTGCACCTGCGCGATGGCGATGTGCTGGCGACGGTACTGCCGGACACGGCGCGCCGCTTCCGCCGCGCCATCATCATGCCCAACCTGAAACCGCCGGTGACGACGGTGGAGGCCGCCGCCGAGTACCGCGACCGCATCCTGGCGGCGCTGCCGGAAGAGGCGGACTTCGAGCCCCTGATGACGCTGTACCTGACCGAGGGCACGACACCGGGCATGATCGACGCGGCGAAGGCCTCCGGGTTCGTGCACGGGGTTAAGCTCTATCCCGCGGGTGCCACCACCAATGCGGCCAGTGGCGTGACCGATATCCGCCGCTGCTATCCGGTGTTCGAGGCGATGCAGCGGGTGGACCTGCCGTTGCTGATTCACGGCGAGGTGACCGATCCGGCCGTGGACATCTTCGATCGCGAGGCGGTGTTTATCGAGCGCCACCTGGAGCCGCTGATCCGCGATTTTCCGGAGCTTCGGGTGGTGCTGGAACACATCACCACCGAGTCGGCCGTGCAGTTCATCCAGGACGGGCCGGCCAACGTCGGCTCCACGATCACGCCCCAGCACCTGCTGTACAACCGCAATGCGCTGTTCGCGGGCGGCATGCGGCCGCATCACTTTTGCCTGCCGATCCTGAAGCGCGAACGCCATCGCAAGGCGTTGCTGGAGGCGGCCACCAGTGGCCACCCGCGCTTCTTCCTGGGGACCGACAGTGCTCCGCATCCACGCCACGCGAAGGAGTCGGCGTGTGGCTGTGCGGGTATCTATTCCGCGCACGCGGCCATCGAGCTGTACGCGGAGGCCTTTGCCGCGGCGGAGGCACTGGACCGGCTGGAGGGCTTTGCCAGTCATTTTGGCCCCGATTTTTACAAACTGCCGCGCAATACCGACACGCTGACGCTGGAGCGGTCCCCGTGGACCGTACCGGAGGCCGTACTGTTCGGGCATGATCCGGGTGTGCCCCTGCGCGCGGGCGAGACGATCGCCTGGCAGCTGGCGTAGTCCAGCCTCCGGAAGCGGCCGGCGTGGCGAACCCTGTAACGGCTCGGCGGTCAGCAGGGTAGACGAGTACAGGACAAGACGAGGATGGAGACATGACCGAACCCAATGTGCAACGCGGGACGCTGTTGTTCTGGATGGCCATCAGCCTGGGGGTGGCGTTGCTGATCGTGGCGCTTGGGGTCGGGCTGGAGCCGGCCGGCGCGCCGATCCTGCGCGCGCCGCTTAGCTCGCCGGCCGCCGGTGCCCTGGGCTTTGGTCTGCTGATGGTCTGGGCCGCGTATGCCTATGCGCTGTCTGCCGGACGTGCCGCGGGCAGCCAGGAGATGGGGGTGGTGATCCTCAACCTTGGGCTCCCGGTGGCCCTGATCCTGCTGTGGCGTGCCGAACTGAACGCGCTGGCGTTTTTCGTCGCGTTGGGCTGGGCGCTGACCCTGGGTGGCATGGCCGTGCGCCTGTTCCGGCGCGAGGCCCTGGCCGGCGTGATGATGTTGCCGCTGATCGGGGTCAGCCTGACGGCGATTCTGCTGTCGCTGACGCTCTGGGTGCTGCCGGCCGCGACCGGCGGGGCCTGAGGCCGGATTCCTATCCGGCCGCCGGCGCCTGACGGATGTCGGGCGTCAGCGCCTGCGCGCGGCGGCAGTGATCGAAAAAGGCATTGGCATCCATGGGCCGGGCGAACAGGAAGCCCTGAAAGAGCAGGTCACCGTGGGTGGTCAGCCAACGGTACTGGGCCTCGGTCTCGACCCCCTCGGCCACCACCGCCAGACCGAATTGGCGTGCGATGTCGCAGATTGTGCGCACCATGGCCTGGTCGTCCGGGTCGTGGTCGACCTGGCGGACGAAGCTCCGGTCGATCTTGAGTTCGTCGAACGGGAGACGCTTCAGGTAGCTGAGCGAGGAAAACCCGGTCCCGAAGTCGTCCATCGAGAAGCGCAGGCCCATTTGCCGCAGGGCCTGCATGATGTGAATCACCCGGTCGGTATCCTCCGCCACCACGTGCTCGGTGATCTCGAGCGTGATGCGGTGGGCGTGTTCACGGCCCAGATAGCGGGTGATCAGGTCTTGCATGCGGTGGACAAAGTTCAGGTGCACCAGTTGGCGCGGGCTGATGTTGATTGCGAGCTGCTCCAGGGGGAACCCGGCGCGATCCCAGTCGCGCAAGGCCTGGAACGCCCGCGCGATCACCGCGTCGCCCAGTTCGCTGATATAGCCGGTCTGTTCGGCGATGGGGATGAACTCCGCCGGTGACACGGCGCCCAGCTCGGCGCTGTGCCAGCGAATCAGGGTCTCGGCGCTGCGGATCCGCCCAGTGGTGTCCACCTGGGGCTGGAAAAGGACCTCGATCTCGCGATTGTGCAACGCAAAGTGCAGGCAGCGCTCGATCTGCAGATGCCGCTCCACCGCCCGCGACAGCTCGTCGCTGAAGACGACCACGCCGTCGCGCCCGCGGTCCTTCACTTCGTACATGGCGATATCGGCCTCGCGCACGAGTTGATGCGAGTCGACCGGCTGCGCGGGCTCGATCAGGCGGATGCCGATGCTCGCGCTCACGTGCAGGTGATGGTTGCGGATAATGTAGGGCGTCTTGACCACCTGAAGCAGCGAATGCGCCAGGCGGCGGGCGGCGCGCTCGCAAGTCTGGCGGTCTTCTTTGCCGGGGGCCACGATGACGAACTCGTCGCCGCCCAGGCGGGCGAGGTGGTGGCCCGGGGGCAGGGCGTTGGCGAAGTCGCGCGTCACGGACTTCAGCAGCTCGTCGCCGATGTCGTGCCCCAGCAGGTCGTTGACCGTCTTGAAATGGTCCAGATCGATCAGCAGCAGGTACGAGTGCTGTCCGTGATGTTGCAGGACCTCGAGGCTTTGTTCGAGATGCTCGATGAAGGCGGCGCGATTGTTCAGTCCGGTCAGGGCATCGTGGGAGGCCTGGTGGAAGCTGTTGCGCAGCAGCCCGAAGCTGCTGTTGGCCGCGTAAAACAGGACCAGGGCAAGGGTTGCCGAGAAGGCCGCCAGGACATAGCTATACCAGTCCCCGATTAGCAGGAAATACCCGGCCAGCGGCACCATCATGGCCGGGATTAGCGGCCGGAAAACCCAGGGGGCCGGGTAGAGCAGGGCCGCGACCACCGTGGTGGCGCCGATCTGCGTGAAAATGGCGATGTAGTGGAGATTGTGCGAGTCCAGGCGCACAAAGATCAGAAAGATCGCGGTCCACAACGCCAAGTAGAGATACAGGAAGAGGGTGAGGTGCAGCCGCCAGCGGAGCCGTTGCTCCGGCGACAAGGGAGAGCGGTGGTAACGCCAATACAGCTGCAGGCCCCAGAGCGATGTGGCAAGCATCACGCTGTACCAGGCTGCAGCCGCGGTGAAGGCCCCGTGCAGCGCACCCAGCAGGATGTAGCCCAGGCCGGGGACCAGGGACAGCGCCACCAGCACCGGGATCTGGCGCGTCAGATAGGTGTCGAACTGGGGATCGGCGCGTAATGCCTCGCGGGCCGGAACAAGCGCGCGTACGCTGGACGCCGGTGGATTGTCTCGCGGGGTGAGTGCCATCGGGGTCCAGACGGGGACGGTTTGTGGAAGAGCTGGACGTTACGGTAAATCGGGCGGGGCCTCAACAAGCGCGGCCCGGCGCATGAACAACGGACTACGGGATGTTGCTAACCGAGTTACAGATCGAGGCCCAGCTGGCCGATGCGGCGCGCCGCGGGGAGTTCGATGACCTCCCGGGGGCGGGTCGACCCCTGGAACTGGATGATGACAGCGCGGTGCCGCAAGAGCTGCGCATGGCCTTCCGGGTGATGAAGAACGCCGGCTATGTCCCCGAGGCCGTGCAACTGAGGGGCGAGATCGCCTCCACGGAGGCGTTGCTGCAGGCGGCGGACGACGAGGCGGCGCGCCAGCAGGCGGCCAAGCGTCTGCGCTTGCTGCTCGACCGGCTGAACCGCAGCGATGCGGGTCGGGGCATGCTCTCCGAGTCCGGCTATTTCCGACAGCTGTGCGAGCGCATGGATGGCCCCAGCCAATGAAACCGGTCCATGGACCGACCAAGGGCCGCGGCGCGACCATCGATCCCCATGCCCGCTTTGAGTCGACCCGGCACGAACCCTTCGACGACGGGTGGGTCGGTGATGGCGAGGCACCGGCGCCGCTGCGCACCGAGGTGACGGTCGAGCACCCGCGCAGGGTCCTGTCCTGGAATCAGTCCCCGGATGTGCCATTCGAGCTCTCCCTGAACCCTTATCGTGGCTGCGAGCACGGCTGTGCATACTGCTTTGCGCGGCCGGCCCATGCCTATGTGGGCCTTTCGCCGGGGCTCGACTTCGAGAGCCGGCTGTTCGCCAAGGTCGGCGCGGCCGACTGCCTGCGGCGCGAACTGGCGCGACCGTCCCACCGGGTGACCCCGTTGGCGCTCGGGATCAACACCGATGCGTACCAGCCGATCGAACGTGAATGGCGGATCACGCGTGAGCTGCTGGAGGTGCTGGCCGAGACCGGGCATCCCGTATCCATCGTCACCAAGTCCGCACTGGTCGAGCGCGACCTGGATTTGCTGGGTCCGATGGCGGAGCGCGGACTGGTGCAGGTGGCGATCTCGGTGACGACCCTGGATCGCGGGCTGTCGCGACATCTGGAGCCGCGCGCGGCGGCCCCGCAACGGCGCTTGCAGACCGTGGAGCGGCTCACGGCGGCGGGCGTCCCCGTCAGCTTGCTGGTGGCGCCGTTGATCCCCGTGCTCACGGACGGGGAGCTGGAGGTCTTGCTGGATGCCGGGGCGGCGGCTGGCGCAGTGGCCGCCGGCTATGTGCTGCTCCGGCTCCCGCGTGAGGTGGCCCCACTGTTCGAGGACTGGTTACGCACCCATCACCCGCTCAAGGCGGAGCATATACTGCAGCGCCTGCGCGAGGCGCATGGGGGCAAGCTCTACGATTCCACCTTCGGTCACCGTATGCGCGGGGCCGGGCCGTATGCGGAGCTGTTGCGGCAGCGCTTCCGGCTGGCGCGGCGCCGGGCGGGGCTGGCCGGACGTCTCGTGGAGCTGGACTGCAACCAGTTTGTCCCGCCCGCGCGCCCGCAGAAGACGCGGTCCGAAGGGCAGCTCGACCTCTTCTGACGCTCGGCGAATGCGGTCCGGCTGGCGCCGTTGTCCCGAGGACGCTTCTCCCGCGGGCGGGGTGTTCTGGTTTACAGTGAGGCCAACATCAAGACAGGGCGGACGATGCCGCAGAATCCAACCATGAGTACCAACGATGCGGCCTGGTGGGGGCGCCGGGGACTTGCATCGGGGCAACATGGACGCTGGTCCATCGGCCCCCTGGACCTCTGGCTGCTGCACGGCGAGCAGGAATGGCAGATGGTCCTGGAACGCCCGCGCGACCCCGCCGATGCCACACTGGCGATCGATGTTCCCTGCGCCGATGGGTTCCCTGCCGATGCGAACGACCTGCTGCGTTTTGCCGGATCCCCGGCGGATTCGGTACCGGAGCTGCGGGTGGCCCTGGCGGATCGGCCGATGGTCAGCCGGCCGCAAAACCCCTTCTATGTGCCGGCCCGTGGTCAGGTCACGCTTTATCTGAGTTCCCCGGCCTGGGTGCAGCTGCACCTGGGCGACGCCATGGTGCAGGAGTTTCCGGTCTATACGCCGTCCGATACCTGGTTCGGCCCCAATACCGTGAACGGCGAGCTCTGTTATGCCACTCGCACCCAGGCTCGCCTGGACCTGGCCGACGTGCCCGTGCGCCCGCACCGCGTCATCACGCCGCTGACCATCGAGAACAAGGCTTCGGATGCCCTGTTCCTGGAACGCGTGAACCTGCCGGTGCCGCGCCTTCCGGTGTTCGCCGACGAGCACCACCGGTTGTGGACCCCGGCGGTGCGCATGGAGCGCGAGGAAGATCGCGACATGGCGGACATGAAAATCGACTCCGGTCCTCCCGGCGTGGCCGGCGGGGCCCAGCGCATCGCCGAACCCCGCCAGGCCGGGGGGCGGCATTTGATGGTCAGGGCGTTCACCGCCCTGTTTCAGTAGGGAGCTTCCGGCGCGATGAATGAATGGCTGCAAACCGCTCAGACCTTTGTGACCAGCGAGGCCTTTCTCGCCGCCATCCGCGCCGCGGTTTACCTGCTGGTGGGCCTGTTGCTGGCTCGCCTGCTGTCGCGCGGTCTGGCGCGCGCGCTGGAGGACAAGCTCGACGCGCAGCAGGTCATGCTCACCCGCCGCATCAGTTTTTACTTGATCGTTCTGCTGGTGCTGGCCTCGGCGCTGCGCGAGCTGGGCTTCGATCTCACCGTGCTGTTGGGCGCGGCCGGCATCCTAACGGTCGCGCTTGGCTTTGCATCGCAGACCTCGGCCTCGAACCTGATCTCGGGGCTGTTCCTGATTGGCGAACGCCCATTCTCCGTGGGGGATGTCATCAAGGTCGGGGATGCCACGGGCGAGGTGCTGTCGATCGACCCGCTGTCGGTCAAGCTGCGCACCTTCGACAACCTGATGGTGCGCGTGCCCAACGAGACCCTGGTGAAGACGCAACTGACCAATCTCAGCCGCTTCCCCATCCGTCGTCTGGACATGCAAATCGGGGTGGGCTATCGGACCGATCTCAAGCAGTTGCGTGACGTGCTCATGGGCGTGGCCGAGCGCAATCCGGTCTGTCTGGAGGAGCCTAAGCCGCTGTTTATCTTCCTCGAGTACGGTGATTCCGCGCTGAAGATTCAGCTCTCGGTGTGGGCGCGGCGGGAGAAGTTCCTGGATCTGCGCAATTCCATGCACGAGGGTGTGAAGGCCGCGCTGGACGAGGCGGGGATTGATATCCCGTTCCCGCAGCGCACGCTGGGTGGCCTGGATGGAAGCCCGTTACCCGTGCGCATCGTCGACAACGTGCCGGAGGCCGAGGCGGAAGCGTCCGCGCGCGACTGACCGGCAGGCCGCTGGAGTGGAGTTGGGCCGTCACTCAATCCAGGCGGAGATCCGCCCAGGCCGGGTCGTGATCCGAGGCGCGCCAGGGCCCCGTGGCGGGCGCGCGACCGTCAAAGCCGAGGAAGCCGGGTTCGTCTGCATTGACCGGCCAGGCCGCACCGTCGTGCACGGCGTCGCGCAAGGCATCGGGACCCAGCAGGTAATCCAGCTGTCCGGCCCGGCCGCGAAAGACATAGGTATGGGCGGACGCGGGATCGTCATGCACCAGGTCCCGCTTGCCGGCCGCGGCCAGCGTTCGCACCGGGTCTTCGGCGGCGTAGGCGTTCAGGTCGCCGAGGATCAGTACGGGAACATTTGCGAATTCATTGCGTTGTTGTTCCCGGATCCATGTCACCAGACGTTCGGCCTGGGCCGTGCGCCGTTCATTCCAGCAACCCTGGCCGCGGTCAATATCGCCCGCGTCGGGGCAACCGCTCTTCGCCTTGAAGTGCACCACCACGGCCCCGAAACGCTTGCCACTCCCGGGTTGCTGGAACCAGCCGAGCAATGGCGGGCGATGATGCACGGCATCGCGATCGGTGGCGGACCCAACGAGTTGCAATCGGTCCGGACGGTAGAGCAGGGCCACCTTGATCGCGTCGTCGCCCGGCCCCGGGTGGGCGATGGCCGCATAGTCGCCGCGTGGCGGAGGGACGGCATTCAGTCGTTCGACCAGCTGCCGGCGCGCCGCCTCGGCGTTTTCCAGTTCGACCGCGCCCAGCAGGTCGGCGTCCAGCGTTTGCAGCAGGGCATCCAGCTTGGCCGTCTGGCGCTCGCGTTCCGCCCGGTTTTGTGCGCCGCGCTCGCCCAGCGTCACGAAGTCGTTCTCCAGATTGGCGGTGGCGATGCGCAGGTGGTCCGTCCCCGGCGTCGACGGCGGTTCGGGGCGCTCGCCGCAGAGCCAGTCCAGCGAGTGGGTGGGATGGATGCGATGGTCGCCGAAGGCGTGGGTCAGGATCCCGGTCAGGCCTTCCAGCGTGCTGCCCACCCGGCGCGTGCCATGATCGTCGCGATAGGGGATCGGGTCGGGGTTCGCGCGATAGCTGCCATCATCCAGGATGATCCGGCGATTCTCGTCCCGGGCGGTTCCTGCGGCCCCGGTCTGGCCGGGGTGCATGAGCCGCCCCCCGGCCGAGAGCGTCAGGCTGCCATAGCGCGCGAGTTCGTGGTTGGCGGTCACCGCCAGCGTCTGCGCAAAGCGAACACGGAGGTCGGCGTACTCGCCGAGGCGGCTGGCGTCGTCAGGCAGGCGCACCTCCAGCGGTGCCGGCAGTTCGCCGTGCCCGCAGCCCTGGATGCGGTCCAGCCGAGCGATCTGCGGGCGTCCGCGGTGGCGGCTAAAGACCCCGTGTACTTGCACATGCTCGCCGGTCGAGACCGGCTCGCGACGCGGGGCATACACGAACATACCGGCCGAGTCGGGCCCGGCGCCCTGCTGCAGATAGAACCCGCCGAGTTGATCGGGCCCCATAAACACACCGGTGACGATGCCCTCCGCGATGACGGCATCCCCCTCGGCGACCGCGCCGGCGCGGAGCTCGGCGAGAGGGGCGACCTCGGCCCCGGGGGAGGGGCAGGTCACCCGGGCATCGACCGGGGAGGCTGCGAATAGCAGAACCACCAGTGCGCCCCCCAGCGTGCGGCGCACGCACGGGGCCGGGTTGGCGTGGCGGCGGGGGTGCGTCAGCCGATCCATGGCCGCATGAGAAGAATCAGGCGCTCTTGCTGGGGTTCAGCAGTTCGTAGAGATAATCCGGCGCCTGGGTGACATCGGCGATGGTGTAGCGGTCGAGGACGTCCAGGAAGGCATCGCGCGCATCGTTCAGTACCCCACGCAACTGGCAACCAGGGAGAATCGGGCAGACGGGATTCTCGCAGTCCACCACGTTCAGGTTCGGCTCCATGTCGCGGATGACACTGCCTACGTTGATCTCGTTCGGCTCGCAGGCGAGCGAGATCCCGCCCCCCTTGCCACGCCGGGTGATGATGTAGCCCTTCTGGCCGAGCTGGTGAACGATCTTTACCAGGTGGTTGCGCGGGATCGTGAACTGCTCGGAGATATCGCTCACGGTCACGCGCTGGTCGCGCGGTTGCACGGTGAGGTACATCAGGACCCGAAGGGAGAAATCAGTATAGCGAGTGAGCTGCATAGGGAAGGAATCGTCGGTTCGCGGTTTTGAAGGATATGCATGCGCGCATATGTCTTGGAACCTTAATCGCTCCGGACACCCGTCACAAGTTCGGTCGTTGCCGCTGAGTGAAGGCCGGGGCGTATTCGGGGTTCAGAAACCGCACAGCCCGGCCGTTACATGCCAATAATAACAAGGCTTCTGAAGCCGAAATACAGGGGAATTCAATGGAGTCGATCAAGGGGTTGGGCCGGCTGTCACTCGCCGGACGGTTCTCGCTGGCCCTGAGCGCGATCGTGGGGGTGTTCTTTCTAATTGCCGCTGCCGCGGTGTTCTGGCACACCGCAACGCTCAAGGGGGGCATGGAGGCGACGTTGACGGGCGTCATGCAGGGCCACGAGACGACCCCGGCACTGGAGGCCGAGGTGGCGCTCGAGATCGACCGTCTGCTGGATCTTGCGGCCTGGCAGGTCAACGCGATGATGCTGGGTGTCGCGATCGGCGTGGTCGTCGTCGTGTATTTCCTGTTCGTGTTGATGATTCGCCGGCGCCTGGCGCATCTGGCCTCGCAGTTTCGCGGGGTATCGGAGGGGGAGGGCGATCTGAGCCAGCGGATCGAGGCCCCGCGCAATGACGGGATTGATCGCCTGGCGCGTCTGTTCAACGCATTTATCGAGCGCTTGCAGGGGATGGTGTCGGAGATGGTGGAACACGCGCGTGAACTGGGGGAGTCCGTCGGCACCCTTCACCGCGTGGCGGAAGAGACCAACCAGGAGGTGCAACAGCAACAAGCCCGGATCGGCCAGGTTGCTACCGCGATGAACCAGATGACGGCCTCGGCCGAGGAGATCGCGCGCAATGCCCAAACCGCGTCGGAAGCCGCCGATCAGGCCGAGAGCGAGACGCGTACCGGGTCCGATGTGGTGGACGCCTCGGTGCGCACGATGCGCGAACTGGCGAGCGAGATTGGCACGGCAAACGAGCAGGTGGCGCGCCTGCAGTCCGAGTCGGACAGCATCGGTTCGGTGCTTGACGTGATCCGCGGCATTGCCGAGCAGACCAATCTGCTGGCGCTCAATGCGGCCATTGAGGCTGCGCGGGCGGGGGAGCAGGGAAGGGGATTCGCTGTCGTAGCGGACGAAGTGCGGACCCTCGCCACGCGTACACAGGACTCCACCACCGAGATCCAGGCCATGATCGAACGCCTGCAGGCCGGCGCTCGGGCGGCGGCCAGCGCGATGGAGCGCAGCCGCGAGAGGGGCGAGGCCGGAGTCGACCAGGCCGCTGGTGCGGGCGACGCCCTGCAGGCGATCCGTTCCGCGGTGGAACGCATCCGTCATCTCAACAACGAGATCTCCGGGGCGGTATCGCAACAGGCGGAGGTCGCGCGCGAGGTGGATGGCACCCTCACGGAGGTTAGCCAGGGAGCCCAGATCACCGCGGGGAATGCCGAAGCCACGGCCAGCGAGACGGACGCCCTAGTGGGGCGGATCGAGCGGCTGCGGGGACTGACCACCCAGTTCCGGGTCTGATCCACGCCTGGCTGAGCGTGCGAACGGGGTCCCGGCGCCTCCCTGGCGTTTTCCGTATACTGCGGCCCGCCTCGGGTTCACGGAGCCGTATCTGCAATGACAGTCTGGGTCGCCGCCCTCCTCGGGATCGTTCAGGGCATCTTTATGTTTCTGCCGGTCAGTTCGACCGCGCACCTGGTCCTGACCCAGCACTGGCTGATCCGTCAGGGCGAACCGCTACCGGCGCCCGAGAGCCCCGAGATGATCCTGTTCGACCTGGTAGTGCACGTGGGCACCCTGGTCTCGATCGTCTTCGTCTTCCGCAAGAGCCTGACCCGGCTGACCGGTGGCATTGCCCGCGAAAGCCTGCAGTGGGCATCGGCCCGCGGGTCGGCCGGGCGCGAGATGCTGTCCCTGCGTCTGGCCCTGCTGGTGGTGCTTTCGGTGTTCGCGACCGCGGTGGTCGGATTCACCCTGAAGGCGGGCTTCGAGCAGGTGTTCGCCCACCCGACCCTGATCGCGGGCACGCTGAGCCTGACCGGGGTATTGCTGTGGTGGACGGACCGGCTGCAACGGCGCCCGTTGGGGCTGCGCCAGCTGAGTCCGAAGATCGCCACCATCATCGGCGTGGCCCAGGGCTTTGCACTGATCCCGGGGCTCTCGCGCAGCGGCATGACCATCACCTTCGCGCTGTTCACCGGGCTCAAGCGGCGCTGGGCGGCGGAGTACAGCTTCTTCCTCGCGATTCCGACCATCCTCGCTGCCACCGCCGTGCAGTCACTGGACGTGCTCAATGGCGACGGGCTGGGGAATCTGAACTGGACGGCGCTCGCGGTGGGCTTCGTGGTGTCCGCCCTGGTCGGGATCGTCTCGTTGAAGATGGTCCTGTTCTTCCTGTATCGCGCCAACCTCAAGGTCTTCTCGTTCTACCTCTGGGCGCTGGCGCTGCTGGTCCTGTTCGGATTCCTCGACGTGGAGATCATGTACGGAAAATGACCGGATCCCCGGGTGTGGAGTCTCACGAGGGGGGCCCATTTTCCCCAACTCTCCGTGGCGTCCCAATGATCGACGCGGGACCGGAGAGTGACCAAGGTGCTGCGCACCGCGCCTTGTCTCGAAAAAAATGGGGTAACCACGCGGACGGGTGAGTGAATCAGCCGCTCCCTGGATTCCTCGGCTTACTCCGGTCCGCGCAGGACCGCCAGGGGCGCCTGATCCAGCACCCGCCGGGTGCCCAGCCAGCCCGCCAGGGCAATCCCCAGCGTACCGCCACCGATGCCGTAGACGAAGGTCAGCGGGTTCACGCTGTAGTCGAACCCGAAGACCTGCCACGCGAGCAGGGCGCCGACCGCCGTGGCAATGACGGACGCCAGCAGCCCGGCCAGCAGCCCCAGGGCGCCAAATTCGGCCAGCAACCCGTTGCGGATCTGGTCGCGGCGTGCACCCAGGGTGCGCAGCAGCGCGGCCTCGCGCCGGCGTACATCGCGCGTCGCCTGCACCGCCGCATAGAGCACGGTCAGACCCGCAATCAGCGTGAACAGGAAGACGTACTCCACCGCCCGGGTGGCCTGATCCATGACGTCGCGCACCTGCGCGAGGATCGCGCTGACATCGATCGCCGAGACCGCGGAGAATTCGCGCAACCACTGGTTCTGGGCGGAGCGCTGCGCCTCGGGTACGTGCATGGCGGTGATGAAGGTCCGGGGCTGCTCGTCCAGCAGCGGCGGCGGACCGATCACGAAGAAGTTCACCTGGAAGCTGTCCCAGTTGACCTCGCGGACGCTGGTGATCGGGCTGCGAATGGCCTGACCGCCGACACGGAAGGTCAGGTGGTCCCCGAGTGCCAGGTTGAAGCGTTCCATCAGCCCGGCCTCGACCGACCACCCGCTATCGGGGTCCTGCCGCTCCTCGCCAAACCAGTTTCCCTCGACGATGGGGTTATGGTCCGGGGGCGACTCGGCGTAGGACAGGTTGAACTCGCGATCCACCAGCCGGCGATCGCGATCATCGTCGAAATCATCCGGACGCACGCGCTCGTCGTTGATCTCGATCAGCCGGCCGCGGATCATCGGGTCCAGTTGCGGGCGCTCGAGACCGGCCGCCTCGACGCGGTCGGCAAAGGCATCTTCCTGTCCCGGCTGGATGTTGATGAAGAACTGGTTCGGGGCATCCTCGGGGATGCTGGCATCCCAGGCCTCCAGCAGGTCTACCCGGACAATGGCAAGCAGCAGCAGTGCCAGGATGCCTACGCTGAAGGCCACGAGCTGCACGGCACTCAGGCCACCCCGACGGGACAGGTTGGCCAGGCCGAAGCGCAGGGCCATGCCGCCGCGGTTGCGCAGGGGCCGCAGGGCCAGCACCAGCGCCATCCCGAGTGCGGCCAGCACCGCGATCGCAACGGCCGTGCCTACCAGCACCCAGGCGGCCAGTTGGGGATCGGCGGCCTGCCAGTACAGCAGGCCGCCGAACGCCAGCAGTGCCAGGGCGCCGGACAGCCAGACCGAGGTGGGCGGCAGACCCAGATCGCGCCGGAGGACCCGCAGCGGCGAGACCTGGCCGATCCGCAACAGAGCGGGCAGGGCAAAGCCCACGGCCGTGATCAGCCCCACCCCAAGGCCGGCGATGACCGGGCGTGAACCGGGCGGAGGCAGGTCTCCGGCGAGCCAGTCGCCCAGCAGGGCCGCGAGGACAAACTGGGCCGCGAAACCGATCGCGAGCCCAACCCCGCTGGCCAGCAGGGCGACCAGCACAACGCGGCCGAAGTAGGTGAGCAGGACCTGGCGTCCGCTGGCTCCCAGCGCGCGCATCACCGCCGCCGGGTCGGCGCGGCGCTGGGCGAAGTGATGGGCCGCGACGGCGATCGCGGCCCCGGCCAGCAGTACCGCCATCAACGAGGCGAGGCCGAGGAAGCGCTCCGCACGTTCGATCGCGGTGCGCAGTTCCGGGTTGGCGTCCTCCAGACCCAGCAGGCGCTGGCCGGACTCCAGCTCATCCTCCAGCCAGTCACGGAACTCCGCGACGCCGGCGCTGGGTCCCGCGGCAAAGAACTCGTAGCGTACGCGGCTCCCCGGGCCGATCAGGCCACTGGCCTCCAGGTCATCGAAGGCCAGCATCAGTCGCGGCGCGATATCCAGCAGGTTGCTGCCGCGATCGGGTTCGTGCGTGATGATCGCGGTCACTTCCAGATCGAGGTCGCCGACCTCCACCCGGTCCCCGACCTCCAGTCGCAGGGCCTCGAGCAGCGCCGGCTCCAGCCAGGCCGTACCCGGTTCCGGACCGCGGTCGCGGACCCGCTCGTCCGCCTCGCGGCCAGGACGGATACGCGCCTCGCCTTTCAGTGGCCAGCCCGCCTCGACCGCGCGCAGGGCGGCCAGTCGCGATTCGTCGTCCGCAGTAAAGACGACGCTGGGGAGGGAGGCCGTACGCGCCGTTTCCAGTCCGTAGCTCGCCGCTTCGGCAGGCCAGACTTCCGGCAGCGGGTTGTCGCTGACGACTGCCAGGTCACCCCCCAGCAGCGCGGTCGCCTGCTGGGCCATGCCCCGATCCACCCGATCGGTGAAGAAGCCCACCGCCGCGACGGCTGCGACGGCGACGACCAGGGCGGCGGCGAGGACGCGCAGCTCGGCCGAGCGCCATTCACGCCAGGTGCCACGCAGCAGGGCGCGTAGATGGCTGCGGTCGGTTCCCCGGGTGGCAATCATTCGAGCACACCATCCTGGATCGAGATAATGCGATCACATTGTCCGGCCAGCTCGGGGTCGTGGGTAACCAGCACCAGGGCCGTTGCCGGCCCATCACTGTCGGGGTGACGCGCGAGGCTGAACAGCAGCTCAATGATGCGGTGCCCCGTCCGCCCGTCGAGGTTCCCGGTGGGTTCGTCGGCGAACAGCACCGCCGGGTGATCCACAATGGCGCGGGCAATCGCCACGCGTTGTTGCTCGCCACCGGAGAGTTGATGGGGGTAGTGTGCGGAACGTTCGCCCAGACCCACGCGTTCCAGGGCCTGTGAGGCCCAGTGGTTCAGGGTTTCCTGACTCTCTTGCGCATGGGCCGGGTTGAGCTCCAGCGGGAGCAGGGTGTTTTCCATCGCTGTCAGTGCCGGCAGGAGCTGGAAGGACTGGAACACAAACCCGACCCGGCCGGCGCGCAGGGCGGCCCGGCCATCCTCGTCCAGTTCGCTGATGGTTTGCCCGAGCAGCCGAACTTCTCCCGCACTCGGGGCGTCCAGACCTGCAAGCAACCCGAGAAGGGTGGACTTGCCGGAACCCGAGGCGCCGAGAATGGCCACCGTCTCGCCCGCCTGGACCGCCAGTGAGATGCCGCGCAGGATGTCCAGCGGTCCGCTGGGTCCGTTGATCCGCTGCTCGAGGTCCCGGGCCTCCAGTACAAATGACGAGGATGCATCCATGTTGCGTATTCCGTTGGTCGTGATGGGCTTGATCGCGTTGCTATGGAGTCCTGTTGCGGCTGCGAATTCCCTACCGGACGAAAATCGTTCGGCCGAGCCGCTCCGGGTCCTGGTGTTCGGGGACTCGCTGAGTGCCGCGTACGGCATGCCGGATTCCGCCGGCTGGCCGGCCCTGCTGGGCGAACGGCTGGCCGAGCGAGAGAAGGACTGGAAAGTGGTCAACGTATCCATCAGCGGTGATACCACTGCCGGTGGACGGAGTCGCTTGCCCGACGTGCTGGAACGCGCAGCGTTCGAAGTCGTCATCCTGGCCCTGGGCGGCAACGATGGCCTGCGCGGCCTGCCGCCGCAGGCCATGCGCGAAAACCTGGAGGCCATGGTCGATGCGATCGAGGCCGTCGACGCCAACACCCTGTTGCTGGGTATACGCATCCCGCCGAACTACGGCCGCCGCTATACCGAGCGTTTCGAGGCCGTATTCGCCGATCTTTCCGAGGAGCGGGGACTGGCATTCGAGCCATTCTTCCTCGAGGACATCCTGCTGGAAGACGGCATGTTGATGGACGACGGTATCCACCCCAGCGAGGCCGCTCAACCCCATCTGCTGGACGCGGTGTGGTCGCGGCTGGAACCCATGGTGGAGGAGGCCGAAGCCCGATCGCGCCCATGCAACGGAGCCGGGTAAACCCTCACTCCGTCAGCAAACCCCGCAGTTCGGCCACGACGGATTCCGGAAGCAGCTGGCGCAGGACCGGGTGCAGGTCGCGTTCAACCTCTGACAGCAACGAGAGGGTGCGAATTTCCGAATGGCGACAGAGGGGGTTGCCGTACTGATTGGCCTGGATGCTGCGCTCGGCGCCCATGCTCATCAAGGCGACCCCGGGCAAACCCCGAGGTCCCTCGTCCAGGACCTCGACCAGTTCCACCATGCAGCCGTCCACCTCGCCCTGAATGCCGATCAGCGGGGCGAGGAGATCGATCATGCGGGTGGACTGTTCGGTCGTCAGCATGGCCATCCGCCTACCTTACGACCGATGCGGGCACGGCGCCAGACCGGAGATCGACGCCCGCCTTGTGAATTTGGTGTCCCCGGCAGGATTCGAACCTGCGACCTGCCCCTTAGGAGGGGGCTGCTCTATCCAGCTGAGCTACGGAGACCTAGGGAAACACTGATCCATGTACACGCTCGCGCTCGAGTCGCTTTTGCGTGCGAACAAGGCGCGGCGACTGCCGTGCAGTCATTCTGCACAAGGGAGCCGCAACGCCGTGCGCGCTCAAAAGCGGCCGATCCCCGTCTTTCAATAGCTTGTGGGGTTGGCACCCCAGGTTCCCCGATCCTGCGTTGCGCCGCTTGCGGGTAGAACCACTACCCGCTGCACGACGCGCCTTGTCTCGGAAAACCTGGGGTGCCAACGCGAGCGTGTACATGGATCAGTGTTTCCCTAGCGCGAGAGTATAAGCGCCGGGCAGGGGCAGCCCCAAACGCTTCAGTCACCCGGGGCGGATTTCGGGTCGAGCTGGTGATGGGCCCAGGCGGTGAATTCCTCTAGCGTGGCGCGGTCCTCGCCGGGGGTGTCCGGCCCTGCAAGGTTGCGGTAGGTCAGTTGCCCGTCGTCGATGCGTAATACGCGCCGCACGGCCCAGTCGGCATCGCTCTCGCCATTGCTGAAACAGTGATCCGGCTGGATCGCGTCCGGCGTGATGGGGTCGGGGTGCTGGTGATGGCGCCGGGCCAATAGGTACAGGCGTGCCAGGTCGTCTTCCGTAAGGTCGAGATACAGGTTCATTTCGCGCATGGCGTATTCGAGGTCGTCCTGGCCCAGTCCTGCTCGCTCCAGGGCAGCCAGGGGACCTTGCTTTGGGGCTTCGGGCGTCGGCGTCAGGCTGGCCGGGTAGCGCCGCCAGGGGAACGGGTAGTTGATGATTACCGCGACAACCAGCATGACCCCCACGCTGGTCAACACGGGATGCAGGAGGAACCAGGGGCCCAGGGCCTGCACCGAGTCACCCCCGAGCACCGCATAGAGCGCGGTGGCGCCGCCGGGGGGATGCAGGCAGCGCAGGTAGTGCATCAGCCAGATTGCGAGCCCGACGGCGACCGCTGCAGCCAGCAATGGGTGGGGCAGAACGTCGCGCACCAGCACCCCCACGATGGCGGCGACGGCATGACCACCGAGCACGTTCCTGGGCTGCGACATCGCCGCGTGGGGCGCAGCGAAGAGCAGCACGGCCGTGGCACCCAGAGACGCGAGGATCAGGCCGTTGATCCCGTTGTCGGTGACCGATGCTGCGACTTCCAGCGAGAGGTAGAGGCCGATCACGCCGCCAATCAGGGCAATCAGCTTGTCCTTGTGGTCGGTGGTATCGAGCCAATCCCCCAACAGGGATCCGCGTCCAGAGCGCAAACCGGCCTCCTCGTAAGTGGAAAACGGAGTATATGTTCTGCGTACGCCGTCTCCGGGTCAAATGGCATCGCTTTGACGCGGACTGGCGGAGGATGTCAGCGCGGCAGGTCTATAACGCGGCCGCACCCGGAAAACGCTAATCACAGGCTTCTCCGGAGATCCAGTTTCCGCTACGCGGCCAGCGAGCGAGGCAATCACATCCGGGAAATGCCTGCATGAGCCTGCAGGACCCGTGGGAGGCCTTGCGAAACCGGGGCAGGGTGCCCGAGATGGTAGCCCTGTGCGAAATCGAACTTCAGGGCGCGCACCCGGCTGAGTTGTTCGGCGGTCTCGATCCCTTCCGCCACGGTGGTGTAGCCCACATCGCGAATCATCTGGACCAGGCCCTCGAGGATGTGGTGCTGGTCCGGCACATCCAGGCTGCGTATCAGGGTGATATCGAACTTGACGGTATCCACGGGCATGGAGGCCAGATAGCGGATGGAAGAGTAGCCGCTGCCGAAATCGTCGAGGGCGACGAGAAATCCTTGCCGGCGCAATCGCTGGAGATTTTCCGTCGCCAGTCCGATCTCGGTGATCAGGGCGGTCTCCGTGACCTCGAGGATGATTGGCCGGTCCTGTAGGAAGGGGACGAAGGCCTCCAGCCACTGGGTAACTCCGGCATTCACGATGGTGGGGCCCGACAGGTTGATCGAGATACCGACCTCAGGCGGGATGAGGGAGGCTCGCAGATCGCCGAGGATGCGGGTTAGTACGGCCCGGTCCAGGTCGACCTCCAGGCGGCGCGCCTCGACGACGGGGAAGATATCCGCGGGTCCGATGACCTCGCCCTGGTGTTCGATACGCAGCAGGGCCTCGACATACGAGCGATGGTGCTCGTTGAGCGCAACCACTGGCTGGTAGGCCATTCGGATCCCGGTTCCCCGGGTGGTGGCCTCGTACACGGCATTGTTGATCCAGTTCGAATAAAGGCTCTGGGTATCCTTCTCCAGTTCCGGGGTGAACAGCACGACCGGCGAGGATCCGGGGCGCTTGGCCTTGTACATGGCAACGTCGGCCTGCCACTGCAGGGCAAGCATGGCCGGTGCATCGTTGCCGGGCGCGACGGCCAGGCCGATACTGATCTTGATGGGTTCCCGCACCCCGTGCTGGGTGAAATCGGTGGCCCGGATCCGCTCCTGGCAACGCTCGCCCAGGCGCTGGGCGCCCGATTCGTCGCAGTTGAGGAGAATCGCGGCGAATTCATCGCCGCCGATGCGAAACAGGTGTTCCCCCTCCCGCAAGACCTCGTCGATGCTGCACGCCACACTCTGCAGGACTGCGTCGCCCGTCTGATGGCCGTAGCTGTCGTTGATGGCCTTGAAGTGATTGATGTCGAACAGGGCAAAGCACACAGGATAGCTGTGGCGGGCGGCCAGTCGCGGAAGGGTGTCCCAGTATTCATCGAAGGCCCGGCGGTTGCGCACTCCGGTCAGGGCATCGTGATGCGCGATGCGCCAGAATTCGCGGTTCTTCTCCTCCAGGCTGGAATGGACGTCCTGGAGCCGGGCCTGGTAGGAATTCAGCGATTCGCGGATCTTTTCCGTCTCCGCGACGGGCAGCAGCCCGCCGACGCGTTTCAGCACAAGGCCCCCGGCGCTTTCGCGCAGCCGGTCGACGTGGCCGGAGATGTCGCGCAGGGGGCGGACGATCAGATAGGCCAACGTGGAGAACAGGACAAGCGTGATCACACCCAGGATGGCCCCGAGATTGACCACCGCGCCCGACAGCAAGTCCTCCACCTGATCGGCCATGGGATTGGGGCGCAGATCGAACTGAGCATGCTGCAGAAGTTCCCTCGCGGGGATGGCGTTCCGCTCGCCGAGGTCGAATCGGATCGATTCGGGATCGACATGGCGGTAGACACGGCCCTCGCGGAGGGCATCCAGGAACCGGCTCTTCAGACCGACGAAGCCGGGTGGGGACTGGGCTGCGTCCGGCGCGGGAATCGGCTCGATGACCAGCAGGAAGGGCTCGGTGTCGCCCCGTACCGCCCGTGGAGCGGGTGGCGGGAGCTCGAGTCTCCCGGGCAAGTGGTCGCTGTCCGAACCGGGCAAGGTCATTCCCTGGTGATCATAGATCCCGGCGTCCAGGATCCTGTCGGTCAGGATCCCCGCCTGGTGCATGCGATGATTCTTCCAGTAGGCATAGTAGTGCGGCGTGCCCAGTTGCTGGCGCACTTCCTCCCAGCGGGCGAACCTTGATGCCTGTTCTGCCGCCTGCGTGAGGACGTGCTCGAGCGTGCCGGCAAGCTCCTGGCGGGCGGCCTCGCGGCCACTTTCCTGGATCTCGCCGCGTAGCTGGTCGACCTTGTACCAGGTGTAGAGGCCAAAACTGGCGAGGGTGACCAGGGCGATCGCTGCTAGCAGTAGGGCATAGTGCGTGATTGACGGGGTTCGGCCAGAAATCATTGCGCGCGGTGTCCCTGGAGGACGTGCTCGATCTCGTCCAGCAGGTCGAATTCGTGAAACTGATCGAAGAAGTGGTTGGCACCCTCCACGATGCGGACCTCTGCGCCATGCTGTTGCAGGGTCTCGATCCATTCCAGGTCGATCCGGTCATCGGCGCTGCCCGCGATCAGGGTGGAAGACACACCGCACGACTGGAAGGCCCGGTTGGTACGTTGCTTGTCCCAGTCGTAGTAGGACAGGTACGCCGCGGGCGTGGTGACGTACTGGCGACAGAAACCCAGGGCATATTCCGCCAGCCCGGCCTCACCACGGGCAAGGGCAGCGCGGGCACGAGTGGCATGTTCGGGGGATTCGAACGCGGCCTCGCCGTGCCCGAAATAGGTCACGCTGATGAAGATGGCGTGGGCGACGGGGCTGCCCGGGGAGTGCGTAAGATAGTCGAGAAGGTTGATGCTGCCGGCGCTGTGTCCGATGACGACGGGTTCCTGGCCGGTCTTTGCGTACAACCAGTCGACCCAGATCGCGATCTCTTCCTGGGTGTGTTCCATGGTGTGGGTATGTACGGCCTCGCATGGCAGGCTCGCCGTGCGCCGATCGATCCCCAGTGTCAGTGTGGGGGTCAGGACCGTGAACCCCGAGTCCGCTAACGCCAAGGCGAGGCGGCGCACGGTGGGGAAGTGACGGGTCTGCAGGAAACCGTGCTGGATCAGGATCGCGGGCATGTCCGGTTCGCCCGCCCAGTACGCCGCTTCAGCCGAATCCCCGGACGACATCTCCAGGATCACGGCTGTTTCCTTGGCGGTTGCAACCGTGTTCAGGCTCAGGAGGATCACGGTCGCAACCGCTGCCGCACTTCGCAAGAACCATCCAGACATCCTTGTATCCCCCTGTCCTGACGCGCAAACCGCTAACGAAAAATCCCTGATCGCAATGTACCAGCATCCTGCGGCGGCGGCATGCGTTGGCTAATAAACACGCGTGGGTCGTACCGCCTGTCGCGCGCTCGCCGCACCGGCGAAGACCCGCTTTTTCGTCGCGGTCGAGCAACGTTGCCTGAGCCGAGCCTACTGGCCGGGATCCGTGTGTGGCACCGCATCGGTCTCCAGCATGAGTGACACACGACGGTTGGCGGCGCGGCCTTCCGGGCTGGCGTTGTCGGCAACCGGACGAGTGTCGGCCAGCCCGACCGCGCGGAGCTGGGCTGCGTCCAGCTCGCGGGCCACCAGGTAGCGCACGACGCCGCTGGCGCGAATCGAGGATAGCTCCCAGTTCGACGGGAAGCGCTCGGTCGCGATGGGGATGTTGTCGGTATGGCCTTCCACGGTGATGGTGCCGGGGTGGTCTTCCAGGATGGGGAGCAGATCCTGGAGCAATGATTGCCCATCCGGGCGCAGGTCGGCCTCGGCGGTCCCGAACAGGATGTCGTCGCGGATGCGCAGCTCCATTCGCCCAGGTTGCTCGACGACGTCCACACCCTCGGGGGCGCGCGCGCGTAATCGGCCGGCCTCGCGGCTTGGGGGCTGTTCGGCGACCACCTCCGGGCCGGAGCGCTCACCGACCGGCGCCTCCTCCAGGGCGGGCCGATCCAGCAGAGAGGAATGGACCAGGGGTTCGATGAGGGCGCTGCGGTCCGGGTGGGCCAGGGCGATCGGGCTGGCCGAGACCGCCCTCGGATCATCGTCACGCGGGTCCATGAAGGTGAGCATGATGACGAACACCACGATAACCAGGGTCAGAACGTCCAGATAGGTCAGGATCCAGGCGTGCTCGTCGTCGCGCTGGCGTTCGCCCGGGTAGGAACCGAGAAAGGCCTGCTCCGGGCGTGTGGCGGCGTGGGCATCCATCTCTGCCTGCAGCGCGTCGCGTTCGGCGGTGGAGGGGCTGGGTCCGGACATGGACTCAGCGCCGCTCCGTGGATTCGCCGCTGGCGCGTTCGTCCGCCTCGGGTTCTTCCTCGCCATTCGGGGCCGCCTGGCGGATCTCGTCGCTGTGATTCTCCATGAACGAGCGCAGGGTCTCGCGGATGTAGCCAGGTGAGCGTCCCTTGCGCATCAGCATGATGCCCTCCAGCACCATGGTCATCAGCACCACGCGCTCCTCGGTCCGGCGCTCCAGCTTGATGGCGATGGGCCGGAAGACCAGGTTGGCGAGCAGGATGCCGTAGAACGTGGTGATCAGGGCGATACCCAGGTTCACCGCGATGACGGTGAAATCGTCGTTTTCGGTGGTCAGCAGCAGGTTGATCAGGCCAATGAGCGTGCCGAGCATCCCGAACGCCGGGGCATAGGTGGCCATGGTTCGGAACATCTGCGCATCGGCCTGTTCACGGGCTCGCAGGCGCGCCATGCGCCAGTTCAGCAGGTCGGACACATCGTCCATCGGGGTGTCGTCGATAACCAGCTGGATGCCGGTGCGCAGGAACGGGTTGCGGATCTGGTCCAGGCGATCCTGGATGCGCCGCAGGTTCTGGGAGAACCAGTAGCGCGAGACCTGGACGATCTCCTCGAGATCCTGGGTGACGTCGTAGCGTTCCTCGCGGATCGCGTTGGCACCGGCGCGAAACACGCGCATCACCTCGTGGAAGGGGTAGCTCATCAGCGTGGCCGCGATGGTGCCGCCTACCACGATGCCGAGGCCCGGCAGGTTCAGAAAGGCGTCGATATTCTGCGAGGAAAACGCGATGACGCTGCCGAACACCAGCAGACTGCCAAGGATGCCGAGGAGGGTGGAGAGATTCATGCGTACTTCCGGAAGGAGACCGGGGTCAGCATAAAACACCGCCATCGTGAGCGTCTGCCTTGTCGTGCTACCCGCATTCCGGCGTACACTCGGCTCGTCGACGATCAAGGAGTGTGGCGGGATGGATATGACTTGGGTGGTACTGGGGATCCTGGTTCTGTTGGTGATCTGGGGGGTGTGGACCTACAACCGCCTGGTGACCTCGCGCAACCGGTACAAGAACGCCTTTGCCCAGATCGACGTGCAGTTGACCCGCCGCTATGACCTGATCCCCAATCTGGTCAAGGTTGCGGAACGCTACATGAGTCATGAGCGCGACACCCTGGAGGCGGTCATCCAGGCCCGTAACAATGCGAAGGAAAGCCTGCAGGAGGTCGGCGGTGATCCAACCAACACCGAGGCAGTGCGCAAGCTCTCGAGCTCGGAACAGGGGCTGTCGGGGGCCTTGGGGCGGTTGTTCGCGCTGTCCGAGAGCTATCCCGACCTGAAGGCCAACGAGAACATGATGCAGCTGTCCGAAGAACTGACCAGTACCGAAAACCGCGTGGCTTATGCCCGCCAGGCCTTCAACGATGCCGTCATGCAGTACAACATCCTGCGCGAGATGTTCCCCAACAGCCTGATTGCCAACAACCTGGGGTTCCGCCCGGGGCAGCTGCTGGAGATCGAGGACCCGCAGAAGCGCGAGCCCGTGCAAGTGAACTTCTCCTGATCACCGAGGCGTCATGAATTTTTTCGAGCAGCAGGACCGGGCGCAGCGCCGGACGCGCTGGCTATTGTTTCTGTTCGGCCTGGCGGTACTCGCCATCGTGTTGGTGATGAATGCCATCGTGCTGGTGGTGTTCGGTCAGGCAGAGCCTGTCGCTGCGGGCGAACCCTGGCTGACCCGTGAGTTCCTTGCCAGCAATGTCGCCGTGATGGTCTGGACGACCGTGCTGACGGTTGGCTTGATTGGCCTGGGCAGTCTCTACCGCACGCTCGGTCTGCGCGATGGCGGCGGGGCGGTGGCCCGCGAACTCGGCGGGACGCGGGTGGATGGCGATACCCGTGACCCGCTGCGGCGTCGCCTGATGAACGTGGTGGAGGAGATCGCCATCGCCTCCGGCGTGCCGGTGCCCGAGGTCTACGTGCTCGAGCAGGAGGCCGGTATCAACGCCTTTGCCGCGGGTTACTCGCCGGACGACGCGGCCATCGCCGTGACCCGCGGGGCCCTGGAACAACTGGACCGCGATGAATTGCAGGGCGTGGTGGCGCACGAGTTCGGGCACGTACTCAACGGCGACATGCGCCTGAACATCCGCCTGATGGGGATGCTGTTCGGGATCCTGGTGATGGCCCTGATTGGCCAGCGTGTGCTGCTCGCCATGAGCCTGTCGCGCAATAACCGCAACGCCGGGGGCATCGTCGCCGCGGGCGTGGCACTGATCGTGGTGGGCTATATCGGGCTGTTCTTCGGGCGCTGGATCCGCGCATCCGTTTCGCGCCAGCGGGAATACCTGGCGGACGCCTCGGCGGTGCAGTTCACCCGGCAGCCGGAGGGTATTTCCGGAGCGCTCAAGAAGATCGGCGCCGCCCATACCGAGCTCGGGGCGGACACCGAGGAGGTCGGACACATGCTGTTCGCTTCCGGGGCCGTCAGTCAGATGTTTTCGACCCATCCACCGCTGGTCCAGCGCATCCAGGCGATCGAGCCGGGATTCAAGCCGGAAGAACTGGAGGCCATCCGCGAGCAGATGCAGAAGGATGCCCAGGCGCGTCGTGTCGAAAAGGACGCCCAGGCCGAGGCGGAGGAACGCGACCGCGGCTCGACGGAACGCCCGGGTGGCCTGCTCCTGAATCCGGAGCGGCTGATGGAAAACATCGGCGACCCGGGGCTTTCGCAGATCCTCGGGGCGGGGCTGCTGGTGGCGGCGATGCCGGGGCCGCTGGAGCGCGCGGCGCATTCCGATGCCTGGGGTGTCGATGTCTTGTTGTATCTGCTGATCAGTAATGATCCGGAAGTTCGCGATCACCAGCTCCTGCGGATCGCCGGCACGCGGGGGGCGGAGAGCGAGTCCCACGTCCGCACCCTGCTGGAGGCCGAACCCGAGCTGCGCCCGGACCTGCGCATTCCGCTGCTGGAAATGAGCTTTCCGGTATTGCGCCATCGCCCACGCGAGGAACGCCGGCAACTGGAAGGCCTCATCGACGAACTGATCCGCGCCGACGGCCGGGTATCGGCGTTCGAATACGCGACCGGCCGTCTATTGCGGCGCCAGTTGCGCGACCTGGAACAGCCCGAACGTGCCCGCGCGGGCGGACGCGACCGGCTGGCTCGCCATGCTGCCCACGCGCAGGACACGCTGGCCGTGCTCGCGCATCACGGACACCCGGACGACCCCGACAAGGCCCGGGCGGCCCTGCGCGCGGGCATTCTGGTCCTGGCGATCGAGGATCCCACCGGCGAGGCGATTGCCGCGGCTCTGGAGCGGACTGCCGATGAGGCCGCCTGGGCCGAGGGGCTGGATAGGACGCTGGAGGCACTGGATGCCCTGCGTCCGGCGGACAAGCAGACCCTGGTCACGGCGATGCTTGCCACGATCACGCATGGCGGCCAGACGGTGGTCGCGGAAGTGGAGCTGTTGCGGGCGATCGCCGCCTCGCTGCACGTGCCGTTACCCGTCGCGGAGATGCCCGCCGCCGACGCGGAATAGTGCGGCCCGCTCCCGCGGGTGCGACGATTGGGGCCGCGCGGTATGATGCGGCCGGTCCGGGGGCGTGGCGGAACTGGTAGACGCATCGGACTTAAAATCCGCTGGGCGCAAGCCCGTGCCGGTTCGATTCCGGCCGTCCCCACCAATCATTTCTACCCGGGTGTGTGATCGTGGCCAGCCCCCAACCCTGGTACGTCTATCTCCTGGAGTGCCGCGGTGCCCGGATCTATACCGGGGTTACACCGCGGCTTGCGGCGCGTCTGGCCGCTCATCGTGCGGGGCGCGGGGCGCGTTTCACCCGAATGTACCCGCCGGAGCAGCTCCTGGGGGCGAAGGTGTTTCCCGGCCACGGCGAGGCATTGCGCGAGGAACAACGTATCAAACGCCTGCGACCCGCCGAGAAGCGACGTCTCGCGGCGACCTGGAAGAGGCAAAACGACGGGCCCGAGGGCACGCTCGATCACGAGGCGTGAGGCGAAGGTTGGTGTTACATCCATGCAACGGTTCAGCGAGGACCGGGAAAAGCGCATAGTGGGGCTCTGAGCGTCCCTGTGAAAAGATCCGGCATGCCCCAGTCCACGGACACAACGGAAGGATCCGAAGCGCGGCCAGCGGCCCAGCCGGCCGACGCCCGCACCACCGAACCGCATATCAGCGGCCCGGTGGTGGCGGCGCTGATTGCCGGGTTGCTGTTTGCCCTGCTGTTCGTGGCCATCGACCAGGGCTGGAAACAGCAGATGGCCGACCGCTATCAGCAAGCCCTGGTCTCGGAGGCAAGCAGCCTTCGGACCCAACTGGAAAGCGTGCTGAATGGCACGGTCCATGCGACGATCGGGCTTGCCGCCTATGCCTATGTCCACCCGGACCTGACCGAGGATGACTTCGACCGGGCAGCGGACCGTCTTTATCGCAGCCAACCGGAACTGATTCGCTCTCTGACCCTGGCGCGCGGCGAGATCCTTGCGCTGGTCTACCCGCGCGATGGCAACGAGGACGCGATCGGCCTCAACCTGGCGGAACATCCGGAGCAGGGCGCCTCCTTTCAACAAGTGCTGGAGAGCCGGCAAACGGTCGTCGCCGGGCCCTGGACGTTGGCACAGGGGGGCCGGGGTCTTCTGGTGCGCGCCCCGGTCCTGACCGATCCGGAAGATCCGCCGGCGTTGGCCAATCCGTGGACACTGTCGAGTATTGCGCTGGATTTCGAAACGATCCTTGGCAAGGCGGGCCTGGCCCCGCGCCCGCCCAGCCTGCAACTGGCACTGCGCGGCCTCGACGGGACCGGCGCCGACGGTGAGGTCTTCTACAACCCCGAACAGATCGACGTGGCCAGCGCGCCGCTCGCGCTCGACGTGACCTTTGCCGGCGGCCAGTGGCAGATGCTTGCACACCCTGTCCCCAACCCATCCGCCACGGAGCGCCCGGCCGCCTGGTGGGTGATGGGCGTGGTCGGGCTGCTGGCGGTCAGTGGGTACACCTTCCGTGTGGGGGAGGGCATCCGGCAGCGGCGGGAGGCCCTCACGCGCTATCAGGCGCTCGTGAATCGTCTGGCGGATGCCACTCTGGTGGTCGCGGGGCGCCGGGTCCTTTGGGCCAATCCGGCCTTTACCCGCATGACCGGCCTGTCGCCGGATCCTGGCCAGACTCTTTCGGCGCTGGGGGTGATTCAGGCCGACGATCGCCGGCGCCTTCCCCCTGCGCTCGATTTTTCAATGGCATTGGAGGAGCCGCGCGGGCGCGAGATTCGCGTCCACACGGCGGACGGAGACCAGCGGTTTCATCTACTGCGTTGGGTACCGATTGACTGGGAAGGGCAGCGGGCCTTCCTGTTGAGCTTTGTGGATGTACACGACAACCGAATGCTGTTCAACGCGTTGAGCGAGGCCCGTGATCTTCAGGACGCGCTGTTCGAGGCCATGCCCGGCGATGCCCTGGTGATCGACGACACTGGTCTCGTTCGCGCGGTCTTTGGCGAAGCGCGGCGCGGCCAGGCACCCCAGCACACGGCGGCCGGGCACACACTGGCGGAACTGCTTCCGGATGAGGTCGCGCAGCGCTTTTCCGGCGTCGTGCGCCGGGCCTTGCGCGAAGGCGAATTGCAGGAGATTCAGTACCGCCTGCAGGCGAGCGTGTTCCACGGAGGCGAGACGAGTCCGTCAACGGAGGAAACCCGCTGGTATGAGGCGCGGGTACGCCCAATCGACGCACCGTTCGAGGGTTCGTCGGCCGTGGTGTGGCACGCACTGGACGTGACCGAGCGCAAGCAGCTGGAAGACCGCATGCAGGCCCTGGCCTGGGAGGACCCGTTAACCAGAACCGCGAATCGCGCGGCGCTGGATCGGGCATTTCCGCGGCTTGCGGCGCGAGCGGATCGCAAGGAGGGACAACTGGCGCTGCTGTTCATTGACCTGGACCGTTTCAAGCCGGTGAACGATCAGTACGGCCATGCCGTAGGGGACGAGCTCCTGCGCCAGCTGGCGCAACGGCTTGCGGCCAATCTGCGTCCGGATGACCTGCTGGTGCGCCTGGGCGGAGACGAGTTCATCGTGCTGAGTGCGCCGTTGAATCGGAATCGACGCGAGGAGGCCGGGGGGCTGATTGAACGGTTGCAGGGGGCTTTCCGGCAGCCATTCGAGTTGCATCCCGGCCATATGGAACCGGTGGAGGAGACCCTCTCCTGTAGTATCGGGGTCGCCTTCTACCCCCGAGATGGTCAGCGCCTGGCGGACCTGATGATGGCCGCGGACCATGCGATGTACCGCGTCAAGGCCGCCGGACGCAACGACGTGGCCTACGCGTCGGAGGCGGCGCCAGAATCCGGCACGGAGTGACGCGCCGGGGCGAACCGAGCCGCGGTTTGCGCCTCGAGGGGTTCGACCAGACCCAGCAGATGATCGGCCAGCCATTCGCCGGCCAGTGGGGCATAGAGCAGGCCGCGCGAGCCATGCGCCAGGCTCAACAGCACCCGGCCACCGGGATCCAGCCGGCTGCGCCCGACCAGCGGCAGGCGATCGCGGACCACAGCGCGTTCCCCGGTCCATTGCGCGAGGATCTCGACTGCCTGGGCATCCTGTAGCCCCGGCACCCAGGCCAGATGCCGCAGATTGGTCTGATCATCCTCGGCCTGCGGGGACTGGGACTGTTCATTTTCGGCCCCTGGGGCCTCCGTGCGGCGATAGGTCGCCCCAATCCAGGCGGTTCCGCCGCCCTCCGGGATGCAGTAGCCCTGACCTGTTGCCACAAAGCCACCCCAATCGGGGAAGGGTGCCCGGACCCGGGTCATCTGACCGGTCACCGTGGAGATATCCGCCTGTTCCGGGCACAAGGTCGTGCCACTGCCGGCGGCTGTGGCTACCACGACCGCGTCGAAGGCTTCAGATCCGGTGTCGCTCTCGACCTGCACGGGACCGGCGTTGGACGACGGTTTCAGCGCCTGTACCGATTCCTTGCGCAGCGGCGGCAGGTCGTCGGCCACGGCCTGGCAAAAGGCCCGCATGTCGATCGCCAGACCGTCTGGGTAATAGAGGTGTGGGGCCGCGGCGGTACAACCGGGACCGCCAGGGTCAAACAGCAGGGCCGCATGTTCGGGACCCGCTTTCAGCAGACGTTCCACGCGCTTGCGTCCGTGGGCGCTGATGCCATGGAAGGCCACGCCCGTTGCCAACCGGGTGCCGTATCCGCCGATCGCGTCGAGCTGGCCGGCAAGGAAACCGGTACGGCGTATCCCCGCGAGTGCCAGGGTATTCAGCTCCCCGTCGCGAGGATGAAGGTTCGGCAACAGGACGCCCGCCGGGTTGCCGGAGGCGCCACCGCCAACACCGTTCGGGTCGAAGACCGTGACCTCCACTCCTCGCGCCTGCAGGGCATGGGCGGCGCTGAGCCCGGCAATCCCGGCCCCCACGATGGCGACACGTTGCGGTACCTCGAGGGGCGGTGACTTCGTGGGCGACTGGGTGTCTCGAAGGGTCCCCACGAGACGCTCGCGTTTCGGGCCATGACCGGGCATCCGGCGTACCTCGAACCCCGTGCTCTCCAGGTCGCGTCGAACCTGACCGGCTGCGGTGTAGGTGCCGAATGTAGTACCCGGCGCGGAAAGCCGCGCCACTTGCCGGAACACCCCGGTGTTCCACAGGGCGGGATTGCTGCGCGGCGCGAACCCGTCAAAGAACCAGGCGTCCACGGTGCCGCGGATCTGTGCAAGAAGTGGAGCGGCGTCACCCAGGCCCAGGGTCAACGCGGCCCTGGCCTCGGGGAACTGGATTCGGTGGAGTCCGGGAACCGGTGGTGGATACTGGGCCCGTAGCTGGCGGGCGTCGGCATTGTCGAGGCCCAGGCGTTGGTGCAGGGCCGCAAGGTCGGCGGGTGCGAGCGGGTGGGCCTCGAGGCTCAACAGGGACAGGAAGGCGCCGGGGGGCGCGTGGCGTCGCCACTCCTGCAGCGCCAGCAAGAGGTTGAGCCCGCTCCCGAAGCCGGTCTCGGCAAGCACGAAGCGCTGACACTGGCGGAAGCGCCGGGCGAGGTCGTTGGCCTCGATGAAGACCTCGCGCACCTCGGCATGCGGATCGCTGGAGCCGAAGTAGCCGTCCCCGTAGTCGGCGGCGAAAGGTTGTCCGTCACGCCATTCGAGGCGTGCCCAGTCGAGCAAAGTGGGGGAGAGCAAGGGTGTCGCCAAGGACCGGACCGTCACAGCCCGCCAGGCGCGATTGCGCGAGACGGGCCGTAATGGGAGGTTAGCGGGCCAATTCTTCGAACGGGGTGAACGCCACCTGCTGGTTGCGCTGTCCGTTATCCAGCTGGGCCAGCAGGGTCTGGCTGATGGACTTGAAGCGGTCGAGCTCGTCGCCTTCCAGGGCGTCGCTTTCCGGCAGTTCCACGCGCATCGGGTTCTGGGGGCGGCTGTTCACGTGGATCTCGTAGTGAAGATGCGGCCCGGTACTGCGACCGGTATTGCCGGACAATGCGATGCGGTCGCCCCGCTCGACGGTCTGACCCGGGCGTACCAGCTGGCGGTCCAGATGCAGGTAGCGGGTGGAGTAGCCTTGACCGTGCTCGATCACGATGAAGCGACCGGCATACGGGTGGTTCTCGACGCGGGTTACGCGACCGTCGGCGGGTGCCTGGATCGGAGTTCCGATTGGCATGGCGAAGTCCGTCCCCTGGTGCGGGGCCACGCGTCCGGTCACCGGGTGACGACGATTCGGGTTGAAGCTGGAGCTGATGCGATAGTTGCCGGAAAACGGGCGGCGATCGAACGGGGGCAGCAGGCTTTCGCCATCCGGGGTGTAGAAGCGCCCGTTGACGTTGCGCGCCGCACGGATCTCGATGCGCTCGCCTTCGTAGTCGAATGCCAGCAGACGCAGGTTGAGCGGGGTGTCGTCGCCTACCAGGGTTTCCTGCTCTACCAGCAGGGTGAACTGGTCGCCGGTACGGGCGTGGGTGCGCACCGGCAGGTAGCGGTCCAGCAGCACGGCCAGGGCGTTGGCCGCACGCGCGGAGATATCCGCGCGTTCGGTCAAGGCGTTGGCGATGTTGCCATCGATCTCGCTCGTAATGATCAGGTGGCTGACCTCGCGGCCGTTCTCGACTTCGCCGAGTTCAAACTCCCAGCCATCGGCCTCGCGAACCCACTCATGCCCACGGGCCCGGTCGGTCCACAGGCGCAGGCGAGTCAGGTAGCCCTCGTTGTCGACCTGCCATTCGATCTCCTGGCCGGGGCGCACACGGTTCAGGATCGAGGCGTTGTCGTCGTCGTCCAGCAGACGGTAGAGGGTTGCCAGCGGGAGTTCCCATTCGCGTTCCCAGAGGCCCGTCAGACGCTCGCCTTTCTGCAGGGTGTGGGTGTACCAGTCGGTGTCCATGGCTGCGGCGTCAGCGGCGACATCGGAGTCGCCGTCGAGATCGAAGGTCTCGTAGGACGTCGGGGCCTCGGCGTCCGGGTCGATTGTGGCGTCGTCGTAATCCGGGGCGGGCTCGCCCGGCAGGTCGGAGGCAAAAGCCACGGTCTGGGCGCCACCCTCGAATGCGGCACTATGCGCCGTCCGTATCGACGCGCCGCCAGCCGGATGCTCCCCACGGGCGAGCGCGAGCTGGGCAGTGGGGAGCGGATTGCCGGCGCCGATTTTCAGCGGTTGGGACGTCTCGGAGGGCTGGGAGGCGAGAAGCAGGCTGGTGCCCACCAGAATGGTGAGTCCGGCGGTGCCCGCCAGAAAGAAATGCAAAGTCTTTCTGTTGTTACCCATATGGCCGTTGCCCTGCAGAGTTTCCGCTTTATACCACGTTTTTTCGGGCAATAAACAGCGTCGGAAGGCGGTCTCCCGGAGTTTCGCGGCCTGCGCGTCTCAGGATCGAATCCCCACGCCCCGGTTGAGCAGGACCAGCGCAACCCCGTACATGACTGCAATGAACCCGGCAATGATGGCAAAGGACATGGCGATCGGGAAGTCGCTATGGCCCAGGCTGCCGTAACGGAAGGCGTCGACCATGTAGAGGATCGGGTTCAGCATGGACACCCCCTGCCAGAACTCCGGCAACAGGCTGATCGAGTAGAACACCCCGCCGAGATAGGTCAGCGGCGTCAGGATGAAGGTCGGGACGATGGCGATGTCGTCGAAGGTACGCGCGAAGACACCGTTGATCAGCCCGGCGAGGGCAAACAGGATGGACGTCATCAGCACGATGCTCAGCATTACGGCGGGGTTGTGGATGCTGAGCGGGCTGAAGAACAGCGAGACCAGCAGTACGGCCACGCCGACCGCCAGGCCCCGCGCCACGCCGCCAAAGACGAACCCGAGAATGATCACGCTGTTGGGGATGGGCGAGACCAGCAGTTCCTCGATGTGGCGCTGGAACTTGGAGCCGAAGAACGACGACACCACATTGGCATAGCTGTTGGTGATCACCGCCAGCATGATCAGGCCCGGGACGATGAAGTCCATGTAACGGTAGCCTTCCATCTCCCCGATGCGCTCGCCGATCAACCCCCCGAAGATGATGAAGTACAGCGCCGTGGTAATGACCGGGGGCAGGACCGTCTGCACCCAGATCCGGGCAAAGCGCAGCACTTCCTTGCTAACGATAGTCCGGAAGGCGGTCCAGTAATCGCGCAGATGGGAGTCGCTCATGCCTGATTCTCCGGCTGCTCGGTGGTCCCGCTCGCGCCGGGGGTCAGATGGCTGGGGCTCTGGCCGGGGCGGGTCATGCGGATGAAGAGTTCCTCCAGCCGGTTGGACTTGTTGCGCATGCTCTGGACGCGAATGCCGGCCTGGTCCAGCACCCGGAACAGGTCGTTCAGGTGCTGGCCGCTGCGGATATCGGCCTCCAGCGTCATCTCGTCCACCTGGCGCAGGGCAATCGGGGAATCCAGCGGGATGCCGGGTGGCGGCTCGCTGAGATCCAGCACCATGGTCTCGGTCTCGAGCTTGGCCAGCAGCTGCTTCATCGTGGTGTTCTCGATGATCGCACCGTCATCGATGATCGCGATGTTGCGGCACAGCGTCTCCGCCTCTTCCAGGTAGTGCGTGGTCAGGATGATGCTGCGCCCGTCGGTATTGATGCGGGTCAGAAAGTCCCACATCGAACGCCGCAGCTCGATGTCGACCCCGGCGGTGGGTTCGTCGAGAATCAGCAGGCGCGGTTCGTGGACCAGGGCGCGGGCGATCATCAGGCGGCGCTTCATGCCGCCGGAGAGCGTGCGCGCCATGTCCTTGCGCTTTTCCCAGAGCCCCAGCTCCTTCAGGTAGTGCTCGCAGCGCTTCCAGGCCTCGCGCCGGGGGATGCCGTAGTACCCGGCCTGATTGACCACGATCTCGCCAATCGGCTCGAAATTGTTGAAGTTGAATTCCTGCGGGACCAGCCCGATGGAGCGCTTCACTGCCTGCAGGTCGGTATCCACGTCATGGCCGAAGACCTTGACCGTGCCGGCGGTCTTGTTGATCAGCGAGGTAATGATCCCGATGGTCGTCGACTTGCCGGCCCCGTTGGGCCCCAGCAGGGCGAAGAAGCTGCCCGGGGCCACCTCGAGGTCGATGCCCTTGAGGGCCTCGAATCCGTTCTTGTAGGTCTTCTTGAGCCCGCGAATCTCCAGCGCTGGCGTCATCGTCACATCCTGTAAGGCTAGGGGGATACGACCCCGGAGGGTCGACAAGGCAGGTATTATGAAGGCTTTGAATTGTTTTCGAGGAAAGCCGCGTGGATTCTGTTTTTGTTGCGTCGTCCGACACCGCCGTTCCCCTGATCCCGGTCAGCCGCGAGTCGCTGCCGGTCCGCCTGGAGAGTGCGCCGGAGAGCTGGCGCAAATGGGTGGACGCTTCTGGGTTCGAGGCGGAGCCGGGCGCAACCCTGCGCATCCCGGATACCGGGGGCGGGCTGGCGGCGGTGCTGGCCGGCTTCGATGCGGAAACTCCGATCTGGATGGTGGCCGCAGCGGCCGAGACCCTGGGAACGGGGGATTACCATCTGGAAATCGATTCCCTGAACCCCGAGATCCAGAACCTCGCGGCCATAGGCTGGGGCCTCGGACGTTATCGCTTCGAGCGTTACCGCGAGGCGCAGGATCGCTCGCCGCGGCTGGTGTGGCCGGAAGACGCGGATCAGGCGCGGGTGCTCGCGTTTGTGGAGTCCATCGGGCTGACCCGCGACCTGATCAACACCCCGGCCGCCGACATGATGCCGGCCAATCTGGCGTTGAAGGCTCGGGAGCTGGCCGAGGAATTCGGCAGCAGCCTGCATCTGGTGAGCGACAGCGACAAGCTGGAACAGGACTTCCCCTGTATCCACGCCGTGGGGGCCGCCAGCGACCACGGGGCCCGGGTAATCGAGCTGACCTGGGGGGCGCCCGACGCGCCGTCGCTGGTGCTGGTGGGCAAGGGCGTGTGCTTCGATTCCGGTGGCCTGAACCTGAAGCCCGGCAATTCCATGCGGCAGATGAAGAAAGACATGGGCGGGGCGGCGATCGTGCTGGGGCTTGCGCGCCTGATCATGGCGCAGGCGCTGCCGGTGCGGCTGACCGTGCTGATCGGGGCCGCGGAGAACGCCATCGGCGCCGGGGCCTTCCGCCCGGGCGATGTGCTGACCGCGCGCAACGGCAAGCGGATCGAGATCGACAACACGGATGCCGAGGGGCGCCTGGTGCTGGCCGATCTGCTGGACCGCGCGGGTTCCTTCCACCCCGACCTGCTGGTGGACTTCGCGACCCTCACCGGGGCGGCGCGTGTCGCCGTCGGGACGGAGATCAGCGCCTGCTTCACCCAGGACGAGGGCTGGGCGCGGGCGCTGGTGGAGCCGGCGCGCGAATGGGACGACCCGGTCTGCCAGTTGCCGCTACATACGCCCTATCGCTACATGCTGGACAGTGACGTGGCCGATATCGTGAACAGCTCTACCGGCGGCCACGGCGGCGCGATTACTGCCGCGCTGTTCCTGAAGGAGTTCGTCCCCGAGGGCACGACCTGGATGCATTTCGACATCATGGCCTTCAACGACCGCGCGCGCCCGGGGCGGCCCAAGGGCGGCGAGGCGATGGGCCTGAGGGCGCTGTTCGCGGCGTTGGAGTCGCGCTACGGGCAAGCGCGGTAGGCGGGGGCCCGCGGGAATCAGATCAGGCTCAGGTCGCTGCGGGCGCGAATGATCTTGCGCAGGGCGATCAGATAGGCGGCGGTGCGGTAGTCGAGTACCTCGCCATTGCTTTCCGTCTCGCGGACCTCGTGCATCTCGCGGAAGGCCTCGCGCATGGCGTCGTCCAGGCCCGAGCGGACCAGGTCGATCTCCTCGGCCCCGCGCACCACGGCATCGCGAATCCATTCGGGGACGCTCTCGTTGGTCATCATCTCGATGGCACTGACGATGTGCTGGCCCTGTGCCTGGTCGTAGCGGCGCTCCAGGCGCCCGAAGCGCATGTGCGACAGATTCCGCACCCACTCGAAGTAGGAGACGATGACGCCGCCGGCGTTGACGTACACATCCGGAAGGATCGTGACCCCGCGATCACGCAGGGCCTGGTCCGCCTCCCAGGTGCAGGGACCGTTGGCCGCCTCGGCGATCAGCCGCGCCTGGATCTGGTCGACGTTGTCCCGATGGATCGCGCCTTCCAGGGCGGCCGGAATCAGGATGTCGCACTCGCGTTCCATGATGCGGTTGCCATCGCGGACGAACTCGACCCCCGCGAAACCCTCCATGGTGCCGCTGCGGCGAACGTAGTCGTGCAGGGCCTCGATATCGATCCCGTCCTCGGAATACACCCCGCCATCGCTCTTGATGACGCCGACAATCTTCGCGTGATCGTCCTCCTGCAGGAAGCGCGCGGCGTAATAGCCCACGTTGCCGAAGCCCTGGATGATGATGCGCTGGTCACCCAGGCCGCCCTCGAACCCGGCCTCGCGGGCCGCCGAGCCTTCCCGGAAAAAGGCCTGCAACGCATACTGAACCCCCCGACCAGTGGCCTCCAGGCGCCCGACCATGCCGCCCAGCTCGACCGGCTTGCCAGTCACCGATGCGGCATGGTCGAGGTCCTCCGGGTGGCGATCGCGATAGGTCTCCATGATCCAGGCCATCTCGCGCTGGGACGTCCCCACATCCGGTGCCGGGACATTCTGGGCCGGGCTGATGTAGTCGCGTTGAATCAGTTCGTGGGCGAACCGTCGGGTAATGCGCTCCATCTCCCATTCGTTGTACTTCTGCGGATCGATGCGCAGGCCGCCCTTGGACCCTCCGAAGGGGATATCCACGATGGCGCATTTGTAGGTCATCAGGGCCGCCAGGGCCTCGGCGTGATCCTGATCCATGGTCGGGGAGAACCGCAGGCCACCCTTGGCCGGCAGGCGATGGGCGGAATGCACCGCGCGCCAGCCCTTGAACACCTCGATGCGGTCGCGAAAGCGGATCGGAAAGCTCACCTGAATGACCGAGTCGCAGGTCTTGACGGCCTCCCGGGCCCCCTCGGGAAGATCGAGGTAGCCCATGGCCCGGTCGACCATGTGTGAGACACTATCGCGAAAGGTTTCAGGCACTTCGCTTTCCGACATAATGGCAATCCTTTCTGATTTTTGGGCGCCGCCTGCGCGGCATGGAGATTCTGTGAATGGGTAACGCGGGCCACGCTCCCGACCCGCGGTTTTCGGTTGCGCCGATGATGGACTGGACGGACACCTGGTGTCGCCGGTTCCATCGGCTGCTGACACGACGGGCATTGTTGTACACCGAGATGGTGCATGCCAACGCGGTCATCCATGGGGATCGCGAACGGTTGCTGGGGTTCTCCCCGGTGGAACACCCGATCGCGCTGCAGCTGGGCGGCTCCGATCCGGCCACGCTGGCGCAGGCCGCGCGCATCGCGGCGGATCGCGGCTACGACGAGATCAACCTGAACGTGGGTTGCCCCTCCGACCGTGTGCAGTCGGGCGCGTTCGGGGCCTGCCTGATGGCACAACCGGGCCTGGTGGCCGAGTGCGTCGCAGCCATGCAGCAGTCCGTTGACGTCCCCGTCACCGTCAAGCACCGCATCGGCATTGACGACCAGGACTCGGAGGCCGACCTGCACGCCTTTGTCGAACGCGTGGCCACCGCCGGGTGCCGCCACTTCGTGGTGCACGCGCGCAAGGCCTGGCTCCAGGGGCTCAGTCCAAAGGACAATCGCGCCGTTCCCCCGCTGGACTATCAGCGCGTCTATCGACTGAAGGCCGAGTTTCCCGACCTGACGATTGTCCTGAACGGCGGACTGGACGACGTCGGCGCCGCGCGCGCGCACCTGGAGCATGTGGACGGGGTCATGTTCGGTCGGCTGGCCTACCACCAGCCCTGGAGCCTGTCGGTTGTGGACCGCCTGTATTTCGGGGGCGGGGACGACCCGACGCGCGAAGAGGTCCTGGAGGGCATCCTGGGGATTGCGGAGGGGATGCGCCGTGATGGCGTGCCGCTGGCGCGTCTGACCCGGCATGTCCTGGGCCTGTTCCACGGCGCGCCGGGCGCGCGCCAGTGGCGGCGGATCCTGACCGAGGGCGCCCACCACCCAGATGCCGGGCCGGCACTGATCGAGCGGGCCGCGCAGGCCTGTCTCCCCCGGGCAGCCTGAAAGCCCGGAGTCGTCGCGGCGTGACTATTCGCCCGGGTCGTCCGGTGCCAGCCAGCCGGCCTCGAGCCCATCCTCGAGGATCTGCCGGATCATGGGGATTGCCTCCTCCCATTCCGCGATGCTGAGCGTCTCCGCGCTACAGAAGGCCTCGAGAATATCCGCAGCAACCGCCTGTGCGGGATAGTCGTTTCCGGCGATGCACAGGATCGGGCCATCGGGGCCCTGGAACCACGCACGCCGGACGCCGGGGTGGATCGCAAAGCGATCGGCTGGGCCTGCAGTGGCCGCCAGCCCCGGGTCCTCCGGGGCGAGCTCGACATTGCCGGTGGGACGGGTCAGGAAACGCCCCAGATAGGCGTCCAGGTCGTGATCCTCCGCCGCCAGCAGGGCGCGCAGGGCTTCGCGCAGCGCCACGCGATCCGCGGCGGGAAGCTCCGCCGCGTGCGCGGACGGGTGCCGACCCGGATCCTCGAAGCGCGCCTGGTCGCCGATCACGTTGGCGCGTTCCTCGAGAAACCCGGTCAGGACATCGAGGATGGTCGGGGCGCGAAATCCTACCGACCAGGTCATGCACTGGTCGTCCAGCGACAGTCCGTAATGCGGCAGGTTGGGGGGCAGGTAGAGCAGGTCGCCGGGACCCAGCTCCCAGGTCTCGGTGGGATCGAATGCCCGCAGGATGGCCAGTGGCAGATCATCATGGCAATCCAGCGAGCCTGGCGGGTCCTGGATCTGCCAGCGGCGCCGGCCCGCGGCCTGGAACAGGAAGACGTCGTACTGATCCACATGCGGCCCGACCGAACCGCCGGGTGGGGCGTAGGAGATCATTAGGTCGTCCCGGCGCCAGCGCGGGATGAAGTCAAAGCGCGACAGGAAATCCGGGCCACCGGGCCAGAAGCGCTCCACGTCAGTAACCAGCAGGGTCCAGTCGCGTTCAGGAAGCTCGCCCAGCCGCTCGGCTTCGAAGGGGCCGTATTCGACATCCCAGTCCTGGCGGTCGACATGCCCGCTGACGATCCGGCTGGCCGCGTCTGGATCGGTGGCCAGGCCGGCGAGGTCATCGGGCTCGATCGGATTGTCGAAACCCGCAATCGCGTCGCGCACCAGTAGCGGGCGCTGTTGCCAGTAGTCGCGCAGGAATTCGGCGGGCGTCAGGCCGCCGAGTAGCGCGAGCGGTTGGTTCGGGTCCGGGGCCCCCATGCCGCGCGCGGGATCAGAGTTCGCGCGCGAGTCGGTCGGCGATCCCGGTGTAGCTGCCCGGCGTCAGCTCGCGCAGGCGGGCACGGGCCTCTTCCGGGATCTCGAGGCCGTCGATGAACGCCGCCAGGCCCTCGGGGGTGATGCGCTGACCCCGGGTCAGTTCCTTGAGCTTCTCGTAGGGCGACTCGATGCCGTAGCGGCGCATCACGGTCTGCACGGCCTCGCCGAGGACCTCCCAGTTCTGGTCTAGGTCCTCTGCCAGGCGTCCCGACTCGATCTCCAGCTTGCCGAGGCCGCGGCCGAACGCCTTGTAGGCGATCAGCGACCAGGCGAATGCCAGGCCGATGTTGCGCAGTACGGTGGAGTCGGTCAGGTCGCGCTGGAACCGCGAAACGGGCAGCTTGCTCGCCAAGTGGTCGAACAGGGCGTTGGCCAGACCCAGGTTGCCCTCGGCGTTCTCGAAGTCGATCGGGTTGACCTTGTGCGGCATGGTCGAGGAGCCGACTTCGCCGGCGACCACCTTCTGCTTGAAATAGCCCAGCGAGATGTAGCCCCAGATGTCGCGCGACGCATCCAGAAGGATCGTGTTCGCGCGCATGAAGGCGTGGAACAACTCCGCCAGGAAGTCGTGCGGCTCGATTTGGGTCGTATGGGTGTTCGGTTCCAGGCCCAGACTCTCGATCATCCGGCGCGACAGGGACGGCCAGTCGACCTCGGGGTAGGCCACGGAATGGGCGTTGAAGTTGCCCACCGCGCCATTGATCTTGCCGAGGCAGGCCACCCCGGCGATCTCGGCGCGCTGCCGCTCCAGTCGCGCGACCACGTTGGCCAGTTCCTTGCCCATGGTGGTGGGGGAGGCGGGCTGGCCGTGGGTGCGCGCGAGCATGGGCTGTTCGGCGAAGCGGCCGGACAGTTCGCGCAGCGGTGCGAGCACGGCGTCCAGGGCCGGCAGCATCACCATGTCGCGCGCCTCGCGGACCATCACGCCATAGGCGAGGTTGTTGATGTCCTCGGAGGTGCAGGCAAAGTGCACGAACTCGATCTGGCTCTGCAGGTCGGAGCGATCCGCCATCTGCTCCTTGATGTAGTACTCGATCGCCTTCACGTCGTGGTTTGTGGTCGCCTCGATCTCCTTGACCCGGGCGCCCGCGGTCTCGTTGAAGCTGAAGGCGATCTCGTCGAGGAAGGCGCCGGCCGTATCGGTCAGCGCCGGGACCTCGGGGATCGCGGGCTCGGCGGCCAGGGCCTTGAGCCAGGCGATCTCCACCCGCACGCGGGCCTGCATCAGACCTTGTTCGGAGAAGTAGGGGGCCAGGTCGCGGGTATGCCGGGCATAGCGGCCATCGACGGGGCTGATCGCGGACAACGGGCTCAGGGACATGGGGATTCCGGGGTCGGGTTCGGGACAGGCGGCGCAGTATACTAAGGTGCTCAACTGCAATACAGCATCGCGCCACGCGCAAACCAGGAGGAAGGCATGTCGAAGCCCGCAATGCGTCAGGAACAGGACAGTCTCGGGACGGTGGAGGTCCCGGAGCAAGCCCTGTGGGGCGCCCAGACCCAGCGCGCTGTGGACAACTTCCACATCAGCGGGCGGCCGCTGCCGCAGGCCTTCATTCGCGCCCTGGCCCAGACGAAGGCCGCCTGCGCCGAGGCCAACCAGGGGCTCGACCAGCTCCCGGACGAGGTGGTCGGGGCGATCGTCGCGGCTGCCGAGAGCATCGTCAGCGGCGAGCATGCCGATGCCTTCCCGGTGGATGTCTATCAGACGGGTTCCGGGACCAGCAGCAACATGAACATGAACGAGGTGATCGCGCGGCTGGCCTCGAGTGATGCCTTGACAGTCCACCCGAACGATCACGTCAACCGTTCCCAAAGCTCCAATGACGTGATCCCCACCGCCCTGCATGTGGCTGCGTCCGTTCAGATGGAAAAGCAGCTGATGCCGGCCTTGCGTCATCTCATTGCGACCATCGCCCGGCGCGAGGGCGAACTGACCGCAATCGTGAAGACCGGACGCACCCATCTGATGGACGCGATGCCGGTGCGGATGAGTCAGGAGCTGTCCGGCTGGCGCCGGCAACTGGAACTGGACGTCGAACGCCTTCGCGACACGCGCGCGCGGGTCAACCGACTGGCGATTGGCGGCACGGCGGTGGGCACCGGCATCAATGCACCGGCCCAGTTCGGGGACCGGGTCACCCACCGCCTGGCGGAGCGCACCGGGATCGCCTTCGAGCGCGAACCCAACGGCTTTGCGGCACTGGCCAGCCAGGACACCGCTGTGGAGCTCTCCGGCCAGCTGCGCACCACGGCCACCAGCCTGATCAAGATCGCCAACGACCTGCGCTGGATGAATTCGGGCCCGCTGGCCGGACTGGGTGAGATCGCCCTGCCGGCCCTGCAACCGGGCAGTTCGATTATGCCGGGCAAGGTCAACCCGGTGATCCCCGAGGCAGTGATCATGGCCGCGCAGCAGGTCGTGGGCCTGGACGCCGCGGTCGCCGCCGCGGGACAGGGGGGCAATTTCCAGCTCAACGTCGGACTGCCGCTGATCGCCGACAATCTGCTCAACCAGATGGGTCTGCTGGCGCGCGCGGCCGAACACCTTGCCGATCGGGCCATCGCCGGCTTCACCGTCAACGAGGAGGTCTTGCGCGCGGCCCTGGACCGCAACCCGATCCTGGTGACGGCGCTGAACGCAGAGATCGGCTACGAGGCCGGCGCCCGGATTGCCAAGGAGGCGTACGCCAGTGGCCGGCCGATCGTTGATGTCGCGGCGGAACATACGGACATCCCGCGTGAACGCCTGCAGGCCTTGCTGAACCCGGCGACCCTGACCGAGCCCCAGACGGACTAGTCCGAGGCCGCCCGGGCCCATGCATCGGGGGTGACGAACGGGGTCAGGCGGTCGCGGCTGGCAGCTGGATCCGGTCGCGGAGCAGACCCCGAAGCGCATCGAACGCCACCGGGTGCGAGAAATAGAAGCCCTGGGCCGTGTGGCAATCCAGCTGTTGCAGTATCTCCGCCTGGCGTTCGGTCTCCACGCCCTCCGCAATCACGTCCAGCCCCAGGGTATGGGCCATCAGGATGATCGCGCGGACGATCTGCGAATGTTCCTCGCCCTGGTCGAGATCCTTCACGAAGGAGCGGTCGATCTTCAGGGTGTCGGCCGGTATCTGCTTGAGCTGCACGAGGGACGCATGACCGGTTCCGAAATCGTCGACCGCCAGGGACATGCCGGCGTGACGCAGTCGCTGGAAGACCCGCGCCGCCCCTTGGGGATCGTCCATGATCGCGGTCTCGGTGAGCTCCAGCTCGATACAGCGGGGCGGAATGCCAGTCTCGCGGATAATGCGGTGGAAGGTCCCCGCAAGATCCGGCTGGCGCAGTTGGCGCGCGGAGACATTGATTGCGATACGCGGCAGTTCGTCTTCGGCCAGGCGCAGGGACTGCAGGTCCCGACAGACCTGGCGCAACACCCATTCCCCGATCTCCTCGATCAGGGTCATGTCCTCGGCCAGTTCGATGAAGTGGCTGGGGGGCAGCAGACCCAGCGTTGGGTGCTGCCAGCGAATCAACGCCTCCGCGCCGATGATTCGGCCGCTGTCCAGGTCGATCTTGGGCTGGTAATGCAGTCTTAGCTGATCATTGGCAATTGCCTGCCCCAGTTCGTTTTCCAGCTCAAAGTGGCGGAAGGTGCGGGCGTTGAGGTCCTGAGTGTAGAACCGGAACCCGTTGCGACCGCGCTGCTTGGCCTCGTACATCGCCGCATCGGCATTGCCGAGCAGGGTGTCCGCATCCTCGCCGTCATAGGGGTAGACGGCAATCCCGCAGGAGACACTGCTGACCACGGGCTGATCGAAGATCTGCCGCTCGGTCGCCGTTTTGCGCACGACATCGGTGACCAGCCGGACAACGCCCTCCAGGCCATGGGTGTCCTCGACGAGGATGCCGAACTCGTCGCCGCCAAGACGCGACAGGGTGGTTCGCAGGTGGCGTCCCGAGCGTTCTCGGGCATGGTCCAGCAGAGCGGACAGGTCCTGGGCGACCTTGCGGATCAGCTCGTCGCCGGCGCGGTGACCCAGCGAATCGTTGGTGCGCTTGAAGTTGTCCAGATCCAGCAGGATCAAGGCCACATGACCCGCCGCAGCACCCGCGTGGCGCTCCATCGCCTGCGACAGCCGGTCGCTGAACAGCATGCGGTTGGGCAGGTTGGTCAGCGAGTCGTGGGACATGTGGTGCAGCAGCTCGCGTGACTGGCGCTCGGTGATGCGCTGCAGTGCCTTCTGGCGCCGGTCCATCATCTGAAACAGGTCGGCACTCTCCAGGGCATAGGCGGTGTTGAACAGCACCATGGTCAGTGTCGACAGGATCATCTCGTAGCGTTGCAGCTCCGCCTGCCGGAAGCGGGCGACGAACATCCCGCGAATCCGGGTGCGCGTCGAGATCACGTGCAGCATCACACTCTCGCCCTCGACCGGGGAGGGCAGACAGACCGGATGGTTCTGGTGCAGCGCCCAGGAGAACTGGCCGTCCTGGATCAGTTGCTCGACAGTCTCCGACAGGTCCGGCGCCAGTTCCCCGGGGCGTTCCTGATAGTCCAGGTTGAACGAGCAGTCGTTGTCCAGGACGTACACCGCCATGTCCTGCGTCGGCAGCAGGCGCCGGATGGACTCGACGGTGTTCTGGATGATCAGTTCGGGACTGCGGTTACGGTCAGTGTCGCCGAAGATCGCCGTGGTCGAGGCGAGCACATCCATCGCGTAGGCGTTGGCCTCCAGCGCTTCCTCGAGGAAACGGATGCGCTCATGGAGGGCATTGACCTCCTCGGGCGTGCGGTACGATGGGCTCATGCAACAGCGTCCTTTGCTTGCATACAGGCTCAGTCGAGGAGGATCGTCTGCATCTGATCCAGATGCTTGCGGGCGTGGCCGATGATGTCCTCGTAGACCGCCATCTCCAGGCCAATGCGGTCGAAGGTCTCCGGGGCAACCGGGGGCACGAAACGTTCCCCGGAGGATCCCAGGCGCAAGGAGTTGGCGATGCTGTCGGCGACGTGCACGATGGCCGTCTCCACGGGAAACGCGCGGGCCTCTTCCGGGGCATGGTGGTAGCGCGTGGCTTCCACCTGGGCCGGGGCCATGCCCCATTCCTCCAGCAGGGCGGACCCGATGGCGGCGTGGTCAAAACCCAGCAGCTCGCGTTCTGCCTCGTACAACAGGCACTGCTCGCGCTCGCGGATGTTGATCAGCTCCTCGGTGCGGCTGCCCAGCCGGAGAAACAGCAGCAGCCGCCCGAGGTCGTGCATGATCCCGTAGAGGTACAGACGTTCGATGTTCGCTTCGCGCCGAAAGCGGGCGATCGAGCGGCTGAGCACGCCGACTGCAATGCTGTGGCGCCAGAACGATTCCATGTCGACGCCGATGACCGGCAGGCCGCGGAAGTGCTCGATCACGATGGTCGACAGCACGATCTGCCGCATCTGTTGCAGGCCGATGATGGAGACTGCCCGGTGCAGGGTATCGATCGGTTCGGGGAAACCGTACAGCGAAGAGTTCGCCATGCGCAGCGTCTTCGCCGCAATGGCCGGGTCCAGTTCCACCGCCTCGGTAATCCCGGCCACGTTCGCGGTCGGGTCGCTAAGGCGCGAGAAGATCGTGTTGTAACTCCCGGAAAAGCTGCACAACGAGTCATCCTGCTCGAGAAACTCGGCAACGGTCATCATGCGCTCCGGGCCTTGTGGCCGCGGCGCATGAGCTCGTCGAGCAGCTGGGTACGCGCGATGGAGTAGATGCCGTCCATGGGATAGCCGGTCAAGTCACAGTGACGGAAGCGCTCGGCCAGGATGGCATCGGCCTGTTCCTCCATCTCCGGCGTGGGCCGGGCATCCGCAGCCAGGTCCGGGACCTCGTCGTCCTGGGAATCGTTGGCTGCGGCATGTTCGTCCTCGACGATCTCGACAGTGCTGATGCCCCAGGACAGGAGCACGCGGATCTGCTTGTCCTGCAGCACCATGCCGGCGGGGATCAGGAGACGGCCGGAACGGTCATGCACGGCTGTTGCCAGCGTCTGACCGGACTGAATCACCTCCGTGGATACCCGCCGTCCCATGGCCAAACCTTATGCGGAAGCCGCGAGCTGGCGCAACACGTAGGGCAGGATGCCGCCGTGGCGGAAGTAATCCACCTCCTGCGGGGTATCCAGCCGCACACGCACGGCAAAGGTCTTGCGTTGGCCATCATCGGCCACGGCCGTGACCGTGGCCTCGCGCGACTCGCCGTTCTCCACGCCGGTAATGCTGTAGGTCTCGCGCCCGGTCAGTTCGTGGCTGGCCGCGTTCTCGCCGGGCAGGAACTGCAGCGGCAGTACACCCATCCCCACCAGGTTGGAGCGGTGGATACGCTCGAAGGTCTCGACGATGACCGCCTTGACGCCCAGCAGCAGGGTGCCCTTGGCGGCCCAGTCGCGCGAAGAGCCGGTGCCATATTCCTGTCCGGCGATGACGATCAGCGGGGTGTGCTCTGCCTGGTACTGCATCGCCGCGTCGTAGATCGACATCTGCTCGCCATCCGGCAGGTGCTGGGTCACGCCCCCCTGGGTCCCGGGCGCCAGCAGATTGCGCAGGCGCACGTTGGCGAAGGTCCCGCGCATCATCACTTCGTGGTTCCCGCGGCGGGAGCCATAGGAGTTGAAGTCGGCCGGCTTCACGCCCTGGGACTCCAGGTAGCGACCCGCCGGGCTGTCCTTGGCGATGGAGCCGGCCGGGGAGATGTGGTCCGTGGTCACCGAATCACCCAGCAGCGCGAGGACGCGCGCGCCCTGGACATCGTTCCAGGGTGTAGGCGTCATGCTCATGCCCTCGAAGTAGGGCGGGTTGCGTACGTAGGTGGAGTCCTCCTGCCAGTCGAAGCGCTGACCCTGTGGAGCCTCCAGGTTGCGCCAGCGTTCCTCGCCGGAATAGAGGTCACCATAGGCGCTGGTAAAGCTGCTGGCGCCGACATGGCTGGCCACCGCCTCGCGCACTTCTTGCGTGGTCGGCCAGATATCCTTCAGGTAGACCGGCTCGCCCTGTTGATTCTCCCCGATCGGGTCGCTGTACAGGTCGATGTTGCTGCGTCCCGCCAGGGCGTAGGCGACCACCAGCGGCGGCGAGGCCAGGAAGTTCATCTGCACCTCCGAGTGGATCCGCCCCTCGAAGTTGCGGTTGCCGGAGAGTACCGAGCTGACGATCAGGTCGTCCTTGATGATGGCCTCGGAGATCGGTTCCGGCAGCGGACCGGAGTTGCCGATGCACGTGGTGCAGCCATAGCCCACCACGTGGAAACCGAGGGCTTCCAGATCGGTCAACAGCCCGGACTTCTCCAGGTAATCGGTTACCACGCGGGAGCCGGGGGCCAGCGAGGTCTTGACCCAGGGCTTCACTTGCAGCCCGGCCTCGCGCGCCTTGCGCGCCACGAGGCCGGCACCCAGCATCACCGAGGGGTTGGAGGTGTTGGTGCAGGAGGTGATCGCCGCGATCACGATGTCGCCGTGATCCAGGGTGAAGGTCTCGCCGTCCATCTCGATGGCGGTGTGGTGGGGCTCCTCCGCCTGATGCTCCACGCCGACCGCGGTGTGCCCGCCCTCGGCCGCGAAGCGCTCGGCGTCGTCCGGTTCGTCGGCGCCGCTGGCGCGCTCCTTCAGCATGGTGTCGAGGTGACGGCTGATGGTCGCGCCGGCCTGGCTCAGCGGGATGCGGTCCTGTGGGCGCTTGGGCCCGGCCAGGCTCGGCTCCACAGTGGACAGATCCAGTTCGAACATGTCGCTGTAGCGGGCGATCGGGGCGTTGTCGTTGCGCCACAGGCCCTGGGCCTTCGCGTAGGCCTCGATGAACTCGATGTGCTGGGCGTCGCGCCCGGTCAGGCGCAGGTAGGTCAGGGTCTCGTCATCGATCGGGAAGATGCCGCAGGTGGCGCCATATTCCGGCGCCATGTTGGCGATGGTCGCGCGATCGGCCAGCGGCAGATCGGCCAGGCCGTCGCCGAAGAACTCGACGAACTTGCCGACCACGCCCTTCTTGCGCAACGTCTCGACGATCACCAGCACCAGGTCGGTCGCGGTCGCGCCCTCGGCCAGCTTGCCGGTCAGGCGGAAGCCCACGACCTGCGGGATCAGCATGGAGATCGGCTGGCCGAGCATCGCGGCCTCGGCCTCGATGCCGCCCACGCCCCAGCCGAGCACGCCCAGGCCGTTGATCATGGTGGTGTGGGAATCGGTCCCGACCAGGGTGTCCGGGTAGGCCATGCAGCCCCCCTCGGCCTGGTCATCCACGAACACCGTGCGGGCCAGGTACTCCAGGTTTACCTGGTGGACGATGCCGGTGTCCGGCGGCACCACCTTGAAGGTGTCGAACGCCTGCTGGCCCCACTTGAGGAAGCTGTAGCGCTCGCGGTTGCGCGAGTATTCGAGCTCCGCGTTCAGGTTCATCGCGTTGGCGTTGCCGTGGGCATCCACCTGCACCGAGTGGTCGATGACCAGTTCGGCTGGCTGCAGCGGGGTGATCTTTTTCGGATCGCCCCCCAGCGCCTCCATGGCATCGCGCATCGCGGCCAGGTCGACGACCGCGGGCACGCCGGTGAAGTCCTGCAGCAGCACGCGCGCGGGACGGAACGCGATCTCCTGGGAGGGTTCCGCCTTCGGATCCCAGTCCAGCAAGGCCTCGATGTCGGCGCGGCGCACCGTGCGCTCGTCCTCGAAGCGCAGCAGGTTTTCCAGCAGCACCTTCAGCGCAAACGGCAGGTCGGTCGCCCGGGCGTCGTCGGTGATCGGCACGTAGCGGCATTCGCGGCCGCCAGCGGTGAGGGTCCGGGTGTTCTTGGGGTCAGCGTGGCTCATGTGCGTCTTCCGCGTTCAGGTATTGAGTCGATTGAGGATGGCATGCGCTTCGCGAATCAGCCGCTTGCGGCCGAAAAGCAATTTCCAGCGCGATCCACCGGCCTGGCGCCAGAGGACCGCCGCCCGGATCCCGGCCAACAGCAGCGCGCGGATGCGCGCTGCGGTGTCGGGATTGGAGAGGTTGTTCTGTTCGCCCTGCACGATGATGCGCGGGCCGAGTTCGGAGATGGTCTCCTTGTAGATCTCGGCCAGCCGGGCAATCACGCTTTCGTGGGTGATGTGGAAGTAGTCGATCTGGCGCTGGGCGCCCTGCAGGCCGTCGGTCAGCTTCTGCAGCATGTCGTCACGCTTTTGCAGCTTGCGCTCGAGGAAGATCAGCCCGATGGCGTAACGGGTGATCTCCATGTCCGGCGGCTTGCTGCCGTTTTGCAGTTGGCTCTCGATGCGCTCCAGACCACTGCGCAGGCTGACCGCCTCGCGATAGACCGCTTCCGGGGTGTCCGCGTCGAAGGCGAACAGGCTCCCGACCAGGACCTCGAATTCGTAGTCGTCGCAGCTCCCGCGCCAGGCCAGATCCTTGACCAGGCTCGCGCACTGGAAGAGGGCGGCCAGCGCCAGGGTGCGGTTGTGATCGGAGCGGTCCAAACCAGTCGGTTCCTTGGGTGGGTCGGAGTCGGGTCGCCGGGCAGCGGCCACTATACCGGAAGTGGCCTGGCAGACTCACGGCGCATTCGTGGTTCGTGTGGCGATCACCGCCCCACCCAGACAGACATCGCCACGGTAGAAGGCGATGGACTGCCCCGGCGTCGCCGCGCGTTGGGGTGTGTCGAAGACCACGGTGGCGCCGGCCGTGTCCAGCGCCTGCACCCGGCATTCCTGCAAGGGCTGGCGATGGCGTAACCGGGCCTGCAGCGGCTCACCGGGGACCGGTACATCGTGGATCCAGTGCACCAACTCGGTGGTCAGCGACGGGCTCATCAATAGCGGGTGCTGGGGATCCTGGGCGACCACCAGGGTGTTGCTGTCCAGGTCCTTGTCGACGACATACCACGGGGCTTCGGCAAAGCCGTCGACCCCGCCGATCCCCAGGCCCTGGCGCTGACCGAGGGTGTAGAACATCAGACCCTGGTGGCGACCGACCACCTGGCCTTCCGGGGTGCGCATCGCTCCCTCGGGCGCTTTCAGGTACTGGGCGAGGAAGTCACGGAAGCGTCGCTCGCCAATGAAGCAGATCCCGGTGGAATCCTTGCGCGCATGGTTCGGCAGACCCAGTTCCCGGGCGCGTTCGCGGACCTGATGCTTGGGAATGTCTCCGAGCGGGAACAGGGCGGGGCGCAGTTGCTCCTGGGTCAGGGTATGCAGGAAGTAGGTCTGGTCCTTGTTGGCATCGGCCGCCTGGCACAGCTCACTGTAGTGCGCGTGATGGCGCACCCGGGCGTAGTGACCGGTGGCAATCCAGCGCGCCCCGAGATCCCGGGCATGATCGAGGAACGAGCGGAACTTGATCTCGCGGTTGCAGAGGATGTCGGGGTTCGGGGTGCGCCCGGCCTCGTACTCATGCAGGAATTGCGCGAAAACGCGCTGGCGGTAGTCCTCGGCAAAGTTCGCCTTGTGCAGCGGGATTTCCAGGCAGTCCGCCACCTCACGGGCCATGGCATAGTCGGCCTCGGCGGCGCAGTACTCGGCGTCGTCGTCATCTTCCCAGTTCTTCATGAACAGGCCTTCGACGCGATAGCCGGCCTCCAGCAGGCGGCTCGCCGCGACAGCGGAATCGACCCCACCGGACAATCCAACGATGACGCGCTCGCCGCGCATCATGCGCCCGGCGCCCGAACCAGATCGCCCACCGCCGCGAGCGGCAGCCGCAAGCCGTCCTGATACCGGCGGATGCTGCGCATCACCAGCAGACTGCGCAACGGCCATTCACCCTCGGCCTGTTCGGGCGCCAGCCAGTGCAGGGCATGAATCGCCGGGTCGCGGGGGGTTGGGGATTGAACCGGTGTCACCGGGCCGCAGAAGGCCACGCGCAGGATCACGGCGCCGCTGGCCACTTGCAGCAAGTCGCAGCCGAGGACCGCCTCGGGCACGAATTCCAGGCAGGTTTCCTCGCGGACCTCGCGGATCACGGCCGCGATCAGGTCCTCGCCGGCATCCAGGTGGCCTGCGGGCTGGTTCAGCACCCGGCGGCCGGCGTCGGTCTCCTCGACGAACAGGAACCGGCCCTCGCGCTCGATTACGGCGGCCACGGTGATATGACAGGGGAGGCGATCGGTCATGCCACGGATGATAACGCAGGCTGCCGGTCGGGCTGCCATACGGGAACGCGCAATCGCGCACTGGTTCGGTCACCGGAAAACCCAGTCCGGCATGTATAATCAGGTCATACGTGATTAACGATTCATCTACGAGATCCGCACAAGGAGTTGGCATGGCCTATCAGCACATTCAGGTCCCGGAGAAGGGCGAACGCATCACCGTCGACGGCCAGGGGAAGCTGCAGGTGCCGGATCATCCGGTGATCCCCTACATCGAAGGTGACGGGATCGGTGTGGACATCACCCCGGTGATGCGCCGGGTGACCGATGCGGCGGTGGAAAAGGCCTACGGCGGCAAGAAGGCCATCGAGTGGATGGAGGTTTACGCCGGCGAGAAGGCGACGCAGGTCTACGATGACGACTCCGGGCTGCCTGACGAGACCCTGGAGGCGGTGAAGGACTATCGCGTGTCGATCAAGGGTCCGCTGACCACCCCTGTGGGTGGCGGCTTCCGCTCCCTGAATGTGGCCCTGCGTCAGAAACTGGATCTGTATGTCTGTCTGCGCCCGGTGCGCTATTACGATGGCACCCCGAGCCCGTTGAAGGAGCCGGAGAAGACCGACATGGTGATCTTTCGCGAGAACTCCGAGGACATCTACGCCGGGATCGAGTTCGAGTCGGGGACCCCGGAGGTCAAGAAGGTCATCGACTTCCTGCAGGACGAGATGGGTGTCACCCAGATCCGCTTCCCGGAGACCGCCGGGATCGGTGTGAAGCCGGTCTCCAGCGAAGGCACCAAGCGCCTGGTGCGCAAGGCCATCGAATATGCGATCGATAACGATCGCCCGTCGGTGACCCTGGTGCACAAGGGCAACATCATGAAATTCACCGAAGGCTCCTTCAAGGCCTGGGGCTACGAGCTGGCACGCGAGGAATTCGGCGCGAAGGATCTGGACGGCGGTCCGTGGCAGACCTTCAAGAACCCGAAGACCGGGCGTGACATCGTGATCAAGGATGTGATCGCCGATGCCTTCCTGCAGCAGATCCTGCTGCGCCCGGAGGACTACTCGGTCATCGCGACCCTGAACCTGAACGGCGACTACATCTCCGATGCCCTCGCGGCCCAGGTGGGTGGTATCGGCATCGCGCCGGGGGCGAACCTGTCCGACAGCACGGCGATGTTCGAGGCCACGCACGGCACGGCGCCCAAGTATGCCGGTCAGGACAAGGTGAACCCGGGGTCGCTGATCCTGTCTGCCGAGATGATGCTGCGGCACCTGGGCTGGTCGGAAGCGGCCGACCTGGTGGTCAAGGGGATGGGTGGAGCGATCAGTGCCGGCGAGGTCACCTACGACTTTGCGCGGCAGATGGATGGTGTCGAGCCGATCGACTGCTCGGCCTTCGGCGAGGCGATGATCAAGCACATGTGAGGGTCGGGTGGTCGGAGTGTCCGTAAGGGCACTTGGCCTGAACCCGGAACCAATCGAGGATGACGACTAACAAACGAGTAACCGCTGAAGGCGTAATTTCGACCGATGAGTAATGACAAGCCCCAATCCCCCGATCGAGACGACTCGGTAACGGTCGAAGAATCGAGGCCGGAGCTCAAGCCACCGCGACAGTACAAGGTGGTATTGCTCAACGACGATTTCACGCCGATGGAGTTCGTGATCGAAGTACTGGAGACCTTCTTCAGCATGGATCGCGAGAAGGCCACCCGGGTCATGTTGCATGTGCATACGCGTGGCAAAGGCGTATGCGGCATCTTTACCCGGGATGTGGCCGAGACCAAGGTGGCGCAGGTGAACGACTATGCCCGCAGTCATCAGCACCCACTGCTTTGCTCGATGGAGGAGGTCTGACTCCCATGCTCGACAAGGAACTCGAATTCAGCCTGAACATGGTCTTCAAGGAGGCCCGCGAAAAGCGTCACGAGTTCGTGACGGTTGAGCATCTGCTGATGGCGCTGGCGCAAAACCCCAGCGCTGCCACGGTGCTGCGGGCCTGCGGGGGCGATCTCGATCGCATCCGCGACGAGCTTGCGGCCTATATTGACGAAAACACGCCGCGCATCCCGCCGAGCGATTCGCGCGAGACCCAGCCAACCCTGGGCTTCCAGCGAGTGCTGCAGCGGGCGGTATTCCATGTGCAATCCAGCGGGCGCAAGGAGGTCTCCGGCGCCAACGTGCTGGTGGCCCTGTTCGGAGAGCAGGACAGCCAGGCCCTGTACGTGCTGGGTCAGCAGAACATCTCGCGTCTGGACGTCGTGAATTTCATCTCCCACGGCATCTCCAAGGTCGGGGAAGACGAACTCGGGGCCCAGCCCAACCCGGGCGAGTCCCAGGGCGAGCCGGTGGAGGGTGAGCGCGAAGAAAAGACCAACGCGCTGCAGCTCTACGCCGCCAACCTGAACGACAAGGCGCGCAAGGACGAGATCGACCCGCTGATCGGGCGCGATCACGAGATCGAACGCACCATCCAGATCCTCTGCCGCCGCCGCAAGAACAACCCATTGCTGGTGGGCGAGGCCGGCGTGGGCAAGACCGCGATCGCCGAGGGCCTGGCGCGCCGCATCGTCGATGAACAGGTACCGGACGCGATCGCGTCTGCCACCGTCTATTCGCTGGATCTGGGCGCGCTGGTCGCCGGCACCAAGTACCGCGGTGACTTCGAAAAGCGTCTGAAAGGCGTGCTCGCCCAGCTCAAGAAAGAGCCGGGCGCGGTGCTGTTCATCGACGAGATCCACACCATCATCGGGGCCGGCGCGGCCTCCGGCGGGGTGATGGACGCCTCCAACCTGATCAAGCCGATGCTCGCCTCGGGCGAATTGAAGTGCATCGGGTCCACCACCTATCAGGAATATCGCGGCATCTTCGAGAAGGACCGGGCCCTGGCGCGGCGCTTCCAGAAGATCGAGGTGCCGGAGCCGACGGTGGACGAGACCGAGCAGATCCTCCGCGGCCTGAAGTCCCGCTTCGAGACGCATCACAACGTGCGCTTCACCAAGCCGGCCCTGCGCGCGGCGGCGGAACTGGCCGATCGCTACATCACCGACCGCTTTCTGCCGGACAAGGCCATCGACCTGATCGACGAGGCCGGGGCCAGCCGGCAGTTGCAGCCGGTCAGCCAGCGCAAGAAGACCATCGGCGTCCAGGACATCGAGACGATCGTGGCCAAGATCGCGCGCATCCCGCCGAAGTCCGTCTCCAGTTCCGACAAGGAGACCCTGCGCCACCTCGATCGCAACCTGAAGATGACCGTCTTCGGACAGGACGAGGCCATCGGGACGTTATCCACCGCGATCAAGATGGCCCGCTCCGGGCTGGGCGACATGGACAAGCCGATCGGCTCGTTCCTGTTTGCCGGGCCGACCGGTGTCGGCAAGACCGAGGTCACGCGCCAACTGGCGCAGCAGATGGGCATCCATCTGGCCCGCTTCGACATGTCCGAGTATATGGAGCGGCATACCGTATCGCGCCTGATCGGGGCGCCGCCGGGCTATGTGGGCTACGAACAGGGAGGGTTGCTGACCGATGCCATCCTCAAGCATCCGCATTCGGTGCTGCTGCTGGACGAGATCGAGAAGGCCCACCCGGACGTCTTCAATGTGCTGCTGCAGGTGATGGATCACGGCACGCTGACCGATGCCAACGGGCGCGAGGTCGACTTCCGCAACGTGATCCTGGTGATGACCACCAACGCGGGGGCCGAGCAGGCCAGCCGTCCATCGGTGGGCTTTACCAAACAGGATCATTCCAGCGATGCGATGGAAGCGATCAAGCGCACGTTCACGCCGGAGTTCCGCAACCGCCTGGATGCCACCATTCAGTTCGGGCCGCTGGACGAGGCCACCATCCTCAGCGTCGTCGACAAGTTCCTGATCCAGCTGCAAGCCCAGCTCGATGAGAAGAAGGTGCATATGACGGTCGAGCCGGAGGCGCGTGCCTGGCTGGCCGAGCACGGCTACGACGTCAAGATGGGCGCGCGCCCGATGGCGCGTACGTTGCAGGAGTACATCAAGAAGCCGCTGGCCGACGAGCTGCTGTTCGGGCGACTGGCCCACGGTGGCGAAGTGGTGGTCCGATTGGGCGAGGCCGGTCTGGAGCTGGATATCCAGGAAACCGCGGTGCCGTCCTGACGCGGCTCGCCGGTCCGGCGTTACCGGGCCCGGGAGGGCCCGCAAACGAAGAAGCCCCGGTCCGGCCGGGGCTTCTTCGTTGGAGAGGGAACTTACTTGTTGCGGTAGACGATACGACCCTTGGTCAGGTCATAGGGCGTCATCTGCACGATCACCTTGTCGCCGCGCAGGATCCGGATGTAATGCTTGCGCATTTTTCCGGAGATGTGCGCCGTGATCGTGTGCCCGTTTTCGAGCTCCACCCGGAAGGTGGTGTTGGGGAGCGTTTCGACTACAGTGCCCTCCAGCTCGATTTCGTCTTCCTTCGCCATACGGTCCCTCTCGTATTGAATCAAGGTGCGACATTATCCGGATGCACCGGCGGAACACAAGTCACGTGGCGGCTTTCGGGGGACATAGCCTCCCCCCGGCGACGGACCAGAGCCGGTCCCTGCGGATGGGCGGCGTTTGCCGGGGTGTACGTGACCGCCTACACTACGCGCGCTTTCACGCGCGAGATCTGTAACGAATGACAACTTCTTGGGCCGCCGTATTTCCGGGGCAAGGGTCCCAGTCCACCGGCATGCTGGCCGATCTGGGCGATGACCACGCCATTGTCCGCGACACCTTTCAGGAAGCGTCGGATTGCCTCGACGCGGATCTCTGGAGCCTTTGCCAGCATGGTCCGGTGGAACAACTCAACCAGACCGAGTGGACACAACCGGTGATGCTGGCTGCCGGGGTTGCCACTTGGCGCCTCCTGACCGAACAAACGGACGCCCGCCCGCAGGCCGTCGCGGGCCACAGCCTGGGCGAGTACAGCGCCCTGGTCGCCGCCGGCGTCCTGCGCTTCCCGGATGCGGTACGCCTGGTCGCCGAGCGCGCCCGGGCCATGCAGGCTGCGGTGCCGGAAGGTGAAGGCGCGATGGCGGCCATCCTTGGGCTCGACGATGCCGCGGTACACGCGCTTTGCCTCGAGCATGCCGGAGGCGAGATCCTGGAGGCGGTCAATCTGAACGCGCCGGGGCAGGTCGTGATTGCGGGCAATGCCACCGCGGTGGATCGGGCCGTAAGCGCCGCCAAGGATGCGGGTGCAAAGCGCGCCCTGAAGCTGCCAGTCTCGGTCCCGTCGCATTGCGCACTGATGCGCCCGGCCGCGGAACGCCTGCAGGCGGCCCTGGACGGCACCCGCTTTCAGTCCCCAACCATCCCGGTCTGGCAGAATGTGACCGCAGGGCCGACCGATTCCGCCGCGGCCATCAAGGATAATCTGGCCGCACAGCTGTATCGCCCGGTGCGCTGGGTCGAGACCATTCGCGGCTTGCGCGGGCAGGGCGTGGCGGTTCAGGTTGAATGCGGGCCGGGACGCGTCCTGACCGGTCTTGCCAAACGCATCGACCGCGAACTGGAGCTGTTCGATGTCGCCGACCGCGATACCCTGAAGGTTACGCTCGAACGTCTGGCCGCAGGCTGATCGACCGATCGCGACGGCGGCTTCCTCTCATTTGAAGTAAAGGCACAACCATGTCCGACAGCAAACGTGTAGCCCTTGTAACCGGTGCAAGCCGCGGAATTGGCGCGGCCATTGCCCGCCGTCTGGCGGAGCAGGGCCTGCAGGTGGTGGGTACCGCGACCAGTGCGTCCGGCGCCGAGCGGATCACCGAAACCCTGAAGCAATGGGGCGGGCGCGGCATTGCGATGGACGTGACCGACGCGGACTCCGTCGCGACCGGCCTGCAGGCGATCCAGGAACAGGAAGGGCCGATCGAGGTGCTGGTCAACAATGCCGGTATTACTCGCGACAACCTGTTCATGCGCATGAAGGACGCGGAATGGGACGCAGTCCTCGACACGAACCTGTCCGCTGCTGTGCGCCTGACACAGCGCCTGCTGAAAGGCATGATGAAACTGCGCCGCGGCCGCATCATCCTGGTTGGTTCGGTCGTGGGCTCCACCGGCAACGCCGGGCAGACCAACTACGCCGCCGCGAAAGCCGGCCTTGCGGGATTTGCCCGTTCCCTGGCGCGCGAGGTCGGCAGCCGCAGTATCACCGTGAACACGGTCGCACCGGGTTTCATCGATACCGACATGACCCGCGAACTGGGCGATGACACCAAACAGGCCCTGCTCGGACAGATTCCGCTGGGGCGCCTGGGGGCGCCGGAAGAGATCGCCGCGGCCGTCGGTTTCCTGGCCTCCGAGGAGGCCGGATACATCACCGGCGAGACCCTGCATGTGAACGGCGGGATGTTCATGCATTGATCACGACGGGTCGGCCGCAGGCCGCCCGCACGGCCCGCTGCGCGGATCGCTAGATCGCGGCGGGGCTTTTCTCTAGAATGGCGGACCTTTCAACGAAGCCGCCTCACACTGAAGGGGATTTCTGAACCATGAGTAGCATTGAAGAACGCGTCAAGAAAATCGTTGTCGAGCAGCTGGGTGTCAAGGAAGAGGACGTGACCAACGCGGCCGGCTTCGTCGACGACCTGGGTGCGGATTCGCTGGACACGGTGGAACTCGTCATGGCGCTCGAAGAGGAATTCGAAACCGAAATCCCCGACGAGCAGGCGGAAAAGATCACCACCGTGCAGCAGGCGATCGATTACATCAACGAGCACATGAAGGACTGATTCGACGCCTCCGGGCGCCGATCAGGACGACGCGAACGGGCCTTCCTGCGCGCAGGGCGGCCCTTCGTCGTTGCGCTGAGCGCGTAATTTCAGTCTTTCGAGGAGAACACATTGGCTAAGCGACGTGTCGTGATTACCGGACTGGGGATCGTCTCCCCGGTCGGATCCACTATCGACAAGGCCTGGAGCAACATCAAGGCCGGCAAGAGCGGCATTTCCCCCATCGATGTCTTCGATGCCTCGGACATGCCGGTGAAGATCTCCGGCGCGGTCCGGGACTTCGAGGCCAATGACTACGTCCCGCCGAAAGACCAGAAGAAGATGGATACCTTCGTCCTTTACGGGATCGCGGCGGGGCTTCAGGCCCTGGATGACTCCGGGCTGGAAGTCACCGAGGAGAACGCCGAGCGGATCGGGGTGGCCATTGGCTCCGGCATCGGCGGGCTGCCCTATATCGAACGTTCCTACGGCGCGTATCTGAAGGGCGGGGCGCGCAAGATCTCCCCATTCTTCGTGCCCAGTGCGATCATCAACATGGTGGCGGGGAATCTGTCCATCATGCGCAACCTGCAGGGCCCGAATATCTCCATCGTCTCGGCCTGCGCCACTGGCACCCACAATATTGGCGACGCCGCTCGCATGATCGCCTATGGCGACGCCGATGCCATGGTCGCCGGCGGGGCCGAGATGGCCACGACGCCACTGGGCATTGGCGGCTTTGCTGCCGCCCGCGCGCTGTCCACTCGCAATGATGATCCCGAGCGCGCCTCGCGTCCCTGGGACAAGGATCGCGATGGCTTTGTGCTGAGCGATGGCGCCGGGGTGATGATGCTCGAGGAGTACGAGCACGCGAAGGCCCGCGGGGCCCACATCTACTGCGAAGTGGCCGGCTTCGCCTGGAATGCGGATGCGCACCACATGACGCAGCCGGTCCAGGATGGTTCCGGTGCCGCCAAGTGCATGCATCGTGCCTTGAAAGATGCCGGTGTGAATCCGGAAGAGGTTGGGTACATCAATGCTCACGGAACCTCGACCCCCGCGGGTGACCTGGCGGAGACCCAGGGCCTGAAGAAGGCCTTCGGCGATCATGCTTACAAGCTCATGGTCAACTCCACCAAGTCGATGACCGGCCACCTGCTGGGTGCCGCCGGCGGGATCGAGGGCGTGTTTACCGCCCTGGCGCTGCGCGATCAGGTGTCACCGCCGACCATCAACCTGGATAACCCGAGCGAAGGGTGCGACCTGAACTACGTGGCCAACGAGGCACGCGAGATGAAGACCAAGGTCGGCCTGTCGAACTCCTTCGGTTTCGGGGGCACCAACGGCACCCTGGTGTTCCGCAGCATCTGACGCTGCGGCGCCGCCATGGCGGTCCATGAACTGGGCGCCGGGGTCGACTTCGCGGCCCTGGCGCGGCGATTCCCAGAGCGCTATCCCCACCTGCTGGAGTCGGCCCTGATCGGGCAGGCTCCCGCTCGTTTTTCCATCCTGTTCGCCTTCCCCGGCCGCACGTTGTCCAGTGCGGCCGGGGAAGACGTCCTTGGCGTGCTGGACCAGGATCTCTCGAGCACACCACCACTCGACCCCGAAGACGCCGCATATGCCCATCTCCCGTTCCTCGGGGGATGGTTTCTGTACGCCGGGTACGAACTGGCCTGGCGCATGGAGCCGGCCCTGGGTGACTGCCGATCCGACCCCTGGCTGCCGGATGCACTGGTGACCTATTTTCCGGCGGCACTGGTCCACGATCACCACGAGGGGACGACCTGGTTCGTCGACGAGGCAGGCGATTGCGCGCGTTTGGAGCGGGTGGAGTCGGACTGCGCGACAGTCCGGGGCCAGCCGAGTCCCGCATCCGAGCCGCTGCCCGCCCTGGCCCTTCAGGAGGAGGACGCCCAGTGCTATCGCGACGCAGTGATGAAGGGTCTCGAGTACATCCGGGCCGGCGACACCTTTCAGGTCAATCTGTCCCGCGAATGGCGTGCCACCGCCACGCAGCCGCTGGATCCGGCGGGGCTGTACACCCGCTTGCGCGAGGCCAATGCCGCGCCGTTTGCCGCGTGGCTGCAACTCCCCGGGGCTCACGTGATCAGTTCCTCCCCTGAGCGGCTGGTGTCGGTGGAAAACGCCATGGTCGAGACCCGGCCGATTGCGGGGACCCGTCGCCGCGATCCGGATGCGGAAGAAGACCGGCGTCTTTTCAGTGAGTTGACGTTCAACATCAAGGAACGCGCCGAGCATGTCATGCTCGTGGATCTGGAACGCAATGATGTCGGGCGGGTGGCCGAGATCGGTAGCGTGCGCGTGGCGGAGCTGATGACCATCGAGAGCTATCGCCGGGTGCATCACATCGTCTCCAGCATTGTCGGGCGCCTGCGCCCGGGCACCACCACGGCCGACATCCTGCGCGCGGTCTTTCCGGGCGGCACCATCACCGGCTGCCCGAAGATCCGCAGCATGCAGATCATCCAGGAACTGGAACAACAGGCGCCGCGTGGGGCCTACACCGGAGGCTGCGGGTACGTCAGCCGCCACGGCCGCATGGATACCAATATCCTGATCCGGACCCTCGTCGTTCGGGGGAACGAACTGCGTTTTCGGGCGGGGGCCGGGATCGTCGCGGATTCCGATCCCGAGCGCGAGCTGGAGGAGACCCGGCACAAGGCACGCGGCCTGCTGGAGGCGCTGCAGGGGGCGGGGGAGAAGAGCCCATGATCCTGGTGAACGGCGAGCCCGAGGGGCGGGTATCGGCATTGGATCGCGGGCTGCTCCTGGGCGACGGCCTGTTCGAGACGCTACGGGTGCGACAGGGCCGACCGCAGCTATGGTCCTACCACTGGGCCCGCCTGACGCGCGGGCTGGGGCACCTCGGGTTTCCGGAAATCGGTGAGACCGAGGTGCTGGACGAGATTGCGCGAGTGGCGACCCTGCCAGTCTGCATGGTCCGGCTGACGGTGACCCGGGGTGAGGGGCCACGGGGCTACGCGCCGCCTGCGGCACCGGTACTGACTCGGATCGTCAGTGCCGGTCCGGCGCTGGACGACGCCGCCCCCACTGAACGCGAATCCCTAAGCCTGGGTTGGGCCGCAGTGCCGATCGGCGTAAACCCGGCGCTCGCGGGCCTCAAGCACACCAGTCGCCTCGAGCACGTGATGGCCCGGCGCAGCTGGCAACCGGGCTGGGACGAGGCAATCCTCCACGATGCGCTGGGGCGCGTGGTCAGCGCCACGCAGGGGAATCTCTGGCTGCGCGAAGGGCGTACCTTGCTCACCCCGCCGGTGGATCAGTCCGGGATTGCCGGTACGCGGCGCGCCTGGGTCCTCGAGCATGCCGAACGGTTCGGGTTCGAGGTGATCAAGGCGTATCCGGAGCCCGCGCGTATCGAGCGTGCCGATGCGCTCTATGTCAGCAACGCGCGGATCGGGATGACCCCGGCCGTGCTGTCCGAAGGGGACAAGCGGGGGGCTGCGTGGCAGGATGATCCGCTGTATCCAATGGGAATCGCATTGCATGAAGCGGATTAGCCTCGCTGTCCTGGCCCTCCTGGTCGTTCTGGCCCTGGGCGCCGCCTGGTGGCTGAGCGAACACTACCAGGCGCAGCTGGATACGCCGATGGCGCTGGACGCCTCGGAACGCTTTCAGTTGGAACCGGGACAGGGGCTGCGTTCGGTGAGCAGGACCTTTGCCGAACGCGGCTGGGTGGATTCTGCCTGGGTGCTCGAGGCCTATGGACGGCGTCAAGGCATTGCAGCGCGTCTCCAGGCGGGGGAATACGCCGTGACGCCGGGCATGACCCCGCGCGAACTGATCCATGCGATGGCCCGCGGCGAGGTGGTGCAGCATCGCCTCACGTTCCCGGAGGGCTGGACCATCCGCCAGGCGCTGGCCGCCCTGCGCGAGCACCCGGAACTCATCGGGCCCGCCGAATCGGTCGGGGTCGACAACCTGCTGGAGGCACTGGGGCTCGAGGACCTGGGACACCCGGAGGGATGGTTCCTGCCGGACACCTATTTCTTCGGCTCCGGAACCGAGGCCCTGACGGTGCTGCAACGCGCCCACCAGGCGATGCGCCTGCACCTGGACCGCGCCTGGGAGGACCGAATCGAGGACCACCCGGTGAATTCCCCCTATGAGCTGCTGATCCTTGCCTCCATCATCGAACGCGAGACCGGGCGCGGGGACGAGCGTGACCGGGTGGCCGGGGTGTTCGTGAATCGGCTCAAGCGCGGCATGCGCCTGCAGACCGACCCCACCCTGCTGTACGCGCAGGAGCCCGGCGTACAACGCCTGACGCGCGCCGAACTGGACCGCGATCATCCCTACAACACCTATACCCGTGCCGGACTCCCGCCAACGCCCATCGCCCTGCCGGGGCGCGCGGCCTTGCAGGCGGCGGCACGTCCGGCCGCAACCAATGACCTGTTCTTCGTCTCGCGCGGCGACGGCAGTCATCATTTCTCCGAGACCTATCGTGAGCATCGCGAGGCCGTGATCCGCTACCAGCTGGGCGGGGATGGCAGCCGCTACGGCATACGCAACCGGTAACTGGAGACGCCCTGCACATGGAACGCTCGCCCCATTCCGGCCGTTTCCTGGTCCTCGAAGGCATCGAGGGCTCGGGCAAGACCACCCAGATCGAGCGCCTGGACAGCGCGCTGCGCGCTGCCGGACACCCGGTGCGCAACACCCGGGAGCCGGGCGGGACCGCCCTCGGCGAACGCCTGCGCGGCCTGCTGCTGGACCCCGATCTGCCGGGCATGTGTGCCGAGTCCGAGCTGCTGCTGATGTTCGCCGCGCGGGCCCAGCACCTGCACGAGGTGATTCGGCCGGCTCTGCAGGCCGGCGATTGGGTGCTTAGCGACCGCTTTACCGATGCCTCGTTTGCCTACCAGGGGGCCGGGCGGGGGCTCGGCTCCCAGCGGGTCGCGCAGCTGGAGGACTGGCTGCAGGGCGATCTCCGCCCGGATCTGGTAATCCTGCTGGACATCGACCCAGAGACCGGGCTCGATCGCGCCGTCCAGCGCGGCCGGCGAGACCGCATCGAACGCGAGGCGCTGGACTTCTTCGAGCGCGCACGCCAGGCGTATCGGGAACGCGCCGAGCGAGCGCCGGGACGCTATCTGGTCGTGGATGCATCCGCGGACCCGGACACGGTAGCCGAGTGCATCCTCGCGGGCGTGCGCGAGCGCCTGCCGTTGCACGCGTTGGAGGGTTAAGGGGGCCATGGCTGCGCCAGTCACCGACGATACCCTGCCGCCCTGGCTGCAAAAGCCGTGGGAGGCGCTGGCGCGGCGCGGGCGCGAAGGGCGCCTGCCCAGCGGTCTGCTGATTCATGGCGCTCCGGGCGTTGGCAAGGCACTGCTGACGCGGGCGCTAGTCCAGGCCCTGCTGTGCCAGCGCGCGACGGGCACCGAGCCGCCGTGCGGCGAATGCAACGGCTGTCGCAGCTTCCTTGGTGCTGTACACCCCGAGGTGATGACGCTGGAGCCGGAGGAGGCGGGCAAGGAGATCCTGATCGCGGCGGCCCGCGAGGCGATCGAGTTTCTCTCGCTGTCCGGTTCGGGCGGGCTGCGCAGCGTGATCATCCGCCCGGCCGATGCCCTGAACACGAATGCGGCGAATGCGCTGCTGAAGACCCTGGAGGAACCCCCGCCCAGGGCCATGCTGATTCTCGAGGCGGCGCAGCCGGCGCGCCTGCCAGCGACCATCCGCAGCCGCTGCCAGATGGTCGAGATCGCCACGCCGGGGCCTGTCGAAGCAACGGACTGGCTGCGCGGGGCCGCCGATGACCCTGCGGCAGTGGACGAGGCCTATGCCGCCAGTCTCGGGCGTCCGCTGGCCGCCCGCGAGATCCTGACCGACCCCGACCGTATGGCGCGCTGGGAACAGGACCGCGAGGCCCTGACCCTGTTACTCCGGCGCCCCGGGGTGACACCGATGGCCAGTGCCATGCAACGCAGCCTGCCGGAATCCCTGATCCCGCGAATCCAGGCCCTGCTGGTTGCGGCCCAGCGCCTGCTCGTCAACGGCGAGCCGGATGCGTTTGGCCGGCAGTTCCCGCGCGATCGACTCGAGGACTTCGCGCTCCGCATGGGACCGCGGCGGCTGGCCGAACTCTCGAATCAAGCGCTCGGCTGGCAACGCCAGGCCTCGCGCCAGCTCAACCCGCAGCTGCGCATGGAAGACATCGCATTGAGCTTCCTCGAGCAGTAAGGCGTCACTCGCCACGAGTACAGTCGGGGTGGCGCGGTATCGGTGCGATGGGCGATACTGCCAGACCCAGTACGATTTCAGGTCACACGGAGGGTCTATGGCCGGGCAGGGCATGCTCACCTTGGCAATCAAGGAAAAACCCGCGCTGTATGCGGCATACATGCCGTTCGTGACCAATGGCGGTCTATTCATCCCGACCGACAAGGCCTACAAGCTCGGAGACCAGGTCTTCCTGCTGCTGTCACTACTGGAGGATTCGGATCGCCTTCCGACCCCCTGCACGGTGGTCTGGATTACGCCGCCGCGCGCCCAGGGCAACCGGCTGCGGGGCATCGGCGTGCAGTTCAACAAGTCGGACAAGGGTGTGACCCACCGCCGCATCGAGGAACACCTGGGCGGCATGCTGAACTCCGACCGCAAGACGCATACCTTCTAGACGTCTGGAAGAGCCGTCTTGACCGACGCTGCGTCGGGACCTTGCATCGCGCACGAACACCCGCTTGCCACCCCTTCGCGACGAGCCTGAAACCGTCAGCGCACGTTCGCGGCACCGGTCTCGCGGATGGCCTCGCCCAGCGTTTCCAGCGCCTGGTCAATCTGCGCCCGCGTCAGGTAGAAGTGGGGCGCAAAGCGGATCCCGCCGCCTCGCATGGCACACAGGATGCCGTGCCCCTGAAGCCTCGCGTATAGCGCTTCCAGGTCATCCACCGGCGGTCGGAACGTCAGGATGCCGGCACGCCGGCCGCGCGGTGTCAGGATTTGGCAGCCATGCGCACGCAGGCCGTCTTCCAGATGCAGCCAGTGCTCGCGGATCTCGTGGTCGATGCTGTCCAGCCCGATCTCCAGCAGAAGGGAGAGACTGGCGTGCAGGGCGTGAATCCCGAGCATGTTCGGACTGCCCGGTTCGAAACGCCGTGCACTCGTGGCGGGCTCGATCCCCGGGTTCGAGAAATCGCCGGCATGCGCCAGCATGTTCCAGCCATATTCCTGCAGCGTCAGCCGTTCGCGGATCTCCGGGTTTACGTAGAACACCCCGATTCCCTCGGGCGCCAGCATCCACTTGTGGGCATCGGCCATCACGAAGTCGGCATGGCAACCCGGGGCATCGAAGGGCAGGGCGCCCAGGTGCTGGATCGCATCGACACAGAACAGGATGCGCCGCGAGCGCAGTTCCGCACCCAGCGCCTGGATGTCGACACGCAGCCCGGAGTCGTAGCGCACAGCACTGGTGGCCACCAGGCGGGTCCGCGCATCACATGCGGCCAGCAGGTCGCGCTCCGGTTCCTCGCCAATGGCGACCTCGCGCGCCTCGAGGCCGAAACGCTCTGCGGCGGCCAGCCAGACGACACGATTGGACGGGAACTCGTGCGCCGGGAACACCACATTGTCGCCCGGCTGCCAGTCCAGGCCGAAGGCCACCATCGACAGCGCCTCGGACGTGTTCTTCACGAAGGCAATGTCCTCTGCGGACGGCGCCCCGATCAACGCTCGTGCGAGTTCCCGCGTCGCGTCGATTTGCTGCAGCCACTGCAGGTAGTCACGCGAGCCATGGGCCACGTTCTCCCGGGCGAAGCGGCAGACCGCGTCCTCGGTGCGCCGGGGCCAGGGGCCCACGGCGGCATGATTGAGGTGGATGATCCCTTCCTGTGGAAACTCCGGGTGCATGCGATCCTCCTTGGCGGGAGCCAAAGGGTAACCCAGTCAGGCGAGGCTTAGAACACCCGGAGAGACGCAGCCGAAGGAGCCCGCCTGCGCACCCGACGCATCAGCCGCGCCCGGGAACTGGTTGTGAAAATGCTCTCAAGTTGTTAATTTACCGGCTTCTGAAGGTCCCGCTACCCCGCCCATCGACAGCGGCACGGGTCAGCATCTTACTCGCAGCTCTTCCGGACGCCGTTCGCGTGCGAATGGTCATCCCGTATTCCTAGAGCTTGAGCGCCCCGAACGTCCCGGGATACACGCGCATCCTCGCCCATCGCTGCGGCGAGGCACTCCAATTTCAGTTTGTCGGCACAGGAGTCGCGGATGAATTCCGTTGTCCAGTTCTATCGTGATCCCCAGCTTGGTGCGGTCGAGCCGCGCGAGTTCCGCGTCTTTAATGAACGCTCGATCGAACGCATCCCGGCCCTGGCCAGCCTGCCCGAGGCCATACGCTTCGAGATGCAGGTGGTTGCCAGTGTGCTTCCGTTCCGGGTCAATGACTACGTGATCGAGGAGCTGATCGACTGGAGCCGGGTTCCCGACGATCCAATCTTCCAGCTAACCTTTCCGCAACGGGACATGCTGGCCCCCGAGGCCTTCGACCGCATGGCCGTTCTGCATCGCCAAGGGGCAGGGCGGGCCGAGATCCAGGCCCTCGCGCGCGCGCTGCGCGAGGAGCTCAACCCGCATCCGGCCGGGCAGATGGAGCTCAACCGCCCGAGCGAGGAAGCGGGCGAGGTCATCAACGGCCTCCAGCACAAGTACCGTGAAACCGTGCTGTTCTTCCCCGGCCAAGGCCAGACCTGCCACAGTTATTGCACCTTCTGCTTCCGCTGGGCCCAGTTCGTCGGTGACAAGGAGCTGCGCATCGCCAGCACCGATGCCGCGTTGCTGCACGACTACCTGCGCGGCCATCCGGAGATCAGCGACCTTCTGATGACGGGAGGCGACCCGATGGTGATGAAAACCAAGCACCTGAAGGCCTATCTTGAGGCCTTGCTGGAGCCCGAGCTGGCCCACATACAGACCGTACGGATCGGCACCAAGGCCCTGACATTCTGGCCTTACCGATTCGTGACCGACTCGGATGCGGACGAACTGTTGCGTCTACTGGAACGGCTGGTCGAGGCGGGCAAGCACGTGGCCCTGATGGCGCATTACAACCATCCGAACGAACTGCGGACCCCGATTGCCCACGAGGCCATCCGTCGGGTACGGGATACCGGCGCCGAAATCCGTTCCCAGGGGCCCTTGCTCCGGCACATCAATGACGACGCCGAGGCCTGGGCCGAGCTGTGGCGCGAACAGGTACGCCTCGGGATCATCCCGTACTACATGTTTGTCGAACGCGACACCGGGGCACGGCGGTACTTCGAGGTCCCGCTGGCGCGCGCCTGGGAAATCTACCGCGAAGCCATGAAACAGGTCTCGGGGCTCGGGCGTACCGCCCGCGGCCCCTCAATGAGCGCCGAGCCCGGCAAGGTGGAGATCCAAGGCGTTGCCGAGGTCCAGGGCGAGAAGGTCTTCGTCCTGCGCTTCATCCAGGCACGCAACCCCGACTGGGTCCAGCGCCCGTTTTTTGCGCGCTACGATGACCAGGCCACCTGGCTCGATCAGCTCAAACCCGCCTTCGGCGAAGATCGCTTCTTCTTCGAGGACGAGCTGATGGCGATGAAGGCCGAATCGGCTCACTGAGTCCGCCTCAGCCGGGCGGGTTTGGCACAATGGACCTCATGGACAACAACACGCTCAAGCAACGCGACCTGCGCACCCTCTGGCATCCCTGTACCCAGATGAAGGACTACGGCGAGGAGGGGACCCTCCCGCTGCTTCCGATCCAGCGGGGGGAGGGTGTCTGGCTGTACGATTTCGACGGCAACCGCTACCTGGATGCGATCAGCTCCTGGTGGGTCAACCTCTTCGGGCATGCCAACCCGCGCATCGGTGATGCGGTCAAGGATCAGCTGGACCGACTGGAGCATGTGATCCTCGCCGGCTGCACCCACGAGCCGGTGGTCGAGTTGTGCGAACGCCTGATCGACATCACCCCCGAAGGCCTGGACCGGGTGTTCCTGGCGGACAACGGCAGCGCCGGGGTCGAGGTCGCCCTGAAGATGAGCTTTCACTACTGGCGCAACGTCGATCGTCCGCAGAAGACCCGCTTCATTCGCCTGTCCAACAGCTACCACGGCGAGACCCTGGGCGCCTTGTCCGTGAGCGACGTACCGCTGTACAGCGCAACCTACGAACCGCTGATGCTGGACGTCATCACCGTGCCGGCACCGGATTGTTTCGACCGCGAAGACGGCGAAACCTGCGCCGATGTGGCGCGTCGCCAGTTCGACCACATGGAGCAGGCGCTGGCGCAACATGCCGATGAGGCCGCCGCGGTCATCGTGGAGCCCCTGGTCCAGTGTGCCGGCCACATGCGCATGTACGACCCTGAATACCTGCGGCTGCTGCGCGAAGCCTGCGACCGTCACGGCGTCCACCTTATTGCCGACGAGATCGCAGTCGGCTTCGGGCGCACGGGCACGCTGTTCGCCTGCGAACAGGGGCCAATCACGCCCGATTTCATGTGCCTGTCCAAGGGCCTGACCGCCGGCTATCTGCCCATGGCAGCCGTGTTGACCACGGATACCATTTACCAGGCGTTCTACGACGATTACGAAAAGCTCAACATGTTCCTGCATTCGCATTCCTATACCGGGAATCCGCTCGCGTGCAGGGCCGCACTTGCCACACTGGACATCTTCGACTCCGATCCCGTTCTCGAGAGAAACCGGGAGCTTGCCGCCCATATCGAGAAACGACTCGAACCCTTGCGGGAACATCCGCATGTCGCCGACGTGCGCCAGCACGGCATGATTGCGGCGGTGGAACTGGTGCAGGACAAGTCCCGGCGCACCCCGTATCCGTGGCAGGAACGTCGCGGACTGCATATCTATCGCCACGGCCTGACACGCGGTGCACTGTTGCGACCACTGGGGAACGTGAGTTACCTGATGCCGCCGTACGTGATCACCGAGGAACAGATCGACTTCCTCGTCGAGGTGATGACCGAGGGCATCGAAAAGGCCGTGCGCGCCTGACGTGCGGGATCAGCCCTAAACGGGAACGGGAACGGGATTGGGCCTGGCGCAGGCCGCGTTCATGACTTCGGTGGGAACATCCCGGTCATTCCACTCGAGGCACGCCCATCTTCAATGTCGCATAATACATATTATGTTAAATCGTAGATAAGTGACCGTGTTGGTCGCCTTAGCGAGCCCCTGGACCATGCACGTGCGGTCACCCGGCCCGGGTTCTCTCCCCGGCCGGCCCTCCGAATTGTTAACGCCGTGGCGTCAGGAAAGACTGCTGATGACGTGCGTGAGGATCTGTTTCACCCGCGCCATGCCGACATCGAGATTCGCGGCGATGTCGTCCATGGTGATCTCGCCTTCGGCGCGTCCGGCCGCCCAGTTGGCGATTACGGCACAGCAGGCGTAGTTCAGCCCCAGTTCACGCGCCAGCGCCGCCTCGGGCATGCCGGTCATGCCCACCAGATCGCAGCCGTCGCGTTCCAGGCGATCAATCTCCGCGGCCGTCTCCAGGCGCGGTCCCTGGGTGGCCCCGTAGGTCCCGTGCTCCACGGCCTCGATACCCAGGTCGTCAATCGCGCGGATCAGCGTCTGGCGGACGCTGTCGCTATAGGGCCAGGTCATGTCGATGTGGGTGACCTCTTCCAGGTCTTTCCCCTCGAAGAAGGTATTCGCCCGTGACCAGGTGTAATCGATGATCTGATCGGGGATCGCGACCATACCCGGCTTCATCTCTTCGCCAATCCCGCCGACTGCAGCCACGGCCACCACGTTGTCGATCCCGGCATTTTTAAGCGCCCAGATATTGGCGCGGTAGTTCACCTCGTGCGGCGGGATGGTATGCCGGGCCCCGTGCCGTGGCAGAAACACGATCTCGGTGTCGTTCAGGCGGCCGAACACCAGCGGCCCCGAGGGCTCGCCATACGGCGTGTGCATTACCTGACGCCGAGTGATCTCCAGATCCTTCAGCTGGGTCAGGCCGGTGCCGCCGATGACGGCGATACGGGGTGTGGACATGAGCGCCTCGGACGTCAGTGGTTTATTGGTCGGCCACGGCGAAGATGCCGGGCGCATTGCGCAGATAGTCCTGGTAATCCATACCGTACCCGAACAGGTAGCGGTTGGGGGCCTCCAGGGCGGCGTAGTCGACGGTGATCGCCGGGTCCCGCTCCGGGTTGTGCTTGTCCACCAGGACGATGGAGATCACCTGCGCCGCACCCTGCTCCTCGCAGAACGTCTTGATTCCCTCCAGGGTGATCCCGCCGTCGAGGATGTCATCAACGACGACGACGGTACGGTCCTTGAGCGACGCCTGCGGACGAGCCAACCAGTGCAGCTGATCGCCGCCGCGGGTGCCACCGCGATAGCGCGTGGCGTGCAGGTAATCCACCTGCATGGGAAACGACCAGCGGGTCAGCAACCCGCCCATCAGCACCACACCCCCGTTCATTACGCCCATGACCAACGGATTGCGGTCCTTCAGCGTGGCGGCCGTGCGTTCCGCCAGGCGGTCGATCGCCGTCTCGACGGCATCGCGGCTGAAGAGGCAGTCGGCGTCGCGCAGCGTGGCTCGGGCCTGTTCCGGGCTCATGGCATGTCCTGAGGGTGTCGATGCGGGGAAATCATGTCCGAGCGTCGAACATTCGGCAAGGTTGGCCTCGCCTTTTCGGGGCCCGGAAACGCAACCGGCCGGCACAAGGGCCGGCCGGCTGAAAACGAACGTCGATAACCTTAGTAGGTAAAGGTGACCGTGTCGTCGTCCATCGCTTCGGAGATGACGTAGGCGCCGCCCACGGTTTCTTCGATCTCCGGAATCAGGTCGTTGCCCCACAGATCCAGCGTCGGGGTGCAGACCTTCATTACGACGCCGGCTTCGTGGGCGTCCTTCATGAAGTCGTAGACGCTCTTGCTGGAGCCTTCCTGCACGAACAGGTTCTCGGCAACGCCCTTCTTGGCGAGCTCGCCAGCACGGCCGGTCATCACGATTTCAACGTCGTATTCCATGGCGGCAGCCACGGTGGCCTGGAAGAACGGGGCACCCAGTTCGGAAGCGTTGCTCGGGTCGGTGTTGACCATGACGATCATGAGCTTATCGGCCATTTTGGATCTCCAACTTCAGTGGTGAGTGTGAATATTACTAGCTGCTCAAATGCAAACCGGTGGCGCATTATAGGCGGCTCGGCACGCGGGTGCCAATGCGCCCTTTCCATGGGGTTATGCCGTGGCGATCTGGGTGGCTTGAATCCAGTGCGTCAACTGCGCGCGCAATGCGACGAGACGCTGTGGATCAGGCTCCACTGGGCGCGCGCGCAAGCGTTCCAGTCGGCGCCGCGATTCAGGTGACAGCGGCTGATCCGCCTGGGCGGCAAGGATGATGTCGGCTTGTTCTGGCTGGTTGCAAATCAGCACCATGTCGCAGCCGGCCGCACGTGCGGCCGCAGCGCGCTCGGCGGGCCCGCCGATGCCCTCCGCCCCAGCCATGGCGAGGTCGTCGCTGAGGATCGCCCCGCGATAGCGCAGTTCGCGGCGCAGGATGTCCTGCAGCCAGACGCGCGAGAAGCCCGCGGGATGTTCATCCACCTGTGGGTATACGACGTGGGCCGGCATGATGGCCTCGAGGTCCCCAAGCACCGGGCGAAACGCCTCCAGGTCCTGATTCTCGATCTCGGAGAGTGGACGGTCGTCGACCGGCAAGGCGACATGCGAATCCGCGGCAACAGCCCCGTGACCCGGGAAATGTTTGCCCACGGCCGCCATGCCGGCCGCGGACAGGCCCCGGATCAACTCGCCGGCCAGGCGCGCGATCACGTCCGGGTCATAATGGAAGGCACGATCGCCGATGATCTCGCTGATGTCGAGGTCGCGATCCAGCACCGGGGTAAAGCTGAAGTCGATGTCCACCGAGCGCAGCTCACGCCCGAGAAGTTCGCCGGTCGCATGCGCGAGCTCGCAGGCCTTGTTGCGGTCGACATCGTGGACGTGGCCCAGCTGACGCATCGGCGGGATGGCGGTGAAGCCATCGCGCAGCCGTTGCACCCGTCCGCCCTCCTGGTCCACCGCAATCAGGATGCCGGGGCGCTCGGCGCGAATGGCGGCGACCAGCGCGCTCACCTGCTCCGCAGCCCCGACGTTGCGGGCGAACAGGATCACGCCGCCGGTGGCGGGATGACGCAGGCGTTCACGGTCTTCGGGAGTCAGTTCGGTACCGGTGACATCGAGCATCACCGGCCCCAGGGGCAAGGGGTCGTTCTTGGACATCACTCAGGGGCTCGATTCGGCGCTCCCGCGGGAGCCATCTTTTCAGGATAGCGAGGCTTCGGGGAGAAACGCGAGTGCCTTGAGCTTTTCGATGCGATTGCGAATCCGGGCGGCCTCCTCGAACTCGAGGTCGCGGGCCTTGGCAAACATCTCCTTTTCCAGGCGTTCGATTTCCTTGGCCGCGTTGTCCGGTGCGCCCACGTAATCGGCGCCCTCCTCCGCCACCTTTCGACCTCGTCGGCCGCCGGCGCCGGGCATCGCGTTGCGCGCCTCCAGGATGTCCGCAACGTTCTTGCGGATGCCGATGGGCGTGATTCCGTGGGCCTCATTGTGCTCGATCTGCTTGGCCCGGCGGCGCTCGGTCTCGTCGATCGCGCGCCGCATGGATCCGGTCACCTTGTCCGCGTACAGGATCGCCTTGCCGTTGACGTTGCGTGCGGCGCGGCCGATGGTCTGGATCAGCGAACGGTCGGAGCGCAGGAAGCCCTCCTTGTCGGCATCCAGGATCGCGACCAGCGAGACCTCCGGCATGTCGAGGCCTTCGCGCAGCAGGTTGATCCCCACCAGCACATCGAACTCGCCCAGGCGCAGGTCGCGGATGATCTCCATGCGCTCGACGGTATCGATATCCGAGTGCAGGTAGCGCACGCGTACCCCGTGCTCGGACAGATAATCCGTCAAGTCCTCGGCCATGCGTTTGGTCAGCGTGGTGATCAGGACGCGCTCGTTGCATTCGACCCGATCGCGAATCTCGGAGAGTGCGTCGTCCACCTGGGTACCGGCCGGGCGGATCTCCAGGATCGGGTCCAGCAACCCGGTCGGGCGCACCACCTGGTCCACGATCGCGTCGGCATGCTCGCGCTCATAGGGCCCCGGGGTGGCGGAGACGTAGATCGTCTGCGGCTGCAAGGCCTCGAACTCCTCGAAACGCAGCGGCCGGTTGTCCAGCGCCGACGGCAGGCGAAAGCCGTATTCGACCAGCGTCTCCTTGCGCGAACGGTCGCCCTTGTACATCCCGCCCACCTGCGGGACCGACACGTGCGACTCGTCGATCACCAACAGCGCATCCTTGGGCAGGTAGTCGAAAAAGGTCGGTGGCGGCTCGCCCGGGGCGCGGCCGGAGAGGTAGCGCGAGTAGTTCTCGATGCCGTTGCAGTAGCCGATCTCGAGGATCATCTCCAGATCGAACAGCGTGCGTTGCTCCAGACGCTGTGCTTCGACCAGCCGGTCTTCCTTGCGCAGAAAATCCAGGCGCTCCTTCAATTCGTCGCGGATGTGGTCCACCGCCCCCAACAGGGTTTCGCGCGGCGTCACGTAGTGGGTCTTGGGGTAGATCGTCAGGCGCGGGACGGTGCGCAGCTGTTCGCCGGTCAGGGGGTCGAAATACGACAGGCGTTCCACCTCGTCGTCGAACAGCTCGATGCGCACCGCCTCGATGTCCGACTCCGCCGGGTGGATGTCGATGACTTCGCCGCGGACGCGGTAGGTCGCACGGCGCAGCTCCGCATCGTTGCGGGTGTACTGCAACTCCGCCAGGCGCCGCAGCAAGTCGCGCTGGTCAATACGCTCGCCGCGCTCCAGATGCAGCACCATGGAGAGATACTTGCGCGGATCACCCAGGCCGTAAATCGCGGAGACCGAGGCCACGATGATCGCATCGCGGCGCTCCAGCAACGCACGCGTGGCCGACAGGCGCATCTGCTCGATGTGGTCGTTGATCGACGCGTCCTTCTCGATATAGGTATCCGAGGAAGGTACGTAGGCCTCCGGCTGGTAGTAATCGTAATAGGAAACGAAATACTCCACCGTGTTGTTCGGGAAAAACTCCTTGAATTCCCCGTACAATTGGGCGGCCAGGGTCTTGTTTGGCGCCAGGATAATGGTGGGGCGCTGGATATTCTCGATCACATTGGCGATGGTGAACGTCTTGCCCGACCCGGTGACCCCGAGCAGGACCTGATGTGCCAGGCCCGCCTCGAGGCCTTCGGTCAATGCCGCGATCGCCGCGGGCTGGTCGCCAGCCGGCTGGTATTCGGACACCACCTGGAATTGTTCGCCTTCGCCTGGCTGCACCTTATCCTCCGCGCCTGATTTCAGTATCATTTCGCACCCGACCGCCCGCGCGGCCCTTCGCCCCGATCACACAGAGGCCCCACCTTGGAAATCGAGCTCTCCGACCGCGTCCAGCGCATCCAGCCCTCCCCCACTCTCGCCGTCAGCGCCCTGGCCGCCCAGTTGCGAGCCGAGGGACGGGACATTGTCGGGCTGGGGGCGGGAGAACCGGATTTCGATACCCCCGAGCATATCAAGCAGGCCGCGGTCGACGCGCTTGCCCGCGGAGAAACCAAGTACACTCCGGTGGACGGAACGGTCAGTCTCAAGGCCGCCATCATTCGGAAGTTCGATCGCGACAACGGCCTGACGTTCACCCCCGACCAGATCCTGGTCTCCTCCGGCGGCAAGCAGAGCATCTTCAACCTCTGCCAGGCCCTGCTGAACCCGGGCGACGAAGTGGTGATCCCCGCCCCCTACTGGGTCTCCTACCCGGATATCGCCCTGCTCGCCGGTGCCCGGCCGGTGGTCGTCAGCGCCGAACAGGAAGCCGGCTTCCGCATCACCGGCGCACAGCTGGAAGCGGCGATCACCCCGAACACCCGCCTGGTGTTCCTGAACAGCCCGTCCAACCCCACAGGTGCCGCCTATTCGGCCGAGCAACTGACGGAACTGGCCGAGGTCCTGCGGCGTCATCCGCGCGTCGTCATCGCCACCGACGACATGTACGAGCACATCCTGTTCGGCTCCACGCCGTTCGTGAACATCGTCAACGTGGCCCCGGACCTGCTGGACCGTACCGTCGTCCTGAACGGCGTTTCCAAGGCCTACGCGATGACCGGCTGGCGTATCGGCTACGCCGGTGGACCGAAGAACCTGATCGCGGCGATGAAGAAGATCCAGTCGCAAAGCACCTCCAACCCGACTTCCATTGCCCAGGCCGGCGCCGAGGCCGCCCTCGATGGCGATCAGGACTGCGTGGTCGCCATGTGCTCCGCCTTTGCCGAGCGCGCACGTCGTGTGGTCGACGGCCTCAATGCCATCGACGGCATCGAGTGCCTGATGCCAGACGGTACGTTCTACTGCTTCCCGCGCGTCACCGGATTGATGCAGGCCGCGGACATCGATACCGATGTGGCCCTGACCAAACAGCTGCTGGACGAGGTGGGGGTGGCTCTGGTGCCGGGCAGCGCCTTCGGGGCCCCTGGTCATGTCCGCGTCTCGTTTGCCACCAGCGTCGATCAGCTCGACAAGGCCCTGGAACGCCTGCGCCAGTTCGTGGCCAACCACAGCTGAGGCCGCGAACGGCGGTAAAACGCGAAGGGCGGCCAGATTTTCCTTGACGCCCTCGCCCCGCCCCATTAGCATTTGCGCCCAATTCCCCGGTAGCTCAGTCGGTAGAGCGGGTGACTGTTAATCACTAGGTCGGCGGTTCGAGCCCGTCCCGGGGAGCCAGATACAGGAAAAGGGCCAGGTCATTGCGACTTGGCCCTTTTTCGTGGTGCGTACGGCGGTGCCGATTACTCGGGATCGTGTTCGATGGGCTCCAGGGAACCGATATAGACCGCGATGGCGCGGCGATCGGCATCGGTCAGATGGGCAGTGCCGTGATCGATCACGTCGGCCATGCCGCCGCCGGCAAAATCACCGTCACGGGTCAGGCCCATCTCCAGATAGCGCGCGATATGCCGCTCCCCCCAGCGTCCGATGCCGGTTTCGCGATCCGGGGTGATATTGGAGGCAACGTCCCCGTCGGGCAGTCGGGCGCCGGCCCCAATGCGCTTGAGGTCCAGGCCACCGGTCCGCGTGCGCGGAGTATGGCACTCCATGCAGTGTCCAAGGGCGTTGGCGAGGTAGGCCCCACGGTTCCATTCGTCCGACTGGTCGGGGTCCGCCTCGAAGGTGCCCGGTTCGAAATGCAGCCACTTCCAGCCCATCAGGGATGACCGGAACCGGCCATACCAGACCAGGTCATGCGGGGTGTTTTCCCGAGCGACGGGCTCCACCTCGGATTGCAGAAAGGCCCACAGGGCTTCCACGTCACGCGGCTTCATCTGGGTGTACGACGTATACGGAAAGGCCGGATAGTAGTGGCGCCCGTCCGGGCTGCGGCCCTCCAGCAGGGCGCGCTTGAAGTCCTCCTCCGACCAGCCCCCGATACCGTGTTCCGCATCCGGGGTGATGTTCGGACCATAGAACGCACCAAACGGGCTCTCGATCGCACGCCCGCCGGCCAGGAATTCCCCGTCTTCTGCCGTGTGGCAGGTCACGCAGCCACCGGCTCGCAAGACGTACTCACCGTAGGCGATCTGCCCGTCCGTACCCGCGGGCGGGTCGTGCTCGCCAATCTGCACCCCTGCCTGCACCGTGGCCGCCGACCCAGCCAGAAAAAGGGCTGACAGACAGGCTGTCAGCCCCTTGTTGCGCACTGCCGCCATGGATCACTCGCGGCGGAAGTCGTCGTGGCAGGCCTGGCAGGACTGTCCGAGGTTGCGGAAACGGATGGCGTACTCGTCTTCGTCACCGGCCTCCACCGCTGCGTGCAAGGCCTCGGCGGCCTCGACGGTGTCATTGGAGAGCTCCTCGAAGCGCTCCCAGTCGCCCCAGATCTCTTCCTTGGCATCGGTGTCCGGGAAGTCGCTCCCCTCCGGGAAGAGGCCCGGGATGTCCTGGCTCAGCGCTACCAGCTGGCTGGTATGCATCTCGAGGTTGTCGCCGAACTCGGCTCCGTCCACCACCACGGCGGCAATGGCCCCCACGTTGCCACCAATGGCGCGCATCACACCCTGGCGGTAGTCGATCGTGGCCTCGTGCTCATCGAATGCGTGAACGGTACTTCCGGCACCCAACCCCAAGGTCAGTGCGGCGGCCACGGAGGTGGCGGTAATCAGGCGTGCGACGTTCTTCATGGTGCTTCCTCCCTGTAACAATCAAGACTTCGCGGATATCTGGCGAACCGGATATGCGAAGCCACTATAAACGGCGGGCCCGCCCCATTTCCATGAGCGAAATGGATTACCCATCACGATTGCGGGCTTTCCCGATTGACCACATTCCCTGCGCGGGGTTCCCGGGCGAACCCGGTACAATCGCATTACGCCCAAGCGCTTCCGAGAAGATGACCCTGAACTCCCCCCACATGACCGACGAGACCGGCCTTCGCCAGGCCATCATCAACGCCGGCCTGGAGACCAATCGTCGGGGGCTCAACCAGGGCACCTCGGGCAACATCAGCGCGCGCTTCGGCGACGGCATGCTGATTACGCCTTCTGGCATCCCGTACGAGGCGTTACAGCCGGACGACCTGGTGTATGTCGCTGCAGACGGACAATGGGCGCCTGGCCGCAAGCCCTCGAGCGAGTGGCACTTCCACCGCGCCATCCTGCAGGCGCGACCAGAGCTGGGAGCGGTCGTCCATGTCCATTCCGTCCATGCCAGTGTCGTGGCGATCCAGGGACGCGACATCCCCGCGCTGCACTACATGATCGCCGCCGCCGGCGGGAACTCCATCCGCTGCGCCCCGTACGCCACGTTTGGAACGGAGACCCTCTCGCGGCTCGCGGTGGCGGCCCTGCAGGACCGCACGGCCTGCCTGCTGGCCAATCACGGGATGATTGCCACCGGGACGGACCTGGAGCGCGCCCTGTGGCTGACAGAGGAGGTTGAACTCCTGGCACGGCAATATGTGCTGAGCCTGCAGATCGGAGGGCCGCAATTGCTGGATGACGCGGAGATGGATCGCGTCCTGGAAAAGTTTCGCCACTACGGGCCACAGCGCGACAGCAAATAGACACACGTGGAGCGCGCCACCCTCAAAGACCGGGGGTGACACCTTCTCCATCGGCCAGCGGGGCCGAGCGCGGGGCGAAGTCGGCGCGATCACGGGTTTCCAGATAGTGCTGCAGGGCCCAGGTCACCGACGGGAAGGCGCGCTCCTCCGGCAGTTCATCGAAGCGGAACAGGCCGACCTCTTCCGATTCAGGGCCCGGCGCAATCGCATCGCTCAGCAAGCGCGCCCGATAGATCATCTGCACATGCCCGATGTGCGGGACGCTATAGACGCCCAGCAACTGTTCGATTTCGAGATCGGCCCGTGCCTCCTCCCAGGCCTCGCGGCGGGCCCCCTCGGCCGGGCTTTCCCCCTTTTCCATGAACCCCGCCGGCAGGGTCCAGAAACCACGACGCGGCTGAATGGCCCTTCGGCAAAGCAATACGCGGTCTTCCCAGATGGCCACGCTGCCGACGATGATTCGCGGGTTTTCGTAGTCAACGAAGCCACAATGGTCGCAGACACGCCGTTCGCGATCATCGCCTTCGGGGATATGGTGATGGAAGCTGGCATCCAGCCTGTTTTGATTGCGACTCATGGCGGTACCGTTAGGGGCGTTATAGCTTTTAATACAAAGTCGTACAGTGCCATGCGGTGCACCCGAGAGCCGAGCTCGAACACGCGCCGGTGGCCGCGGTCCACAATAGAGGCTTGCGCACCGAGGCAGGACAGAGGCGAACATGACCACACGCACGCGCTTTACCGTTGGTGAGCTCATTCACCATACCAAGTTCGATTACCGGGGTGTGATCGTCGATGTGGATCCGGTGTACGCCGGGTCGGACGAATGGTACGAAACCGTGGCCAAGAGCCGCCCACTCAAGGACCAGCCGTGGTATCACGTGCTGGTGGACGGCTATTCGCACAGCACCTACGTGGCCGAACGCCACCTGGAGCCGGATACTCGCGGCGAACAGGTCGAACACCCCGCCCTCGGGCAGTTCTTCGATCGTTTCATGAACGGCCGCTACTCGCGCCACGGCGAGCCCGGCGCCCACTAACCCACAACCGCAGGGAAGACCATGGCACAGGACAACCGCCGCAGCCGCGTCGTCACCGAAGGCCCCCGCCGCACGCCCAACCGCGCCATGCTGCGCGCAGTCGGCTTCGGCGACGACGACTTTCAGCGCCCGATCGTGGGCATTGCCAACGCCCACAGCACGATCACTCCCTGCAACATGGGCATTGGTGCCCTCGCCGCCCGCGCCGAACAGGCGGTGCGCCAGGCCGGTGGTATGCCGCAGACCTTCGGTACCATCACCATCTCCGACGGCATCTCCATGGGGACGCCGGGGATGAAGTACTCGCTGGTCTCGCGCGAGGTCATCGCCGACGCCATCGAGACCGTAGTCAACGGCCAGAGCCTGGACGGCATTCTCGCCACCGGCGGCTGCGACAAGAACATGCCCGGGGCGATGATTGCCCTGGCCCGTCTCAACGTACCGGGCATCTTCGTCTACGGCGGAACCATCAAGCCCGGGCACTACAAGGGCCAGGACCTGACTATCGTCAGCGCCTTCGAGGCCGTGGGCCAGCATGGTGCCGGCAATCTGTCCGACGAGGACCTCCAGGGCGTGGAACGCAACGCCTGCCCCGGCGCCGGCTCCTGCGGCGGCATGTTCACCGCCAATACCATGTCGAGTGCCTTCGAGGCCATGGGCATGAGCCTCCCCGGTTCGTCCACCCAGGCGGCCGAGGACCCGGAGAAGGGTGATTCGGCCGCCCGGTCGGCCGAGGTCCTGGTAGAGGCCATCCACGCGAACCGGCGCCCGCGCGACATCCTGACCCGCGAGGCCTTCGAGAACGCCCTCGCAGTGGTGATGGCCATCGGGGGCTCCACCAACGCAGTACTCCACCTGCTGGCGATTGCGCATGCCGCCCAGGTCCCCCTGGACATCGACGACGTCGAGCGCATCCGCCGCAAGGTCCCCGTGCTGTGCGACCTGAAGCCTTCCGGGCGCTACGTGACCACCCAGTTCCATGCGGTGGGCGGCACGCCCCAGGTGATGAAGATGCTCCTGAATGCCGGGCTGATGCACGGTGAGTGCCTGACGATTACCGGGGCCACCCTGGCCGAGACCCTGGCGGAGATCCCCGATACGCCCTCCCCGGATCAGGAAATCATCCGCCCGCTGGAGCGGCCGCTGTACCCACACGGGCACCTGGCCATCCTCAAGGGCAATCTCGCGACCGAGGGTGCGGTGGCCAAGATCACCGGACTCAAGCGGACCGCCATCGCCGGCCCCGCGCGCTGCTTCGACTCCGAGGAGGCCTGCCTGGATGCCATCCTCGACGGCCAGATCCAGGCCGGCGATATCCTCGTCATCCGCTACGAGGGGCCGCGTGGGGGTCCCGGCATGCGCGAGATGCTCGCGCCGACCGCCGCGATCATCGGTGCGGGCCTGGGCGATTCCGTTGGTCTGATTACCGACGGGCGCTTCTCCGGCGGGACGTACGGAATGGTGGTTGGACATGTCGCGCCCGAGGCGGCGACCGGCGGCACGATTGCGCTGGTCCGGGACGGGGATACGATCGAGATCGACGCCGGAGAAAACCGGCTCACGCTGCGGGTCGACGAAGCCGAACTGGAACACCGCCGCGCGGCCTGGGAGCCGCCGACGCCCCGCTTTGACCGCGGGGTCCTGGCGAAATACTCGCGTATCGTGGGCTCGGCCAGTCGCGGTGCCGTAACCGACGATTTCACCTGACGGCGGGGAGCAAAAGAGTCCGATGACACACCCGGACCCCCGGCACCCCGACTTCAGCATGATGCCGCCGGTGATCGGCTTCCTGCTGATCGCCAACGTGGGCCTGTTCCTCACCATGCCATGGCTGGGTGACTGGTTGATCACCCATTTCGGGCTCTGGCCCATCGGCACGCCGGCCACCGTCCATCAGGACGGCAGCTGGATGCGGGTGCCCGACTTCCAGCTCTGGCAGCTGGTCAGTTACGGCTTTCTGCACGGCGGTCCAGTCCATTTGTTCGTGAACCTGTTCGCCGTATGGATGCTGGGCGTGCAGATCGAGAACGCGTGGGGTTCACGCACCTTCGGCACCTACTTTCTGGTGTGCGTGATCGGCGCCGGGCTGGTGCAGCTGGTCATCACTGCCCACGGCAACGGTGACATGATCTACCCGACCATCGGGGCCTCGGGCGGGGTATTCGGGGTTCTGCTCGCGTTCGGGATGATGTTCCCCAACCAGCGCCTGTTCCTGATCTTCCTGCCCATCCCGATCAAGGCCAAGTATTTCGTGATCGGCTACGGTGCGCTGGAGCTGTACCTGGGGATCTCCGGCACGCTCGCCGGCATCGCGCATTTCGCTCATCTGGGCGGGATGGCCTTCGGCTTCCTGCTCATCCAGTACTGGCGCGGGCGCCTGCCGATCCGGCCGCGTCAGCGCCGTTTTTGGTGGTGACAGGACCCGCCGGGGCTCGGCGTCTCCCTAGCGGTTGCGGAGATACTCGGCGAAGTCGTCTTTCAGCTCCGGGTGGTTCAGAGCGAGCTCCACGGTCGCCTCCAGATAGCCCAGCTTGGAACCGCAATCGAAGCGGCGCCCCTCGAAGTTGAAGGCCGTTACCCGCTCCAGCTCCAGCAACCGCGCGATGGCATCGGTCAGCTGGATCTCGCCGCCGGCCCCTGGCTTTTGTGTGGCCAGCATCTCGAAGACTCTCGGGGTCAGGATGTAACGCCCAACCACCGCCACGTTCGACGGGGCCTGGTCCGGATCGGGCTTCTCGACGATCCCCTTCACATCCCAGCTGCGCGGGCCGGTCTTCACTGGATCGATGATCCCGTACTGATGTGTGCGGTCACCCGGCACTTCTTCCACCCCGAGCACGCTGCACCCGTGCTCGGCGTATTGCTCGACCATCTGCCGCGTCGCCCCACCATTACTTGACTCGATCAGGTCGTCCGCCAGGATCACGGCAAAGGGTTCGTTACGCACAATCGGATGGGCGCAGGCCACCGCGTGGCCGAGACCCAGCGCATCGGACTGGCGCACATAGACGCAGGTCACGTTCGGCGGAACGATATTGCGCACCTGCTCCAGGAGCTCTGTCTTGCCGCGCTCCTCCAGCTCGTGTTCCAGCTCGTAAGCCTTGTCGAAGTGGTCCGGAATGGAGCGCTTGTTGCGCCCGGTCACGAACACCAGGGTCTCGATCCCCGCTTCCACCGCTTCCTCCGCTGCGTACTGGATCAGCGGCTTGTCCACGATCGGCAGCATCTCCTTCGGATTCGCCTTGGTGGCCGGCAGAAAGCGCGTACCCATGCCGGCAACCGGGAACACGGCGGTACGGATCGGTGGGTGATTCTGGCTCATTCCATCTCCTGGGCGCTCAATAACGAACCCCTGGCCCACGCGTCCTGCCGGACCCATTGACCAGGGGCTGGAACCGGGTGGCAGCACGCGCTGCCACCCACTACGCTACAACGTTACTCGACGACGATGCGATCGAGATTCATCTCCACGGTGCGTTCACCAATCCCGGAGACCTCGGTCAGTGCCTGCACCGAAGCGAACTCACCGTGTGCCTCGCGGTGCTCCACGATCGCCTGGGCCTTCACCGGACCGACGTTGTCCAGCGCGGCCAGCTCTTCGGCGGATGCGCCATTCACGTTGAGCGGCTGGCCTCCCGAGGCCGTAACCATCACCAACGGCAGGACGCAGAGGCCCGCCAGGGCCCAGCACTTCGCGCATTGAAAAAGCTTCTTCATGAAAACGCTCCTTATCTTCATTGAACGATCGGTGCATCCATGCACCAACGGCATCCTAGCGGGATTGATGCCCTGCGAAAACCCCTCCAATCCACGCCGTCATTCCCTCTTCCCCAATCGTGTGATGAAGGCCTCCATGGCCATGCCCGGGTCCGCGGCACGCGTGATCGGCCGGCCGACCACGATGGCGCTGGCCCCGGCCGAGATCGCCCGTTCGGGGGTCATCACCCGCTTCTGATCGTCCCCGCCCGCGTCCTCCAGCCGAATTCCGGGCGTTACCAGCAACGGTTCCTCGCCGAGCAGGCGGCGCAGCATGGCGGCCTCCTGCGCCGAACAGACCAACCCTTCCAGGCCCGCCTTGCGCACCGCCAGTTCACCCAGCAGCCGCACCTGCTCGGCCGGTTCGCGATTCACGCCGATCTCACGCAAGGTACCGGCGTCACTGGAGGTCAGCACCGTTACGGCCAGAAGCGCCGTCGTATCATTCGTCTCGCGCACCGCCGCGTGCGCGGCGCGCATCATCTCTTCACCGCCGCTGGCATGGACGTTAATCAACCAGACACCGGTCCGCGCCGCGGCCCGACAAGCCGCTGCCACCGTATTCGGGATGTCGTGGAACTTCAGATCCAGAAAGACGCGAAAACCCAGGCCGTGCAGACGGTGCAACAGGTCGGGCCCGGCGACCACGAACAGCTCAAACCCGACCTTCAGCGCGCACTGGGCTGGATCGAGCTTTCGGGCGAACGCCAATGCGGCTTCGGCTTCGGAAAAATCGAGCGCCACAATCAGGCGCGTTGCTGGTTCCGGAATCGGATTCATGAACGGGGACTCCCTTCGCGGATTAGCGCCTCTTCGGCGGCCTCCGTCGTTTGATCAATGTCGAAGTCGAGACCGCGCAGCGTATCCCAGCGACGACAGCTTGGGCATTGCCACACATGCGCACGCCCTTGATAGCCACAGTTCACGCACTGGTACAGATGCTGGCTCCCGAGCTGGTCCGCAAGGGCCTTCTCGAATGCCGCAAACTCGGTGCTGTATTGCTGGACCGCCGGGAGAATCTTCATCCAGCGCACCGCCTCCAGCAATCCCGAGGTCGGCACCGGGCGCTGTGCCAGGATCGAACCCAGCTCCATCAGCGCGGCATCCAGTCGGCCCGTACGTCGGTAAAGACGCATCAGGGCAATGCGCGCCATCGTGATCCCACGGTTGCGCGCGAGATCGTCGAGGAGCTCCTCCAGCTGACCCAGACGATTCTCCCCAGGCAGCTCTTGATGCAACCGCTCGATACGCGGTACCAGCAAGGGCGCCAGCTGCGGGGTACGCGCCACCGCATCGCGTCCGAATCCGATCGCCTCGCGGATCTCGCCCTTGCGTGCCGCGATCTCCGACTGGATCAGCAGTGCCCGCGAAAGCCCCGGCACCAGGCCCTCGGCCTGTTCCGCGCGCGCTCTGGCGCTTGCCCAGTCACCCTTGTCCAGCGCGATCTGGGCCAGTTCGCAATGATAATGCGCGATCCTCTGATGCTCGTGCGCGACCCCATGTTCTTTCAGCCGGTCGCCCACCTCGATCGCACGCTCCCATTCCCGCTGGGTCTCGTAGACCTGACGCAGGCCTTCCAGTGCGGCGACCGCCTGATGCGGCGAATCCGCCAATTCACGAAACACTGCCTCCGCCCGATCCAATACGCCAGCCAGGAGAAAATCCTCGCCCAGTTCGCACAGGGCCTGCGCCCGCTGCGCCGCGGGCAGCGTGGGCCGCGCGACCAGGTTCTGATGGATACGGATGGCGCGATCGACCTCGCCCCGGCGCCGGAAGAGCCGGCCCAGGATCACATGGGTCTCGAAGGTTTCGTGATCGACTTCCACCATTTCGATGAAGGCCTGAAGGGCATCATCCGTGCGGTCGTCGAGGAGGTGGCGCACACCTTCCAGGTAGCGATCCAGTGACGGCTCCCGTTCCTCACGGTCTTCCGGCACGCCGTAACGCGCGAGCCACCAGCCACTTGCAGCCGCAATAGGGAGCAGCAACCAGAACCAGTCGTCGATCATGAGCGAGAATGGTTCCCGGATAAGAAAAGAAACGTGGAGGGCGTCAGTGGCCGCATACGCGCCACGTGACTAGTAGAAATCCCGCATGGGTGCGGTACGCAACTGCTCGACCTCGACCTTGAGGGCATGGTTCTGTTCGCGCAGGTCTGCAATCTTTTGCCGCAACCGGCGCAGCCGCAGCCAGAGTACGAGCGAAGCCAAAACGACCCCGAACAGGGCCGCAATCCCGAGGAACACCACGAGCGGCGCCTCGATCTGCACACCGGGTAACGCAAGGGTCACCAGGTCTTCGTTCAATACAACAAGAATGCCAACAGCGGACGAAATCACGATAAGCGCGGCAAAGGCCACGGCATTGCGAATCTGCTGTCGACGTCGGTCGTCCACGGACGGTCCCTAGTCGTTCCCGTCGATGGAACCGTTTACCCGTTCGCGCAATTCCTTGCCGGGCTTGAAATGGGGGACATGCTTACCGGGCAAGGCAACACCTTCACCGGTCTTGGGGTTACGTCCCAGCCTTGGGGGCCGGAAATGGAGGGAAAAACTGCCGAAGCCGCGAATCTCTACCCGCTGCCCATTGGCCAGCGCATGACTCATCCGTTCGAGTAATGCCTTGACCGACATCTCGACATCCCTGGCAGGCAAATGTGGCGATTTCCGGGCGAGGTTCTCGATCAATTCCGATTTGGTCATCTGGCACTCGTCACAGACAGGAAGGAAACCCGGTTTCCCGGAACAAAATGGCCCACGGCACCTTCCGGCACCGTGGGCCGCTGCAGAACGGACTTAGTCGTTCTTGTCCATCTGCTCCTTGAGCAGATCGCCCAGGGTAGTACCGGTACCGGCATTGCTGCCGTAATCGGAGACCATCTCGGCTTCCTCGGCACGATCCTTGGCCTTGATCGACAGGCTGATGGCGCGGGTCTTCTTGTCAACGCCCATGAATCGGGCTTCGACGGTTTCGCCGACCTTCAGCACGGTGCTGGCATCTTCCACACGATCCTGGGAGATGTCGGCGGCACGCAGGATGCCGTCGATGCCGTCGGCCAGTTCGATCACCGCGGCCTTGGCGTCCACTTCCTTCACGGTACCGGACACGATGCTGCCCTTGCTGTGCTCGGCCACGAAGTTGGCGAACGGATCGCGGTCCAGCTGCTTCAGACCCAGGGAGATGCGCTCGCGCTCGGGATCCACGGACAGGACCACGGCCTCGACCTCGTCACCCTTCTTGAAGTTGCGGATCGCCTCTTCGCCGGCCTCGTGCCAGGACAGGTCGGAGAGGTGGATCAGGCCGTCGATGCCGCCTTCCAGGCCAACAAACACACCGAAATCGGTGATCGACTTGATCTGGCCACTGACCTTCTCGCCCCGGTTGTGGTTGGCGGCGAAGTCGTCCCACGGGTTGGACTGGCACTGCTTCATGCCCAGCGAGATGCGGCGGCGCTCTTCGTCCAGGTCCAGGATCATCACCTCGACTTCGTCACCGATGGCAACCATCTTGCCCGGGTTGACGTTCTTGTTGGTCCAGTCCATCTCGGACACGTGCACCAGGCCTTCCACGCCGTCTTCGATCTCCACGAAGCAGCCGTAATCGGTGATGTTGGTGACCTTGCCGAAGATCCGGGTGCCGGTCGGGTAACGGCGGGTGATGTTTTCCCACGGATCCTCGCCCAGCTGCTTCAGGCCCAGCGATACGCGCATGCGCTCGCGGTCGAACTTCAGGACCTTGACCTCGACTTCCTGCCCGATCTCGACCACGTCGGACGGGTGCTTGACGCGCTTCCAGGCCATGTCGGTGATGTGCAGCAGGCCGTCGATGCCGCCCAGGTCCAGGAACGCACCATAGTCGGTCAGGTTCTTGACGATGCCCTTGACCTGCGCGCCTTCCTGCAGGTTCTTCAGCAGCTCTTCGCGCTCGGCGCTGTATTCCTGCTCGACCACGGCACGACGCGACACAACCACGTTGTTGCGACGGCGATCCAGCTTGATGAGCTTGAATTCCAGCTCCTTGCCTTCCAGGTACGCGGTATCGCGCACCGGACGGACATCCACGAGTGAACCCGGCAGGAACGCCCGGATATCGCCCAGCTCGACGGTGTAGCCACCCTTGACCTTGCCGGAGATCTTGCCGGTGACGTACTGCTCTTCTTCCATCGCACCTTCGAGACGGTCCCAGGCCTTGGCCCGCTTGGCCTTCTCGCGCGACATGCGCGTCTCGCCGAAACCGTCTTCCGGGGTCTCGAGGGCCACTTCGACGACATCGCCGACCTTGACCTCGAGCTCACCCTCTTCGTTCATGAACTGCTCGGTGGGAATGACCCCCTCGGACTTCAGGCCGGCGTTCACCACGACGACTTCCGGGGTGACCTCAATGACGGTGGCACTGAGGATGGCACCCGGCTGCATCTGGGTGTAGGCCATGCTCTCTTCGAGCAGTTGCGCGAAACTTTCACTCATGGATTTGTGAACCTGTGGTTTAACAAATGCTTGCAGATACTTCCTGCAACCAGTTCTAGACGTTTATGATCCCGCTTCCGACGGCTTATTCCGCGGGGCGGGGGCTTTGTTCCGGGAGTACGTCCCGAAGGCGCTCCAGGATCATGTCCACCACGCCGACGATGTCCAGGTCCGTGGTATCCACTTCCCAGGCATCTTCGGCGGGCTTGAGGGGGGCCACGCTGCGTTCGCGATCACGCCGGTCGCGGGCCTCCATCTCGTCCTGAAGGGCGGAGAGATTAGCACTAAGTCCTTGTTCCTTCAACTGCATGTATCGCCGCCTGGCCCGCTCCTCGGCCGAGGCCGTCAGGAAGATCTTCAGGTCCGCTTCGGGGAACACGACCGTGCCCATGTCGCGCCCGTCGGCGACCAGCCCCGGGGCCTTGGCGAAACCGCGCTGACGCTCCAGCAGCGCCTCGCGCACCGCCGGAATCGCAGCCACTTGCGAAGCGTCACTGCCCGTCTGCTCCGTGCGCAGCAGTTGGTCCACGGGTGCACCTTCCAGCAGCGTGGTCACGGCCGTGGCATCCCGATTGACCTCGAAGTCCACATCCAGACCCGCGGCCAGCCGGGCCAGTGCCTCCTCGTCGGTCAGTTCCACGCCGTGCTGTCGCGCAGCCAGCCCCAACAGCCGATAGAGGGCTCCGCTATCCAGAAGATGCCAGCCCATCGCCGCCGCCACGCGCATGCAGACCGTGCCCTTCCCTGCACCGCCGGGGCCATCAATGGTCAGTACCGGAATGGCCGTACTCATGCCGCCTCCAGTTGCAGTCCAGCCTCACGCGCCAGCGCCACGAAGCCGGGGAAGGAGGTCCCCACGTTGGCGCAATCGCGGATGCGGATCGGCGCTCGGGCACGCAGCCCGGCCATCGCGAACGACATGGCGATGCGGTGATCGCCATGACTGTCGACCTCGCCCCCAGTGAAACCGTCACCGCCCTGGATGCGAATGCCATCCGGCTGCACTGCGCAGTCCACGCCCAGCGCGGCCAGACCATCGGCCATCACCTGGATACGATCACTTTCCTTGACCCGCAGCTCCTCCGCGCCGGTCAGGACCGTCTCGCCCTCGGCACAGGCCGCGGCGACGAAGATGGCCGGGAATTCATCGATTGCCAGTGGCACCAGGTGCTCGGGGATCTGGATCCCCTTCAGAGTGGCCGCCTCGACCTCGAGATCGGCCACGGGCTCGCCGCCGGCCTCGCGCTGATCGAGGACGCGGATCTCGGCGCCCATCAGACGCAGGATGTCGATCACGCCCGTGCGCGTCGGGTTGATCCCCACATGTTCCAGGCGCATGCGCGAGCCGGTGGCAATCGAGGCACCGACCAAAAAAAACGCCGCCGACGAGATATCCGCGGGCACATCCACCGGGCTTGCGACCAGGCGACCGCCGCCCTCTACACAGGCACGGGGTCCGTCGCGCTCCACGCGGTAACCGAATCCGGCCAGCATCCGCTCGGTGTGATCGCGGGTGGGCGCCGGCTCGGTCACGCAGGTCCTGCCGTCGGCCCAGAGACCGGCCAACAACAGGGCCGACTTCACCTGGGCACTGGCGACTTTCAATACATGGTCCGTACCCCGCAACGGGGCCCCGCCGTGTACCCGCAACGGTGGCGTCCCGGCCTCGCTGGTATCGATGTGCGCACCCATGTGCGCGAGCGGGTCGGTGACTCGGCGCATCGGGCGCCCGCTCAGGGAGCGATCACCGACCAGCTCGCTGTCAAACGCCTGACCGGCCAGTACGCCGCACAGCAGCCGCATCGCCGTCCCCGAGTTGCCCATGTCCAGTGCCGCCGCCGGGGCCTTGAGCCCGTGCACGCCGGCACCCTCGATGCGCACATCGCCTGGCCCAGTCCGTTCGATCGCCACGCCCATAGCACGAAACGCCTCCAGTGTCGCAATACAATCGGCCCCCTCGAGGAATCCGGTCACACGCGTCTCGCCCTCGGCCAGCGCACCCAGCATGATCGCCCTGTGGGAGATCGACTTGTCGCCCGGCACGCGGGCGCGGCCCGAAAGCTGCCCGCCGGGCTGTACGGTAAAGGTATTCATCGATTTTCAGGTATCCAGTTGTGCGTCCGCGGGGTCGCAAAGGCGATCGCGGGTTTCCTTGGCGTGTTCAAAGCTCTGTTCGATGGTCGCGCCATCGCCGTGTTCGATGGCGCTGCGCAAACCCTCCAGATCGGTCTGGTACTGCCCGATCACCTCGAGGATGGCGGTGCGATTGGCGAGGCAGATATCCCGCCAGACCACCGGATCGCTGGAGGCGATGCGCGTGAAATCGCGAAACCCCCCGGCGGCGTAATGAAAGATCTCGTCGCGCTCGCTCATGTTCGCAAGCGACGACACCAGCGTGAAGGCCAGCACATGGGGCAAATGACTGGTCGCGGCCAGCACCCGGTCGTGGTGCGCCGGGGTCATGTACTCGACCCGCGCCCCGGCGGCCTGCCACATCTCGGCCACTCGGTCGGTCGCCAGCGCATTCGTGGCATCGACCGGTGTCAGGATTACCAGGCGCTCACGGAACAGGGTGGCAAAGGCCGCCCCCACCCCGCTCTTCTCGGTTCCCGCAATCGGATGGCCGGGGACAAACGCGCGCGGGACCTTGCCGAAGCCGGCACCCACCGCATCGATTACGGCCTGTTTGCTGCTGCCCACATCGGTCAGCGGGCTGTCTTCGGGCCACGCCGCAGCCAGGTCGCGCGCCAGTGGCTCCATCGCCCCCAACGGGACGGCGAGCACGCCCAGGTCCGCCCCCTCGGCGGCCTCGGCGACATCGGTGGTCCAGCGATCGATCACGCCCAGGCGCTGCGCCTCGCGCAGGTTGTCTGCATTGCGCGAACAACCCACGATCTCGCGCACGGCCCCCGCCTCGCGCAGGGCCAGGGCCAGCGAACCGCCGATCAGCCCGACGCCGAAGATGACCAGCCGGTCGATCACGCCAGGGCCTTTTTCAGGGCCGCGAGAAAGCGGTCATTGTCCGCACGGGTCGAGACCGTGACGCGCAGATGCCCGGGGAGACCGTAATTCTCTACCGGGCGCGTAATCACGCCGTCGCGCAGCATGGCGTCATATACCGGGCCCGGATCCCGGCCGGTGTCAAACGTCACGAAATTGCCCACCGACGGGATCACACGCAAGCCCAGCTCGCGCAGGGCCGCGCTCACCTGACGAACCCCCTCCCGATTGATGGCCACCGACTTTTCCACATGCTCGTGGTCGTCCAGCGCGGCCAGGCCGGCCGCCTGGGCAATCGCATTCACATTGAACGGCTGGCGCACTCGATTCAGCAGGTCCGCGATGGCCGGCGAGCTGACCGCATAGCCGAGGCGCAGTCCGGCCAGGCCCTGGATCTTGGAGAAGGTCCGGGTGACAATCAGGTTCGGATAGCGATCCAGCCATTGCGTGGTGTCCGGATACTCGGCCTCCTCGACATATTCGAAATAGGCCTCGTCGATAACGACCACGGTCGTGACTGGCATCGCGGCCACGAAGGCTTCGAGCGCCGCCGCATCCAGCCAGGTGCCGGTCGGGTTGTTCGGGTTGGCCACGAACACGACCCGCACATCGCCGTCCACCCGCGCCTGCATCGCGTCAAGATCGTGCCCGAAGGGCTGTTCCGGATGGTCGGCGGGCAGCGCCGCGGCAACTCGGGCCTCGGCATCCACCGCCTGAGTCACCAGCGGATAGACCGCAAACGCGTGGGCAGAAAACACGGCAGCACGCCCCGGCGCCAGCCAGGTCCGTGCAACCAACTCCAGCACCTCGTTGGAACCATTGCCGAGGGTGATCTGCTCCGGGGTCACGCCATGGCGTTCGGCCAGACGTGCCTTCAGCTCGAAGCCGTTGCCGTCGGGATAGACATGCGCATCGGCCAACGCCGCGCGCCCGGCTTCCACCGCAAGGGGCGACGGGCCCAGCGGATTTTCGTTGGAGGCCAGCTTGACTGCCTGGGTAATCCCCAGTTCGCGTTCCAGCGTGGCCACGGGCTTGCCCGGCTGGTAGGGGCTAAGCCCCTGGACGCCAGCAACCGCCAGGGTCACCGGATCAAACGCCGGGCCGGCCGTAGCGGATACGGAAGGATTGGATGCCATGCGGAAACCTCGGGGATTCAGGTGGCGGCCTGGGGATAGCTCCCCAGCACCTTGACGGTATCGGCGCTCGCGCGCAGCTGCTCCAGACATTCGCGGATCAGCGGATCCTGCTGGTGGCCGACCAGGTCGAGAAAGAAGACGTAGTTCCACGGCGTGCAGCGCGACGGGCGCGATTCGATACGGGTCAGGCTGATACCCGACTCGGCAATCGGCTTGAGCAGCGAATACAGCGATCCCGGGCGGTTGGCGGTCGTCAGCATCACCGAGGTGCGATCCGCGCCACTGGGTTCCGTGGTGCCGGAACCGATAATCAGGAAACGTGTGGTGTTGTCGGCGCGATCTTCCACGTGCGGCGCCCGCACCGGGATCTGGTAATGGTCGGCCGCGGCCTGGCTGGCGAGTGCCGCCACGGTCGGGTCCTGCGCCGCAATCTCGGCTGCGCGGGCGTTGCTGGAGACCGCCTCGCGTTCGGCGTGCGGCAGCTCCGCGTCCAGCCACTGGCGGCATTGCGCCAGCGCCTGGGCGTGAGCCAGCACGCGCCGGACCTGACCGAGATCCTCGGCGTGCGTCAGCAGATGATGGTGAATCGGAGTCACGACCTCACCGCAGATCTGCAGCGAAGAATCCATGAAGCAGTCGACCGTGTGGGTTACCACCCCCTCGGAGCTGTTCTCGATGGGCACCACGCCGAACTGCGCGCGACCGGTCTCCACGGCGTCGAACACGGCATCGATAGAGGCCAGCGGCTGGGTCTCGACCGCATGGCCGAAATGCTTGCGCGCCGCCAGATGCGTAAAGGTGCCCACCGGTCCCAGATAGGCCACATGGAGCGGATGCTCCAGCGCCAGGCATTCGGACATGATTTCGCGGAACAGCCGGGTAATCGCCTCGCCCGACAGCGGGCCGGGGTTCTGCTCACGCACCCGGCGCAGGATCTCGGCTTCGCGCTCCGGACGATAGAACACCGGATTGCTCTCCTGGCTGCGCTTCACCCGGGCCACGGCCTCGGCACAGCGGGCACGCTCGCTCAGCCGCTCGAGCAGCTCGACATCCAGCGCGTCGATGCGCGCCCGCAGGGCAGCCAGATTCTCCTGGCCGCCGGCGGGCTGCGACGAATGCGGGTCCGCGGCCACGATCTACAGCACCCGCGCCCGCAGCACGCCATCGATCTCATGCAGTGCATCCAGGGTCGCCTGGTCCGGCTGGCCATCCACATCCAGCAGGGTGTACGCAATGTCGCCGCGGGAGTCGTTCATCAAGTGCAGGATGTTGATGTTGGACTCACCCAGGGTATGCGAGATGCGCCCGACCCGGTCCGGCAGGTTGCGGTTGACGACGGCGATCCGGGTATCCCCCTTGCGATCCAGCACCAGGGTCGGCAGATTCACCGAATTGACCACATTGCCGTTTTCCAGGTAGTCACGCAGCTGATCCGCGATCATCACGGCGCAATTCTCCTCGGATTCGGTCGTCGAGGCCCCCAGATGCGGCAGGGTGATTACCCGCGGGTGCCCCATCATGCCCTGCACCGGGAAATCGGTGATGTAGGCGTGCAGGCGTTCGGCGTCCAGTCCCTCGCGCACAGCGGCGTCGTCCACGATGCCCTCGCGCGCCAGGTTCAGCACCATCGCCCCGGGATTCATCCCGCTCAGGTTCTTCGCGTTGACCAGATTGGCGGTGTTCTCGGTCAGTGGCACATGCACGGTGACCGCATCGGCCCCCTCCATCGCGGCTTCCACCGAGCGCGCGCGCTCGATGCCGGAGTCCAGACGCCATGCGTTCTCGACCGTCACCTTGGGGTCGAAGCCCACCACCTCCATGCCGAGCGCCCGCGCGGCATTGGCCACACCCACACCGATCGCACCCAGGCCGAGCACGGCCAGGCGCCGGCCGGGCAGTTCGAAGCCGGTGAACTTCTTCTTGCCGTGCTCCACCGAGGACATGAAGTCCTCCTTGGTGGGGTCCAGCCCCTGCACGTAGCCTGCCGCCGGCAACAGATTGCGCGCGGCCAACAGCAGACCGGCAATCACCAATTCCTTCACGGCGTTGGCATTGGCGCCCGGGGCATTGAACACCGCCACCCCGCGTTCGGACAGCGCCTCCACCGGGATGTTGTTCACCCCGCTGCCGGCGCGCCCGACGGCCAGGACGGAATCCGGGATCTCCACCGAATGCAGGTCGAACGACCGCAGCATCAAGGCGTCTGGCTGGTTGATGTCCGACGCGACCTCGTAGTGGTCGCGCGGGAAGCGGTCCAGCCCACGCACGGCGATGTTGTTGTAGGTCTGAATTCGGTACATCACGACCTCCTGGCCCGGTAGTTACGCCCGGCGACCACGATTCAACAGGATCAGGCGTGCCGGTTCTCGAAGTCCGCCATGAAATCGATCAGGGCATCCACGGAGCTTTCCGGCACGGCGTTATAGATACTTGCGCGCATCCCGCCCACCGAGCGATGTCCCTTCAACGAGGACAGGCCGGCCGCATCCGCCTCGTTGAGGAACGTCCCGTCGAGGGAATCATCCGCCAGGATAAACGGCACATTCATCCACGACCGGACCGAGGGCTCGACCGGGTTGCGATAAAAGGCGGAGTTGTCGATGTACTGGTACAGCTTGGCGGCCTTGCGCTGGTTGGTCTTGCCCATGCTCTCCAGGCCGCCCTGCTCCAGCAACCATTCGAACACCAGCCCGGCCAAGTACCAGCCAAAGGTCGGCGGGGTGTTGTACATCGAATCGTTCTTGGCCTGCAGTGCCCAGTCCAGCACCGCCGGCACGTTGCCCTTGTCGCGCTCCAGTAGGTCATTGCGCACGATCACCACGGTCAGGCCGGCCGGACCGATGTTCTTCTGCGCCCCGGCATAGATCACGCCGAACTTCGAGACGTCGATCGGACGCGACAGGATGGTGGAGGACATGTCCGCCACCAGCGGTACGTCGCCAACATCCGGGATATCCGGGAACTCGACCCCGCCAATGGTCTCGTTCGGGGTGTAATGCACGTAGGCGGCGTTCGGGTCCAGGTTCCACGAGGCGCGATCCGGGATCGAGTCGTACCCGCTCGCTTGCGAGCTGGCCACGATATTCACCGGCCCGTACTTCTGAGCCTCCTTGATGGCCTTGCCGGACCAGGCCCCGGTATCGATGTAGTCCATACCCCGGCCATTCGCCAGGTTCATCGGGATGGCGGCAAACTGCCCGGTCGCCCCGCCCTGCAGGAACAACACCGAGTAGTTGTCGGGGATGTCCATCAGCGTGCGCAGGTCCTGCTCGGCCTTCTCGGCCACGGCCATGAAGGGCTTGCCGCGATGGCTCATCTCCATTACCGACATCCCGGAACCGCGGAAGTCCAGCAGCTCGTCACGGGCCCGTTCGAGCACCGCCTGAGGCAGGGCCGCCGGCCCCGCGCTGAAGTTCATCACTCGCGTCATGCCTGTTCTCCATCGTCACTGGATTCGGGACCCGTCTCCGGGTCCGGGTCCGTCCCGATTTCCGATTGACCGGGCTCTTCATCGTCTTCGACACCGTCCTCGCCTTGCAACTGGGCGACCCGGGCGAGCTCGACCAGGTTTTCGTCTTCATCCAGACGGATCAGACGCACGCCCTGCGTGTTGCGACCGATCAATGGAATCTGGTCGATCGGTGTCCGCACCAGCGTCCCGCCATTGGTGATCAGCATGACCTCGTCGTCGTCCAGCACCCGTGCGGCCCCGACCAGCAGGCCATTGCGGCCCTCGGTCTGGATCGCGATCACGCCCTGGCCACCCCGGCGATGCACCGGGAATTCGTCGAAACGGGTGCGCTTGCCGTAACCGTGTTCCGTCGCCAGCAGCGCCGATCCCTCGTCGACATTCAGCAGCGCGATCACCCGCTGATCATCCTCCATGCGCACGCCGCGCACGCCGCAGGCCGTCCGCCCCATGGCGCGCACGTCGCTCTCGTGGAAACGCACGGCCTTGCCGGCCGTGGTCACCAGCATCACGTCGAGGGTGCCGTCGGTCAGGGAGACATCGACCAGATGATCCCCCTCGCGCAGATCCACCGCGATGATGCCGGAGGCGCGACGGCGCGAGAAATCCGTCAGCGGGGTCTTCTTCACCGTTCCCTGCGCGGTCACCATGAATACATAGTGATCCGGGTCGTACTCGCGCACCGGAAGGATCGTGCTGATGCGTTCATCCGCTTCCAGCGGAAGCAGATTGACGATGGGCTTGCCGCGCGCCGCCCGCGACCCCTGCGGCAGCTCGTAGACCTTCAGCCAGTACACCCGGCCGCGGCTGGAGAAGCACAGGATCGTGTCGTGCGTATTGGCCACCACCAGCCGGTCGATGAAATCCTCTTCCTTGAAGCTGGTCGCCGCCTTGCCGCGACCGCCCCGGCGCTGGGCGCGGTAGTCGGCCACGGGCTGGTACTTCACGTAGCCGGCGTGCGAAAGCGTGACGACCACGTCTTCCTCGCCAATCAGGTCCTCCAGCGTCAGGTTGGCCTGGCGCTCGCGGATCTCGCTGCGGCGTTCGTCGCCGAACTGCTCGGCCACCCCCAGCAGTTCGTTGCGGATTTCCTGTTGCAGGCGGTCGCCCGAACCGAGGATATCCAGGAGGTCTTCGATCAGCTCCAGAAGGTCGCGATATTCGTCGAGGATCTTGTCCTGTTCCAGCCCGGTGAGGCGGTGCAGACGCAGATCCAGGATCGCCTGGGCCTGGGCCTCCGACAGCCGATAACCATCCTCGCTCACGCCATATTCCGGCGCCATGTCCTCGGGACGCGAGGCACTGGCCCCGGCGCGATCGAGCATGTCGCTGACCACGCCCAGCGGCCAGGCGCGCGCCAGCAGCCCGGCCTTGGCCTCGGCCGGGTTCGGCGCGGCACGGATCAGTTCGATCACTGGATCGATATTGGCCAGCGCAATCGCCAGGCCTTCCAGGATGTGGGCGCGCTCGCGCGCCTTGCGCAGATCAAAGATCGTGCGCCGGGTCACCACCTCGCGGCGATGACGCAGGAAGGCCCGCAGCACCTGGCGCAGATCCAGCACCTTCGGCTGGCCATCCACCAGCGCGACCATATTGATGCCGAAGACATTCTGCATCTGGGTGTGCATGTAGAGGTGGTTCAGGACCACCTCGGCCATCTCGCCGCGCTTGAGCTCGATGACCAGGCGCATGCCGTCCTTGTCAGACTCATCGCGCAGCTCGGAGATGCCCTCCATGCGCTTTTCCTTCACCAGCTCGGCGATCTTCTCGGTCAGACGCGCCTTGTTCACCTGGTAGGGCAGCTCGGTGACGACAATCGCCTCGCGCTGGCCGCCTTCCAGCGGCTCCACGTGCGAGCGCGCCCGGATCAGGACCCGGCCGCGACCGGTCCGATAGGCCTCGCGCACGCCATCGATGCCGTTGATGATGCCGGCGGTGGGGAAATCCGGCGCCGGCACGTGTTCCATCAGGCCATCAATGGAGATGTCGGGGTCATCGATCAGCGCCACGCAGGCGTTGACGACCTCGCGCAGGTTGTGCGGCGGGATATTGGTCGCCATCCCCACCGCGATGCCGGCGGAACCATTGACCAGCAGGTTGGGAAACTTGCTCGGCAACACGGCCGGCTCGCTCTCGGAGCCGTCGTAGTTGTCGGTAAAGTCGACCGTTTCCTTTTCGATATCGGCCAGCAGCTCGGCCGCGATGCGCGCCATGCGCACCTCGGTGTAGCGCATGGCCGCCGGCGAGTCGCCGTCGATGGAACCGAAGTTGCCCTGCCCGTCCGCGAGCATGTAGCGCATCGAGAACGGCTGCGCCATGCGCACGATGGCATCGTAGACGGCGGAGTCGCCATGCGGGTGGTATTTACCGATCACGTCACCGACCACACGCGCCGACTTCTTGTACGGCTTGTTGTAGTCATTGCCCAGCTCGCGCATTGCGTAGAGCACGCGGCGATGGACCGGCTTGAGGCCGTCACGGACATCGGGGAGGGCCCGGCCCACGATTACGCTCATCGCATAATCGAGGTAAGACTGCTGCATCTCGTCTTCGAGATTGACCGGAAAAACTTCCTTGGCAAATTCAGCCATCGAGGGTTACGCCGTCCGTCTGAACAAGCTCGCGATGATACCACAGGGGTAACCACTGGGGGCGCCCTTTTCTCCCCTCAAAACGGTTCTCCGAGGCTCTCAGGCCCGAGGGCGGCCGGTGCCGGCCCCATTTTCCCGGGTGTCAGGCCCCGGTCGTGGTGGATTCCGCGGCAGCGGGCTCGCGCAGTGTGGCCAGGCGCTCCCGCGTCGGGGCCTCGACCACACCGCGTTCGGTGACGATGGCATCGATCAGGTCCGCCGGGGTCACGTCAAAGGCCGGGTTGTATCCCCGCGCACCGTCGGCGGCCACGCGCTGGCCGGCCAGCGCCAGCACCTCGTCCTCGCCGCGCTGCTCGATGGGGATGCCCGATCCGTCCGCCATCTCGAAGTCGATGGTCGCCACCGGTGCCGCCACCATGAACCGCACCCCGTGGGCCCGCGCCAGCAGCGCCAGGCCGTAGGTGCCGATCTTGTTGGCGGTATCGCCGTTGGCGGCAATCCGGTCCGCGCCGACGATCACCCAGCCCACCCGGCCGGAGCGCAACAGGCTGGCCGCCGCACCCTCGCACAGCACCTGCACCGGAATACCGTCGTGCACCAGTTCCCAGGCGGTCAGTCGGCTGCCTTGCAGCCAGGGGCGGGTCTCGTCGGCAAACACCTCCTTGATACGCCCGGCATCCCAGGCGGCCCGGATCACACCGAGCGCGGTGCCATAACCCCCGGTTGCCAGCGAACCCGTATTGCAGTGGGTCAGCACGCCGCGACCCGGCTCGATCAATTGCGCACCCAGGGCTCCCAATTGCCGATTGCCGGCAATGTCCGCCTCCAGCATCCGCTCGGCTACTGCCCGGGTCTCGTTCACGGCAGCATCCACCGACTCGCTGGCGACCACGACCGCCTGCATGCGATCCAGCGCCCAGAACAGATTCACCGCTGTGGGGCGCGAACCGCGCAGGGTCTCGATATCGGCGGCTACACGCGCACGCCAGTCGTCGTGACCTGTCGCGCGCTGACAAGCCAGCACCACACCGAATGCCGCCGTGATGCCGATCGCCGGCGCCCCGCGCACGACCATGTCGCGGATCGCCACGGCAACGGCGGGCGCGTCCTGATAGGTTTGCCAGACGCTCTCCTGCGGGAGGCGGCGCTGGTCCAGCAACTGGAGCGCGCCCTCGCGGAAGCGGATGGGACGGATGGTGTCGGAATGTTCGCGATTCATCCGGTCATTCTACCAGCGTGTCTCGTCCGTCGGCGTGGGGGTGCAACCCTCCTGCCCGCGCAAGGGTGGCCAGGGCGCAGGCTGCCAGAGCCTCCGGTGACGGGCCCGATGACCGGGCCCCACCTCCAGCTCCGAGTTCGCTTCCAGGCGCAAGGCGCCATGCAGCCCGGTCTCCTGCAGCGGCACACAGGCCGCCTTCAGACGTTCGCGGACAGCGCCCTCCAGACCGCGCCCGCGCCCATCGGTACTCGCCCAGGCCATGCGCGGCGGCGCATCCACCAGCCAGCCCCGGCTCAAGCTGCCCGTGCCAGCCCCGCGCGGCAGCAACAGAAGATCACTGGCACGCCCGTCCGGCACATCACGCATCAGCACTGCCTCGCCCAGTCCTCCGAGCCCGCCCGTCAGCAGCAGACGGACGCCACCGGCCGTCTCCACCGCCAGCACGCAGGAGGCCGAGGCGCTGCCATCCCATCCGGGCGGCGGGTGCAGCACTTCGAATCGCACCGCGTCCCATTCCCAGCGCTCTCCGACCTCGCACGCCCGCTCATCGGCCTCTGCCGGCACCCGTCGCAGGGTCTCGACCACGGGTATGGAATCCCGGACCCCGGCGCTGCCTCCGGCGTGCGCGGCGTGTTCGTGGCTGAGGATCATGCGATCCAGCCGGCGCACCCCCTCGGCCCGAAGGGTCGGGACCACAATCTGCTCACCCGCGCTGTAGCCACCCGCACGCCCGGGACCCGCATCGAACAACAGGTTGTGGTTACGCGTCTGCAGCAAGGCCGACTGCCCGTTCCCGACATCCATCAGGAGGACGTGCACGGCACCCGGCTCGATATCTGGTCGCATGGGCAAGGCCAGCGCCATGCCTGCGAGCACGACCCACAGGGCACCCAGACGCAGCCGCGGCTGCAAGGCCACGAGCACCGCGAGCCCGCCCAGCAGGCTCGCAGCCAGCGGGACCCGCCGCTCGTCCACCAGCACGGGCAATCCGGACAGGAGATCCAGCAACCCGACGAGCAGAGCCAGTACGCCGTCGCCCGCGTGCAGGAACGGCTGCCCCAAGGGGGCCCACAAGGCGGCCAGCCCTGCCCCGACCAGCAACACCGGCAGCACCAGCAGGCTGATCACGGGCACTGCCACCAGGTTGGCCACCGGCGCGACCCACGAACCCAACTGGAACCAGGCGAGACTGAGCGGGAGCATCGCCAGTGCCAGCATCACCTGGATACTCCCCGCCTCGCGCCAGCCCGGACGCCCCGAGCGCCCCTGCAACAACAGAAGAATGACCGCGACCGCGCCAAACGAAAACCAGAAACCGGGGGCCAGCACACTCGTCGGCTGCCACAGCACGACCGCGATCGCGGCCAGCATCAGACCGCGCCAGGCGAACGCCTCGCGGCGCCACACCAGGGCGGCCATGAAGGCCGCGAGCATGATCAACGCCCGCTGGGTCGGGATGCTGAAGCCGGCCAACGCGGCATACACCGCAGCCCCCGCCAGACCGGCCAGCGCCATGAAGGCCGCCTTCCGCAGACCCCGTTGCAGCGGCAACAAACCGCTCCAGGCAAACCCCGAAAGCAACCCGACAAAACCGGCAACCAGCCCCACATGCAACCCGGAGATCGCCATCAGATGGTTGGTTCCGGTGCGCAGAAAGGCCTGCCATTCCGGCGCGGTCATCCCCTGACGGTCGCCAATCACCAGGGCCTGCACCAGCCCCGGATGGCGCAACTCCGGGGCCGCGACTTCCAGCCGCCCGCGCAGCCAGCCGCGGACGCGGTGCAAGTCGGCCCGCCAGGGCCGTGCCGCAGCGGCCGGCACTCCGTTCCCGATCGACTCCAGATCAAGCAACGTCGCGGAGCCATGCAGGCCCTCGCGGTAAAACCACCCTGCGCGATCGAATCCGCCAGGATTCGCGGGCCCTTCGGCCGGGCGCAGGCGTAGGGTCATCTGGCCGCGTGTGCCTGCCTCGACCTCAGGCCGCGCCGGATACGCCGTCACCAGGAGCTCACGGGCAGCGAATGCCTCCGGCCCCGCGATGACCGCCTCCACTGTGACCCGGAACCGGCTGCGATGCCCGGCGTGTTCCGGCAAACTGGTGACCGTGGCAAGAACGGTGACCTCTTCTCCCGCAAGCGAAGGCGCCAAGGCCTGCTCGAGCCAGATGTTCGCGGTCATGGAGACGCTCCCCCAGGCGACCACCACACCCAGCGCCATCGCCCATGGCACAGTGGCCCGGTAACCGTATCGTCGCAGGCCGGCGCTGGCGCCCGCGGTGACCACCAGCAGCGCGAGCACCAGACCCGGGGCCATCGGAAGCGGCTCCGGTACCCGGTGTAGCCACCACGCCGTGACCAGAAGTCCGAGGGTGAAAGCGGTCACGTTGAGGCCCTGAACGCCCGGCCCACTGCGTGGCCCAAGACCCAAGTGCCGGGCGACACAGGCATTCGCCGGCCCAAATCAGCGAGAATGGACCCCACATGCGCGGTCGCGAGCCCGCGCCAGGCGCACCATCGGCAACCCGGAACATGGCTAGACACATCATCAAGAAGATGTTTCCCGGCATGGAGCGCATGCGTGGGCACAAGGCGCTCGCCCCGCTGGGGCCGCGTCTGGGGTCGCCGGATCTGTGGCATCTGAACCGCCGCTCCGTGGCTGGTGCGTTTGCCGTGGGGCTCTTCGTGACCTTCCTGCCACTGCCCATGCAGATGCTGATCGCGGCGGCCGTGGCCATTATCGTCCGCGTCAATCTGCCGATTTCGGTGATCCTGGTCTGGATCTCCAACCCGATCACCATGCCGCCCATGTTGTATACGGCCTACACGATCGGGCGCAAGCTTCTGGACGAACCCCGTCGCGATATCCGCCTGGACTGGAGCTGGGAGTGGTTCAGCACAGAGTTACTCACCATCTGGCAGCCCCTGCTCCTGGGGAGCGTCCTGCTGGGCTCGGTCGCGAGCCTGTCGGGTTATTTGCTCGTGCGCTTCCTGTGGCGGCTGAACGTGGTCCAGCGCGTGCGCAGCCGCCGTTATCTGCGGCGGTTGCGCAAGGAACTGGCGGAACGCGAAGCCGCGGAACGCAGCGAAGAGGAAAAATCGAACAAGAAGGAACCGCCGTTGGGCTGATCAACCGAGCCCGTTCAGGGTCCGATGCTGCAAGGCGCGCGGATTCGCGCTGCACGGGGGCTTATGCGTGGACCGCCGCCAATTGGCCGTCGAAGACCTCCGGCTCGAGGTGCCCCTTGACCAGCTGCACCGAGCGGTCCAGCTCGCGCGCCAGGGTGATGTCGTGGGTAACCAGGGCCAGCGCGGTGCCGGTGGAACGATTCATCGCACGCAGCAGCTCGAACACCTGCGCCGCCCGCTCCTGGTCCAGATTCCCGGTCGGCTCATCCGCCAGGATGGCCGAGGGTCGAGTGACCAACGCACGGGCGATCGCGACCCGCTGACGCTCGCCACCGGAGAGCTCCGAAGGCTTGTGCTCCAGGCGGTGGCCCAGATCCACCTGCTGCAGCCAGTGGCGGGCCTCCTCCCGCGCCTTGCGGTTGGACATCCGCCGGATCAGCAGTGGCAGGGCCACATTCTCGGCGGCCGTCAGTTCCGGCAACAGGTGGTGGAACTGATAAACGAACCCCAGATGCTGGTTGCGCAGATGCCCGCGCCGCGCCTCGCTCATGCGGGTCCAGTCCGTGCCCAGCAAGCGCACCTCGCCGGCCGTCGGGCGGTCCAGACCACCGAGCAGGTGCAGCAGGGTGCTCTTGCCACTGCCCGAGGCACCGATGATCGCGGTCTGGTCCCCCGGCTGCAGGGCGAAATCGACCCCGGTCAGTACGGCCACATCCAGCTTGCCGTCGCGGAAACGGCGTTCCACGCCCAAGGCCTCGAGGACCGGGGTCTCGCGGTCAGTCATAGCGCAGCGCCTCCGCCGGCTGGGTACGGGCCGCGCGCCAGGCCGGGAACAGTGTGGCCACGACCGTCAGCAGGAAGCCCAGGATGCCGACCCGGAGAACATCCGACAGTTTAAGTTCAGATGGCAAGTCACTGATATAATAGACCTCGGCGGACAGGAATTCGACGCCCAGCAGCCGCTCGATGAAGGGCACGACGACATCGATATTGGACGCCAGCGCGACCCCGGCCGCGGTACCCAGGAGAATGCCGATCGCCCCGATCACGACCCCCTGGACCATGAAGATCACCATGATGCCTGCGGGCGACAACCCGAGCGTTCGCAGGATCGCGATATCCCCCTGCTTGTCGGTCACCAGCATGATCAGGGTCGAGACGATATTGAAGGCGGCCACCGCCACAATCAGCGAGAGGATGATGAACATCACCATCTTCTCCATCTGGATGGCGCGGAACAGATTCGCGTGCTGACGGGTCCAGTCGGACACCCGGAAAAGCCCGTCCAGCTGCGCCGCTACGTCGCGTGCAATCACCCCGGCCTGCATCATGTCGGTCAGCCGCAGCCGCAGCCCGGTAACCTGATCGCCCATCTGGAACACCGCCTGGGCATCCTCCAGATGGATGAAGGCAGTCCCCCGGTCGTATTCATACATGCCGACCTCGAACAGGCCGGACACCTCGAAGCGCCGCATGCGCGGCATCACCCCGGCCGGCGACACCGAGGCCTGGGGAGCCATCAGGATGATCGAATCGCCAACCTGCACACGCAGTTCCGCCGCCAGTTCGCGCCCGAGCACGACGCGGTAGCGACCGCCCTCCAGGCTCCCCAGCTCGCCGCGGATCATGTGTTCGCCGATGCGCGCCACCCGTTCCTCTGCCTCCGGCTCCACACCGCGGATCAGCGCCCCGGAGATGTTCCCGCGCGCACTCAGCATCGCCTCGCCCTGAACATAAGGGGCCGCGGCCACCACCCGGTCATCGATCTCCGGCGCCTCGCGCTGCAGGCGCTCCCAGTCACGCAGCCCTCCGTTGGCCTCACCGATGGTCGCATGCGAGGCCATCCCCAGGATGCGCTCGCGCAATTCGCGCTCGAACCCGTTCATCACCGACAACACGGTGATCAGCGCCATCACGCCGAGCACCAGCCCGATGATCGACACCACCGAGATGAACGAGATGAAGTGGTTACGCCGCTTGGCACGCGTATAGCGCAGGCCGATGGCAAGGGTCAGGGGGCGAAACATCGCGAAAGCATGCCAGAGATACCGGGTCGCGCCTATAGGGGACGCGTCGGGGGAGGCATGGCGTCGCGGTTGACGCTACCATGGAGCCATCCAGCAAACGGAGAGTTGGTCATGCTAGGGAAATGCAACGCAGCGAACCCCACCTTGAAGTCCGGCGCACGCCGGGGCAGCACCGTGCGCGCCGCGGCCAGCGCCCTTGTACTGGCGCTTTTCGCCGGGGCCATGGCCACCGCCTCGGCCGACATCCTGCGCAGCCCCGAAGGGGGGTTCACCGTAAAGGAACGTGAAGGGGCCCCAACCCGTGGTCAGAGCCAGTCAGCGGTCATCCGCCAGCACGGCGAGCCGGAACAACGCCACGCCACCGTGGGCGATCCGCCGATCACACGCTGGGACTATGCCGACTTCTCCGTGTTCTTCGAGGGCGAGTACGTCCTGCACAGCGCAGTGCGCAACGGATCCCGCTCCGACCGTCCATGAGTACCGGGGACGCCACCCGGGTGCCGCCCAAACGCCGCCTCCCCGCCGAGTGGGAGCCCCAGGGTGCGATCCAGCTGACCTGGCCGCATGACGCCACGGACTGGGCACCCGTTCTGGATCAGGTGCACCCGGTATTTGCCACCATCGCCGCGAGCATCAGCCAGTACGAGCCGGTCATCATCGTCGCGCGCGATCCCGAGCACATTGAGGAGATCTCCGGCTTCCTGACCGAGACCGCCATCCGGCCCGACCGGCTGTGGTTTGCCCTGGCCTCGAGTAACGACACCTGGGCGCGCGACCATGGCGCCATCACCGTATTCGACGGCAATCAGCCACGCCTGCTGGACTTTACCTTCAACGGCTGGGGCGGCAAATACCCCGCCGATCTGGACGATGCGATCACTCGGGCCCTGGCCAGCCAGGGCGTATTCGGCAGCTGTGTACCGGAACCCACCGGGCTGATCCTCGAAGGCGGGTCGATCGAATCCGACGGCGCCGGCACACTGCTCACTACAACGCGCTGCCTGCTCTCCAGCACCCGCAACCCCGATCTGGATCGTACCGGGCTGGAACAGCGCCTCGGCGAATGGCTGGGTGCGGAGCGGATCCTCTGGCTGGAACACGGGCAGCTGGAGGGCGACGACACGGATGCCCATATCGACACGCTGGCCCGCTTCTGCGCCCGCGATACGATCGCCTACGTCCAGTGCGACGATCCGCAGGACCCCCATTACCCCGAGCTGCAGGCGATGGAACAGGAACTCCGGGCCCTGCGCCAGACCTCCGGAGAGCCCTACCGCCTGATTCCGCTCCCTTGGCCGGCCCCCATCGTCGAGGACGGCCGACGGCTGGCCGCCACCTATGCGAACTTTCTGATTCTGAACGGTGCGGTGCTCCTTCCGGTCTACAATGACCCCGCCGATGCCGTCGCCCGCGACCGGCTCGCCGGGGCCTTTCCGGGACGCGAGATCGTGGAGATCGACTGCCGGGCGATCATTCGCCAGGGGGGCAGCCTGCACTGCCTGACCATGCAATACCCTGCGGCCGCCCTCGGCATCCCGCAGGAATAACCTTCTGCACCGAGCACCCGTCATGCCCAACGCCCCACTGTCCGTCGCCCTGATCCAGCACCGCGATGCCGGGAGCGTCGACGCCAATCTCGACGCCACCGCGGCCGCGGTCGCCGAGGCCGCCGCGAACGGCGCCCGCCTGGTCGTATTGGCGGAGTTGCACACCGGCCCCTACTTCTGCCAGACCGAGGACCTCGCCACCTTCGATCGCGCCGAGGCGATCCCCGGCCCGAGCTGCGAGCGCCTGAGCGCCATCGCGCGGGACAACGGGGTGGTCCTGGTCGGTTCCCTGTTCGAGCGTCGCGCCGCTGGGCTCTACCACAACACCGCAGTGGTCTTCGAGACCGACGGCCGCCCGGTCGGCACCTACCGCAAGATGCACATCCCGGACGATCCCGGCTATTACGAGAAGTACTATTTCACCCCGGGGGACACCGGCTTCGTCCCCATCGACACTTCGGTCGGTCGCCTCGGGGTCCTGGTCTGCTGGGACCAGTGGTACCCGGAGGCCGCCCGCATCATGGCGTTGTCCGGCGCCGAGCTATTGATCTATCCCACCGCCATTGGCTGGGACCCGCAGGACACGCCCGAGGAACAAGCCCGGCAGCAGGACGCATGGATGACCGTCCAGCGCGGCCACGCCGTTGCCAACAACCTGCCGGTGATCGCCTGCAACCGCACGGGGCACGAACCGGCCCCCTCCGGACACGCGCCCGGGGCGAACTTCTGGGGCACAAGCTTCGTCGCGGGGCCCCAGGGCGAGATCCTGGCCCGCGCCGGCGAAGCGCAGCCGGAGATCCTCACCGTCGAGCTGGATCGCGGCCGGACCGAGGCCGTACGCCGCCAGTGGCCTTTTCTCCGCGATCGTCGCATCGATGCCTACGGCCCGATCCTGCAACGCTACATCGATCCCTCCTGAGGTGATCAACACCCACTAGCGCGATCCGCCCCAGGTAATCCCCCGCCTTCTCCGTGATCTCCATGCCCTCCGCCGCAAAAACACCCTTGAGCCGCACACGGCACAAACCGATTCGTCAGGGCGTCCTCTGGCTCACGCGCACCCGTCAGGCGGAATCCGTATAATCGCGGCCCTTTCCGCCCCCCCGACCGAACAACAGGCCCATGTCCGAACAACGGCGCAACCCGCTCCATCCCGGCCGCCTCCCCGGCTCCGGATTCGAGGTGTGGTCGGGGCTCAATGCCTCGGCGGCGACGCTCGCACTGTCGCGGAACGCCGGCGAGTTCGCCCGGCCACTTCTGGTGATCACGGAATCCAACGAGGCGGCCGACCGCTGGCAGGAAGAGTGGGAGTTCTTCGCCGGCGACCACGACCTGCCGCTGCTGCGCCTGCCGGACTGGGAGACCCTGCCGTTCGATGTCTTCTCCCCGCACGAGGACATCATCTCCGAACGCCTGCGCACGCTGTACCACCTGCCGGGGCTGGAACGCGGGATCGTGTTGATGCCGGTCTCGACCCTGATGCAGCGCCTGCCGCCGCGCGACTGGCTGACCACCCAGGGCCTTTCGCTGCAAACCGGCCAGCGCCTGGACCGCATGACCCTGCGCGAGAACCTCACCGAGGCCGGGTACAGCGCCGTTCAGCAGGTCATCAGCCATGGCGAATTCGCCGCCCGCGGGGAGATCCTCGACCTGTTTCCGATGGGCGCGGACGAACCCGTGCGCATCGAGTTCCTGGATGACGAGATCGACTCCCTGCGCCGCTTCGACCCCGAGTCGCAGCGCTCCACGGAAAAGGTCGAGCGACTGGAGATCCTGCCCAGCCACGAATTCCCGCTGAACGACACCTCCATCAGCGAATTCCGCACCCGCTACCGGGCGCATTTCTCAGGCGATCCCGCCAAGCACCCGATCTACCGCGACATCAGCGAGGGCCTGGTCCCGCCGGGCATCGAGGCCTACCTGCCGCTGTTCTTCGAGGGCATGGACACGGTGTTCGACTACTGCCCCGAGGTCCAGATGGTGCAGGTCGGCAACATCGCCGGGGCGGCCGAGGAGTTCGCCCAGGAGATCCATGACCGCTTCGAACAGCTCAGCCATCAGTATGATCGACCGCTGCTGCCACCCGAACGGCTCTACCTGGACGTCGACGACCTGGCCGGCGCGCTGCGCGAGCACTCCGGCATTGCCTTGGGCGACCCGGCCGCCCCGCTCCCCGCGGGACGCGGCGCGGACATCGCATTTGCCTGCGACGCGCTGCCGGAACTCGGCATGCAGCAGGGCCGCGACGATCCAGCCCAGCCCCTGAAGGTCTTTGTCGAGGGGCAACAGCGCGTGCTCCTGACCGCGGAATCCGCCGGTCGCCGCGAGGCCCTGCTGACGCTATTGCGGGACCAGGCCGTACCCCATCATGCCGTGGACGACTGGGACGCCTTCCTCACCGCCGAACCCGGCCTGTACGTCACCGTGGCCGCGCTCGGCGAGGGCTTCGTGCTGCCCGAGGGTGTGGCCGTCGCCCCCGAGGCCGCCCTGCTCGGAGAACGCGCGCGCCAGACCCGCGGACGCAACCGCACCACGCGGGACGCAGACGCGGTCATCCAGAACCTCAGCGACCTGACCATCGGTGCACCGGTGGTCCACGAGGAACAGGGCGTCGGCCGTTATCTCGGGCTGCAGACCCTGGACTTCAACGGCCAGCCTTCGGAGTTCCTGACGCTCGAGTACGCCGACGAGGCCAAGCTCTATGTCCCCGTGTCCTCGCTGCACCTCATCAGCCGGTATACCGGCGCGGATGCCGAGCACGCCCCCCTGCACCGGCTCGGCAGCGAGCAATGGGGCAAGGCGCGCAAGAAGGCGGCGGAAAAGGCGCGGGACGTGGCCGTCGAACTGCTCGATATTCATGCCCGGCGCGCGGCGAAACAGGGCACGGTCTTCGCTACCGACACCGCCGAGTATCACGCCTTCGCCGCCGGGTTCCCGTTCGAGGAGACCCTGGATCAGCAACAGGCCATCGACGCCGTGCTCGCGGACATGGCCGACACCCGACCCATGGATCGCGTGATCTGTGGCGACGTGGGCTTCGGCAAGACCGAGGTCGCGATGCGCGCCGCCTTCGTCGCGGTGCAGAACAACAAGCAGGTCGTGGTCCTGGTCCCGACCACCCTGCTCGCGCAGCAGCACCACCAGAACTTCACCGACCGCTTCGCCGACTGGCCGGTCCACATCGAGTCGCTGTCACGCTTTCGCAGCGCCAAGCAGCAAGCCGCGGTACTGGAGGGCCTGAAAGACGGCAAGGTCGACATCGTGATCGGCACCCACAAGCTGCTGCAGGCCAACCTGGACTTCTCCAACCTCGGCCTGGTGATCGTCGACGAGGAACAGCGCTTTGGCGTGCGCCACAAGGAGGCGCTGAAGAAGATGCGCGCCGAGGTCGACATGCTCACGCTGACCGCCACGCCGATCCCGCGCACCCTGAACATGGCCCTGGCCGGCCTGCGCGACCTGTCGGTGATCACCACACCACCGCGTGACCGCCTGGCGATCAAGACCTTCGTCAACGAATGGAACGACGCCATCATCCAGGAGGCCTGCCTGCGCGAGATCCGGCGCGGGGGCCAGGTGTACTTCGTGCACAACGAGGTCAACACCATCGAACGCACTGCCCAGGGCCTGCAGGAGCTGTTGCCCGGGGCACGGGTCGGCATTGCCCACGGGCAGATGCGCGAGCGCGAACTGGAACAGGTGATGCTCGACTTCTATCACCGGCGCTACAACATCCTGGTGTGCACCACCATCATCGAGACCGGCATCGACGTCCCCACCGCGAACACCATCATAATGAACCGTGCGGACAAGCTGGGCCTGGCACAGATGCACCAGTTGCGTGGCCGCGTCGGGCGTTCACACCACCGCGCCTACGCCTACCTGATCACGCCGCCGGAGAAGGCAATGTCCGCCGATGCCAAGAAACGGCTGGAGGCCATCGCATCGCTGGAGGACCTGGGCGTGGGCTTCACCCTGGCCAGTCACGACCTGGAGATTCGGGGTGCCGGCGAGCTGCTCGGCGACGAGCAGAGCGGGCAGATCCACGAGGTCGGATTCTCGATGTACAACGACCTGCTCAACCGCGCCGTGAATGCCCTGCGCTCCGGCAATATGCCGGAACTCGAAGGGCCCGCGGCCACCGGGACCGAGGTGGAACTGGGCCTTCCCGCCCTGCTCCCGGGCGACTACGTACCCGACGTACACACCCGGCTGATCCTCTACAAGCGCATCAGCAGCGCACCGACCTCCGATGCCCTTCGCGAGCTTGAAGTCGAACTGGTGGACCGTTTCGGCCTGCTTCCGGACCCGGCCAAGGCCCTGTTCGAGGCCGCCCGTCTGCGGCTGAAGCTGACCCCGCTCGGGATTCGCAAGCTGGAACTGGGCCCTGCTGGCGGACGCCTGGTTTTTGGTCCGAGTCCCAATCTGGACATCGCGGCCCTGATCCAGCTGGTGCAATCCGATCCGCAGATGTACAAACTGGATGGCCAGAAGGCCTTCCGCTTCTTTGCCCCGATGGAGACACTGGAGGCTCGGGCGCAGGCCGTCCTGCGCCTCTTAAACACCATCAGCCCCGAACAACAGGCCGCCTGAATGCGCAACGACCCATCCGAATCCCACAACCCCCTCCGACGCCGCCTGCTGGGCGGGCTGGCCGCCCTGCCCCTGGCTGGCGCCACGGGACCGGCCCTGGCACAGGCCGGACGCCAGTATCGCATCGAACTGGTGATCTTCGAGCATCGCACGGACGAGAGCCGGCGGCTGCAGATGGAGCTCGCCGCGCCGCGCGAGGCCATGCTCGGCGAATCCGAACTGGGCGGGCGGATCTATCGCGATTCACGCAAGGGCTTTGAACTGCAGCGCGTGGTACGCCGGGTGGAGGACTCCGGCGCCGGGCGCATCCTGGCGAGCCTGGCCTGGGATCAGACTGGACGCGACCACGCCTCCGCCCCCTGGCTGCGGGTGCAGCAGGGGCGGCGGCTCGGTACGCGTGATCATCTGCGCGACGAGGCCGACCGGATGCCGCGTCCGCTGATGGAGGAACAGGACGAACGCTTCGAGCTGGAGGGCCGGCTGCGTATCTGGGTGGGGCGATTCCTGCACCTGGAGACCGACCTGATCTACCACGTCGAGGAACCGCAGGGGGACCAGCCGCCGCGCGCGATAACGGTACGCGGCAGCCAGCGCATGAACTCCGGCGACGAGCTGTTCTACCTGGACCATCCGGTGATCGGCATGATCGCCCGCGTCACCCGCATCGATCGCAGCTGACCCGCAGACTGGGAGGCCAGGCAGCGCGCCTCAGCGCCACTGCGGCGTGGTCTCCCAGCTCATCCATTGCTGGAAAGCCGCCATGCCGAGGTCTTCGAACAGCAACTGCAGCGCACTGCGCCGCGGCTTGAACTCCACCATCTTCTCCACACCGATCACGTCGCGCGCCACGCTGCGGTCCGTGCCGATGCCATCGATCAGGCCGAGCTCCACCGATCGATCGCCCGTCCAGATCAGGCCGTTGAACAGATCGTCGCGTTCGACCAGGCGATCGCCACGACCGGCACGCACCACATCCACGAACTGCTCGTGCACGCCCTGCAGCACCCCGTCGAGGTGATTCACATGGTCATCGTCCAAGGGCAGGAACGGGTCCAGGAACCCCTTGTTCTCGCCGGCGGTAAACAGACGTCGTTCCACACCGATATTGTCGATCAGATCCACGAGCCCGAAGCTGTCCATGCGCACGCCGATCGAACCCACCATGCTGGCCTGGCTGGCATAGATCTCGTCCGCCGCTACCGCGATGTAATAGGCCGCCGAGGCGCCCACATCCCCAATGACCGCATACACGGGGATATCCGCGTGCTTCTCCTTTAGCCGCAGGATCTCGTCGTGCACGTTGGCGGCCTGCACCGGGCTTCCGCCCCCGCTGTTGATACGCAGCATTACCGCCTGGGTGCCATCCGCCTCAAAGGCCTCTTTCAGCACCTTGGAGATGTCCTCGGCATTGGCCGCCGCGCTGGAGGCAATCAGCCCCTCGACTTCGACCACGGCCACGTGTTCGGTGGGCTCGCGTTCGCTCTCGAACATCCCCGAAAGCCCCAGATCGCCGCCGCGCACCAGGATCAGCAGCGCGACCAGGTAGAAGAAGAACAACAGCTTGAAGAAGATGCCCCAGCGTCGGGCCCGGCGTTGTTCGATCACCTGTGCCTGGACCAGGTTCTCCAGGGCCTCGCGTTCCCAGCCCGGTTTGTTCTCGTTCGCCCAGCCCATCGTCATTCCTTTTCTAAGTTGTACCTTCAGCCCGCCGGAATGCCTCAAGCAGCGACTCCAGATCCGGCTGCAAGGCCAGGGGGGATTCGTCACTCAGGCGTTCCGGCGAATGCACCCCGTGGGTGACAGCCACGGCCGGTACTCCTGCATGCCGCGCCATTTCGAGATCATAAACGCTATCACCGACCATGCGCGTCCGGGCCGGTTCCACCCCCGCGCGTCCCATCACGGACTGGAGCATGGACGGATTCGGCTTCGACGGGTATTCGTCGCCCGTAGCGGTTGCCACGAAGTACCTGCCCAGACCGGTCGCCTCCAGGGCCTGGTCCAGTCCCCGTCGCGATTTGCTGGTCGCCACGGCCAGCAGGATCTCGCGCGCATCCAGCCAGTCGAGCAGGTCGCTCACGCCGGCGAACAGCGGGGTCTCCGGGGCATCGTCAGCCGCCAGATAACACTCGCGATAGGTGTCGGAAAAGTGCTGCACGAAGGCATCATCGGCGTCCGGGTAGAGCTCGCGGACCGCCGCCTGAACCCCGAGCCCGATAATATTGCGCAGCGTCGCCTCGTCCCGCACCGGGGCACCGGTATCCTTAGCCGCACGCTGCAGGCAGTGCACGATCCGGCGAGGCGAGTCCATCAGCGTTCCATCCCAGTCAAACACAACCAGGCGCAGGTCACCCTCCTCCGGTGGCAGCAACGGGGTCATCATGCGTCGTCCTCGCCTCCGGCATCCAGGTTCGCGAGCACCGCGGTCAGCTCGTCCGGCAACGGGGCGGAGAAGATATGTCGCTCGCCGTCCGCCGACTGGTATGCCAGTGCCTGTGCATGCAGGAACAGCCGTTTCAGCCCATGGCGCCGCAGGCTGCGATTGGCATCCGGCAAGCCGTAGTCGTGATCGCCCCCCACCGGATGGCCGATCGACTGACCGTGGACGCGTATCTGGTGCGTGCGGCCGGTCCCGATCTTCACCTCCGCCAATTGGAAGGCACCGTGCGCCTCCAGCGGCACAAAGACGCTCCGGGCTTCCCGTGCCCGCGGCCCGTCGCTGTCGGTCTCGCCCGCACGCATCCGGCGGCGGCCATCTTCCTGTCGGCCACTGGCGACCGGGGCATCGCATTCGACGGCCTGTTCGCCCGCGAACCGCCCCACCAGCAGCGCCAGGTAGCGCTTCTCGACCCGCCCTTCACGCAGCGCGGCATGGAACTCTTGCAGCGCCGAGCGGCGCTTGGCCAGCAGCAGGCAGCCACTGGTCTCGCGATCCAGGCGGTGCCCCAGTTCCAGCTCGATATCCGGCCGTAACTGGCGCATCGCCTCAATAATGCCAAACGCCAGCCCGCTCCCGCCGTGCACCGCCAGGCCGGATGGCTTGTCCAGCACCAGCACATCGTCATCCTCGTGGATAATCGCCCGACGCAACCGGTCCAGTACCTTCGGCGGGATCTCGCTGCTGGCCGCCTCCGGTCGATCCAGATCCGGCACCCGGACCTCGTTGCCGACAGCCAGGCGCTTGTGTGCCTTGGCCCGGCGCCCATCCACCCGCACGGCACCCTGACGGACCAGGCGGTAGATCAGGCCCTTGGGCACGCCCTTCAGTTCGCGGAGCAGGAAGTTGTCGAGCCGCTGACCGTCACCACGCTCGGTGACTTGGAAGGTACGTGGGCCGGAGGGTTCGCGCGTTGCTTTCATGGCGCGGGATGCTACCGGAGGCGCGCTCACCGGGCTACTGTACCCGTCCCCTTGCGGGCGGAAAAACTTGCCCGGACGGGGGGTTATGCCCTACATTGGCCCACGGTACGTTGCTGTGCTACGCCTGCAACGCGCCTCGAATCACCCGCCGCTTCGATCCACAGGCTGAAAGCAGCCTCCGGTCGAAGGGCCATCGCCACAAAGCGACACTGTGACGCTATTTCTTCTAACCCAGTCCTGTCTCCCCGGCTACGCCTCCCGCAGGCGACTGATCCCGTGGTTGCTGGTGAACACCTGGCTGGCGCGTTGGCTTGTGCTACGCGCCGCCGCTGCGAGCACGCGTGCGCAAGCGTTGCCGTGCCGCCGCTCGATCGCCGCACCCCGGACCCCGATCTTCCCCGCCGGACGCCAGGACGCCCTACCGAGTCCAATGCATGAAACGCATCCTGATCAATGCCACGCAGCCGGAAGAGTTGCGGGTCGCCATGGTCGACGGCCAGCGGCTGTACGACCTGGATATCGAACTGCCTTCGCGCGAACGCAAAAAAGCGAACATCTACAAGGCCAAGATCACCCGCGTCGAACCGAGCCTGGAGGCCGCGTTCGTCAACTTTGGTGCTGATCGCCACGGCTTCCTCCCGTTCAAGGAAATCGCTCATTCCGCGGTTGGCGCCCCTGCCGACAGCGACAAGCCAATCCGCGACTTCCTGAAGGAAGGCACCGAACTCCTCGTCCAGGTAGAAAAGGAAGAACGCGGCAACAAGGGTGCCGCGCTGACTACCTACATCAGCCTGGCCGGCCGCTATCTGGTCCTGATGCCCAACAACCCGAAAGCCGGCGGAGTCTCGCGCCGCATCGAGGGCGAAGACCGCGCCTCCCTGCGTGACGCACTCTCCGGACTGACGATGCCGGACGGCATGGGCGTAATCGCCCGGACCGCGGGCGTCGGGCGTACCACCGAAGAGCTCCAGTGGGATCTGGATTACATGACTGCCCTGTGGGCGGCGGTCACCGAAGCCGCGGAAAAGGCCAAGACCCCGGCGCTGATCCACCAGGAAAGCAACGTCATCATCCGCGCCCTCCGCGACCACATGCGCAACGACGTCGGCGAGGTCATCATCGATGACAACGACGTGTACCAGCAGGCCGAGGAATTCGTTCGTCTGGTCATGCCCAACAGCCTGCGCAAGCTCAAGCGCTACGATGACCCGGTCCCGCTGTTCAATCGTTACCAGATCGAGAGCCAGATCGAGAGCGCATTCGACCGCGACGTCACCCTGCCCTCCGGCGGTGCGCTGGTCATCGACCACACCGAAGCCCTGATCTCCATCGACGTCAACTCTGCGCGCTCGACCAAGGGTGGCGACATCGAGGAGACCGCCTTCCACACCAACCTGGAGGCGGCGGAAGAAGTCGCGCGCCAGTTGCGCATCCGCGACCTGGGCGGCCTGATCGTGATCGATTTCATCGACATGAACGCCAACAAGCATCAGCGGGAGGTCGAAAACCGCCTGCGCGAGGCGCTGGAGATGGATCGCGCCCGGGTCCAGGTCGGGCGCATCAGCCGCTTCGGACTGCTGGAGATGTCGCGCCAGCGCCTGCGTTCGTCGCTGGGGGAATCCAGCCAGAACACCTGCCCGCGCTGCCAGGGTCACGGCCAGATCCGTAGCGTGGAATCCCTCGCCCTGTCGATCCTGCGATTGATCGAGGAAGAGGCGATGAAGGACCGCACTGGCCTGGTGATGGGTCAGGTCCCGGTCGACGTGGGCACCTTCCTGCTGAACGAGAAGCGCGAATCGATCAACGACATCGAGGAGCGCCACAAGGTCGACATCAGCATCATCCCCAACCCGCAGTACCTCACCCCACGCTTCGAGGTCCGCCGCGTGCGCGGCGACGAACGCGAAGAGGCGATCAGCGACCGCGGCTCGCACGAACTGGTGGAGACCACCGAGGACGAGAGCGATCCGCATCAGGAGCGCCGCAGCAAGGTCGAGAAGCCGCTGGTCCAGGGCGTCAAGATGACCGGGCCGGCCCCGGTCAGCGACAGCGCACCCTCCGCACCGGAGACGTCACAGCCGGTATCGAAGCCCGGATTCTTCACACGCATCTGGTCCTCGCTGTTCCCCAACGCGCGTCCGGCGGACGGACCGGAAGATGAACAGGAAGACAGCCGCAAGGGCGGAGGTCGCGGGCGCGCCGGCGAAAGCAACCGCGGCGGCAAGGGCAGCGGCCGCGGGGGCAGTCGGAAAAAGGCCGACAACGGCGGCCGCAATACCGGCGACAAGCGTGACGACGCCGACAAGGGCAAGAAGGGCGCACCCGACAAGACGGATAGTGCCAAGGGCAATGGCACCAAGCCCGATGGTGCCAAGGGCCGTTCCCGTCGTGGCGGCAAGAAAGATGCCGATGCCGCGAAGGGCACGAGCAACGAATCGCCGAAACAAGCAACCGAAAGCCGGACGCCTGACACCAGGGGACCCGAGAAGTCCGCAGACTCGAAACCGGCCGAGAAGCCAGCACGGGACAAGGACGAGGCCGCCACGAGCGTAGCCGCGGACACTCCTGCGGGTAACGGACCGGAGAAGTCGGACGAGGATGACGGCGGCAAGGGTCGCAGCACCCGTTCCCGCCGTTCCCGTCGCGGTGGCCGGCGTCGTGGCGGTCGTGGACGTTCTGGCGAAAACGCCGGCGAAGCCGGCACCGACGGTGCGCAGAACACTGCAACCGAGGGTTCCGCTCCGGAGTCCGGCAGTGATACGACCGCCCCGGACTCAGCCCCCGCGGCCGACACCGGAAAGGCACACGCTGAGACCCCCAAAGAAGTTCAGAACGCCGAGTCCTCGGCCCCAACCAGGGACGGTGGCGAGAGCACCCCGCCACCGGAAAAGGCCAGCCCCGACGATGGCGCCCCCAAGGACGCCGCGCCCGCCAAGGGGCGTAGCCGCGGTGGTCGCGGCCGCAAGCCGGCCCCGGCCTCCGCAGAGACCTCCACCGGCGAAGTGACTCCGGGCTCCAGCGAGCCGAACACCCCGACGGAAAGCCAGCCGGCCGTTTCCGATTCCCGGGAACCGGCCCCAAAAGCCGAGCCGGCAGCGAAGCAGGACACGGCGGACGCCACAGGCCAAAGCGACAAGGCCCCGGCCAAGCGCCCGGCCCGGGCCAAGAAGGCCGATGCCGGGGATGCCGCGAACAAGACCGATGCGACCCCGACAGACCCGCCGGACACCGCTCCCAAGCCAAGAACCCGGCGGCCAAAGGCGACCAAGGCGGAGACCACCCCCACCGATGAAGGGGCCGCTGCTTCAAGGCCGGACGAAGTGAAAGCAGAAAAGCCTGCGGAGGCGAAAGACGACAAACCTGCCGCGCCCAGGCCCACTGCCGAGCCAGCGGAACCGGCCGCCGAAAGTCCGAACCGAAAAGGCGACGACTGACAGGACGAGGTCCCGCGTCCAACCAAAAAGGGCCCGCCTATTGGCGGGCCCTTTTTGGTTCTGGCCTCGGGATTCCGAATGGATGATCTTCCAGAAGGGTCATACCGATGCCTTTGGCTCGGCTTGCACGCGACCCTGCGCCAGTCGACTCCGGCAGCGACTCCTGCGCCCGGTCCGCAACGCGTCCGGCAGTGCTGTCAGGAGGCCTTCAACGTGTGGCGATCGCGGATATGTTCCAGCAACCCATCCGCTGCCGCTTCCACCAGGTCCATGACGTGCACGAACCCTTCGTCCCCGCCGTAGTACGGATCCGGGACTTCGTGTTCGCCGAACTGTGGCGCAAAGTCCAGAAACCGCAGCAACTCCGCCCGCGCATCTGCCGGACGGATGCGCTCGGCATTGCGGTAGTTTGCGTCGTCCATGGTCAGGATGTAATCGAACTCCAGGAAATCCTCGGGCTCCAGCTGACGCGCGCGCAGATGTTCCAGATCGTAGCCGCGCGAGCGCGCCTCCTGGCGGGCCCGGCTATCCGCCTTCGCCCCCACGTGATACCCGGCGGTTCCGGCCGAATCGACCTCGATGGCCTCGCCCAGTCCGTGGTCGCGCACTCGCGCCTCGAACACCCCATGGGCCATCGGCGAGCGACAAATATTGCCCAGGCAAACCATCAGTACACGTATCTTCGACATCGCTCCACAGTCCGAATCGCGAAAGGCATCAGGATAACAAACCGGGCATCCTGGGCGGGCCGGTTCGTTCCGCGCCCTCCGGTATGCCATGCTGAGGCTTTGCATCACGAGATCCCTTGATGGTCGACCTTGGCGGTCCGCGCATTCCCGGCTGGTCACCCCCCGGCAATGTGGCCAGTGGGGCGGGCACCGGAACGCGACAATCCCTCCAGACCGGAACGCGCATCGAGGTTCGTGTCCTGGACGTACTTGCCGATCGCGGGGTGCGGCTGCGTCTCGAACCCTCCCCGGGCCGCAGCGGCGCATCGACCGCGGCACGCCCCTCCCCCCCTGCAACGGTGGTCACCGCCCAGCTGACCGGCGCATTGCCCACGGCCTTGTTGAACCGACCCGGTTCGGGCGCTTCCGGCACCGCCATGCTGGCCGAGATCACCCGCACCGAACCACGCCTGGAGGTCCGCCTGCTCCCCCTGACCATGGATCGCGCCGCACCCCGCCCCGCCGGTAGCGGCTCAGCGCCCAACCCGGCCCAGCAGTGGCTGGGACAAGAACTGCGTCTGCAGCTCCCCGGGGCACGCCCGCTGGGGCCGGCTCTGCATGGCCTGCTGACCCAGCCCTCCGGGACCGGGGCGCCAGCCACGAGCGCCATGCCCGGGGCCCAGGCCGCACCCGCACTGCACCGTATCCTGGAGCTCCTGCCCACCCCGGCCCAACTGGCACAGCCCGAGACCCTGCGCCAGCACATCCAGCAATCGGGACTCTGGATGGAGGCCATGCTGGGGCATGCCGGACGCGGTCAAGGCCCGATGCATCCATTCGCGGCAGATCTCAAGGCCCAGCTTCTGCGTGCCGCAGACCAGGTTCGCCAAGCGGCGGACGCACGCCCTGCAGCGCAAGCACCCCCCGCCACCGCCTCGACTCCCCCTGCCCCGGCCGCGGCCCTGTCCGGCCTTCTGGAGGGACTCCTGAAACGTGTCACGTCGCTCCAGCTCCAGTCGCTGCAATCCTTCGCAAGTGACGAACCCGGCAACAGTCGCTGGTTATTCGAACTTCCACTGCGTAGCGAGCAGGGTATCCACGGTGTTTTCGGCGAGATCCACCGCGAAGGCGGAAGCGACGACGAAGCCGAAGCGCCCTGGTCGATTGTGTTGACGCTGGATATCGGTGACCTCGGCCCGACGCGGATCGCCCTGGCATCGCGCAATGGGGGCGTCAGCGTGCACTTCACCGCACCCGAGGCCGATACCGTCACGCGACTGCGCAGCGAAATGGCTTATCTCCGCGATCGGCTGGGCGAGCGCGACCTGACGGTGACGGGGCTATCGGTACGTCAGGGCGAGGTCGGTACGGACCCGCGCCCCACGAATTCGCATCGCATGCTGGACGAACAGGCCTGAGCCGATGGCACGAAAGGATCATGGGGACCGAACGGCCGACCGCGGCCGATCACCGGCCAAGGCGGTCGCACTGGAATGGGATCGTCGGCAGGCGCCGCGGATCACAGCCAGCGGCTCGGGCCTGACGGCCGAGGCCATCCTGCGCATTGCCGAGGAACATGGAATCCCGCTGCATCAGGACCCGGCCCTGAGCGAGGCGCTGGCGCAGGTCCCCGTGGGCAGCGAGATCCCGGAGGAGCTCTACGTCGCAGTCGCGGAGATTCTGGCCTTTGTGTTCCTGCTGGCAGGGATCACACCCGACGACCGGGGCCGTGGGTATCAGCCCCCCTCGCGCCAGTCCAACCCGGACCGCGAAGGGCCGGACCGGGGCTCATGAGCGCCCGGCGAACCCGGTGCCGCCGGCATTCCCGGAGCCATGCAGGCTAAACAACAAGTCGAGTTCGGTGGAGGTAAGGCCGCAACGCCGACGGACCTCTTCGCGCCCCAGGCCCTGCTGGATCAGAAGAATCGCCTGCTCGTAGGCGCCGCTGTCGCCCTCGCGGGCGCGTAGCTCGCTGTGCTGGTCATGCAGGCGCTCCAGGGCACGCTGTACCGAGGCCTGTGCCTGACCATGGGTCGCAACCCCCTCGGACAGGGCCTTCATTGCCCCTTGCAGGGCCATTACCGAGGTGGCCTGGCGCTGATAATCCTGGCGCAGGGCCGCCAACTGCCGACGCAACAGAATCACGAGCCCCACGGCAAATCCGGCGACGATGGTCGCCAGCAACGCAATCAACGCGGCGAGCCAGATCAGCATTCCCTCTCCCATTGCCTGCACACTCCTGAAACCCGGGGCCTGCCGATTGTCGCGTGATTCGTGAGGGCGTGACCAGCCATGGAGAAAAATCGGACACGGACCCGTGCCCGGACCCAGTTGGTGCCGGTCCCCGGGGACTTCAGGCGTAGTCGTCGATCAGGCCGCGCCGCTGGCGGCGTTCTTCCTTGCGCGGCGGACGCTGCTGGGTTGGACGCACTGCGGGACGAAAGACCGGGTCGCGGTCATGGTCGTCGCTCAAATTGCGCCCGGGAACAGTGGTATGGACCGGTCGAACAGTCCGGTCCGGCTGGAGTTCGTCGACCATGGTTCACCTCCCGGCTTGCGCCTCATGGTCATGGTCCTCGTCTGTTGACTGTAGACCCGACGTGCGCGGCTACAGTTCGCGCAACTGCGCCCACTCGTCGTCCGATAGCAGCCTGTTGAGGTCCACCAGGATGGTGAGGCCCTCCTCGGTGCTGGTCACGCCCTGGATAAAGCGGCTGCTGTCATCGTTACCCACCTCGGGCGCCGGCTCGACCGAATCCGGGGAGATCCGCACGACCTCCGAGACGGAATCCACCAGAATCCCCACGTTCTGGTTGTCTACATCGATGATCACGATGCGCGAGGCCTCATCCGACTCGCGATCATCCAGCCCCATACGCCGCCGGGCGTCGATCACCGTAACGACATTCCCGCGCAGGTTGATGATCCCGAGGATGTAGTCCGGCACACCCGGTACCGGGGCGATCTCGGTAACCTTTAGCACCTCCTGAACCTGCAAAACGTCGATCGCATAGGTTTCCTCCGCCAGACTGAAAGTCACATACGGAGCGGTGTCGGCCTTGGTCATGGCTTCTACGTCTTGTGCGCTGCTCATGTCATCCTCGATATTCCGTGCCGGCGGGGGCCGCCCTGTGGTGTCGTCTTGACCGGGTTATCGGCCGATTACCGCCATGCTTGAATGGCGCCGGCCGGGATCAGTCCCAGCCACCCTCGTCGAGGGTGCGATCCAGCGCCTCCAGGTCCAGCATCGTCGCCATCTTCTCGCGCTCCACGCCGGCCAGCCAGGGCAGGCGCCGGCGGTGGCTGCGCCAGCGCAACGACTCCGGCTGGATCACCCGGGTGCCGTGAATCGCGCGGCAGGCCAGCGCGAACCGCGAACCCGCGAGGAACACCACCTGCCGGGCCGTATCCGGCTCGTAGTCGCGATCTTCCGGTGTCACCACTGCGGCCAGGTCAATCAGCTGCACCCGCCCCTGCTTGGTATCCGCCAACCCAAGGTACCAGACCGAATGATTCGGGGTGGGCCGCACCTCCAGGCTGTCCAGCGGCGCCACCCCGCCCAGCGCATGGAGCGGCGCCAGCAGGGTCAGGTTGCCGGCCTCGATCACGAGGGCCGAAAACGGCTGCTCGGGACGCGCATACTCGCGCTCCGCCGGATCGACTGGCGGGGCTGGCGGGGTCGAGGCGGCTACCGGCGCCGGAACCTTCACCGGATCCGCTTCACGGAGCGGGGCTTCCAACTCCACTGCGGGCGCAGCTTCTTCTACCGGCGGCCGTGGCTCCAGGATGTCCGGCCGCAGAAGCGCGCGAACGGGCTCCGGCTCGTCCAGCAGGCTGCCGAAGTAGTCGTCCAGCGCCTCCGGCTCGGCCTTCAGGGCCAGGTTGTCGACTATGGAACGGTTCATCCGCGTCGCCTCCGTTCATGGGGTTCGGACAGCCGGCCACCGATGGCCTCCAGCAGATCCGAGTAGGCGAGCACACCCCGGGCGTCCGGGATCATGAAACACAGCGGCTGCCCGGCACTGGAGGCATCGCGGAATTTCGTGTCCACCGGGATTACGCCCGGCCAGACGTCGTCGCCGTACAAACGACGCAGTTCCGACAGGGCCTCGTGCGCCGCGCGCGTACGACGGTCGAACAGGGTCGGAATAATCCGGTACGCCAACTCGGACTTGCGCGATTTCTGTACCATTTTCAGCGTATTGATCATTCGTTCCAGCCCCTTCAGGGCGAGGAACTCGGTCTGCACCGGCACCAGCAGTTCGTCACAGGCGGCCAGCGCATTGACCATCAACACACCGAGCATCGGCGGGCAATCCAGCAGCACGTAGTCGTACTGCTCCGAGATCTTCTCCAGCGCATGACGCAGCACCAGCCCCATGCCACTGCGGGTGCCCAGCTGGCGATCCAGCGTCGCCAGCGCGGTACTCGCGGTCAGTAGGTCCAGCCCCGGGAACCGGGTCTCGCGGATCAGACCATTCGGGTCCGGATCCGCACCCTCGGCGCACTGGCTGAAAAGCTCGTACACCCCGCGCGTGGCGGTCTCCGGATCATGGCCGAAATACGCGGTCAGCGATCCGTGCGGGTCCACATCCACCAGCAGCACGCGTTGTTCCGGGCCCGACAGCAGGCCGCCCAGCGTCACCGTGGTGGTGGTCTTGCCCACACCCCCCTTTTGGTTTGCAACCGCCCAGACCTTCATGGTGTGTCTCCATCCATCGGGAGCGGTGCGGGCGGAAGATCCTCGCGCAGGCGCTCCGGTTCCTGCGCGCCCTCGGCGCGCGGACGCCCCCCGGGCAGTACCACGATGGACACGCGCCGGTTCTCGGCCCGCCCCTCCGCGGTGTCGTTGCTGGCCGCCGGCCGGTGCTCGCCATAGCCAAGGGCGACCAGATTCTCCGGATCGACCCCGACCTCCTCGAACACGCTGACCACCGCGGCCGCCCGTCCGGACGACAGCTCCCAGTTCGACGGATAGATCGCGGTCTGGATGGGCACATTGTCCGTGTGTCCCTCCACATGAACGCGCGAGACACGTGGCGCCAGAATCCCGCCAACCTCTTGCAGAAGACCCTCCGCCTGGGGGTTCAGGGTCGCCGCCCCGGACGCAAACAGCAGACGGCTGGTGATCTCGATCTCCAGCCAATAGGCCTCGCGCGTCACGCGCAGATCGCCATCCTCGATCCATTGCGCCATCGCCTGTTCGATCTCGCGCGCGGTATCCGCCAGTTCGTCCAGGAACACCTGCATCCCGGCGTCGTCCGGGCCCTCGTCAAGCATCCCACTCAAGGCCATGTCGATGGGCTGCGGACCCTCTTCCACCAGACCCGGCTGGACCTCGATAGGCACCAGGGCACGCAGATCCTGCGGTGTACGTTCCCGGGCCACAGTGGGGTCCCCGACCTGAATCGGGTCGGCCTGCATCGGTGCGCGGAAGGCGTCCACCAGCGACTCGGACAGCACCCGGTACTTGCCGTCGTCCACCGAGGAGATGGCGTACATCACCACGAAGAACGCCAGCAGCAGTGTGACCAGATCCCCATAGGGGATGGCCCATGCCTCGTGATTCTGGTGTTCTTCCGCCCGCTTGCGTCGCGCCATGGTGACCTCACTCGTGGATGAAGCCACTCAGCTTGCTTTCGATGTTCCGCGGGTTTTCACCTTCCGCAATGGCGATCAGGCCTTCCATCAGCATTTGCTGGTGTTGCGAACGGTTCTGAATAATCGACTTCAATTTGTTGGCCACCGGCAGGAACAGCAGGTTGGCCGAGGCAATGCCGTAAATCGTGGCGACAAAGGCCGCCGCGATGCCCGCCCCCAGCTTGCTTGGATCCGCGAGGTTCTGCATCACTGCCATCAGGCCCATCACCGCGCCGACGATCCCCAGGGTCGGGGCATAGATCCCCATGCTCTCGAAGATCTTCGCGCCCTGCAGGTCGAAGTGCTCGCGGTTGTCGAGGTCGGCCTCCATGATCTGGCGAATGGTCTGCGGTTCACTACCGTCCACCAGCAGTTGCAGTCCCTTGCGGGCAAAGCCGTCGGTCTCCTCGTCGGCCAGCGTCTCCAGGCCTAGCAGGCCTTCCTTGCGCGCGACATGCGACCACTCGACGATCTGCTCGACCGTCGCGCGATTGTCGACCTTCGGCGGCTTGAAGGCCCACGGCAAGATGCGCATACCGTGCATGAAGACCGACAGCCGTGCCTGCACCAGGGTCGCCCCCAGGGTCCCCAGCACCACGATCAGGAAGGCCGCGGCATTCCACAGCGCGCCCAGGCCACTGCCCTTGGCAATGCTACCGCCGAGCACCGCCACCAGCCCCAGGGTAATCCCGATGAGGCTCAGGATATCCATGTCAGCAGAACCCCTTCACCATTGCGGGCCCGATTTCGGGCAGCGGGTACACATGATCGGACAGGCCGGCCTCGGCCACTGCCGCCGGCATCCCGTACACCACGCAGGTCGCCGCATCCTGCGACCACACCTGCGCGCCGGCGCCCTTCAGCGCCCGCGTGCCTTCGCGGCCATCGGCGCCCATGCCGGTGAGGATCACGGCAAGCACCTGCCCGCGCAGCGCCTCCACGGCGGAACCGAAGGCCGCATCCACGCTCGGCTTGTAGATGGTGCCCAGGGGGCTCTCCGCGATTCGCACATGCGTCTGGCTGCCGCGCTCCAGCGTTGTCTGCATCCCGCCCGGGGCCAGCAGCGCCACGCCCGGCTTCAGCACATCACCGTCCTTCGCCTGACGCACCTCGATATTGCACATGGCGTTCAGGCGTTCGGCGAAGGCCGGGGTAAAACTGGCGGGCATGTGTTGCACCAGCAGGATCGGCAGCGGGAAATTCGCCGGGAGCGGCTTCAGCACCTCCTGCAGCGCCACTGGACCGCCGGTGGAGGTACCAATCAGCACCGCGCGCAACTGCCGTAACGGCGTCGGCGGCCGGGAACTGGCAACCGCCGGACCCGGCTTGCGCGCATCGGCCGCGGCCTGACGGTCGGTCTCTTCGCGGCGCGCGGACGGCCGGGCCTCCCGCGCAGGCGTGGTCGTGCCCGGGGCACTGACGGAACGCGCCCGGCTGCGTGACAGCGAGCGCACGCGGCGCCGAAGCAGCATGCGCGCGCTGTCCTCGTCCCCCGCCATGTCGCTGAAGCGCTTGGGAAGAAAGTCCACCGCCCCGGCCTCCAGCGCATCCAGGGTCGCCTGGGCTCCCTCGGTCGTGAGACTGGAGAACATCAGGATCGGAAGCGGGCGCTCGGCCATGATCTTGCGCACCGCGGTGATGCCGTCCATCACCGGCATCTCGATATCCATGGTCACGACATCGGGATCGAGGTCCCGGACCTTGGCGATCGCCTGCTCGCCATTCTCGGCCGAACCTACGACCTCAATGCCGGAATCGGAATCCAGGATCTCGGCGATACGCCGACGAAAGAACCCCGAGTCGTCAACTACCAGAACCCTGATCGGCATCCTCAGCCCTCGCTCGAGCGCGACGCGCGGCGCGGTCGACCGGACATTTGCAGTTGCCGCATCAGAATGGTCACCAGGTCGGAGACGTCGAGGATCAGGGCGATGCCCCCATCCCCGGTGATCGTCGCTCCCGCCAGGCCCTTCACGCCTTGCAGATTCTGGCCGAGCGGCTTGATGACCACCTCTTCCTGCCCCACGAGATCATCCACCACCAGTCCTACCTTGCGGTCGGCCGTATGGACCACCACCACGTGGGCATCCTTGCGCGCCTCAGGCTCGTGCCCAGGCTTCAGCCAGCGCTTGAGGTAATGGACTGGCAGGGCGTGCTTGCGCACCATGATGACTTCCTGATCATCCACGTAATTCGTCTTGGTCAAATCCAGATCCAGGATCTCGGAGACCGAGGCCAGCGGGATCGCAAAACGCCGGCCGTCCAGAATCACCATCAGCGCGGGCAGGATCGCCAGGGTCAGGGGCAGCTTCACCCGCAGCGTGGTCCCTACGCCGATCTCGGAATCGATCTCGATGGTGCCGTTGAGCTGCGAGATCTTGGTCTTGACCACGTCCATGCCAACCCCGCGGCCGGAGACGTCCGAGATCTCGGTCTTGGTGGAGAATCCGGCCATGAAGATCACGTTGAAGGCCTCGCGATCGGTCATGCGTTCGGCCATCGCGGGCTCCATCAGCCCCTTCTCCACCACCTTGCGCCGCAGGGCCTGCGGGTCCATGCCACCGCCGTCGTCCTTGATCAGCAGTGCGATGTGATCACCCTCCTGGGCCGCGCCGAGCACGACCGTACCCTTGCGCGGCTTGCCCGCCGCTTCGCGCACATCGGGCGTCTCGATGCCATGGTCCACAGCATTCCGCACCAGATGCACCAGCGGATCGGACAGGGCCTCGACCAGATTCTTGTCGAGGTCGGTTTCCTCGCCGAAGATCTCCAGTTCGATCTCCTTGCCCAGATTCCGCGACAGATCGCGGATCACTCGAGGGAAGCGATTGAAGACCTTCTTCACCGGCTGCATGCGGGTCTTCATCACCGAGGTCTGCAGGTCGGAGGTCACCAGTGCCAGCGAACTGATCGCCTTGCCCAGTTCGTCGTCAACATGCTGCGAACGCAGCATGCTCAAGCGGTTTCGCACCAGAACCAGCTCGCCCACCAGGTTCATGATCTCGTCCAGCCGCTCGGTATCCACGCGCACGGAGGTCTCGCCCTGTGGAGCCGGGCGCCCCCCAGCCTCGGCCCCGCCGGCGCGGGCACCACCACCGCCCTGCCCACCGGCGGCCGCCGGCTCCGGCGTTACCGCTTTTTCCGGCTCGGGCGCCGCTGCCGCAGGCTCGGTCGGCAGTGGATCCGCAGGGGCGTCCGCAGCCGGTTCGGGCGATGCCGGACCTCCGCCCTTGGCCTGCAACTCGTCCAACAGATTCTCGAACTCGTCGTCGCTGATCAGATCGCCGCCCGAGTCTTCGCTGGCCCCGGCGCCGCCCGACACGGCCGCGTCCACGGGTGCCGGGGCACCGTCACCATGCAACGTATCCAGCAGGGCCTCGAACTCGTCGTCCGTGATCTCCTCCCCGCCGCCCACCATGGCGTCGCCGGGGGCCGAGGCCTGTGGCTCGGGGAAGGGCTCCGGTTCAGGCGCGGGCGGCGCCGCGGCGGTATCTCCGGCGACGTCTTCGTTTTTTGCCATGCGCCGCAGGTCCTCGACCACCGCGGCATCGGCGGGGGTCGGGTCCACTCCGGAGCGCAGATCCCCGAACATGACGTTCAGGGAGTCCAGCACGCGGAGCATGGTGTCCATCAGATGGCTATCGGCCCGACGCTCGCCGTTGCGCAGCAGATTGAAGACGTCCTCGGCGTGATGACACACCGTCACCAGCGGATCCAGGCTCAAGAACCCGGCGCCCCCCTTGATGGTGTGGAAGCTTCGAAAGACCGCATTCAACAGATCCCGATCGTCCGGATTCTGTTCCAGGTCGATGAGTTGCTCGTTGAGCCCCTCCAGCAGTTCCCCGGCCTCGATCAGGAAGTCCTGAAGGATTTCGTCATTGGGGTCGATGGCCATTCAGTCTCTCCGGTCCCGTGGCGCCAGTCGTATGGGGGGCACTGCTAGAAGCCCAGGCTTGATAGCAGATCGTCCACCTCGTCCTGTCCTTGAACGACATCTGCGCTGGAATCTTGAGTCTTGGGCACACTGGGGCCGTGGCCCTTGCGGTCCGCCTCGCGGTCTTCTTCGCCACGTTCCAGCGACGCTTCGGCCGCTTCGACCTGCTCCATGCGCCCGCTGGAGAGCCGAATCAGGGTAACGAGGTTCTCTTCGAGGTCAGTCACCAACTGGATCACCCGGCGAATCACCTGGCCGGTAATGTCCTGATAACTTTGTGCCATCAGCACCTCGGAGAGCAGCCGCCGCAACTCCTCGGCGTCCTCGCCCGCCTGCCCGAAGAAGCTGTCCAGCTCACGCGCGAAATCGCGGAACTCGTCCACCGAGAGCTGCCGGTTGCGAAACCGCGTCCATTTGGCGGTCAAGTCGGCCGCCTGCTGGCTGAACGACTCGGCGATCGGCAGGCTCGACTCGATGGCGCCCATCGTGGCGTGCGCGGCCTGCTCGGTCATGGTGACCACGTAGTTCAGGCGTTCCTTCGCATCCGGGATCTCCGCCTGGGTCAGCTCTACCAGACGCGAGTCCCCACGGAAGCTTTGCAAGGCCTCGTGAAGGTCGCGCGTCAGCTTGCCCAGTTCGTCGAAGAGCTCGCGGTCGTAAGGACGCGCAAGATCCTGCACCAGTGCGCGCGCCGCCGCGTCGTCGCCCGCCTCGAGCGTCTGCACCAGTTGTCGGGCCAGCTCGAGCTGACCGTCGCGTGGGGGGTGTTCCTGTTCAGTCATGAGGAGCCTCTTGCTGGTACGGCGCCGAAGGAGCCGGGTCACGCCCACCCGCGCAAGCGAGACGGACGTCGTCCGTATTCACCACCGGGCGATCCTTAGCCCTGTGCTTCAATACGTTCGAAGATCTTGTCGATCTTTTCCTTCAGCGTTTCAGCGGTAAACGGCTTGACCACATAACCGTTCACACCCGCCTCCGCGGCCTCCACGATCTGGTCGCGCTTGGCCTCGGCCGTCACCATCAGCACCGGCATCGACTTCAGGTTGGCATCCGCGCGGACGGCCTTCAGCAGGTCGATGCCCGGCATGTTGGGCATGTTCCAGTCGGTAATCAGGAAGTCGAAGTCACCATTTTGCAGCATCGGCAGCGCGGTGCTGCCGTCGTCGGCTTCCTGCGTATTATTGAAGCCAAGATCTCGCAAGAGGTTCTTGATAATGCGCCGCATCGTGGAAAAATCGTCCACGATGAGAATTTTCATTCCCTTGTCCACACGTCACTCCGGGATTCGTAAGGTGAGTTTTAGAATAACTGCAAAGCCGCGCCGTCTTCGAGCCACGACCCCATGCGCGCGCGCAGCCGAATGACCGCCTGGCTGCGAATCTGGCTCACGCGCGACTCGGTCACGCCCAGAACAGCCCCGATCTCGCGCAGATTCAGTTCTTCGGTGTAATACAGCGAAAGCACCAGGCGTTCGCGTTCAGGCAGATCCCCAAGGGCCTCGGCCAACTCCTCGCGAAACTCGCCAGCCTCAAGGCTACGCGACGGCGAGACTTCCTGCCCCTCGATCACACGATCGGCCCCGTCATCCCCGCCGCCGAGATCGTCCAGTGCAAACAGATGGGCCCCGGCGTGGTCCTTGAGCATGTCGTAATAGTCATCGATAGGCACGTCCAGCTCGGCCGCCACCTCGCTCCCACGCGCCGCACGCCCCTCGCGGGCCTCGACACTCTGGATCGCGGCGGCCATACGCCGGCTGTTGCGATGCACCGAACGTGGCGTCCAGTCACTGCGACGCAACTCGTCGATCATCGCACCGCGGATGCGGATCCCGGCGTAGGTGGCAAAGGTCGCCCCCTGCCCGCCCTCGAACTGCCGCGCCGCCTCCAGCAGACCGATCATGCCGGCCTGGATCAGATCATCGACCTGGACCGACGCCGGCAGACGGGCCATCAGGTGGTGCGCGATGCGATGCACCAGTTCAACGTGATCGGCAATCAACTTCTCGTGTCCACCGGTCGCGGTGGACGTCGCCTGGTAGCCGGAAAGGCGATTACGCGTCGTCATCATGCGCTCTGCAGCATTCGTTCCACGAAGAACCCGACGCCCCCGTGGTCACCCCCACCGACTGGCCAGCGATCCACCGTGTGTGCCAGGTCGGCAAACGCCTTGCCGGCCGGACTGCCGGGATACTGCTGAACCACCGGCGCCCTTTTCTGCACGGCCTTGCGCAGATGTTCGTCCATGGGGATATAGCCGGCCAAGTCCAGGACCACCTCCGGCAGGTACTTGCCGCAGACGGTATTGAGTTTCTGCATCAGCCGCTCCGCCCCCTCGCGCCCGCTGACCATGTTCGTGACCATGCGGAAACGCCGCAGGCCGTGGTCACGGTGCAGCACCTTGATCAAGGCATAGGCATCGGTAATCGAAGCCGGCTCGTCGCAGACCACCACCAGGGTCTCCTGTACCGCCCGGCAGAACGAAGTCACCGACTCCTGCAGGCCTGCGGCGGTGTCCACGATCAGGACATCCAGCGGCCTGCGGTAGGCGCTGAAGGCATGGATCAGCCCTGCGTGCTCGGCCGGCGTGAGGTTCGCCATCGCCGCGATACCGGAGGCCGACGGGACCACCTTCACCCCGTCCGGCCCCTGGACCAGGACATCGTCCAGGCTGTCCACCGCGCCGGTCACCAGATCATGCAGGCTGCGCTCCGGGCGCATCCCGAGCAACAGGTCCACGTTGGCCAGACCCAGATCCGCATCGAACAGCATCACCTCGCGGCCCAACCGGGCCAGGCCGACCGCCAGATTGACCGACACGTTGGTCTTCCCGACCCCGCCCTTACCCGAGGCGACCGCAATGACCTTCAACGGCTTGTTAGTGCGTGGCATAACGCCCCTTTCCAACCGGCTGAATCAGTTCCAGTGTTGCCGGCTCGGCCCCCTGCGCCGGGCGCAGAGGCGAGCGCGAGCGCCCCGGCGGTTCCATTTCGGCAAGCCGTTCGGCAGCCCAGGTCTCACGGGCATTGCCACCCGCCCGCGCGCCCTCCGCGTCGTCGTCCAGCGCCAGACGGGTCAGATACCCCGTATCAACCCGGTGAAAATCCTCGGCAATGCGCTGGCCATCGCTCACGAACCCAAGTCCCAGGTGCTGATCCAGCAGGACCGACAGGACCTCGCCCAGCTGTTCTGCCTCGTCCAGCTTGGTCAGCACCAGCGCCGAGGGATCCGCCTTGCGAAACGCCTCCAGCACCCGCCGCAACGTACTGCCCTGGGTCGTGGCCGACACGACCAACCAGCTCTCGGCGCGGATATCCGGCGGCAGATGCGCGAACAGCGACTCCTCCTCCACCGCGCGCGGCGCCTGCCCAGCGGTATCCACCAGGATCAGGTGGCCATCGTCCACGCGCCGCGCCAGATCGCGCAGTTCGCGCGCATTCTGCAGCACGCGCACCGAGATCCCCGCCATCTGGGCGAAGGCTTGCAACTGCCGTGTTGCACCGATGCGCTGGCTATCGAGGGTCACCAGCGTAACCGAATCCGGTCCCATCCGACGGATCTGGCGCAACGCGATCCGTGCCAGCGTGGTGGTCTTGCCGACACCGGTCGGACCCACCATCGCCAGCAGCCCACCTTCGTCCAGGATCGCCGGGCGATGCGTGGCAATCGCGCCCGAAAGCCGCGCGCGGAGACGCTCCCAAGCCTGCTCGGGGGAGCTGTCATCGAGGATGCTGCCCGCCAGGCTGCGCGCCAGCGATTCACTAAAGCCGCGGTCGATCAGGCGGACCTTGCATTCTGCCGCCAGCGGATGACGGGCCGCCCAGCGAGCCTCGTCACTCTCCGCATACTGACGCGTCATCAGGCTGCGCAGGTCACGCAACTCCTGGCGCATCGCGGTGAGCTCGGGATCGGCCGGCCAGGAAGGCGCCGCCGAATTCGGGGCGCGGTCGGCGGTACGCGCCTCGCGGGCCGGTTTTGCAGCCTCCGGCTCGCGCACCGGCTCCGAGGACTCGCCATCCTCCAGGGCGGCGACCACCTCCAACCAACCATCCACCCGGCGACTGGAGAGGATCACGGCATCCTCTCCCTGTTGTTCGCGCACCTGACGCATGGCGTCGCGCATGTCCCGGGCCCGATATCGTCTGACATTCATGCTTTGATCTCCTGCGCCGCTCGCGCGGCGGAACCCCTATGTCTCATGCGGACTGCTTCGCTGTTTCTTCCTGACCGACCGTGGCCACTACCCGAATCCGCCGGTTGTCGGGGATCTCGGTAAACGCCAGGACGGTCAGGCTGCGAACCGCGCCGCGCAACCAGCCGGCAATCCAGGAACGGATCTCCGGTGCCACCACCAGGATCGCCGCTTGACCGGCTGTCTCCTGGCGGCGCGCCGCGTCCGCAACCGAACGCTGCAACCGTTCCGCCAGCCCGGGCTCCAGTCCAACCGTGCCACCCGAGCTGCCCTGCAGGGACTTATGCAAGAGCTGTTCCAGCGATGGGTCCAGGGCAATCAGTGGCAGCTCATCCTCCGGTCCCACAAGGTCCTGGACGATGGAGCGCGACAGCGCGACGCGCACCGCAGCGGTCAAAGTGCCGGGATCCTGACTCTTCACCCCGTCGTCTGCCAGGGTTTCGGCGATCGTGCGCAGGTCGCGGATCGAGACCTGCTCGGCCAGCAGGTTCTGCAACACCTTCAGCACGATCGAAAGCGACAGCGTCTTGGGCACGAGGTTCTCTACCAGCTTCGGCGAATGCCGCGCCAGCTGATCCAGCAGATGCTGTGCCTCCTCGTGCCCGATCATGCGGTGGGCGTTCTCGCGGAACACCTGCGACAAATGCGTCGCAATCACCGTGGAACAGTCGACTACGGTATAGCCGGCGCCCTGGGCCTGGTCGCGATCCGACGGGTCGATCCACAGGGCATCCAGGTTGAAGGTCGGGTCCTTGGTCGGGGTGCCCGGCACGGTGCCGAAGACCTCGCCTGGATTGATCGCCAGTTCGCGGTCGGGGAATACCTCGGCCTCGGCCACAGTGACCCCCAGCAGGCTGATCCGATAGGCGTTCGGACTGAGCTCCAGGTTGTCGCGGATGTGCACCGGCTGCAGCAGGAAGCCGAGCTCCTGCGACAGCTTGCGGCGCACGCCCTTGATCCGTCCCATCAACTGGCCGTCCTGGGTACGGTCCACCAGCGGGATCAGGCGGTAGCCGACTTCAAGGGAGACCAGATCCACCGGCGGGACATCTTCCCAGGTCAGGTCGCGATCCTCCGAACGCGCCCCGCCCTCGTCTTCCTGCGGGATGCGCTCCACTTCCACCTCGGCCTCGCGGCTCCGGCGCTTGAGCAGATAGGCCCAGCCAAAGATCAGCGCCGCCAGCCCCAGGAACACGGCGTTCGGCATGCCCGGCACGACGCCCAGCGCGCCGATCACGCCACCCGCGACGTACAGGACCCGCGGGTTGGAGAACATCTGCCCGTACACCTGCTGGCCCATGTCCTGGCTGCTGGTCACGCGGGTCACGATGATCGCGGTGGCGGAGGACAGCACCAGCGACGGGATCTGGGCGACGATGCCGTCGCCGATGGTCAGCAATACGTAGTTGGTCGCGGCATCGCCAATCGACATGCCGTGCTGCACCGCACCGATGGTGAGCCCGCCGATGATGTTTACGAACAGGATCAGGATCCCCGCGATGGCATCGCCGCGGACGAACTTGGAGGCACCGTCCATGGAGCCGTAGAAGTCCGCCTCGCTGGCAATCTCCTCGCGGCGCTTGCGCGCCTCTTCCTGAGTCAGGATGCCGGCGTTCAGGTCGGCGTCGATCGCCATCTGCTTGCCGGGCATGGAGTCCAGGGTAAAGCGGGCGCTGACCTCGGACACACGCCCGGCCCCCTTGGTCACCACCACGAAGTTGATGATGATCAGGATCGCGAACACCACCAGCCCCACGGTGTAGTTGCCGCCGACCACGAAGTCGCCGAAGGCCTGGATCACCTTGCCGGCGGCATCCGTGCCGGTGTGGCCTTCCAGCAGGATCACGCGGGTGGAGGCGATGTTCAGCGCCAGGCGCAGCAGCGTGGCGACCAGCAACACGGTCGGGAAGACCGCGAATTCCAGCGGCCGCGGGGTGTACACCGCAACCATGATCACCACCAGCGACAGCGCGATATTGAAGGTGAACAGCACGTCCAGCGCCAGCGGCGGCAGCGGCAGCACCATCATCGAGAGCATCGCGATCAGCAGGATCGGCGCCCCCAGCCCCCACTTGCCCACGTTACCCAGACGGTCAAAGAAGGCCATTAGCGATCCCTCCGCGGGCCGCGTTGCTTGTCGGGATCGAGATAGTCCTCGGGCACTGGAAGGTCATCCGGCATCTGCGCGTCGGCATCGGCCCGCTTGAGCTGGTAGACGTACGCCAGGATGCGCGCCACGGCCACGAACAGACCGTTGGGCACTTCCTGGTTCAGATCGGTGGTGAAATAGATGGCGCGGGCCACGCGCGGGGCCTCGACACGGATGATAGCGTGTTCGTCCCCGACTGCGCGGATCGAGGCGGCCACCTCGTCGACGCCCTTGGCCACCACCTTCGGTGCCGCCATGCGCGAGGCCTCGTAGACGATAGCCACCGCATAGTGGGTCGGGTTGGTGATGATCACGTCGGCCTTGGGGACCTCTTCCATCATTCGCCGCTGCGCCATCTCCTGCTGCAACTGACGGATCTTTTGCTTGACCTCCGGCTTGCCGTCGGTCTCCTTGTACTCGTCCTTGACCTCCTGACGGGTCATGCGCAACTGCTTCTGGTGATTCCACATCTGGAACGGCGCATCAATGGCGGCGACCACGATCAGGGCCGCCGAGACCGCGATGAACGTGCCCAGCACCAGCTGGGCGGCATGGATGATGCCCTGATGGACCGGTTCGTAGCCAAGCATCAGCAGCCGGTCGGAGAAGGTGGCCAGCACGGCGACCGCGACACTGCTGATCAGTACGAACTTGGCGAAGGTCTTGCCGAACTCCATCAGCCCCTGCCAGGAGAAGATTCGCTTGAGGCCCTTCCCGGGATTCAGCTTGGAGACCTTGGGCGCGGCGGCCTTCCAGGAAAAATTGGCCCCGCCGATCACGATCGGCGCGAGTACCGCGGCTACGATCAGTACGCCGAACAACGGGAACAGGGTCTGCAGGGTACGGAAAATCTCCTGGGACAGGTACGGCAACAGCAGCGACGAGTCGTAGGCCATTTCGCGTTCGAAATCCAGGCGACTGCTCATCTGTTCAGTAAGTTGCGCCCCCATGTTCGGGCCGTACATCAGCAGGAAGCTCCCGCCCGCCATCAGCACCAGAAAGGTGCTCAGCTCGCGCGAGCGCGGGACCTGCCCCTTCTCCTTCGCCTCGCGCAGGCGTTTCGGAGTGGGCTCTTCGCTTTTTTCCTGTCCGCTCTCGTTCTCGGCCATCTCAGAAGCCCATCCGGGTCTGCATCAGGTTAAAGCCCTCGAGCATCAGCTCGCCGAAGCGTTCGGGCAGGCCCGGCAGGATCAACATCATCAGTACGAACCCGATCAGGATCATCATCGGGAAACCCACCGCGAAGATGTTGAGTTGCGGGGACGCGCGGGTGATGACCCCCATGGAGATATTCACCAACAAGAGCGAGGCAACCGCCGGCAACGCCACCAGCACCGCTCCCACAAACATCGTGGAGCCGAAGCCCACCAGGGCGTAGAAGGCCTCGGCGTTCAGACCGGTCGGCGCGATCGGCATGGTCTCGAAGCTGGTCAGCATCAGCTCCAGAGCAATCAGATGGCCGTTCATCGCCAGGAACAGGAGGGTCGAGAAGATCACAAAGATGGTGGAAACCACCGGGACCTGCACGCCCTGGGCCGGATCCATGATCGAGGCAAAACCCAGGCCCATGCCCAGTGCGACCACCTCGCCCGCCTGGGTCACGGCCGAGAACACCATTTGCAGGATAAAACCCATGAACACGCCGATCGCGATCTGGTGCAGGGTGACCAGCACGCCCTCCAGGCTGAGCGGATCGATATCCGGCAGGACCGGCCCCTGCATGGCCACGAAGATCGCCAGCAACAGCGCCAGCCCCATGCGCACCCGCGCATTGACCGTATCCGCACCGAAGATCGGCATGGCGACGAGCATGGCGCCAATGCGGGCGAACGGCCACAGGACCGCCCCCACCCACAGCACCAGCTGTTCCGCCGCCAGGGCCATATGCCTACCCCACCATCCCCGGCGCACCCTCGTAGAGGCGCTCGGTGTAGTCGATCAACAACGCCAGCATCCAGTGCCCGCTGATCAGCAGCGCCGCGAACATCGCCAGCAGCTTGGGGATGAACGACAGGGTCATTTCCTGTATCTGGGTCGCTGCCTGCAGCATCCCGATGGTCAGACCCACGGCCAGCGCCGTCAGCAGCGGCGGCGCGGCCAGCAGGACCACCACGGTCAGCGTCTCGCGACCGATATCCACAACGAGTTCGGGGGTCATCGCGCTCTCCTACACGAAGAAACTGGTGGCAAGGGTGTTCATCATCAGCGCCCAGCCGTCCACCAGAACGAACAGCATCACCTTGAACGGCAGCGAGATAATCAGCGGGGAGAGCATCACCATCCCCATCGACATCAGGACCGAGGCCACCACCAGGTCGATGATCAGGAACGGGATCAGGATCAGGAAGCCAATCTGGAATGCGGTCTTGAGCTCGCTGGTAATGAACGCTGGCACCAGCAGGTTCAACGGGATGTCATCCGCCTCCTCGAATCCGTCGATCCCGTTGATCTCGGCAAACATCGCGATATCGCTTTCGCGGGTATGCATCAACATGAACTCGCGCAACGGCTGCACCCCCGCCTCGATCACCTCCTCCGTCCCGATCTCCTCGTTCACGTAGGGCACAAACGCGGTCTCGTAGATCTCGTCGAGCACCGGGGCCATCACGAACAGGGTCAGGAAAAAGGCCAAACCGATCAGGATCTGGTTCGAGGGTGTCTGGGTCGTGCCCAGGCCCTGGCGCAGGATCGCCAGCACCACAATGATCCGGGTGAAGGAGGTCATCATGATCAGGATCGACGGCAGCAGGGTCAGCAGCGTCATCAACAGGATGATCTGCAGCGTGACCGAGTAGGTCTCGCCCCCGTCTCCGTTGGTGGTCACGGTCAGGGCCTCGATGCCCTGCGCCACCTGGGCCCCGGCGAGGCCCGGCAGGAGCAGCAGGCCCAGTGCCAGCGCGAACCGCAGGAACAGCGCCATCACGACTGCCCCCGCTCGCTGCTACCGGGCGGAGCCCGGCGGGTCACGGCGCGCTTGAGTGCGCTGGAGAAATCCGGCGTCTCCCCGGCCGGCGCCACCACCGGCTCGCGCATCGTGTGCAGGGTGCGCATGCCCGAAGGCGCCACGCCCACCAGCACCTGTTCATCGCCCACCTGAACCAGCACCAGACGCTCGCGCGTGCCCACCGAGCGTGCCGCGACGATCTCGATCACCTGCGAGCCGCGGTTCAGTCCGCCCTGGGTCCGGCGCAGGATCCAGCCCAGCACCACAATGGCACCGATCACCAGTACCAGACCGCCGATTAGCTGGGTCAGATAGGCCGCGGCCCCGCCACTGCCACCCTCCGCAAGGGCAGTCAAAGGCCAGAGGGTCCCCGTGACGGCCGCCAGGACGAGGGCCGAACTGCGCGTATTACGTGGATTCATGGCTATTTGAGCTTGCGGATGCGCTCACTGGGGCTGATCACATCGGTCAGCCGGATACCGAACTTCTCGTTGACCACCACGACCTCGCCGTGCGCGATCAGCGTGCCGTTCACCAGCACGTCCAGCGGCTCCCCGGCCAGACGGTCCAGCTCCACCACCGAGCCCTGGTTCAGCTGCAGAAGGTTGCGGATCGGGATGCGCGTGCGACCGATCTCCATGGCGATGGTCACCGGCACGTCCAGCACCATCTCCAGGTTCATCTCCTCGCCGTCGCCCTGCACCACGCCCGACAGTTGTTCCGGCTGCAGCGCCTCCGCGGCCGAATCCGGCTTGTGCTTGCGTTCCTTCTTCTCGGTCTTCGGCGCCGCTTGCGCGGACGCGGCACCCCCACCGCCTTGCGCCTCGTTCAGCAGGGCGTCCGGGTCGGCGGCCTCTTCGTCATCCTTCTGTTCGGCCAGGGCGGACTGTTCCGCCAGAGCGGCCCCCCATTCGTCGGCCAGCGCCTGGTCGTCGCTACCGCCTTCGGTCTCGGCCATGGTTTCAGCGCCCGCGGTATCTTCATCCACGGCCGGGGTGTCCTGTTTGGGATCGTCGGTGTCAGCCATGCTGCGCCCTCTATCGTTTGATAATGCGTTCCGAAACCTGGATCGCATTCATGCCATTGGATACGCCGAACTTCCCGCGGAACATCGGGATGTCTTCGACCTGCAAGGTGATCTTCTCGGGGAGGTCCACCGGGATGATGTCGCCCGGCTGGATATCCAGTAGCTCGCGCACGGTGACCTCGGTCTCCGCCAGCATGGAGCTGATCTCGACCTCGGCGGTCTGGATCTCCTCCTGCAGCGCGTGCATCCAGCGCTGGTCGACGTCGGAGCGATCCGACTGGATGCCGGTATCCAGCTGCTCGCGGATCGGCTCGATCATCGAGTACGGCAGGGTCACGTGCAGGTTGCCGCCGCCCCCGTCGAGCTCGATGTGGAACTCGCTGATGACCACGATCTCGGTCGGCGAGACGATGTTCGCGAACTGCGGGTTGACCTCGGAGTTCAGGAACTCGAACTTCAGCTCCATCACCGGCTGCCAGGCCTTCTGCATATCCTCGAAGGCCCCCTCCAGCACGCCGTGGACGACCTTCATCTCCATCGGGGTGAAGTCTCGTCCCTCGATGCGGGTGTAGTAGCGTCCGTCGCCACCGAAAAAGTTGTCGACCAGGATGAACACCAGCTTGGGATCGAACACGAACAAGCCGGTGCCATGCAGCGGATGCGCCCGCACCAGATTCAGGCTGGTGGGGACAAACAGCGAGTGCATGTACTCGGAGAACTTGGTGATACGCGTGCCGACCACCGAGATCTCGGCCGAGCGGCGCAGTACATTGAACAGACGGACCCGGAGCTGACGCGCAAAGCGCTCGTTGATCATCTCCAGCGTGGGCATGCGCCCACGGACGATGCGATCCTGCGTGGCAAAGTTGAATTCCCGCGCCTCACCGTCACTCGGATACGGGTCTTCGGTCTCGACGTCGCCCTCGTCCACACCATGCAGGAGGGCATCGATCTCGTCCTGGCTGAGGATATCCGTCTGCGCCATAACGGGGCTCCTACTGCATCACCAGTTCGTTGAACAACACGGCCTCGACCGCGTCCGGCGCATCCCGCGAGCGCAGAATCTCGCGGATTGCTTCCTTCAGCTCCTCCGCCAGCGATTCCTTGCCATCCCGCGTATTCAGATCCTCGTAACGCTGTTCCGCCAGGATGCCCAGGATGTCGTTGCGGATCGCCGGCATATGCCGCTCGAACGCCTCGATCACCGGCGCCTCGTGCGTCACCAGGCTCACCTCGGCACGCAGATAGCGGATGCGGCCCGGCGCTTCAATGTTGACAGTCATCGGCTCCAGGCTGGTGTAGAAGCGCTCAGGAGGGCCTTCCACCACCTGTTCGGCAGCCTCGTCGCCCGCAACCAGGAAGAACCAGGCCGCAGCGGCCCCGCCGCCCACCAGCAGAATCACGATCAGCAGCAGCACAAGCAGCTTGCCCATGCCGCCCTTCTTCGGGGTGCCGCCTTCTTCGTCGTCCAGATTGACTTCCTTCTTCGCCATGTCGCACCCGCTATCCGGTAAACCGAGGATTTGCTCTCGGAAAAGACCCTAGCAAGGCCGATGCCAGCATTGGCTTTCTATCGCTTTATCCAATAGTTAGCGACCAGTACTGGAGGGGGAGGAAGGACACTTCCGGGGAAGGAACGGGCGATAACGTCAAGAATCGGCCGCCCGCCGCGCGGGAAAGACGGATTCTTGGCGGCACTCATGGAAGATCGCTACGACAGTGAAAGGGGCCCGATGGGGCAGGTCACGGATACCGCCGGCTGCCCATCGGATAGCGCAAGACCGAGCCCGCGCCGAGCTCGCCTCAGGCAAACAGATCCAGTCGCCGATTCAGCATCGAGAGCGTGCTGCCCTCATTCTCGTTGTCTTCGGCCTCGTCCAGCTCCGAAGCGGTCCCGGCGGCGGTCTGGCGCTCATCCTGCTCGGCCTGCTCCTCGGCCGCCTGGTCGGAGACGGTCGCGTCCTCGAGCATCAGCCCGCTCTCGGCGAGGCTGTCGCGCAAGCGCGGCATGGCCGCCTCCAGCACCTCGCGGGTCACCGGATTGGCGCTGATGAACTGGATGCTTGTGCGGTCACCCTCGACCAGCACCCGAATATCCAGACTGCCCAGCTGCGGGGGATGCAGCTTGAGCTCGGTTCGACCACCCTGTGCCTGGGCGAGCATGCGCACCTGATCGGCCAGCTCGCGGGCCCCATTGGGCTGCTGCAGGAGCCGGGTCAGGTCCAGTCGCGGCAGCGCACGCGCGGCCTCCGCCCCCTCGGCCTGCCCACCGGCGAGAGCCGGCAGGACGCCCCCCAGGGGGTCGGTACGCCCGCGGCGCGACTCGTCGTCCCCGCCCTGGGTCATCCACTGGGCGAGGACATCGAGCACGCCGTCCCGCGACAGTCCGCCCTGCGCGCCCAGCAATTCGGGCTTCAATGCGGCCAGGCCGTCGTGCCCGCCTGCCGCCTGGCTGGCCTCGACAAACAGGCGCATGACAGCTGCAGGCAGGGGCTTGACCGGCAACGCCTGGCCCTCGGCACCCCCGCGGCCAGAGGCGCTCGCCTCCCCACGGGCCGCGTCCATACGCCCCGGTTCCTGCACTGCCGCCATCAGGCTGGCGACCGGCAAGCCCTTGCCCCCCGCCTCGTCGCCCGCGGCGAAACCCTGCCCGTCGAGTAGATCCTGCAGCCGCGCCAGCATGGCTTCCAGATCGAGCCCTTCCAGCTCGTCCCCGGGCACGCCCAGGTTCGCCAGCAAGGCCTCCATCTGCGGCTCCAGAACCGCGAGGAACCCCTCGCCGTCCTTCCCTTTCAGCCCCTTCAGGTCGTCCAGGTCCTGCAGCGATGCCTCGCCGCCCAGCAATTGCAGCAGCGGCAGCATGCCCTGACCGGTGTTCTGTGTCGCGATCATCTCCGAATCCTCGGTGTGCCGGGTGGATCCCCGGGCCCTTGCCCTAATCGATAGTCACGGTCCATTCAAGAACCTTGCCAACGCGACGCTTCCTCGCGCGCATGAGCCTGCCGCGTGGCCCACATATCCTGTTCGGTCTGCTGGCGCCGGGCGCCGTGTTGCGCCGTCTCGGCCTTCCGGCGTTGCAGCAGCTTTTCCAGCGACAGGCTGTTGCGGTGGCGCTCCAGCCACTCCTGGCGCGCGGTCTCCACCTGCGACTCCGCCGCCTGAATGCGCAGGTCCTGTTGCTCCAGCGCCGAGCGCAACTGGTCGCGCATGCCCGCCAACCACTTGAGGGCGTTGGCGTCATCCGGCAGGGTCGCCTGCAGATACTCACGCTGATAGGTTTCCAGGCGCTCGCGCTGACCGGCAATGCCATCCAGTTGCTGCAGACGTTCACCCAGCTGGCGGGTGGCCTCGGTCTCCTCGATCCGGCGCAGGCGCAACAGTCGTTCCAGGCGCTTCGGGTTCATGCCGCCCCGCCAACCAGCGCCAGCAGGTCATCCCGCGCACGGTCAAAGCCGACGGCCTCTTCGCGGCCCTGCGCCAGATACGCCTCCAGGCGCTCGTGCATCGCCACTGCCTCGTCCAAGTGCGGGTCGGCCCCCTTGCGATAGGCCCCGACCGCGATCAGATCGCGATTCTGCATATAGGTGGCGGAGAGGCCGCGGAAGCGTCGCGCCGCCCGCTCGTGTTCCGGCGAGATCAGCGAGGACATTACGCGCGAGACCGATGCACCGACATCGATCGCCGGGTAACGCCCGGTCTCTGCCACCTCGCGCGACAGCACGACATGGCCGTCCAGGATCGCGCGCGCGGCGTCCACAATCGGGTCGTTCTGGTCATCGCCCTCGGCCAGCACGGTGTAGAAGGCGGTAATCGAGCCGCCCCCTACGTCGCCGTTGCCGGCACGCTCCACCAGTTGCGGCAGGCGCGCAAATACCGATGCCGCATAGCCCTTGGAGGCCGGCGGCTCGCCGATCGCCATCGCGATCTCGCGGGCGCCCTGGGCAAAGCGGGTCAGGGAATCCATCAGCAACAGCACGTGCAGGCCCTGGTCGCGGAAATGCTCCGCCACCGCAGTGGCCACCCAGGCCCCGTGCTGGCGCAGCAGCGGCGACTGGTCGGCCGGCACGGCGACCACCACCGTGCGCGTGCGCGATTCCTCGTCGAGAATCTCGTGGATGAACTCGTTCACTTCCCGACCGCGCTCGCCGATCAGCCCGACCACGATCACGTCCGCCGTCGTGTTGCGCGTCATCATCCCCAGCAGCACACTCTTGCCGACCCCGGATCCGGCGAACAGACCGAGGCGCTGACCACGACCCACCGACAGCAGACCATTGATTGCCCGGATCCCCACATCTAGCGGCTCGCGTACCGGTGCGCGTTGCAGCGGGTTGATCGGCCGCCCGGCCAACAGCCCAAAATCATGGGTGCGGATTGGGCCTTTTCCGTCCAGCGGCTGCCCGTTGGCATCGATCACGCGGCCCAGCAGCCCCTCCCCGACCGGAATCTGACGCTGGTTGTCCAGCGGCTCGATGCGCGCGCCGGGCGTCAGGCCCGCCGCGATTTCCTCGGGCATCAGGAACGTGCGTTCATTCTGGAAACCGACGACCTCGGCCGGCACCGTGTCTCCGTTCTCGCCGTGGATCAGCGCGCGCCCCCCAATGGGCAAGCGCAGGCCTTCCGCCTCCAGCGTCAGACCGGTCAGGCGCGACAGGTGACCCTCCGACTGCGGCGGATTGACCCGCTCGACCCGCCCGCGCGACTGCTGTAGACGATCCAGCAAGCCACTACTCAGCCGTTCCCGGCCCTTGCGGCGGACCTCGTCGATCGGGGTACTCATGAATCCTCCGGGGCCGCGCTGTCCACGGAATTGGCGGACTGGTGATCTTCCTCGTCGGGTGCGCCGTCCATCTCCGGATACTCGCCATCCCAGAGGGCTTCCACCGCGTGCTGCAGACGCCGCTCGAGGCTTGCGTCGACACTTGCCGCGCCCGATTCGAGGCGACAGCCGCCGCGCGCCAGGCCCGCGTCCGGGACCCAGGTGATGCGCGCATCCGCCCGCTCACCATAGGCCTCCACCAGCGCCTGGTCCTCCGGGTTCAAGTGCACCCGAACCTCCTGGTTGCGTCCGGGAAGCTGGGCCAATGCCCCTTCCAGGACGGTCCGGATGTGCTCCGGTCGCGTCTCCAGTTCGCTCTGGACGACCTTGCGTGCAAGCGCCGTCACCAGCGCCAGCAACTCCGGCTCCAGGGCATCGGCGGCATCCGCCAGGGGATCAGCAAGGCCGCCGGCCACGGATTCCAGCATGGCGACCGTCTCGCGCAGTTTCTTGTCCTCGCGCGCCCGGGTGGCCTTCTCGGCCTCTTTCTTGCCAAGCTCATGCCCCTCGGCATAACCGCCCTCGAACCCGTTCTTGCGGGCTTCGTCCTCGATCGCCTCGATCTCGGCGGCCGTCGGCAGGCGACGCGGGGGATGGACCCCATTGTCACCAATCTCCGGCGGCTCCCAAAGCGATGCCGCCGCGTCGGTGTAAAGCCTGGCCGCCGGGCCATCGGTCACAACATCGCCTCGCTACCACCGCCACCCAGCACGATATCGCCGTTCTCCGCGAGCCGGCGGGCCACGGACAGGATCTCTTTCTGCGCGCCCTCGACCTCGCTGACCCGGACCGGGCCCTTGGCCTCGAGGTCCTCGCGCAGCATCTCGGCCGCGCGCTTGGACATGTTGCGGAAGATCTTGTCCTTCATGTCGTCGTCGGCACCCTTCATGGCGAGCACCAGCGATTCCGTCTGAATCTCGCGCATCAGCGTCTGGATACCGCGGTCGTCGATCTCCACCAGGTTCTCGAACACGAACATCTCTTCCTCGATGCGCGAACCCAGATCGGAATCGGACTCCTTGATCGTATCCATGATCTCCGCCTCCCGTGAGCCTTCCATCAAGTTCATGATGTTGGCCGCCGAACGCACGCCACCCAGCATCGACGTCTTGCTCGCGGCATTGCCGGAAAGCTGACGGTCGAGGATCTCGTCCAGCTCCTGCAGGGCCTGGGGCTGGACTCCATCCATGGTCGCAATGCGCATCACGATGTCGGACTGCACCCGCGCGGGCAGGTACTGCAGGGTATCCGACGCCTGGTCGGAGTCGAGGTGGGAAAGCACAATCGCCACGATCTGCGGGTGCTCGTTGCGCAGCATGTCGGCAATCGCCCGTGGATCCAGCCACTTGAGGGCCTCGATTCCCTTGGAATTGCGCCCCAGCAGGATGCGGTCGATCAGGCCCGAGGCCTTGTCGCCCAGCGCGCTCTCCATGACGCTGCGCACGTACTCGTCAGCACCCACGCCCAGCGCCGTCTGTTCCTGCACGTGGGTGGAGAATTCATGCAGCGCGGCATTCACGTCACTGCGCGAAATGCGGTCCATGGACGCCATCGCGGTGCCAATCTTCTGCACCTCCTTGGGCCCCATGTGGCGCATGACCTCGGCGGCCGCGTCCTCGCCGAGGCTCATCATGAACACGGCGGCGCGCTCGGCACCTTCCTGTTTGGCGTTCTTGTCAGCGGCCATCGTCACCCAACCACGTCTTCATCACCTGTGCCACGCGCTTGGGGTCCTCGCGGACCATCTCGCGCACCGCCTCCAGATCCATCTCCTGCTGGTCCGGACCCTTGGGGCCGGTCAGCGCAGCCACGGCCGAACCCTCGCCCTGACCCATCCCCATGCCCATGCCCATCTCGCTGCCCGCTGACTCGTCGGTCAGCGCTTCGCGATCTTCCTCGCGCCGCGGCGGCGGCGCCGGCCGCTTCATCAGATGTTTCATCGCCGGACGCACCACCGTCAACAGGATAATCAGAGCCAGCAGCAATGCCGCCACGATCTTGACCACCCCGAGGAACCAGGGTTGTTCCCAGAACGCGATTTCGTCCGCCGCCACCGCCTCGATGGGCGCCTCGAACGGGGCAGTCACTACATTGATCGTATCCCCCCGTTCGGCATTGAATCCAACCGCCTCGCGCACCAGCGCTTCGATGCGTTGCAGTTCCTCCGCATCCCTCGCCACCTGCACGGTCTCGCCGTCCTCGTTGACCTCCTGGCGGAAGTCCACCACCACCGCCGTGGACACGCGTTGCACGCCCCCCGGCATCTCGCGGATATGGTTTATGCGGCGATCCACCTCGTAGTTGCGGGTGATATTGGTGCTGCGGCTGCCCGGGAGCGCCGCGGGCGGGCCCTCACCCTCCTCGCCTTCCTCGCCGACAACCCCACCGGCGGGCGGCTGGTTGGTCAGCGCCCCGGGGACACCCCCGATACCGCCCTCGGGTCCCGTGCGCTCGTCCTCGCGGGTCTGCTCGGACCGCAGGGCAATCGTCTCGGGATCGTACAGTTCCTCGGTGCGCTCGACGCTCGAGAAGTCGATGTCCGCGTTCACCTGCACCCGTACCTTGTCGCGCCCGACGATCGGAATCAGCAGGTCACGGATACGGTCGGTATAGCGGGTCTCCACGTCGCGGGTGAAACTCAGGCGGTCGCCACTACCACCCATGCCCGTCTCGCCGCCATCCTGGGTCAGGAGCGTCCCGCTTTGGTCCACCACGGTGACCCGATCAGGATCCAGATCAGAGGTGCTGGACGCGACCAGATGCACGATCGCACCGACCTGCGACTCGCTCAGGGACCGCCCACCGCGCAGGTGCACGACCACCGACGCGCTGGCCGGGCGCCGATCACGCACGAACACCGACTGCTCACCCTCGGCAATATGCACACGCGCCCGGTCCACCGCATTCAGCGATGCCACGGTACGCGCCAGTTCGCCCTCCATCGCCCGATGGTGGCGCGCCCCCTCGATCATCCGGCTCGTACCCAGGCCGGTATCCTCCTGCAGCAGCTCGAAGCCCATGTCGCCCGAACGTGGCAGGCCTTCGCCGGCCAGCTGCAGCCGCGCACCCGCCACCTCGCCCTGGGGCACCTTCACCTGCCCCGTCGTGGAATCGACCTGATACTGGATACCGGCCTGCGAAAGGACTTGCACGACCTCCGCCGCATCCTCCGCATCCATGCGCGGAAACAACGGTACGTAGGTCGGGCGCAGCGCCCAGTACAGCAGCGCCACGATCACCACAATGGCACCCGCCAGCATGCCGATCAGGGCCAGCTGGCGGCCCGCAGGCATCCCGTTAAACTCCTTGATCCCGCCGGTCACCACCGCGGGCAGGGATTGTGCATCTTCGGCCATCGTCCGTTCTCTCCCTCAGCCCGATCGGCCGATCAGACCTGCATCCGCATGATTTCCTGATATGCCGTCAGCAGACGGTTGCGCACCTGGTTGGTCGCCTCGAAGGCGATGCTCGACTTGCTCATCGCGGTCATCACCTGCGGCAGGCTCACGTTGTCGTCGCCCAGCTCGAAGCGCGTCTGCAGATCGGTCGCCTGCTGCTGCACCTGATTGACACCCCGTAGCGACTCCGTCAGCACGTTCTGGAAGTCCGTGCCGCCGACGCGCTGGGGTTCGCGCGTCTGCTGGGCCGCATTCGTGTTTTCCACGCCGTTGGCTTGCGTCAGTTGACGCATCTGCTGCAGGACGTTCTGGATCTGCATCTCGCTCATGCTCACTACCCCCGGGGCGTCTTGTTACGCCGGCCGACCGACCACGACGGGCCCGTCGTATTTTCGTGTTCGACAGAAACTCTCAAGCAATCCATATGCCAGGCGACTGCACATTAGCCCGACGCGGGCACCGCAAAGCCGTGCTCGCGCAGACGCGCAATCTTGTAACGCAATGTTCTGGGGCTGATTCCCAGCCGGTCGGCGGCCTCCTTGCGCCGCCCGCCGGACTCGCGCAGGACGTTCATGATCACCCGGCTCTCCTGCGTCTGCAGGGTCTGCTCCAGCATCGGTGTCGGGTTCTCGTCATCCGGCTTCGATTGCGCCCCGGTGGTCACCTCGCCGGCCCCGGTACTCCAGGGATTCACCATGTCCGCATCCAGCCAAACCGACTCTGCACTCACCTGCGGATCCGCGTTGTCATGCAATGTGACCGCGCGTTCCATCACGTTCGCCAGTTCGCGCACGTTGCCCGGCCAGTCGTGTTCGCGCAGCCGTCGTTGTGCGCCGTCATCCAGGGTCTGGAGCTGGCCGCCACTCAGGCGTCGGAGCAAGGCCTCGCCCAAGGGCACAATATCTTCTGCACGCTCGCGCAGTGGCGGGATGCACAGGGGAAAGACGTTCAGTCGGTAGTACAGGTCTTCGCGCAAATGCCCTTCGGCCACGGCCGCGCGCAAATCCCGATTGGAGGTCGCGATCACGCGCACGTCCACGCGCTGCGGCCGCCGCCCGCCCAGCGGCTCGACCTCGCGCTCCTGCAGCGCACGCAGCAGCTTTGCCTGCAAATGCACCGGGATCTCCGTCACTTCGTCCAGCAGCAATGTGCCGCCGTCGGCCCGCACAAACTTGCCCGGTCGCGCCTCGACCGCGCCGGTAAAGGCGCCCTTGGCATGCCCGAAGAGCATCGCCTCGAGCATCGCCTCGGGCAGTGCGGCGCAGTTGATCGCTTCGAATGGTCCCCGTCGCCGCGGCGAGCGCGCGTGCAGCTGCCGCGCCAGGACCTCCTTGCCCACCCCCGACTCACCGGTAACGAAGACGGTTGCCGTGCTGCCGGCAATGCGCGTCACGAAGCGATCGATGCCGCGCATCACGGGACTGCGTGTCACCAATGCAGGGACCTCGAGCGACGGCTCCGGCCGCACTCGCGGACGCAGCCACCCGGCCAGCTCGTCCGCCATCCGCGGGAGCGCGAAGTGCGCCTCCAGCCCGTGTCGCATCGCAGCCAGTTCCTGATCCTGGCTTGCGTCGCGGCTGACTGCCGCCAGTGCTGCCGTGGCTTGGCTCAGGGCATCCCGGGACACGTCCGCAGGATGCGCCAGCAGGATGACCACCGGGGCGGACACCTCCAGGGATTGCACCAGCGCGTCGGCAGTACACGTCTGCAGACGCACCCGCGGGATCGTGGCCAGCACCTGGACCACGGCCTCTCGCAGTTCGGGTTCGGCATCCACCAGCAGGATCGTGGCTCGCGACATGAAGGTCTTCCCGTATCGATTCGGGAAAGATCTAGCAAACATCGCGCCACCAAGGCAGGCGATTGGTTTATAGAGGGTTTTTCTGGATCGGCCCGGGATCCGTCAAGCCTATGACGCGGGGGTTGCCCATCTCGGATCCATCGAGTGACGGGATTCCGTCCACTTGAGCACACCGATTTCCGGGCGCGTTCACGCCCGCATTCGCGTCTTCTCAGGCCTTGCCCAGGCCGAACTTGCGCATGCGCTCAACCAGGGTGGTCCGCCGCATGCCCAGACGCCGCGCGGCGCGCGCCACCACGTGCCCGGTCTCGTCCAGGGCACGGGTGATCATGTCGCGCTCGAGGTCGTTGAGGAAGCTGCGCAGATCGACGCCCTCCGGTGGCAGACCACCGGCCAGCAGGTTGGCGCCCGCAGCGGAACCGCCTTCGAAACCATTCGGCGTAGTCGGCGGCAGGGTCAGATCCTCGATTCCATCCGGACGCACCCGCGGTGGCAGCTGCGCCAGGTCCACCGGTAGATCCGGATAGATGATCGCAAGCTGCTCCAGGAGGTTCGCCAGCTCGCGGATATTCCCCGGCCACGCTAGTTGCCCCAGGTGGGCAACCACCATAGGGGTCAGGTGGGCGGGGGCCATGCCCTGGTCGCGCAGCCGGTCTTCCAGAGCGGCGATCAGCAGCGGCATATCGCTGGTGCGTTCGCGCAGGGGTGGCAGCTCGATCGGGAATACACTCAAGCGGAAGAAAAGATCCTGCCGGAAGCTGCCATCCGCCACCGCATCATCCAGATTCCGGTGGGTGGCCGCGATGATTCGCGCGCGGGCCGGGATCGATTTGTTGGAACCGACCCGCTCGAACACCCGCTCCTGCAGTACGCGTAGCAGTTTCACCTGCATCGGCAAGGGCATGTCGCCGATCTCGTCGAGAAACAGCGTGCCATCCTCGGCCAGTTCAAACCGGCCGGCGCGCGCGGTGAAGGCGCCCGTAAACGCGCCCTTCTCGTGGCCGAACAGCTCGCTTTCCAGCAGATCCGCGGGGATGGCGCCACAGTTGACTGCCACGAACGGCTTGTCCGCGCGGTCGGAGGCGTTGTGGATCGCGCGGGCCACGACCTCCTTGCCGGATCCGGTCTCGCCCAGGATCAGCGCCGTGGCATCGGTCCGCGCCACTTGCCCGACCAGGCGCTTGACCGCCTGCATGGTCGGATGCGACCCGACCAGCCCGGGGATATCGTCGTACCCCGGCTCGCGACCGAAGCGCAGCCACTGAAGGACCTGAGAAACCCGGCCAATCGAGAGCGGATGCTCGACGATGCAATCCACCCCGTTGGCCTGCACCTGGCCACCGTCAGTCGGTTGCACGACAACCGGTGCCAGATTCCCGCGCGGCTCCTGCAGGCGCGCGGAGAGTTCGGCGGCAGGTCCGCAAAGCCACACGGCTGCGGCGGGCGTGCCGTCCATCAGATCAGTCGGGTTGGAGTGGGTCTCGGCCTCGCAACCAAGGCAGTTCAGGATCGCCCGTGTTGCGTCCGCGGCTCCCGCATCGCCGCTGAGTGCAATGCGCATGGCCTGTTGTTGTTCCCCCGGATCCCGCATCTGTGCCCCGATTGCCGCGATCGGATGCGCCCACCCGAGAAAAGTCCGGGCCGACATCCAATGGTGTGATCGAGTTCGCAGTATCGAGCTTATTTGTGATTGCCGTCAACTTTCTGGCGTTTCCCGGCGACCTCGCGGCGATGCAACCGAAAGATCCAGCGACCGATCGCCTCTTCCAGGGGACCTTCAATCCCTGTCCAGCGAGTCATCTGCAGGCCTCCACGGGTTGTCGGAGTCTCGACACCCAGAACGCACGGCTGGGGCAACAGGCGACTGAGATAGACCTCCACGCGGTCACAATCCTCCGGCAGCGTGCCCGCTGGCAGCACAATCCCGTGGCCACTGAGCGTCGCCTCCACCGGATCCGGGCGCTCGGGGTGGAGTGACTCCGCGACCAGATGCAACAACAGATCCAGCTTGTGTTCCAGACGCTGCACCTCGGGCGAGGACTCGTCCTCGTGCGGCATCGCTCCGCGCGGGTGCGCGTCGTCGAACAGGTCCAGGCTCTCGATCAGGCGCTGCGCCAGCACAGGATCGGTGGCGGACCGGACCGACGGACCAATCATCAGCGCGGTCGTCACACGCAGGTCATCTCCGAGAAACTCGTCCTGACTGGCGTCATCCATGTGCGCTCCCGCCTCCCTCGTCGCCGGAACAAATGTTTCCGTTATAGACCATGGCGGGCTTCAGCCGACGAACACCCGGGCATTGCGGAACAGCCGCAACCACGGGCCCTCCTCGCCCCAGTCCGCCGGGTGCCAGCTGTGCTGCACGCTGCGGAACACGCGTTCCGGATGCGGCATCATGATCAGCGCGCGCCCATCCTCACTCGCGAAGCCGGTGGCCCCGCCGGCAGAGCCATTCGGATTGGCCGGATAAACCGTCGCCGGGGTGTCATCGGCCTCCACGTAGCGCAGGGTGGCCTGATCATGGACCGGCACACCATTAGCGTAACGGGTGCGTCCCTCGCCATGCGAGACCACGACCGGCAGCACCGAGCCGGCCATTCCGTCGAGCAGCACGGCCGGGCCCGGCTCGATGCGCACCTGCGACAGGCGCGCCTCGAACTGCTCGGAACGGTTGCGCACAAAGCGTGGCCAGTGATCGGCTCCCGGGATCAGCGGGGCGAGATGCGAAAGCATCTGACAGCCGTTGCAGACCCCCAGCGTGAAGGTCTCGGGACGCTCGAAGAATCCCTGGAAGGCATCCCGCAGAGCCGGATGATTCAGGATCGTCTGCGCCCAGCCGCCGCCGGCACCCAGAACGTCGCCGTAGGAAAACCCGCCGCAGACGGCCATCCCCTGCATCGAGCCCAGATCCTGGCGCCCATCCAGCAGGTCAGTCATGTGCACGTCCACCGGGGCAAACCCGGCGCGCTCGAACGCCGCCGCCATCTCCAGCTGCCCGTTGACCCCCTGCTCGCGCAGGATCGCAATGCGCGGACGTTCGCCGCGCGCGATCATCGGGGCGGCCACATCCTCGGCCGGATCGAAATTCACCCGTGGCTGCAGACCGCCATCGGCATCCACCCGCGCGAGCTCCTCGTCGGCACACTCCGGATCATCGCGCAGCCGCTGCATCCGCGCCGAGGTCTCCTGCCACTGACGCTGCAGACCGGCACGGTCACCGGTGTACAGATCCCGCCCGTCCTGGCGGATGGCGATCTGTTCGTCCTCGCGCAGGCGCGCCACCGGGTGCAGGTGCGCCTCCAGCCCCGCCTCCGCGAAGGCGTCGCGCAGCGCGGACTCGGCACCCGCAGCCATCTGGACCACCGCACCCAGTTCCTCGTTGAACAGCCAGGCCGCTACCGGCTGTCCGCCAGGGATCTCCACATCGAGCCCACAGCGCCCGGCAAAGGCCATCTCCAGCAATGTGGTGACCAGTCCGCCGTCGGAGCGGTCATGGTAGGCGCGCAACAGGCCGTTGCGGCGCAGGGTGCCGATGGCGTCGAAGAAGGCGCGCAGACGGGCGGCATCCACCAGGTCCGGGGCGGTCTCGCCGATATGTCCGTAGCCCTGGGCCAGCGCCGAGCCCCCCATGCGCGCGCGACCCTCGCCCAGATCGATCAGCCACAGTCGATCGTCCGCAGCCGGATCCGGCTGCGGCGTCAGGGTCCGGCGCGCATCCGCGACCCGGGCAAAGCCCGAGACGATCAGCGATACCGGTGCGTGCATGTGCCGCGCCTGCCCGTCCTCGGTCTCCCATACCGTGCGCATGGACAGCGAGTCCTTGCCCACCGGGATCGATATCCCCAGCGCCGGACACAGGTCCTCGGCAATGGCGCGCACGGTGTCGAACAGGTTGGCGTCCTCGCCCGGTACCCCGGCGGCGGCCATCCAGTTGGCCGAAAGGCGAATCGCATCCGTACCGTCGATATCGGCCCCGGCCAGGTTGGTCACCACCTCGCCGATGGCCATGCGCCCGGAGGCCGGCGCCGACAGGATCGCCAGCGGCGTGCGCTCGCCCATCGCCATCGCCTCGCCGGTATAACCATCGAAATCCGTCAGCGTGACGGCGCAGTCCGCCACCGGCACCTGCCAGGGACCGACCATCTGGTCGCGCGCGACCAGCCCTCCCACGCTGCGATCCCCGATCGTGATCAGGAAGTGCTTGGCCGCGACCGAAGGCATGTGCAGCACGCGCTCCAGTGCCTCCGCCAACGGACAGGCCTCGGGATCGAAGTCCGTCACCGGCGGCGCCCGGCGGCGGTCCTCGCGGGTCATCAACGGCATCTTGCCCAGCAACATGCCCATGGGCATATCCACCGGCGGCTCGTGGAACAGGTCGTCCTCGACCTTCAGGTGCCCCTCGTCCGTGGCCTCGCCCACCACCGCGAACGGGGCGCGCTCACGCGCCGCCAGGGTACGGAAGGTCTCCAGATGTTCGCGGGCAATCGCCAGCACGTAGCGTTCCTGTGCCTCGTTGCACCACAGCTCCATCGGCGACAGACCCGGCTCGGCCGTCGGCAGGTCGCGCAACTGGATCACCCCACCGCGCCCGGCGTCGTCCAGGATCTCCGGAATGGCGTTGGACAACCCGCCCGCGCCCACATCGTGGATCGACAGGATGGGGTTGCCGGCCCCCAGGGCCGTGCACCGGTCGATCACTTCCTGGCAGCGCCGCTCCATCTCGGGGTTGCCACGCTGCACCGAGGCGAAGTCCAGCTGCTCCGAACTCGCCCCGCTCGCCATGGACGAGGCCGCCCCGCCGCCCAGACCGATCAGCATCGCCGGGCCACCCAGGACGACGATCGGGGTACCGGCCGGCACATCCTGCTTGTGCACGTGCTCGCCCCGGATCGACCCGACCCCACCGGCCAGCATGATCGGCTTGTGATAGCCGTACAGGGTCTCGCCGCCCGCGGCATCCGGCAGTGCCATCTCCAGGGTACGGAAGTAGCCAGCCAGCGCCGGCCGCCCGAACTCGTTATTAAAGGCAGCCGCGCCGATCGGGCCATCCAGCATGATCTGGCGCGCGCTCTCGATCCGGCCAGGGCGGCCAAAATCCCGCTCCCAGGGCTGTTCGAAGCCGGGAATGCGCAGGTTGGACACGGAGAACCCGGTCAGCCCTGCCTTGGGCTTGGACCCCTGTCCCGTCGCGCCCTCGTCGCGGATCTCGCCACCGGAGCCGGTGGCAGCCCCGGGAAACGGGGAGATCGCGGTCGGATGGTTATGCGTCTCGACCTTCATCAGGATCGCCAGATCCAGCGCCTCGCGACGATACTCGCCGGTAATTGCATCCGGCATCAGGCGCGTCCCTTCATGCCCGGCGATGACCGATGCGTTATCACTATAGGCGGACAGCACGCCCTCGGGATGGCGCGCATGGGTCTGGCGAATCATCCCGAACAGCGTGCGCTCGTCGGCCTCGCCGTCCAGCACCCAGGCGGCATTGAAGATCTTGTGCCGGCAGTGTTCCGAGTTGGCCTGCGCGAACATCATCAGTTCGGCATCGGTCGGCGCGCGCCCCAGCGCGGAGAACCCATCGGCCAGGTAATCGATCTCGTCCGGGGACAGCGCCAGGCCCAGCTCGCCATTCGCGCGCTCCAGCGCCGCGCGGGCATCCTCGCCGAGCTCCACACGCCCCAGCGACCGTGGCGTCTCGTGGTGAAAGAGTTGGGCCGCGGCCGCCGGATCCTCGATCACCGCGTCGGTCATGCGATCATGGAGCAGGTCGGCCAGCGCCTCCAAATCGGCCCTCGCCGCTGCTTCGCCCCCGATCTGCCAGTGGATGCCGCGCTCGATGCGCTCGACCGCGTCCTCCAGCCCGGCATGGTGGGCAATCTCGGTGGCCTTGGACGACCACGGGCTGATCGTGCCAAAGCGCGGGATCACCACCAGTTCGCGTTGCACCGCAAACTCGGGGGCCTCCCAGGCATCGCCCTCGCGCAGCAGGCGCGCCAGCACTGCCTCCTCGTCCGGACTCAGCCGACGGCGAGTCGCCACGAAATAGATGAACCGTGCCGCCAGCGGGCCGGCACCCGGTACGCTTGCCCGCAGCCCTGCCTCCAGAGCCCGCAGCCGAAACGGCGAGACCGCCGCGCCCCCTTCCACAACCCGCATTACGCTTCCTCGAAACCGGACGTACCGAAAGCCGCGCATTGTACCGGAGGCGCCTGCCGCGCGGGACCGGTACGTGACAGCAATTGCGCTGGTTGGGGAACTCCCGATGCGTTACCCTGTCCATGTAGTACTTGGGGGCGACATGGCTTCGACGCGGGTCGCGAAACCTGAGGTGCATGCCGAGGCTGTAGTGGACCTCGTTAAAACCACTGCAAAAAAATAGTTGCCAACGACGACAACTACGCACTCGCCGCTTAAAAACCGGTAGATGCCGTCCGACTGGAGCCGTGCTTATGCGTCCAGTATCGGGCGTCGACTCTCATAAGATCGTGGTGAAGCGCGCCCGGCGTGGACCCATTAAAACTCAACCGGGATCGCCAGCTACATGCCCTGACTGTCGGGTGGTCGCTGGTTAAACTAAAAGACAGAATAAGCATGTAGAGCCGAAGGCGGAGGTCCTGCGGACGCGGGTTCGATTCCCGCCGCCTCCACCAATTTAGATCGACCAATCAAGCGCCTACGGGCGCTTTTTTGTTTGTATTCGAGGAATACGCATGGCCGTCTACCAGGACACCCTGACCCAGCAGACCCGCGGACGCGGCACCCTGAACATTACTCAGGCGGTCGAGCACATTGTGCGCGCCTCCGGCATTACCACCGGCACCTGTCACGTCTTCCAGCATCACACCAGCGCCTCCCTGCTGGTCACCGAGAACGCCGATCCCGACGTCCGCCACGACCTGGAGACCCTGATCGCACGCATGGCCCCGGACGGCGACCCCGCCTACCGCCACGACATGGAAGGCGACGACGACATGGCCGCCCACGCCCGCGCCATGCTCACGCACAACGACCTGACCGTGCCGGTCGGCCAGGGCCGCCTGATCCTCGGCACCTGGCAGGGCCTCTTCCTCTGGGAGCACCGCTACGCCGCCCACACGCGCAAGCTCACGATTACGGTCCAGGGCGAATAGAAGCCGAGTCAGCCCCGCTCGACATGCAACGTAATCATCTCCCTCCGGACCTCATCAACGCGCACCCGGATCGGCGAATGCCGCGAGGCCCGGAAAGGCTTGAAACACGAAACTCAGACCAGAATCAGCAGCGTCGCCAGCCCCAGGAATGACAGGAATCCGACCACGTCGGTGACGGTCGTCAGGATGACCGCTCCGGAAAGTGCGGGGTCCATGCCGAGGCGTTTCAAGGTCAGCGGTATGGTGATCCCGGCCACGTTGGCCACCGTCATGTTGATGATGATCGCCAGCGTGATGATGAAGCTGATCGCCAGGTCCTGGAACCACAAATGGGCCACCAGGCCGACAACCAATGCCCAGATAATCCCGTTGGCCAGGCCGACCCACAGCTCCTTATTCAAGAGCCACCAGCGATTCGTACCGGCGATTTGACCCATGGCCAGGCCACGGATGACCACAGTCAGGGTCTGGCTCCCGGCAATACCCCCCATGCTGGCCACAACGGGCATGAGTACCGCCAGGGCGACGACCTGCGAGAGCACGGCCTCGAACTGGCCAATAACGTAGGCGGCCAGAAAGGCCGTTGCCAGATTGATGCCGAGCCAAATACCCCGACTGCGAATACTGAACCGGATCGGTGCGAACAGCTCGCCTTCTTCCTTGACCCCGGCCATCCCGAGCAGGGTCGCGTCCGCATCCTCGCGCACGATCTCCATGATGTGGCTCATGTTCAGCTGACCCACGAGGACGCCTTCGGCGTCTACCACGGGCGCAAACGGAAGTTCCCGGGCACGCAGGATGGTTGCCGCCTTGCGGATATCCATGGTGTCGAGCAGGCACGTCGGCATGTACATGAAATCGGCAACCGTCCTTTTTTGATGGTTGCGCACGAGGTCGACCAGACGTAGCGAGCCAACGAGGCGGGCATCCTTGTCCGTGACCAGCAATTCCTGCGACTCGCTGTCCAGCGAGTGACTAATGCGTACAAACCGTTGAACGGCCTCGAGTGTTACATCCGGTTTCACATTGGTGGTTTCGGGATCCATGTAACGCCCGACCGCATCGTCATCGTAGCCATGAAGCGTCGTGACATGGTGTCGCACTCCCGCGGCCAGCGTTTCGATCACGGACTCGCGGATCGGATCGTCGATCGTGTCCAGGAGCTCCGCCACCGTTTCCGGTGGAAGATCCTGCGCCAAGGCCGTGACCTCCTCGACCTGCATGTCCGCCATCAAATGCTCGCGGGCATCCACGCCGACTTCGGCCAATACCTCCCCGCGCTGGTCTTGAGGTATGCAGGACCAGATGCGTTCCCGCTCGCGGAATGGAAACGATTCCAGCAACAAGGCGATGGCCTGTTCGTCCAGCCCTTCCAGGAAGTCGCAGACAGCGGCTTGGGAGTCGGATTCGGCGAGCTGCGCCTGCAGGCCAAGCAACAACTCTTCGATCGTGGCGGAACCGTCACTGGCCAGAACTGAAGTCTCCCGTTGCGGATCAGGGGCGTCTTCGGTGGCGGGAGTCATTAGCAGGCCTCTTCAGTCCAGGTGCAGGGGGCCCGACCGCAACCCTCTCCTGCGGTCCTGGCATATGGTACATGGCCACCGCCCGGCCCGACGGGTGACCGCCAGGGTCGGACCACGGTAACCACCTGACTCCACGTCTTTTATGCCCACAAAAACCGCCCAGTGGGACGCTTATCCGTGCAATTTCGGACGCAAAACGGCCGCGTCAGGGCGAGTACATCCAACTCAGCCCCGCTCGACATGCACGGTGATCTCCTCGCGGTCGTGGTAGAGCTGGCGCGCCCGCATCTGGTGGGCGATCCGGGCGTCCAGAAGGCGCTCCTCGATGTGGTCGAGGCAGTCGTATACGGTCTGCCAGCGCTGTTTCATCGGCAGCTTGAGATTGAAGATGGCCTCGCGGCACCAGCCGGCCTCCAGCCAGTCCGCCATGCGTGCGGCCACCCGCGAGGGCTTGTCCACGATGTCGCAGACCAGCCAGGTGACCGATTTCGGTGGCACCCAGGAGAAGGCGTCCTCGCGGTGGTGCTCCACCTGGGTGGTTGCCATCAACGGGGCATCCATCGGCCCGTTATCTACGGCATGCACGTACATGCCGCGCCGCACCAACTGCCAGGTCCAGCCGCCCGGGGCTGCCCCCAGGTCCACGGCCTGCATGCCCTGCGCCAGGCGCGCGTCCCAGGCATCCCGCGGGATGAAGGTGTGCCAGGCCTCCTCCAACTTCAGGGTCGACCGGCTGGGTGCTTCGCGCGGCGAGCGCAGGTGCAGGATCCCGCCCGGCCACTCGCTGCGCTCGCCGGGCCGGCTAAGGCCCAGTTGCACGCAGTCGCCGGAGTGCCAGAACACATGCAGGCGCAGCCCGCCTGCCTGCGCCCGCAGTACCCCGCGTTTGCGCAGGACGGAGGCCAGCGGGCGTTCCACGGCCTTGATCAACCGGCGCAGGCCCTTGCCCTCGTTGGTATCGGGCATCTCGTGCCAGATGGAATCCACCGGGCATCCGGCTGCAAACGCCTGTTCGATGATGGGCGTCAGCCGATCCGCGCGATCCAGGCCCTCGAGTGCGGGCAACGCCGGAAACACCTGCCGCGCAAAGATCAATTCCTCGAACGGTAATGCGCGCGCCAGCGCCTCCACCGTGCAGCCGGCCGGCTCGAAATGGACGTACCCGCTGCCGGGCTGCACCCGCGCAAAACCACCCAGCCCCGCGCGCGCTGCGCGGTCGGTCAGCTCGGCCGTCAGGTCCGCCTCGAAGCCCGCGCGACAATACAGCAGCAGGCCGGAAAAGCCTGATCCGCTCGTTCCCATCCCAGAACCCCTCTCCCACACACAAAAAAGCCGCCGCACACCCCAATGGTGCACGGCGGCTGCGAGACTACCCGGACCGCTTGCGCGGGCCAAGCCAAACGCCGATCAGCGATCCAGGCCAGGATCACCCGCGACGTTCTTCAGCTTCGGCAGGTAGGGCTTGCCGGGGCTGATGGTGTCGCGATCGCGCAGATACCCGGCGACCACATCCCATACCGGATCGGTATCCAGCGGCTCGTGGACATTGGCCCAGCCGGCGACCACGTAGTTCTTGTCCGGGTCCAGCGGCTCACCGTTGATGTGCATGTCGCTGATACGGCTACCCATCGATTCGTGCGGATCGATGGTGTATTCGATGCCGGAGGTCCGCACCATGTCCCCGCCGCGGTGATGGTAGGGATTGGCATTGAAGATCGAGTTGGCCACGTCCTCCAGGGCATTCTTCAGTTGGGCACCGGTCATCTCGTTGCGCTGCGTCTCCGAGTAGGTGGTCGCGGTCTGCGTCATCAACTCCTCGAAGGTGATGGGCGAACCCGGCAGGACGCTAATGCCCCAGCGGAAGCCGGGCGACAGGGCCACCTCGGCATCCATTTCCTTGATCATCGCATCCATGATGACCTCGTCGAAGGTACCGTTGAAGTTGCCGCGGCGGTAAAGAACACCGTCGGTTACGGCCAGTTCTTCATTCAGTTTGTCCTCATAGGGCTCGCGCACCGAGCGGATGTGCTCCTCCATCTCGGCATCCGCCTCGATCAGGTTGGAGAACACCGGCAGCAGCGTGAACTTGTAGTCGCGGATGCCGCTGTCGGTCACGTCGAGATCCATCACGCCAAGGAACTTGCCATTGGAACCGGCATTGGTGACCAGCGTGGTCTCGCCGCCGGCATTCTCGATCTCCATCGCGCCCGGCACCGCGTCATGCGTGTGCCCGCCCATGATGATGTCCACATCGCGCAGGCGACGGGCCATCTCCATGTCGGTGACCATCCCGTTGTGCGACAGGATCGCCACCACCTTGGCGCCCTTCTCGCGGCACTCGTCGATCATGCGCTGCATGTTCTCGTCGCGGATGCCGAAGCTCCAGTCCGGGAACATGTAGTCGGGGTTGGCCACGGATGTATAGGGAAACGCCTGGCCGATCACGGCGACCGGCACGCCATTCATCTCGCGGATGGTATAGGGCTCGAACACCGGGTCGCCCCAGTCGCGATCCTCGATGTTCTGCGCCAGGAACTCGATGTTGTTGGGTTTGAAGTCGTTTTCGATGATCTCCATCACCCGCTCGTCGCCGAAGGTGAACTCCCAGTGGCCGACCATGATGTCCACGCCCAGCAGTTTCTGCGCATCGACCATGTCCTGCCCGTTCGTCCACAGCGACGTGGCGGAGCCCTGCCAGGTATCGCCACCATCCAGCAGCAGGGAATTCGGGCGATCCGCGCGCAGCTTCTGGATCAGCGTGGACAGATGGGAGAACCCACCCAGACGACCGTATTTCTCGGCCGCATACTTGAAGTCCATATGGGTGACAGCATGCGCCAGCGGCGTGCCCGGCTGGATATCGAAATATTCCAGCATTTCCTTGCCGGCCAGCACTGGCGGCTTGCCCTGCATATCGCCCACGCCGATGTTCACGTCCGGCTCGCGGAAGTGCACCGGTTTCAGCTGCGCGTGGCAGTCGGTGTAGTGCAGCAGCGACACGTTGCCGAATTTCGGCAGGTCGTACATGTTCGCATCGGCCGGCTTCCAGGACCCCTTCTCGCCTGCCCAGGCATTCATCGAGAAGCCGGCGGCACTGGCCGCGACCATGGCTTCGAGAAACTCTCTGCGCGTGAGACTCATATGGATCTCCTTGGTGGCTTGGTTTTATCCGGGACGCCAATCGCACCCCTTACCAAGCTCCCGACGCACGGCCACCGCGAATGTTCCCCGAACCGGGCGGGGGAATGCGCACAACAAAAGCGTATTTTCGCGCTGTTTGATGGAGATCGGGAGGAAAACACGCCATTTCCTGAGTGTTGGCGAATTTCCATCTTTTTGCCACGCCCGTCACATTTCGCACCGGTGCAGACACAAAAAAGCCTGCTATCCGGAGATAGCAGGCCAAGACGCGACATACACCGTCGGAAGCAATCGGCCCGCAGCGCACGCTGGGGGATCGTGCATCCCTTGCTGGGCCGAGGATCGGATCCGACGATCTCAGGCTAGTCAGCCTTCCGACGGTCTTTCTTGATCCAGATCAATGTATACGGCGATCCGTTTGCTGCGCTTGCGCACCGCGGCTGGCAGGCGGCGACCTCAGGCCCCGTACTTTCCCTGGGCCGCCAGCCCGTTGTCCCGGGCGCGCTCGAACACCGTCTGCTGGGCCTTCTCGAAATTGGCGGCGGGATCCTTGCCCCAAAGCTCCATCGCGGCCTGCTGCATGCCACGGCCATAGGAGAAGGACAGCGGCCACGGTGTCCCACCGATCTGGTTCATGGCGTCCAGGTGGTTGGTGGCATCGGCGTCGCTCTGCCCGCCCGAGAGGAACACCACCCCTGGCAGGATCGCCGGCACGGCGGATTCCAGGCAGCGCAGGGTCGCATGGGCGACGTCCTCGACACTGGCCTGCTCGGGGCAGTCCTTGCCCGGCAGCACCATGCTGGCCTTGAGGATGGTGCCCTCGAGCAGCACGTGATGCTCGTACAGCGCCCGGAACACGGCCCGTTGGGTCGCCTCGGTCACGCCGTAACAGGTCTCGATGTCATGGTCGCCATCCATCAGGACCTCGGGCTCCACGATCGGCACGATCCCGTGCTCCTGGCACAGTGCGGCATACCGTGCCAGGGCATGCGCATTCGACTCGATGCAGGTATCCGTGGGCATGGTCTCGCCAATGGTGATGACCGCGCGCCATTTGGCGAACCGGGCCCCCATCCGCGCGTACTCCTCGAGCCGCTCGCGCAGTCCGTCCAGGCCCTCGGTCACCTTCTCCCCGGGAAAGCCGGCCAGATCCTTCGCGCCGGTATCGACCTTGATGCCGGGCAGGATGCCGGCCTCGTTCATCACGTCCACGAACGGCTTGCCGTCACGGGTGGACTGGCGAAGCGTCTCGTCATACAGGATCGCGCCCGAGATGTACTCCTTCAGCTTCGGCGTCGTCAGCAACAGCTCGCGGTACGTGCGGCGGTTCTCCTCGGTATTCTCGACACCGACCGCGCCCAGGCGCTTGGCAATCGTCCCCGTCGATTCATCAATGGCGATGATGCCCTTGCCGGGGGCCACCATCGCTTCGGCCGTCTCTACCAACTGATCGATCTTCATGCCTGCTCCTTGGGTTTCTGCGTGGGACTGCCTTCGAAGAGTAGTCACCCTCCGCGGGTTCTTCCAACCCGACAGGGAAAACCCCACCACAGTTTCCGGAACAGCACGAAAGGCCGTGTGCACGGCGCACGAAAACCGCTCAGGCGTACTCGCCCGCGGCGTGTCCGGAGGCCCAAGCCCACTGGAAGTTGTGGCCACCCAGGTGCCCGGTTACATCCACCACCTCGCCAATGAAGTAAAGGCCCGGGATCGTCCGGCACTCCATCGTCTTGGATGACAGCGCAGCGGTATCCACCCCGCCCAGGGTGACCTCCGCCGTACGATAACCCTCGGTCCCTGCGGGCCACACCGTCCATGGCTGACAAGCGGCCACTACCTGCTCGATATCCGCGTTGCTCAAGTGCTCCAGCGCCCGGTTCTCCACCCACAGCTCGCACCAGCGCTGCGCAACCCGGCGCGTCAGCTGCTCGCCCAACACACTCTTGAGCTCCAGCTTCGGTCGCTGTTCGCGCAGTTCGCGCAAATGCGCCGCCAGATCCATGCCCGGGAACAGGTCGATCGCCACCGCTTGCCCCTCCTCCCAGTAGGACGACGCCTGCAACACCGCCGGCCCGCTCAGCCCCCGATGCGTAAACAGCAGATTCTCCCGAAACCCCATGCCCCCGGCCGTCGTCACCGTATCCAGCGCCACACCCGAAAGCCCCTCCAGCTCCTCCAGGGGCCGCCCGCTCAGGGTGAACGGCACCAGGGCCGGACGGGTTGGCTGCACCGGCAGCCCCAGCGAACGCGCAAGGTCCAGCCCGAATCCGGTGGCCCCCATGCGCGGGATGGAATAGCCGCCCGTGGCGATCACCAGCGACTCGCAGGCAATGGCCTCCGCACCGGCCTTCAGGCGGTGCGGCGTGCCCGTTTCCACATCCGTCACCGGCGTGTCGGTGCGCACCGTGACACCGGCCGCCGCGCACTCGTCCAGCAGCATCTGCACGATGTCCTTCGACGAATGGTCGCAGAATAGCTGGCCCAGCTTCTTCTCGTGGTACGGAATGCCGTGCTTTTCCACCAGGCCGATAAAGTCCCACTGGCTGTAGCGGCTGAGCGCGGACTTCACGAAATGCGGGTTCGCGGAGATGAAATTCTCCGGCTCGCAGTACATGTTGGTGAAGTTGCAGCGGCCGCCGCCCGACATCAGGATCTTCTTCCCGACCCGGTTGGCGTGGTCCAGTACCAGCACCCGGCGCCCGCGGTCGCCCGCCGTCAGGGCACACATCAGCCCGGCTGCCCCGCCCCCGATCACGACCACATCGAAATGCTTCGCCGCCTCACTCATGGCGCGCGCTGCGGCTCGAACCGGGAGTCGGGCGTCGTCCCCGGCACAATCAGCGCACCCACTCCTTGCGCACCACCAGGGTCTGCGCGATCAGGTCATGCAAGGCCTGCCGACGCTTGGTAAAGGCCACCATGATGTAGCCGATCATCAGGATCAGCCCGGACAGGATGGTCGCGAAATGCCGCCCGGTCGCACGCAGGAACGAGATCCGCTCGCCCTGGAAGTCCACCACCCGCAGCCCGAACACCATCTTGCCCAGCGTCGCCTGGTATTGGGAGCTGTGCATGCCGGCCCAGTACAACCAGGCCACCACGACATTCACCAGAAACCAGGCCGCCTCCCCCGGCGGCACAGGGTCATCCGGCCCGCGCGCGGCCAGGGTCTCCGGGCTGATCAGCGCCTGCGCCACGATCTGCGGGACCCCGATAATCACCGCATCCAGCAGATAGGCCCCCACGCGCACCCAGAAGCCACCGTAGGCCGCGCGCGCCTCGGGCGGGCCGTCGTCACTACCGACTCCGGCCGCCAGTGGCGCACCACACTGAATACAAAACCGCGCCTCTGGCGGGTTCTGCTTGCCACACTGTCCACAATCCATGATGTCTCGCTCTCCCTTTATGTTGTGCGGTCTCGCCGGGGCGGTCCGCCTACAATAACGGCTCGACGGGAAGGATCCGGGTCATCCCGGACACAAACCGACGCCACAGACCCGCCTTGGGCTCCTGACGGTAGGCATTTCCGGAACCGTCCCGCCATACCAGACCACCGGATGCATCCCGCTCCACCCGGTAGGCCACCTGCGGTCGAATCCCCCGTTGATGCAGCGCGGCCAGCTGCTCCACCAAAACCGGCTCGGACAGGAACACTCCGGACTCGCTGTTGGTATGCGCCGAGCGCGGGTCCAGGTTGAACGAGCCGACAAAGGCCTCCTCGCGGTCGAAAACCAGCAGCTTGGAATGCAGGCTGGCCTGGGAGGCCTCGATGCCGCGATCGCGCTCCAGGCGCGCCCAGCGCGGCGGCCCGGTCGGACGCAGCTCGAACAGCTCGACGCGTGCATCCAGCAACGCATGTCGCCGTCGCGCATAGCCGGCATGGGTAAAGGCCACATCGTTGGCCGCCAGCGAGTTCGTCAGCACCTGTACACGCACCCCCGACTCGCTCATCCGCGACAGCTGGGCGGTCCCGTCACGCCCCGGAACAAAATACGGCGAGACGATCAGCAGTTCCTGCTCCACCCCCAGCAGCCGCTCACCCAGGGCGTCCGCAACGCGCGAGCCATCGCCTCGTGCACGCGCCTTGGCCTCGTCATCGACCACGAACTCGGCTTGCGTCGTCCACACATATGCCGCCGGATCGGCAATCGGCTGCGGCACCGGTTGCCCATTCAGGGGTTCCATCTGCATCAGGGGATGGGTGTGATTCTGCGCCAGCCAGGCCCGCAAGGACCCCTGCTGCATTGCCAGGCGCTCCGGCGAACCGTCCTTTCGCGCAACGCGCTCGACCCCGATCGCGCCCGGACTGTTCCAGAATTCCACGAACGACCGGTCGATCTCCCGGACCAGCGGCCCCACCACCACCAGATCCAGATCCGCAAAATTGTAATCGGGGCTCACCTCGAAGTACTCGTCCCCGACATTACGCCCGCCCGTAATCGCCAGGCGCCCGTCCACCACCCAGGCCTTGTTGTGCATCCGATGGTTCAGGTCGCTACCGCGAAAAAAGAACTCGGCACTGGCCCGCAGCAGGCCCTCGCGCGTACGAAACGGATTGAAGATCCGAACCTCAACATTCGGATGCTGCGCAATCGCGGCCAGCGTCGCGTCACGCCCGCGCACGTCGACGTCATCCAGGAGCAACGAGACCCGAACGCCACGATCGGCCGCCCCGAGCAATTCGCCCATCAACACCCGTCCGGCAGCATCGTCGCGCCAGATATAGGCCTGCACCTGGATTCGTTCGCGCGCCATGCGCACGCTCATCACCCGCCAGCGGAAGGCCTCGGCCCCCTCGTCCAGCAGCCGGAATCCCGTCTTGCCGTGATCACGGGCCGGCGCGAATCCTTCCAGCCACTCCGCCAGCGGTCCTTCTGAGGCGGGGGGCTCCAGCGCTTGCCATCCGCGTTCCGGCGCCGGCTGCAACGGCGCACAACCCGCCGCGAGTGCCAGAAACAGCACTCCCAGAAGCCAGGAAAACCGATACGAATCACGCATGCACAAGCAATCGCCCGACGCGATGCCCCCTTTATCGAATAGCACGCCCGGTGCCAGCCTGACGCCGCGTACGCGCCCTGTCGATACCGACCGCCCAGGCATAAAAAAAGCGAGCCGGGCGGACCCTGACTCGCTTTTTTCAACAAATTGGTAGGCGCGATTGGACTCGAACCAACGACCCCTACCATGTCAAGGTAGTGCTCTAACCAGCTGAGCTACGCGCCTGTCGTCTTCGAGCCGCGTATTCTACCGACTCCCCGCCCCCTGTCAAAGCCTCCCGTAAGCTTCGGACTTTCGAGGCCTTATCTCCCCTCGAGCGATCACGTTTCGATCCCGCAGCGACGGGTTCCTCGAATACGCACGGCACCGAGGCCAATGCCGACAAAAACACTTGAGCCCATCTGGGGCCCACGTGGAGCCCACCGCTAGCCCAAGGGCCTTTGGCGGGCCATCCCTCGTCGCTCGAAAAGTGAGCACCACCCATTCGTGGGCCCAGCTTTACTGAGGCTCCTCGACACGTTCGGCGAGCTCGCAGACGGAGCACCCGAAGTAAGCGCAAAGCGCATCAAGGTTATCGGTTGTTGTGTTGTACCCCTTCTGATTCGCGATCTTCGATAGCGTCGTCCGGTTGACGCCCGTTTCGCGTGACACCTCGTCAAAGGTGATACGGCGACCTTCCGCGAAAGACTTGTCGGCCATCCGCTCTTTCAAGAGAAATCGAATCATAAATGTGCCTGTGGGGATCGGTTTGTTCTTGACAGGAACAAACGTTAATCGTAATATTTGTTGCGTAGGGTTAACGTTTGTTACGCAAAGGAGGCTATCGTGAATCAGAACACCTACCTTACCCCCGAACAAGCTGCGGCGCGACTGCACTTCTCGACGCGGTACTTCCGAAACATCGTCATGAAGCGGGACCTCATCGAGGGCGTCCACTTCATCCGCGCGTTCGACCGGCGCAAGTACCTGGTTATCTGGGAGCGCGTCGAGCAAGAACTTCTCCGAGACCATCCCATAGCATCCACCATCGACGCGGGTATCCCGATGTCAAAGGGGGGCCGCTGCTATGCCTAACATCCGCCGGCACCACAACGGAAAACTCTTCATGGATTTTCGTTACCAGAACGTCCGTTGCAGGGAATACACCAGGCTCGACGACACCCCCGCCAATCGCAAACGCTTGGAACGCGCTATGGAGAAGATCCAGGCCGAGATCGTCCTGGGTACCTTCGATTACGCCAAAACGTTTCCCAACAGCCCTCGCGCGGCACGGTTCTCTCAACCCACGTCTGTGCTACAAGCCACAGAAGGCGCAAACGCAGGCCCTACGTTCCAGGAGTTTGGGGAGACCTGGTTTGCTGAGAACGAGCCCACCTGGAAGCCGTCCTACCGGACGAAGCTGCGGGACATCTTCGATAAGCAACTGGCCCCGCAGTTCGGGGAAAAGAAAGTCAGCGACATCCAGAAATCCGAGATCCTCCAGTACCGCGCCGAACTCGCCAAAGTATGCCGCGACACTGGAAAAACGCTGTCCGCGTCCCGGATCAATCAAATCATGAATGTGCTCCGGCAGATCCTGGTGGAAGCCGCTGACCGATTCGACTTTATCACGCCCTATCAGGGTATCAAGCCGCTGCGTGTCCCCCGGACGCAGGTCGACCCTTTCTCGCTGGAGGAGGTCCAGAAGTTTCTCGATACCGTCGACCCCAAGTGGCGGCCGTACTTCATCGTCCGGTTCTTTACAGGTATGCGGACATCCGAGGTGGACGGTCTGAAGTGGCAGTACGTGGACTTCGACCGACGGGAGATCCTCGTCTATTCCGCCCGCGTCAACGGTGAAGACACCACGACGAAGACCGACGGGTCGATGCGCACCATCCAGATGTCCGAGATGGTCTATCAAGCGCTCTTGCAGGCCCGAGAAGAGATGCGCGAACGGCCTGTCTCCTGTCGGAGTGATTACGTGTTCTCCAGTCGCTTCGGCTATCCGCTCTCGTACCACAACGTCAATCACCGCGTGTGGTACCCGACGCTCAAGAAGGCCCAGCTCAAACGCCGCAACCCCTATCAGACGCGCCACACGGCCGCGACGCTGTGGCTTGCCGCTGGTGAGAGTCCGGAGTGGATTGCCCGTCAGATGGGGCACTCCAACACCAAGATGCTGTTCACCGTGTACTCGAGGTATGTCCCGAACCTCACCCGCCAGGATGGCTCCGCCATGGAGCGACTGCTGCGCTCGCGCATGCAATTTCCTCAGACCACTCCCGATCCGGTCACCGAGGAGGTCTCCGATGATGAGTGAGTCCCCGAAGACGACTCGCGTCGGCAACCACCTGATGCAAACCGATGCGCCACAACAGATGGCATGGGCGCTCATTCGTGCATATCAACTCGAGCACCGGCTCGACCTCGCCCAAGCGCTTGGTACCGATCCCAGCGAGACCATCCTTGAAACGGTCGCCGCATGGATCGCCAGGGAACTGCCTTACACCCCCATGGCATTGGACGGCGCAGTGATCAACTGGCTCGCATCCCGCCTCGAGGAAGCGCTCAAAGCTCAGGAGGCGACCGGCCATGTGTAAGACCGTCGCAGACGTAAAGAGCCTGCTGGCAAACCCGGAGTCCGAGATCGACGTTCCCGTCACTGGGACCTTCGGTGCAGAGATCGGCAAACCGAGGTCCGGGCGGAATGGCGTGGCGTACTACCTCGTGGATCTTTGGGATTACACGGGCAGCGTTCGCGCCTTCGCGCCGAAGACGGACTGGCAAGGAATTCTCCCGGGCCCGCGATCAACGCTGGACTGCGGTATCGAATTGCGACGCGACCGCCACGGGCAAGCCCAGGCGGTCCTCCGTCCCACTCGGGAAACCGATAATCCGAGGTCCTCAATCGAACTGCTTCCTGGCCACGTCGCCCCCAATGTCGAAGACCTGGAACGGCTTGTCGACTTGGCCAGCGCCTTGCGCACGCCCGCCTATCGCGCATTTCTCGAGAACGTCTTTTGTGACCAGTCCTTCACCCGACTCTTCGTGACGCTCCCGGCATCCAAAAGCTGTCACCACACGGATGCCGGTGGCCTGCTCTCTCACAGCCTGGAAGTCGCAGAGGCGCTTAAGGCGGCCACGCGCGAGCTCCCGAACACCCCAGAGTTGTTCGCCGAAGCCGCTGTGGTGGTCGCCCTGCTTCACGATGCCGGGAAGGTTCTGCTGCGCGGACCCGCCGGCCATCGTTATCCCTGTCGCCACCACGACCACGACCACCTGTTGGAATTGGCTCTTAGTGGTCCGCTGACCCGGCTGAAGCAAACCAATCAGAATGCTACCGGGGTTCTCTGGGGCACGATCAAGGCATACCAAAGCGGCGACACCTACAACATGCCCCTGGCAGGAGTCATTCGCGGCCTGGATGGGACAAGCGCCCAGAACAGCGGGCTCAAGACGCATCTCACCTCAAACCCCGGCTACTACTGGACCAAGCTCGGAGGCCGGCGCCCGGTCTGGATCCCGCCGACGCTCAATCATCACAGCGTGCCCTGAGCTGGGGAAACCTTCCCCTTATCAGCCTTGGACGCACCCAAAGGGCGCTATCCACCAGCCTCAGGGCCCGCTCCCGATACCCTTCGGCCGACAGACACCTTCTTCGACCTTACTCAACATTCGTGCGCCCGGAAAGCGAACATCCGACGGCTACCTGCTACCCCAAAATCTCTTTCCATTGTCATCTACGCACGCCAACGGACGATTCCGCAAAGACAGCACTTCGGGTACCACCCACTCAGTTCCTCATCTTCAATAACGACGTTTTTTGTCGCCACCTCTACGGTTTAAAGATGTCGACCTTTGTCTCGAGGCACCGCCGCATCGCCAAGTCGTGTGCTCCCACTCCGAACCAAAGATCCGGTTTTTGGTAAAAATCCAGCCCCCGCCCAATTTTAACCACCCAACCGTTGTCTATCTTAATCTCGCGGTCATGAAGATTCTCATTGATCAGAATTGCCAACTCAATATCCTGTTCAAGAAGGCTTTGTTTGAGCTCCTCAAAACGATCATTCAAAATCTTCAAGTCGGTTTCCTTATCATAACTTGTGGTCAGTACGACCTTCCGAATCGTAGGAACCTTAATAACTGCTTCACAGAAACGCACAAAATTATGCACCTGATGGGTAGCCCGGATGTATGGGTCTTCTACTTCTACCCTCTTTGCTCCGGCAAGGTATGGCGAGAGCAGCATCTCGTAGCTATAACCTGTATCACCGTAATGAATGGTAAAATGTTGTTCCTCTGGCTCACCATGCGCCACCAGATCTGGCCCACCGACGGCAGCTTGATTTTTAACATCCGGCCGAGTCGCAGTTGTGGATGAAGGTGGCGAAGCCGATATGTCATTGCCACCTTCGTTTATATTCCGCCTACTGGGATCTTGCGTCGCCTGGGCATTTTTAGACTCAGGACAGTAGACCACGACCTCTTCGCCCTCCGCGCGGAAATAAGAAAGGTTTATGCGCGAGAACTCATCATCCGTCTTTCGCTTGTTCATCTGCTCTTTGATACGCCGCCTGGCCTCCACCGCGTAAGCCACGTACTCCTCAAACTCTTCATCGCTGGGTTTGCCGTTTGGATGTAGGATCTTCAGGAACGCGCAGACAGTTTTCTTGATCCCTTTCTCGTCCCGACCCTCTACGGCATCGCCGAGCCTAATCCGGCTAGAGACCTCCTCATACCGGTTGGTCTGTTTGAACTGAAAATGGAAAGCCTCTGCCAGGTAGTCGGTGATGAATCCATAATTGTTGGTGAGGAAATCGCTACTGTTCTTCGGCATCTCCCAGCCCGGGACATAGCAGGCAAAGCGATCCTGAATCGCAAGATCGAATTCTTTGGGCAATGGCTGGAAAAGATCATGCACCTCGGAATTGACGATCTGGGATACAGACAAATCAAGATTGCCAACATAGGCCATAGACGCTTCGGCAATCACTTCTACGCCGCGGGAAAAGCGACCATTCGCCATGAAATCCTTCATGATCTGGATCGTGTCAGGGTCCTTGATTTTGATCCCACCGACCTCATCAAAGGCTACCGTGTCCCAAAATCCCACCAAACCGATTTTGCGGCGTTGCACGTTGTAAAATAGGGTCGCCTTGGTCGCTTGGCCACCACTAATTAGCGTCGAGTAGGGCGAGAATTCGCTGTAGAAGTACGATTTTCCGGTCCCACGTGGCCCAAGCTCAATAAAATTGAAGTTCGGTTCGATCAATGGCGCCAGGCGAGCAACGAAGTGGAACTGCTCGCGCGTCGACAGCTTGCTTGGCTCCAGACCCACTGAGCGGAGAATTACACCCAGCCAGTCGTCACGACTAAAGGCATCCCGGCCCTCGCAGTATCGGTCGAAATCGAAGCGACTAAGCTGGATGGGCCTCAGCTCTTCGACAAAAAAGGCGTAATCGTCGTCCTCGATATCGTTGTACGCGATGGTGACCTCGGCCCACAATCCTCCCTGAAGCAGGCGTTCGTTGTCACGATAGAACTTTTCGCTGATGGCCACGCGCCGGGAATCGAAATTCTCCAATGCCGCCCAATGGCGGCGATCCTTCTCGACGTAGTTGACGTGCACCTTGTCTATAAACCGGTGCTTTCCCTTCGTCGCAACGCGCGACTGTGCGGCGTTTGCTTCGTTAGGGCGCACATAGTTGTCGTTGAGCGTATCCAGAACGGCTTCCATGCCCGCCTGGATCTCCTCCGGCTCGTCGCTGGCGCAGTAGCGGGCCAGCAAGAACTCCAGCACGAAGGTAGGCACGTTCGTGCCCTTCTTGATGCGATGAAGGAGGTCCTTGCGCACCACCTTCCCATCGAACAGGGACATCAACTGCTGATCGAGATCATCCATGGCTTAAACCGTATAGTCGCTTTCAAGTTCAATTTGGCTGTATACGGCGTGCGTCCTCGGGTCCAATGCCTTCACCTTAAACTTGCCTTCAAACTCCATCTGCATCTTGAGCGTCACCTTCACCGACTCCCCCGCCTGAAGGGTTAGCGTACCTGTAGCCGGATTCACCGGGCCGCCGGTTCGCGCTTCACCCACCACATTGCCACGCTTGTCATGCGCCTCCAGCAAGATTTCGTAGCTCCCTTCGCTCGAGAACATATCCACTGCATCCACGGTCACATCGATCACCGGCACTCGGGTGGTGATCCGGGTCGCACCGTTCTTATATCGGATCGTCACCTGGGCACGCTTCACGCTTGGCTGGTCCTGCTGCCTAAGCTGCATCCGAATCACCGGCACAACACATTCCTGCAGCGAGGCGCCTCCGTGAAAGTACTGCAAGCCCGAACGGTATGCCGCCATACTCAGCGGGGCAGCAAAACGCGCCGCATTGCCGCGCATTCCCACCCGTTCCGCCTCCATCACCAGGTGGTGGTCGTCGGCAGAGCCATCACCCAGGGCACAGCGGTCATGCACAATCAGCCAGTCCCCATGCGGTTTGGACGCCCTGTCCCCAGCGCCCGCATGTGTATTCATGAAGAAGCCGTGGTCGGTAACGATGACGACCTCATTGAACTTGTGCTTGATCAGCCGGTGTACCGCCATCCGGATCCGCTTCAGTGCATTCTTGATCTCTACAGGCGCCGTTTCAGGATGATTCTCGAAGTGACTGTCGATCTCGACCGACCGCAACACCAAAAGGTCGGTCTCCTCGCCAATTTCGGGACCCTTGTTGCGCACAAAATCCTCAAGCCGCATCTCCGCGAAACGCTGGCCATAGCGACACCGAAACGCCTCCATGCGCTGTGGGACGGACGTGACCGGTTTGCCGTCCAGCCTCGGGGTCAGTCCGTCCTCATGCTTTTCAACTTCCAAGTGATCGCTCGCGCCTGGAAGCAGGCTAGCCATGCCCACGGGGGTCACGCTCGGTAGCTGCGCAAGCGCCGCTTGTAACTCGATCACGCCATCCTCGGCTAGTTGCTTCTCCAGCGCCACGCCCAACTCATAGCGCAGCGCGTCCACCATCACGTACGCCACCTTGTGGCCGTTTTGTTTCAGCCCAGGCGCCACCAAGCGATCGAACACCTGTGAATTCGCCAACATGCCGAGCAATGGCCATCCGGTTTTCGCTAGGCCTCGCATAAACACCTGCTGAGCCGCTTCGGCCAACTTGGCGTACCCCTTGCGGGCGCCTTGAATCAGGCCGATCATCTCGCCCGCTGTATCCTGCCACTCATAATCTGCCACCGCGTGTTCGAACTCGCGGTGGAGCCGGTCGACCTCCCGCAGCCGTCCTACATAAAACTGCACCAGTGATTCGAGGCTCGCCGCATGCCCGGCTAGCTGGCCTTCCAGATCCCCGCAGTCCTGCGAAAGGGCCGTGGCGGCCTCTACCAAATACCATTTGGCACGGCTCTCCCCCTTGCCAATCCACACAGAACTTTCATGCTGTTTCAGAATGGCTCGAACGCGTACCAGATCACCTAGCTCGTAGGCCGTCATCGCCTGAGCTAGGAACGTCCGCTCCTCGAACGGGAAGGTGTCGCGGAGCCCAAGATCAGTGAACCCTTGGCAATGGGTTGGCAAATCCAGGTCGCCCTCGATTTCCTCGGCCTTCTCGATGTACAGATCCTGGCGGCGGCGATCGTTACGGAGCGCATCACAAAGCGCCTCGACAATTGGGCGCGCACCCTCCTCGGCTCTTGGAATGTCGCCCAGGGCATCGGGCAACTCCCCGGGCAGGTCAAAAGCGAACTCACTGAACAGCACGAATCGCCAAAGCTCGTCCGCGATTGGGGACCAGGTCTTTCCGCGGGTGCGAAGCTTCAACCCCAATGATCGGCTGAACAAATCCCGTGCCTCGTTCACCCACGCCTCGTTGGCCCTCAAGGCCTGGAGCTGGCCCTCGGTCGGCGTCAATAGGCCCAGCAGAATGTCCCGGCTGGATTCAGCGTTCAACAACGCCCTTAGGTTCGGCCAGCCAACGCCCCCCCCAACCGCGTCGATGACCGAAAATTCCGGATCGGAATTGTTCTCGAAAAGGCGCCGAAGCTCGTCGGCATGTTCGGGCTTGGCCTTCAGGCACAAGGTCTGGAAGCTGTCGCCGTCCCCATCGGGGAACAACGCGCCACAAGCTGCAAACGGAGAAAATGGATCGGTCTGTTTCTGCTCGGGCTCCAAGGGCGCCTCCGCCGGCACGTATACGACCAGACCATTCAGTTCCCCACGCCCCAGCGAACGGAGCGCCCGCATAGCCTCCTCACGGCTCTGGATGCTGCTCTCTGTGGCATCAACCACTTCGCATTGGTCCGACTGAAGACTTCGGCAGAGGCTACGGTACCGGCGCCGTGGATCGTAGACCACCAACACGGAATGTTGACGAACCCGGTCCGCAAACACCTTCTCCTGAATATATGCCTCAATGCCCATACGCTTGCTTCTTCCATCCCATGACTGTCTGTTCCCTCAGCCCCTCAGGCCAGAGCGGCTCTCGCGATGCGTGGCCTTCTTTACGTTCCTTCTTGATCACAGGCCCGAATCAGGCTTCCTCTACTTCCGCTCCCTGCCAAAGCGCGTGGACATCGGGATGCCTGCCGCACGCAAGATCTCCAACTGCTCGGGCAACGCGTTCGGCCCGGTCTCGAAGGAACGCATCAAAATCCCCCCGCAGCTTTTCCACCTCCACGGCATCACCAAGATCGCCGTATTTGGCCTCAGCCAGCCGGTCGTAATCGATAAGGTGCGTTCTCATGCGCTGGCGCACAGTATCTTCTCCGGCCCAGTCCACACGCTCTTTCAGATAGTCCAGTGGATCCTTACGCCCAATCACCCGGTTCGTTCTCCAGGTAATCAGCGCGCAGTTAAGCGCGAGGGAGCTGGGAAGCTCCGCCTCTTGCAGCAACGCATCGGGGAAGATGTGGTGGTACTCCCGCTGTCGAAGATTCTGATAGCTAGCAGGCTGATTGTCGGCGAAGTCACGGGCTTCCAAGTACGTCGTCACCGCCAGCACGCCCCTCGCTTCGATGCCCATGGACTTCGGCCAGCCGGCTGCTAATAGCTCGTCCACGGTTGCAAGGGGATATTCGTTCCGGTCCAGCACGGGCACCTTCGCGACATGCGACTCATCAAACTGGTGATTTTGCAAAACCACCTTGAGCGCCTTGAAATCGGCATAGGCGCGCGAGGCGGAAGAATTTTCGTACCGATCCGTAAAAAACGCGGACCAGATATAGCGTTGCAGAAGTGTTTCCGCCTTACCGCGGTAGTCCCCGTCATCGGGAATTAACTCATAACAGGCCGCGATCACCGGCAACACCGCGTTTGTCGGCAGTCTTGCTGCGTCATAAATTCCCTGGCTTGCGAGGAACGTGGCCATCCGTTCAAGGCCCCGTTCCAAATGCTCCCAATTGTTCACCAAAACCTGCTTATTCATCTCGATCATGCCCCGGTTGTTCGGAGCCTTGTCCTGCAGCAGCGCGGAGGTCGAGAGGATTAGGTCCCGGAGCTCGGCATAGCGCTTGGAATAGGGGCAATGGGAGTCGAGCCGCGCCTCGAGATCATGCAGCGAGCTGCCGGCAACGCTCTCGACCTCTGCGACGATGATGTCGTAGAGCGACAGCGGCTTGCTGTTGGTGTTCATATTGATAAACACCTGGAGCGCCACTTCTTTAGGTGTGGCCGCCGGCAGTGCCAGGTAGGGAAGGTTGAAGTGAGTGACCCGCTCCCTGAGCTGATTGATGGCGTCTTTCAACTTTTCCTGAAGCGTCATGTAGGCCTGGAGCTTTTCGAAGGCATCATCTTGCCCACCCATCGGCTTCAGATGCTGAGTGGCATTGGCTAGCCAGCCAGATATTTCAGCGCTCATGTCGCCGGGCCGCAGAAGCGAGATGGGAAACAGCCCCCTCTCCAAGGTGGACCTGGGGTCATTCGCCCAAAGCGGCATCCGCCTGCCCTGCTTGTCGAACCACCTAGGCTTCATGAAGACCTGAACCTCCTCCCCAGCCTTCTCGGAGCGGGGGTCAAATTCGGGGTGGTAGACGAAGAAGGTTTCGTAGTCGTAGTTGTTATGCATCGCGCGCCAGAAGGCTGTCAGCCGCTGCTGGCCATCCAGCAGGTGCTGGGTAACCGTGCCTTCCTTTTCCGGCTCGGCGGTACTGATATGCCGAGAGACGAATTTCTCATTCTCGTTACCATCAACCTGTAGGATCAACACGACCCCCATTGGCAGGTTGCTGATCACGGTATCCAGGAAGCTAGCGATCCGGTTTCTGTCCCAGGCCTCCATGCGCTGGAAGCGCGGAAGCTTGATCGAGCTCCGCTGGATATCGTAAAACCATTCGCCAAGGCTGCGATCGTGCGCCTTGCTGGACTGCACCATGATGCTCATTCACTGCTCCCTGTGCTTTTCTTCCGGCCGCGCGTCTTCTTGGGCGCCGGCTCGGGTTCGACGTAGAGGTGCTCGAGGTCGTGGGCGATGGCCAGTGACTTGTCGGTGACGCACTTCTCGCGCACCCGGTCCGGCCAGTAGGCCATGGCCAGGTGGGCCCAGTCGTAGTCGCCCTGCTCCAGCTTCTCCCAGGTCTCCTTGAGCACCTTCTGCCACGGCTTGTGTCGAAACAGCGGCCAGAGCGGCGCGGCGGTGATCTGCACGCCGTCGTCGTGGTTGGGCTTGTAGTCTGGGGCGATCTTCAGCAGGGTGTCGCGCAGGTCGGCCAGTTCGTCGCGGAAGTCGCTCAGTTCCTCCAGGCGTTTCTCATCGGCGCGGCTTCGGCTGGCGCCCGCCAGGCGCAGGTGGCCCAGCTCGGTCTCCACCTGCTTGACCTTGGGCTCGACGAAGTCATTAACCGCGGTGAAGAGGGTCTGGTCGGTCAGGTCCGGGTAGTAGAGCCACAGGGTGTAGCTGCCTGATGCCGTGGCCAGCGGCCAGTAGATCGGCGCCTTGCGGCGGCTCTTGGAGTACTGCTGCAGGTGGTACTTGAAGAAGTCTCGGCGAAGCCAGCGGCGCAGGTCCTCGTCGACCTGGGCATCCACCGTCTCCAGCACATCGGCCATCAGCCGCGGCAGGTCATGCTCATGGCCCGGATCATCGACCAGGATGCCGGCATGGCGATGGTAGGGCTCGGCACCGTCGGGCAGCATGCCGGGGCTCTTGGCCGGAAGTGGATCGAAGGGCTCTGGCTCGGGTGGCGCTTCGCGCTCACCGGTGGCCAAGCGCCAGTCGAAGCGGCCGAAGGCAACGCCGGCTGCCCAGGAGAGCAAAGCATCAAAGGGCGGAGACCCTTTAGTATCTTCACTAAAAGGATCATCGGCCTCCTCCGCCTCTCCAACTACCTCGGCCGCCGCCTTACGGTCCTCTTCAGAAAAGCCATAGAGTTCAAAGGTGATATCATCAATTTGGCTCTGAATATTGACCAGCTCTCCATGAATAGCAGATGGATCAAAGTCTCCCAATCGCTCGCGGATGGCCGCTGGCAACAAAAAAGCATGTGAACTCTCTGCCACTGTATCGAGCTTTCGCTTGCATGACCACCCACTAAGAGCGAGCTCCGCAAGTATGCGCTGATGCGTCAACTCTATATCAGGAACTGGTGTTTTCTGAATAATCCCAACTTCGTAGGACCTTGCCGCGGTATCAGCTGCCGCAAGCTGCAATTCGACCAGAACAGAAAAAGGTCTTGAAGCAGTTATTGCCAGCAGTGAAAGTATAGCATCTGGAGCGTCTCCCTCTACAAACGCAGCAGATCCTTTTACAGAGAAAACACAGCCACGAGGAAGGATCCTTAAACCTAAACCACTCGTTGTTCTCGTGGGCCAGGTCAGCCCAGGCGCAAAGTATCTTGACTCACGGTGCATCACCCATTCAGCGTTACCGTTTAAATATGGATAACGCTGAAGAACAAGAGCCTCAATCTCCCTACCATCCTCTTTCCAATTAATCATCAACTGGATATCGCAATAATACTTAGAGTACACCCCACCCTTAGCAAACCCAACCCATTTACAACTTTTACTCAATGGCTCCCAAGACAATCTTAAGAAACGAAAATCATCCTTGGTAGAAGCTCCAACTTGCGCCTCTCTTCCATCGCTTTCAAACCGATTTAACCGAGAAAATGCCTCTCGCACATTCTCTGAAACCCAATAAGAAAATGGCTTTCCCGGGATAGTCTCAAAGGATTTTTCAGAGACATCATATACCCTTTCGTCAACATTCCCATGGCGTTCACTACGACATACCTGAAGAAGCGACGATTCTTTTTCACTTTCACTCAGCAATCTCAGGAACTTAGTCATCACTGCTTCTCCAAAACATATGATGCTGCTTCAACCATGGCGTCATCCATAACACCATGACCAAGATCTGCCATCACTTCGGGAGTCGCAGACCCTAAAACCACCCGTTCACGCCATTTAGCAAAACTTGTAAGGAAGAAGCATGTACGCGACGTAATTGCCCCCAACCGCCCACCTTGATAAAGAAGCTCCAGTCCGCGCTCGACGAAAACTGCCAACAGATCGTTCTTGCTGTTGGGATATTCCTTGCCCAGCTTGGTCTTGACACCAGCACTGAGCGCCCCAAACGGCGGATTCATCACCACCACATCGAAAATGACCCGGCAGAGATCGATCATCCGCAGCCCCTGCAGAGCATCCTGAGCAAAGAGGCGGCTCTGGTAGGTGGCGCCGGCTTCCTCAGAGAACTCGAGCAGGGCTCGGCGCAGGCGCTCCTCGGCCTTGTGCCAGGTCTCCTGCTCCTGTTCGGCGAAGAGATCGCTGCCCTTGCCCACATAGACCTGGCGGATCAGGGCGGGAAGCTCCTTCTCGGCGCGCAACAGCACGCCAAGCTCGGGCAGCCCCTTGAGCATCTGCAGGGTCTTCTCGAACAGTTCGGCATCCTGGCGATCCAGGCGGGCCATAAAGGCCTCGCGAAGCTCCTTCTCTGCAGGCGGGGCCACCGCGGCGATGACGTTGCCTTGCCCCACGTCCGGGCGCTCCAGAGCCGTCACACCAGCCTCATGCCAGGCGCGCTGGGCGCGCAGCCACAGCGCCAGCGAGGAGATTTGGGCGGCACGGGGGTCGATGTCCACCCCGTAGATGTTGTGCTCGATGATCAGCCGCGGCACGTCTCGCAGCAGGGCCTCTTCATCGGCATAGGTGTGGCATAGCGGCTCGAAGCCGGCCTCCGGCTGGGTGGAGAGATCCAGCGAGCCGGGACCATGCTGCTGCTCCCACTGCCAGGCGTCCCGATAGATCTGCAGGAAGAGGTCGAAGGCGTAGAGGCCGAAGTGCATGGAGCCACAGGCCGGGTCCAGCAGCTTGAGGGTACGCGGGTCGCGCAGCTTGATGCCGGCCTCTGGCTGCTCGTCGGGCTTGACCAACAGGTACTGGCAGCTGTCGCGCAACGGCGTGGTGCCACCGGTGGCGTTGAACCATTGGCGGCCCAGGGTGTTATCGACCAGGAACTCCACCACATAGCGGGGGGTAAAGAATTGGTTGCGCACCGCCAGCTCGCGGCTGTTGCGCGGGGCCTGGCTGGCCTTGCGCATCGCCTTGCGCTCTTCCTGGCTATTGAAGTACTGGTAGATCCAGCCGATGGTCTCATCCAGCGCCCACAGCGGCTCGATCTCGTGATTGTTGAGCAGCTCGAGCAGCGAGTTCAGCGCCGTCTCCCGGGGGAAGAGCCGCCCCTGGGGAGCGAAGCGGTCGAATAGTGCCGGCAGGTCAATGGCGAACTCGTCGAACAGGCTGAAAAGGAAGGTCTGGTAGGCCTCGCCGGTCTCGCCCAGGGCGGTGCCCGCTACGTGGCGGTACAGCTCGAAGGCCTGGGATTGGGTGGCCTGGCTGACGGCCGGTAGCAGCAGCCCACGAGCTTCCATCATCAGCAGCGCGGCCAGGCGATTGAGCACGGTGAAGGCCTGCTCACGAATGATGCGGTTAATGGCCGCCTGTCGCTGAGCGTTGTTACCCCCCTCGCCCGCCAGATAGTGGTCCAGGGTCTCGCGCAGCAGGGCGGCGGTATGGCGCTCACGGTCATTCAGGTGGGTCAGGCGCGAAAGTTCGATCACCTCCCCGTTCTTGGGGTCCAGCCCGTAGTCTTGCTGGAGTTGCAGGGTGAACTCTTCCGTCAACCGCTCGCGGCAGTCGCTCACTATCTGCTGTAGGCGATTGCGGGTGCCTTGGTCAAAGGCCATAGCTTAGTCCTTACCGGAGTCGTCGATTGCCAGGTCCAGCTCGAAGGCGTGGGCGTACTTCAGTTCGCCGTGCAGCTTCTGCAACTCACGGATCATGAAATCCAACTCCTCAAGCGAGTTGATACGGGCGCGCGCCTTAAAACGGCGGCGTAGTACCTGCTTTTCTTCCTCATGCTCGTTTTCGAACTCTTTCTGCTCTTCGCGAATTCGCTCCTGCTGGCGTTCACGGCCCACCTGCTCAACGCGCTCTTTGAGCATTGTCACTTCCGCCTGGACCTCATAGTCCCGATTGACCAGATCCTTGAGGCCAGCGAGATCTGGCTCGACCTCCAACACCAGCTTATCCAGGCGCCCCAGTAACTCCTGCTGCTCCTGGTTGGTCAGCTCCGGCCATTCTGGTACTCGTTTCAGCTCCTGCTCGGCCTGGCGCAGCCTGTGCTGCTGTTGCTCCTGCATACGCTCGGCAGCGCCGCGGACTTGCGCCCGCAGCTCGGTAAGCTGCGTGTTGAAATCGGATGCGTTGCGGTAGGCATCGTCAGAAGCCAGGCGTGCCGCCAGATCTTTCAGGGGTTCCGCCAGATCCGCCTTGAGCTCGCCGGGAATACCGCTGCCTGGCAACCCAGCAATAGCTTGATCTAGACTGCGAAGCTCCTTCAGCGTGGTTTCCAGGCCCTGTTCCAGGGCATTCTTGATCTCGCCCGCCCAAGTGAGGTTGTCGTACAGGCTGGACTCCTCAGCACCGAGCCGCTGAGGCGCATCGGAGCCGTCGGTCAGCAGGATATCCGCAATCTCACGACTCATCGCCTCCAGGCGGTCATCGCCTGGCAGCCCCAGTGCCTGCAACCGACCGGAGAGCGAGGCATAGCGCTGCTGAAGTTGAGGAAAAAGCTTGGTAGCCGCATTGCTGATGTTGGCCTCTAGAGGAACGACCATGTCCCCGCTGAGCTCGGTCAGCCGCTTGGCGGCAAGCGCCAGCATCTCGTTGGATGGACGCTCCGAGCGCAGGGAGATCCCGACGTTTTTGAAGGTGTTGTTGCTTTTGAGCGCATCGATGGCCTGCTGACCGTTGACGGTAACCTCGCGCCCCGACACCTTCAGCTTGATCACCCCGCCGACCAGCAGGGCGGCAACCAGATAGCGCAGGGTGTCCTGGGACCATCCGTAGGGGGCATCACTAAAACGGCTGGACAGGTTCTTGCCCTCGACCATACCCACCCGATCGATATGGTCGCGGATACTGACGAGCGCCCGATGATCGACGTTGATTCCAGTCTGACCCGCCTGTTGCGTGACCAGGCCCAGAGGATCCAGCTTCGTAGTAATACCGCTCAGGTTACCCACACGCAGAAAGCGCTCGGCCAGATCGGTCTGCACCCGTTCGGGGGCTTCGCTGTAACGGCTGAAGACCTGGTCCGCCACGCCGGCCAGGTGCTTGCGCGCTGCCTCCGCCAGGTCACTGGACACGCTTTCCACGGCCGTCGTCTGGCCGCGAAAGATGAAGGAGCCTTGGACCAGGCTACGCTTGATCAGGCGTTGCAGATCGGCGCTCAGCCGACCAGCGCGGTCTAGCTGGGCACGGCAATAGTCGCGTACTTCCTGGTCAGGATCGTGTCGAAACTTGGCGTCGATCTCCTGACAGCGATAGATGTCGGCAGTCAGGTCGTCAAAGTCGGGTGACTTGCGCCCCACCAAGTAAATCAGGTTCTCGTTCGTCTTGACGCGGGAAATATCCTGCAACCGTGAACGGGCCCCTTCGTAGTCGGTGGGTTCGACCAGCTCGACCACCGTCTGGATGGGATGGCGATCGCCCGCCAGGGATGTTGGAAGCCCTTCGGAGCCCTGGGTCTTGAGACCGGTATGAACCGAGAGCGATCCATGCAATTGGACGCTGGGCAGGGGCGAGAACACCTCCTCCAGTGATTTGTTGAGGATGCGCTTCAACTCTATGGCACGAAGCGGAATCTGCGTACGTTCTTGCTCAATGTCGTTGAGTTTCTCGCTGAAGAAGCACAGAAAGCCCTCCTGTTCGCCGAAGGGGACGATTGTGTCGGCCATCAGTGCTTCAATCGCTGTATTCACCGCCTCGGCCTGGCTTTCACTGGCCACGTCGGCGTGGACGAGGCTGGCCACATTGCGCCGACTGATGGGGAGATTGCCGAGGATCTGCAGCACGGCCACTGTCTTGGCCACACGCTTTTCCAGCTCTGAATCCGGGAAGCGATTCTTCGTGACCGTGTTGACCGCCTTGTGCCAATTGGGAAAGGCGCGTTCAATATCCTTTTCGAGGGCGTCATAGAGCGTGACCGTGGTCGCCAGCCAACCCACCGGCTCCTGGGCGACCGGGACCCGCTTGCCCTCCCCTTCGATCAGAATGTCCTGAATCACCTTGATGGCTGAACGTAAGCCGATACCGCCGGTGGAGCGCGCCAGGGCACCCAGCAGGTGCAACAGAATTTCGAAATGCGCCGGCAGGAAAGGATAGAGGTTGACGAACGTCTCGCGATCAAAGTCGGCGCCATAGGCGCGGGCATCTTCCAGCTTGGTGTTGTGTCGGAGCGCCTGGCCATGCTGATCGAACAATTGGCCAAGGGACTGCGCACCCTGCGGCGACTTGCCCAGAAGACGCGTGTAGCAGATCTCCTTAATATCATCGGCTTCGAGATCAACGGGGATGGGAAAGCGGTCTTTGAGCTTGAAAAGCTCCGGCGAATTCAGTGAGGCGCGAGGGTCATCCTCAGTCAAGGTCTGCTGCCCCGTACCGATCAGCCAAACCTTGCCATCGCCCTCCTCCTTAATGTTAGTCGCCAGACCATCCAGGTTGAGGATCAGCGACTGCCGGGCGCCAACGTACTGACCCACCTCGTCCACGATGAAGATGACGTACTCCTTGCCGGAGCGCTCGCGGACGATGTCGAGCATCTCCTTAACACGATCCTTCTCGAAGCGGATGAAGTCACTCGTGGCAGTATTGAACGCGTTCGGTGTCGAGAATAGCGCTGGGTATAGTTCGTGCGCGATCGCTGGGATCAGGCTGTCGACCACCAGTGGATCGTTTCGACAATCCACCCAGGATTCGCCGCTCGTCTTCTCCTCGAACAGGCGCAGAAACTCCTCATAGCGCCCCTCGTGCTTCAGCCTGCGCTCAAGGGCCGCCACCTTGAGGTTGCGCGAATAGCCGGCCCATTGCAGGACCTTGTAATAAAGGACACTGGAAACCTCCTCCATCGTCGCACCGCTGACCTGCTCGGTGGCCAAATCAAGCATCAACACAGCGGCGGGAAATCGCTTGGCGACGGTGCTCAGAAGCTGTCGCGTGGTAGTGTTCCTGAGACGGTCCTGGAGATGCTGCCGGAACGGCACGCCGCTGATGGTCACGCTGTCATCGAAGGCCAGACCCAGGTACTTGGTGAAGGAGCTCTTACCCGATCCGTAGAAGCCTGAGACCCATACGCCAACCTCGTGCTCTCCGCCGGCCTCCATGGCAGCCTGCATCTTGGTTAGAAGCTGGTTGAACTGATCATCTATGGCGTCCGTAACCACATACTCGGAGATCTCCTTGCCCAGGCGTTCTTCCTGCGAAACACCATAGGCGATCACCTTTTCGATGCTGCGGTAGATATCGCGGCTGGGATCGAATAGCTGCTTGATTTCCATTTATGAACTCCGTCCTTACCCGCCGACGTGAACCGAGCGGTAGTTGCCATCTTCTGGGTAGAAGCCCAAAAACTGAAGGCGTGTCTTGCCAGTGCGTACCCCGGGATAGAGGAACACGGTGGGCACGTGGAAACGCCCCTGGAGCTGCCCTTCAATAACACCGATCCGCATGTATGGGTGCAACGCTTCCAGGTCCGTGACGAGCAGAATGCTGCTTGACTTACCTTCCAGCTCTGAAAGTCTCGCCTCGAGACGCTCCTGAAGAGCCCCATTGGCCACGGCATTAGCGAGCGATTCGTTGGTCTTTTTCCAGTCCTGAGGGTTACGCTGATCGGCAGCCAGCCAGATATTGCGCATCCTGGCCTGGGACAAAATCTCGTCCACGGCTTCCGCAATGGAGAAGGTGTGGACATCCCACCCTTCATTTCGCAGACGGCTCTGCCAAGCGGGCAAGTGACGCTTCACGGCCAGAATCTGTTCGGGCCGAAAGACTAGGTAGAAGATCGGTTCGAAACTGGCGTGGCCGAATTCACGGCCGTGGCGCACCCGCTCCATCAGCTCGTTGAAATCATTATCCAATGAGGACATCGATGACCTCCTCCATATTCTTGTGTTGCCAGCTAATGTGTGTGACATCACCTGCGGCTTGCAGGATCACGTGGCCATCCAGCGACAAACGCTTGAATTGGTCGCGCACATCGGGCCACTCGAGTCCGAAGAGCTGCCAATCAGGATGGTTGAGCACCTGGTTGTCACCCAGCCCCTGGAACTTGAGGTCATAGGCGAGATAGGCAGCCACCCGCCTGGCAAGGCGCAATGAATAAATCCGCCGCGACCCGCTGCGTCGGGCTTCGATCAAGCCAAAATCAGCACAGGCGCTGAGCAGGTAACTGGAAACCCGGCTGATTGTGCTCTCGGACCACGGCTTCTGAGTTTTCCCCTCCCTCACCGCGTTTTCCACAAACCGCACTGCGTCTTCTCTACTCAGGCCATCTCGCCCAGACGTGTAACGCGGCCAGTACACCTCCCGGATGAAGTCCGACAGGATGACGTTGGCCCTGGCGGTGTGGAGCATGAGCACCTGCAGACGTTCCTCGCGCTCGAGGTTGGGCAGCAGACGTTGCAAGTTTTCGGCAACGCGAGGCTGGCGCAGGAAGCGCGGTGCAAAGCATTCGCGAACAATGTTGTCCAGGCGGCGGGCCGAGACCAAGGGAAATTGGCCGGACTCGAGCGCCTTGGCGAACAACTGGCGGGAACCCATGCCCGGCTCAAGTAGTTCGAACAGCCGCTGTGTTTCGTCGATGAGGCCAAGTCCCGCCTGAAGCTGGGTGGTATAGCTTGGCTCCCCGCTCACTGCGCCTCCCTCAGGTAGGGATAGGTCTGGAAACCTCGGCGAAATGCATCGAGATAAAGGCCCGCGATCGAGGCCAGTTGGACATCCAGCTCAACCCCGAAATCTCCGACAAGCACGGGCCCTTCCTCGGCAGGCTGAGTGCTCGACAGTGTTTCCAGTCGCGCCTGAGCCCGCTCTGGGGTATCTGCGTGTGCGAAGAGCTCCACGCCACGTTCACGATCAGCCACCAGGCTGGCGACTGCCTGTTCATACCCCTCCGGAAGGTGGAAGAGGTGCAGCGTCCGGCCAACGCCAATGCGTTCATCATGAACCCGACGCGCCGCCTCCAACACACCTTGATACTGGGCCTGTTGCGCTGAACGCCCGAAGACAGGGCTTAGAAAGGCCGTGGCCGTCGGCGAGAGGAAGGAGGAAGACCACCAAGTCGGCTCCTGCTCCCCCAAATAGCCGACCAGCAGCCGAAGCTCGGCTAGCGTAGTTGCATCTTTGATCATCTTTTCCCCGAAAAAAGTCAGCCGTGGCATCCAGGTACCGGACGGAGCAAAAGCAGCGGCTCCGCCCGCCCAGGCCCACCGCCACGCGAAAGGGACCACAAGACGCAGCCCCTCGCCCGTCAAGCTTAGGCGCATGGTCTCATACAAGCTTGAAGTCGGCCCGACGTCTCCCACTTGTCCCACTACGGGTACTTGCTACCACCATTCGGTGCCCCGCGTTTGTCGAACACCCCAGCCCACCAGACTCGTACCACTACCCATTCCGCTCCAAGATCGGGCAAATCAGCCAGACCGGCGGATGCTCACGCTGCCTTGCAATGAAGATGGACCTCGATTCTGGCAGCACGCCCGCATATCAGAAAAGTACTCTCAGTAGAGCGCTTCCGCCGCGCCCCCGAGCTCTGCAGGCCCCGGTCCCTCCCTGTGCGATGCACGAATGAAGGGAACCGACCCATTGATTAGTTAGGCCGGGAGGCGCAAGGACAGATACGGAACCACGGCCGCTTGGACCGAAGCGCGCGCAGCAAAGCGATCCCGTGCTTCGGATGCGATGTCCCGCTCGCAACCGCTGTACTCTGCCCTCTGTATGCGCCCCCGCCATACATCCATGACGGCCCTTCTGCGAAAACAACTCCGTCCGCCGCGTACCGCCGCCCAAAGCTACGCTATCCCATCAGCGCAGCATGGCACGGCCCTGCAAACCTTGACCGACGCCTGCGACGGAACGTGTCGCATGAGCCCGAACCATGGCCCCAGCAGATAACTCCAGTACTCACCAACGATTCGGAACCCTCTATCCCGAGCTGTGGCAGACCACTCATCTGCGCCACACGTCGCCGCCCAAGCTACCACCGCACCATCGACGACTTGGGTCAAACCATCAACCGATCAGCCTCCTCAGCGCCTCCGGGTTCAGAGAGCCGATGCGATCATTTGCTCCATGAACACTCTCAATCTCCTCAAAAAGGACGGTCCGCCAGTCGGCTCCATACGTCACCATGCTCTAAACCGCAAGACAATCGCACCACTTCTCAAACAGCTCATGATTATCCGCATCAAACGCACCCTCACCCATTATCCACCGCAGCGTTTGCCTTCGAGTTTCGCCAGATCTGTCCCACACCTCGGCGGCCAGCACCACCCTCTGGCCCCAATTCATGATCGGATCGATGTGTCCGTACATCCAAAGCTGCCCCCGAAGATTGGCCCACCCATCAAGTCGCAGCTTTGCATCTGTACACTTTATCTCCAAGATCACCACCGTCCGTGATGCCTCGTTATAGAACACATAATCCGGGACCCCGCGCATAGCGCATCCCGCCACCTTCAACAAAGAAATCTCGAACGCCTCTGGTTTTTCTTTTTCTATTCCGCTGTACCATAAATTCCATCCATCCTTCGCACCCAACGACAAGCGCATCAATCTCCGCCTTCGTTCCATCCGTTTCTTTTCAACCTCTTTTTCGCTTAACGCTCCTAATGCTTTCACGAAAGGATCGGGATAAACCCCCTGCAGCCTGTAAAGCCAATCAGAGAAATCCGTCACCCTGTAAGAGGTCCGTGGACTTGCGATATCACCACCAAACCTATCAGCCATCCGAAGCAATTCAGCTTGCGCACCCCTAACGCGAACCTGACCCCCATCATTACTCGGGTTGCCGAACATCGTCGCCCAGCGTTCCTTATCACGTTGACCGCGCTTCCACTCAAGCTCCGCGGCGTACTCTTTCGGAAAGTATCGTTCTAAAACTTTCTCCTGATCTCGGGCGGACGCGGACGTTTCAGCTAGTCGTTTCTTTAGCTCTTCATAAGAAGTCTCGATCTCGTCCCCTAAACCCAATGGAATTTTTTTTCTAGGCACTCTAAACCCCTTGCTGAGTTCTATAATAAAATGATCCACACATCGGGAACTGGTTTAATGAAAACTTCCTACGCGATTTTCTTACGCACGTAGGGAGATCGCTAAACGTCATCCTTATCGACATAACGCGACTGCCAAGCTAGTTGGCCAGTGCAGATACTAGCGTCCGACATTGCGGCCCCTTTATTTAGCGCGCCCAGCTCCATTCGACTGAGCCCATAGGCGACTGCGAGCCGATCGTAGGAATCGTTCGAAATCCCCGGTGCCTCAAGGTCCGCAGGGCGCTCGAGAGGTGTCTCAATAGCGCTGAGATAGCTGTAATTACGGTGTGCGGTCATTTCGGGCGGAAGCTGTTGGTAAAACTCCGACCGCATCCCGCCACCGCAATAGAATGCGGGGATGCTGCGGAGGTCATCCCTTGTTAGTTTGCGATTTCGTTCCGCCGCCGAGAGTGTATCTTCTCTCACCTGGCGTAGAATGCGATCAAAAAACTGCCGGTCCGGATCCATCTCACCGTCGTTGAGTTCGACTTCAAAGTCTTGGACGTAGTCGTGAAAACTATCCGGGATTCCGCCCCGCCGGTCAGTGGGCCACTTAATTCGTTCCAAGTCGCGCGTCAGGCCGTCGGTACCCTGCGCATCCCCCGCCATCTCGAGCCACCACCGGACCCGATGGAGATGGAGGTTCATGGCGCCCGTCGCGCGCACCTGGGATTCAAAGAAAGTGAAATCCCAGCGTCCTGCTCGTCCTTCATGGACGTGAAAGACGCAGGCATCTACCGTACCGCCACCGACATCCACCATCAGGTAATGGTTGGGCGCCTTTGGATCGAATCGAGCCGAACGGACGAAGCCGTAGACCTGTGCTGCAATTTCCGGCAACCCTTCCACTTGGACGTCGTCTTCGTCAGTACCGCTGCCTTGATTGTTGCGGAGATGCGCATAGTGTTTGATCGCCTCGTCAATGACCGCCACTGTTACGCCACGGGGATTCCGGGAAGCACGCCAAGCAATCTCAGCAGCCCCTACAAACGCGAGGGACACAGGGTCGGCTCTATCGTAATAGCGGGATGGATGTCCAACGGTAATTCGCCAAAGGATATGAACGTCTCGGTAGACCGCTTCGTGTTGCGAAAAAAGCCATCCACGGGCATGGCGGAGGGCCAATGCCATGAGGGCGATCAGGCGGCGATGTGTGTCGTGATCTTTTGGATTTCCGAGGAAAGCCAGCTTAATATCTCGGGAAGTCGCATCATCGCTGGAAACCGGGATCTGGAACTTCCCCTCTGCGAGTCTGAGGCGGGAAGGGAGGAGATAGCCGTCCATGCCAATCGCATCGAAGAATGGGACCGCAAATGACTTGCGAAGCGCCGGATCGGATATCACCACCTTGACCGAGGACGTGCCCAAATCGAGCCCTATGTTCACCTCACGGGTGTCGTTTGGAATGCCCTCGAAAACCTGCGTCTTCGTAGCGATGCGATCTTCGACCTTCACCCACCTTTGCTCAGCCTCGACGCCTTCGAGCAACCCAACGGAGACCCGGGGTTGAGGCCCGATGTGTTTCCGAGTTCGGGTCGAGTCAGGCCTTGAAACAGTGGCGTGGTTCGGCGGTTGATTGCCCCGGTAAACGCTCAAATCGCCGTGGTTCACCTCGGGTATCGGATTTGCCTTCTGCCCAGCGCTGACGGTCTTGGATCGATTTCCCGACGACCGTTGGTTGGCAGCACCCTCCCCAACACTAGGCCTCGATGAACTGGGTCCACCGAGACGTGCCCCCTTGCTCTGTCGTCCCTTCCCCGCTTTGGGCGACGGGTTCGGCTCCCGTGGTAACAAGTCTTCCCCGCCACCCTCCCGTAGGGCCTTCATCAGTTCTTCTTTCATGGAGTCGGACATAATGCCCCCTGATCTAATCCACAATTCGAAGCAGGCCTGCCGATACCTCGCGGTTATCGCCCCTCACCTGCTCTTGTGCCTTTAGCTCTGCAATCCGGTCATCCATCTTCCGGTTCAGCTTGGCGATCTTCCCTTCCTCTGCCGGGATCATCCGGGTCTTTTTCTGATTGCCAGACGCTCTCAATCCCTCGATACGCTCGCGGATCTTTCGCTCCGTGGAATGGCGATGTGCCGTTAACGCGTTCACCATCATGCGGATACGGTCGCCGTTCTCTCGGTCCTGCATAGCAAGGAACCGCGTAAACCGACGTTCGTTTTCGTGCCGGCAGTCCTCGGCTCGATCCGCCGCCAGGTCATTGGGCACCAGGTTGGCCGCACCCAGCCAGTCATCTCCGTGCAGGGCCGCCGTGTTCAACACCAGCTCAGCGGTATCACTGTCCACCACGCCATCGGCTTCGAGCGGAAACAGTAAATATTCCAGGCGTTCGATCGTGCGTACACCTTCCACACTCCACCGGCTCACGAGATAAACCCATGTCCCCTTAAGCCGGTGCTCGATCCTTGCCGCATCGATCTGGATGGCCGAGACCAAGCTATACGGCGACACGCCCCCACGGCTCTTCAGTCCCGCGGTCACGAAACGCACCAGCGGGTGGCCCTGCGACACAATCTCGAGCTTCCCTTCTCGGTGGGCAACGCGATTCTCGAATTTGAGGCGTGGGGGATGATGGTCAAAAAGCCTCGTCGTACCCCGCAGCTCTTCCTGTTCAATAAAACGGACAAAATCCGCCCGTGCATCGACAGCGAGCTCCGCCGTCACCTCGAGTGGGTCGTGAGCACTGCCGATGAATCGTGTCCCCGGGTACTCGCGGTCCATGAAGTCCGACACATACGCGAGGAGATCCGCCCCCTGAATGTAACGGCCCAAATCATGAGCCGCCTGCACCTTCTTCTGAATAAAATCACTGTGCGCGATCAAGTGAGTGGCCTGTTCTTCCAACGCCTCCCGCTGACGCTTTTCATTCTGTATCGCGAGCGCGGCTTGCTCGATCTTCTCCACCTGTTGCTGTGCAGAAAGGTCATGGGTCAGAAGCGTGGCGGAAAGGCCAGAAATCTTGTCCCCCAGCATTGCCTCCATGCTTCCCAATGCTTGGCGGAAGATATCCAGGCGGGCGTGCAATCGGTCGTGAATCCGCTCGTCCACCGTATCCGCGTACAAGAAGTTCCAGATCAGAATCCGCTCGGCGTGCTGCCCAATCCGGTCGATCCGCCCAATGCGCTGCTCCACCTTGGCGGGGTTCCAAGGAAGGTCATAATTGATCAGCACGCTGGAAAACTGCAGGTCCACACCTTCGGCCGCCACCTCGGACGACAACAGCAGATCGGGTCCTTCGGGGTCTTGGAAGTCGCGAAGCACTTCCTGCTTGTCCATACCTCCATACAGTACGCAGGCCTGCACACCCTCGCGCGCAAGACGCGCTGCCAGATAATTGAGGGTCTTCTTGAAGTAGGAAAACAGAACGACCTTGCTCCTCGGGTAGGTCTTCCAATACCTCTTGAGGGCCGCAACCAGTTCCCGGTATTTGGAATCCTGCTTTTCCAGCACCCCCGGATCGCCAGCCGCCGACGCCTCGCGAACGATGTGCTGCATGAATTCCGAAGCCGGCGCCACTTCGTTCCCAGCGGCATCGTCCCCCCATCCAAGATCCAGCTCCTCCGCCTCTTCCGCATCGAACATCCCGGCGCGTTCCCCACGTTCGAGCCAGTGGTTCAGGGCCGCCGGAACCGAACTGGCCATCTGGCGTTGAGGAAGCGTGAGGAGGAAGCCCTCACTTACCTCCTGCTGCTCACAATACTGACGTATTGAGTGCGACATCCGGTCGTAAAAAGCCCGCTCATCTGGTGACATATGCACGCGAATCGCCACCGGGTCACGCGTGGGTCTCTTGGTTTGCACATCACGTTTCAGCGTTCTTGTAACCACCTTCGCCAACGGATTGATTCGATCGAGCTGCTCCGACAGAGTGGAACGCTGCCCAGGGTCCGACAGGTCATCCATGGTCGGTGGTTCTTCCAATAGGTACCGGATCTGCTCGTTGTCAGCAAACAAATCCGACCCTCGGACCTCCTCAAGCGCCGCCACAAAACTCTCTTGCGAAACAGGCCCTCGCAGGATTGCGTCGCGCAGTTTCACCAAAGGGGCATTCGCTCGAAGTGTGTAGTCGAAAAGCTGTTCATGCTGGAACGTATCGGGATCCAGGACATGCAGCAGACTGAACAAGTCACGGCTGCCAATCTGGATCGGGGTCGCCGAGAGCATCACGAGATACTCACTCACCGGACGAAGCACCCGAGCCAACTGGTTGGTCAGGGTTGACGGATTTCGAAGGTAGTGGGCCTCGTCGATCACCGTGAGATCGATTAGCTCGTCCTCCACCTCCGCCTCGCGCAGGAAGCGTCCGAGCTTTGCGGTAGGAGTCTGTGGGCCGTCAGGTTGGTCCCAATCGCGGGGTGGACGCAGCCCCTGCATACTGCAAACCAAAGCGAACTCCTCCCGCGGGTTTTCCCTCGCCCGCGAGAGCCGAGCCTTCAGTTCGGTGGCGTTCACCACCTCTGCACGCACCCCAAAGCGACTGCCCAGTTCCTCGCGCCACTTCTCCGTCAACATAGCCGGGCACACCACCAGGAGTCTTCGGGCGTCTTCCCGCGCGCGCAGCTCCGTCCAGATAAGACCAGCCTCGATCGTCTTTCCCAGACCCACCTCGTCGGCAATGACTAGCCCCTTAACCGGCGACTCCAGGAATTGGAGCACCGGCTTGAACTGATAAGGGAGAAACTCGGTATTGGTCGTGTTCAGGCTGTAGAGTAGATTTGCCAGACGCCCGGTCAGCCGGTAATACGTGATGGCGCCTCGGAGGTCGTGTACCCGCCCATACCGGCCACTACGCACCAATGCATCAGGCCCGCGCGGTCCCGACCGTTCCACTTTTTCCAGCGACGACGCGAGGATGAACTCCTCCCCGTCGGGAAAATCCACCAAGAGCTTCAACCGTGCCCCCGAACCATCCGTCTGGTCCGAAACGGTCCCAACACGCTGGGGGTTTGCCCTGACCCGCACCTTGCTTCCAGGCTCCATCGATCTCCTCTCAACCTTTCGGGCTTATCAGCGACTCAACCACCAGCGCTCAACCATCGAGCACAAGTCTCAGTGCTTCACTACGAGCGTAGAGGCGATTAGATCGTGCAGCGCTTGTTTACGACGGGTGAACGCCGCCATCAGAAACCCAATCAACAGGATCAGCGTAGACAGGATCTTCGACCAATAACGTGCGTTCGCCCTGCCGAAGCCGATCCGTTGGCCCTCGGAATTCGTCACTCGAAGGCCGAGCATGCGTTTTCCGGGTGTGGCCTGCCAACCTGAAGATTCGAAGATCGTCCAGTAAAGCCAACCCACTAGCAGACCGATGAAATTGCCCAGCCCTTCGCCGGCTGCCTCGATTTCCTGCATGCTCGCGGACCCAGCCATCGAGGCCCCTAAAATAAAGGCAAGGGGAAGGATGATGATGAACATCAAAATCCAGCTCAGAATGACATCGATCAACAGCGCCAGTGCGCGGTACCAAAATCCTGCGTAGCGGACCGTCTCGATCGCCGTACTTCCCACTCCCTTCGCTGACGCCGCAGCTACGCCTGGGGCGGCAATCGAGCCAGGGTGCCTACCTGTATCGGATTCCCCAACCGTCGCGTCGCTCCCAATCGGTGCGCCACACTTGCCACAGAATCGCGCACCCTCTGAATTCTCTTGCCCACATTGCGTACAGAACATCTCGCCTCCCTACCCTTCTACGTCCTTGTGTTTGCCCGATCACGTGGAATCTGAGCCCCCCGAACCTTGTCCCTACACTCACGAACTGCAAACCATCCATGTGTCCGTTCTTCTGTAGTGCCGAACCACAGGTTGAAAAGAAAGGTTATCCCCGTTAACGCGGACACTTGTGAGGAGACCCATATTCGCTGAATAGCGATGGACCCCTTTCCCGATTATCGACAGCTCCCGAAATACAGTTCGATCGCGTGGTGTTCGGTAAACAGGGTATGACCCGCAGGACAACGATAGTCCGTGTTCCACGTTGTGAAAGCGCCGTCGCGGCCTCGATCCCGTTCTTCTTGGTCCAGCCGACCGACCGTCGCACCGCACTGTGCACAGGTCAGTGTTCCCTCCAGCCGCGGAATCAGTTCGCCCAGTTGAGGGAGAATAAGTGATCCAAAGGGCTCGGGCAGATCAGAGATCGTATCGGAACGCTCCTCGGCTCCCTGTAACCACAACAGGAAGGCCATCGAGTCCGCACGCGCTACGGCCAGTGACTTGTGCCTGTCACTTAACCAGGCTTCCAATTCCCGGGCGGATACCACCCATTCGCATTGAACCTTCTCATCACCCCCGGACGGCCGCCGAACACGGACCTGGCGCTGGCAACGAGGCAGTTCAAGGAGGAGTTGGCCGACCCTCCTTGCATCGGCCTCCCGCCGTGGCTCATGCGACGTTCGGCGGTCCGCCTTCCCCAACCAGGAACGAAACATCTGGCCCGCCTTCACGGGTGGGGCTTCCGATAGCGCTGCTGCGCAGCTTCAATCTCCTCCGCAATCGCTTTGCGCAGATGGGCGGGTTGAAGCACCTCAACACCCGCACCCAGTCCCAACAACCACCATTTGAATCGGGCGGTGTCTCGCACGGTGGCGGTCACACGGGAGCCTCCATCAGGGTCCCGTTCGATGGCCTGGTCGTCGGACAGCCGGGCCTCATGCAGGTGGTACGCGAGATCCGCGTTGACACGCAACTCGAGGGTCATCGTGTCACCCTCGGGGTAGTCGAAGTCGCCGTCGGCGATCCGCTTTGCCAGATCGAAACCGGCATCGGGATCTTTGGCGGGTACATCGGTGAGGCTCACCGCCTCAAGGCGGTGGACGGCCAATTGCAGGACATTCTGGTACGGCTCCATGGTCGCCAGCAGATAGGTGATCGGCTCGCGGAACACGAGCGCCAGTGGATGAATGCGGTGATCACGCGTGTGCCCGCGGGAACGGGAGCGATAGGTGACGTCGAGGCATCGCCGTTCGAGCAGGGCTTGCTGCACCGTGGGGAACACGCCGTCCGGGATCGGCGGTGGGTTCAGTGGTGGCCCCGCCGATAGGATACGGACGCGATCCGGCCACAGACGAAGCCCGGAGCCTTCGCCGGACGCCTCGAGCACCTCCGTGGCCCGTTTCACGTGCGCCTTGAGCCGGTCGCGGGCGGCCGGCGGCAGCAGGCTGGACGCATGGGCATCCACAATGGCGAGCGTGAGAGCCGTCTCCGGGTCCAGTGCGGGAACGTCCTGCAGTGGCGCGTCGTCGGACCAGTACCAGCCGTAGGGCCGTTCACGGTCGTCGCAACCCAGCGGGAGGAAGGATGAGAGATTCTCAACATCGCGTTCGACCGTGCGCAGCGACACGTCGATACCGCGATAGGCGAGCCGCTCCTTGAGATCCGGGGCGCTAAGCCGCCTCGGGCGCCGCGGGATCATTCCCAGCAACAACATCCGGCGCTGCAACGTGGCGCGCATTCCCTGCCCTTCCGGCATCCCTTCTCCCCTGCCGCCCAGTCCGTTAAATGCCAGTGCATTTGGCGCCACCTTATCCCACACCGCCCTCATGGCAAACCGAACCCCTACCCTTTCGCTCCTCCGAGTACATCTCATCGGGGCGTCAGGTCATGTCGGACGGAGGCGCCAGACTGGCCGAAACATCACCAGAACAGGAGATCGCCATGAGATGGATCGTGATCGGACTCGCTTGCCTGCTGGCAGGGTGCGCCGGGACGGCGCCTGCCGGATTCGGCAAGCCCTCCATCTATGACGCCGACGGGAACCGCAAGGGCTACATCATCGAAGGCGCCTTGGGTCAGAAGCAGGTCCGCGATACTCGAGGCGTGCTGCTCTACGAGATCCGCGACTGATGGGGCAACACGCATTCGCCAAGGAGTGCGTGGCCCATCCCTATAGAGGGAAAAGGACGATCCTTCCGAATCTGTCATGCGTCAAACTCTGTCGCCTTCCTGGATGAAGCTGGGGCCTCACTAGATCCAGGAGTGCTCCATGCCCTTGAACCTTCGTCGTCGACTGCGCAGACACCGCATGCGATCCAGCCGTCCATCCCCCTCGAACGACGTACGAAACATGAGAACGCTGTGGAGCCTGCGAATCCTTGCAACCGCCCTGCCGCGGGATGCGAGCGACAATCTGGATTCCTGGCGACGTAGAGGCGAGCTAAAGGGACTCGGGATACACCTCGACGAAGAACACGAGGATGACCATCTCGCCTTGGAGCAAGCCGTTCACGAACGCCTTCGGACATTCGAGGCCGATGAATCGCGGTTCCAGGACCGCGCGATCGCGCGGAACGTCCGGATCCTTGCTGAACCATTGGGCCTGAACGACACCGAATGCGAAATCCTGGAGTTTCTCACCATCTATGCGTCCCACTACAGCTTTGAACACCTGTTATCCGATGTTCGCGAATCCTGCGACCTGGCCTCGGCAGAAATCGTCGCGCTTGCCCTGAACCGGACCACAGGGGAGATCCAGAACGCCCTCTCACGCAGCGAAACCCTGGTCCGTTCTGGCCTTGTAATGGTGTCGTCGCACAACAGCCGCGATCTCGGGTTCGATTTGCTGGACAGTCTCGCCTCCCAACTGCTCGGAACGTTGGACTCCCCCGACCGCATCTTCGCGGGGTTCTTCCGTGACGCGCCCGTTCCCGAGGAGAATCAACTTGCCCTGTCACACCTCGAACCCGATATCGAACGAGTCAAGGCGCTGCTCCTGCAGGCGGCCGGGGATGGCGTTCAGGGCGTCAACATCCTGTTGTATGGACCCCCAGGCACGGGGAAGACGCAGATCGCGCGCCGCGTCGCCTGCGAAGCCGAGCTACACGCACGGGAGGTGAACCACGAAGATGACAACGGTAGCCCGATGGAACCGCACCGTCGGCAACGCGCCTACCAGCTCTGCCAGTACCTGCTGCGCCGGGCCAAGGATGCCTTGATCATCTTCGACGAAATCGAGGATGTGTTCGACGCCAGTTCAGACGCGGCGCAGTTTGGCGGCCACCATCGCTCGAAAAATCGCGGGAAGGCCTGGACCAACCAGATGCTGGAGGAAAATCCCGTTCCGGCGATTTGGATCACCAACCATTGGGATCAACTGGACCCAGCGTACCTGCGCCGTTTCGACTACGCCCTAGAAGTAGGGCACCCACCACGTTCGGTCCGACGCGCACTCCTGGCGCGCGCCTGTGAAGATCTCGACGTGACCGAGGCCTGGCTCGATTACACGGCCGGGAGAGACGCCCTGACCCCTGCCGAGATCAGCCGCGCCGCCCGGGTGGCACGGCTTCTACGTAATGGCCCGGATGCGCCGGAATTGGTTATGGCGAATCACCTTGACCAGCAAGCAGAACTTCAGGGGCGCCCACCAATGATCACGCCCCGTGGGCTGGATGCACTGGATTACGGCCTCGAATATCTCAATACCGACACGCCGGTCGAGGCGGTCGTCCAGGACCTGGTCGCTGGTGGGCAAGGCACCCTGCTGGCGTATGGCCCACCCGGCACCGGCAAGACAGCGCTGGCTCATCATCTTGCCGAACACGCGGACCGTCCGCTGCGCAAGCGCACCGCCTCGGAACTGATCTCGCCATACGTGGGGGTGACCGAGAAGAACCTGGCCCAGGCTTTTCGGGAAACGCGGAAGGAAGGGGCCGTTCTGTTACTCGACGAGGCGGATAGCTTCCTCACGGCTCGGTCCCGGGCCCGCCAGACCTGGGAGATGACGCAAACCAATGAACTGCTCGTCCAGATCGAGGCGTTCGACGGCATCCTCATCTGCGCCACCAACTGCCTCGAAGCCCTGGACCCGGCCGCCCTGCGCCGCTTCGACCACAAGCTGGAATTGCGCCCACTGGATCACCAGCAACGCGCGCAACTCTTCGACCAACTTGTCTCGCGACTCCAGCCGAGCGATGCAGACGATCGTGCCGCGCTCGATACCGCTCACGCCATCGTACGCCAGCTCGACAGCCTCACTCCTGGCGACTTCGCGACGGTGGTGCGAAGAAGCCAATCGCTCCGGGGCACGCCAAGCGCGGGCCTCACCTTGCAGGCACTTGCCAACGCCCTGGTCGCCGAGCATCGCATCAAGCCCGGTGCGGGCGCACGACGGGCCGGCTTCGCCTGACCCAAAACCGCCAACGCGTAGCAGCACGGATTGCAGAGGCCAAGGAGCGCCACATGGATGACATTCAAGAGTCGACACAAGCTGGCACCATTGCCGCCCTGAAGGCGGAAAGGGATCAACTCCTCACGCTGCTGAAAGCCCTGCCCGACATTTCTTTCGTGCTGGACGCGGAAGGGCGGTATGTGAAGGTCATCGGCGGCGCCAACGAGGCCATGTACGCGAGCGGCAAGTCACTGGAAGGCTATACGCTCGCGGATGCCCTTCCGCCACCGGTCGCCGAGGCATGTTTGACCCACGTGCAGCAAGCCCTGCGCACCGGAGAGATGCAAACGCTGGAGTATCAACTATGCGTTGCCGATGTGATGCTGCTTCCTCCGTCCGTCCGGGACAACGATCACCACCAGGCCGAGCAGTGGTTCGAGGGCCGGGCCCTTCCGCTGCCCAGCTACGATCATTCAAAGCCGGTGGTCCTCTGGGTCGCCGTCAACGTCACGCCCCGCAAGCAACTCGAACAGTACTGGCGAGAGGCGGCCTACACCGACCCCCTGACCGGCATCGCCAACCGACGGGCCCTCTTCGAGCAGGCCGAGCACGAAATCGAACGGGCTCACCGGCACCACCGCCCGCTTTCGCTGCTCGTCCTGGACATCGACCACTTCAAGACGATCAACACCCGGTACGGCCACGCCCAAGGGGATGAAGCCCTGCGCCAGTTCACACAGTGCTGTGCCAGCCTGTTGCGCGATACCGATTTCATAGGGCGCATCGGCGGCGAAGAGTTCGTGGTGCTCCTGCCGGAAACCGATCAGTTGGGCGCTGAACAGCTCGGTACGCGCGTCGTCGAGGCAATACCAACCCTCGACGTGCCGGGGATGAACCACGAGCACAGGATGACCGTATCGATCGGAGCCGCGACACTGTTCGAACACGAAGGGTTCGAGGACCTTCTCCGTCGGGCTGACGACGCGCTATCCACAGCGAAACGTTCAGGTCGAAACCGACTACGGCTGGGTGAGCGCTAACGTGTAGCGCCGGCGCGACAGGTACAGCCAGCACTGCCAGGGACACCCACGGGCTTGGGCCAACTTCAGCAGAAACGCCTGGCGGCCTCTCTCATTGAGTGGGCCCATGGCACTTCGTCGAGGTCGTCTGCACGGCTGGCACTCAATCACGCACGATCCGATGGAGCTCGAGGCCGTATTCTCCAAATCCAAGGTGCTTCACCTCGCCCTGGACGGTTACGCGGCAACCCGAGGTCGAACAGCGCTCCAGGATCTGCGCCCGGTCATTACGTGGCAGGCGCTCTGCATCCGCCATCACAGGGTTCGCATCGAACGGCTGCCCGGGATCAGTCAACATCACCATGCCTGCGATGGACTGCACCGAGGCTGTCAGCTTCACCTGCTCCCCACCCATGCGGTTCATGTCCAGTTTCAGGTCCGTCAGGGAAACCGAACGGTAGCCATTCGCAGCGTCCCGTGTCCGTTCCGGGCTTTCGCCGACCATCTCGTAGGTCCCGTCCGCGTGGAGGAGGATCTCCCGACCATCAGTCGTCTGAACCCTCTCCTGGGCTGACACCGCTCCCAGAGCCACAACCACCCCAAACATCAACGCCGATCCAAAATACATTCGCTTCGTCATCGCCATCTCCTTGCTGTTTGACAGAGCTCACGCCCACCCTGGGGCATTGGTGCGACCAAACCAGTCGCACGGCGCAGGCCATGCTGTGGCGCTCGACGAACGGAGCGTATCTGGGCGGCTGGACTCAGCGGCGTAGCACAAGCGTTGAGGCGATCAGGTCATGCAGGCCCTGCTTGCGACGGGTGAAGGCCACCATCAGGAAGCCGATAAACAGGATCAGTGCCGACAGGATCTTGGACCAGTAGCGGGCATTCGCTCGGCCAAAGCCAATCCGGTTGCCTTCGGCGTCCGTCACGCGAAGGCCCAACATCCGTTTGCCGGGGGTCGCCTGCCAGCCGGAGGACTCGAAAACCGTCCAGTACAGCCACGCGATCACAATGCCGAGAATGTGGCCGAGCCCTTCCGCACTCGCTTCGATTTCCGGCCCGGTCGCAGACCCCATCATCATGATCCCGTACAGGAACCCGATGGGCAGGACGATGAACAGCGTCACGATCAATGAGAGGACGTAGTCGATCACCCATGCGAGCACGCGATACCAGAAACCCGCGTATCGAAGGTCCGTGGCGTCACTGACCCCGGGATCCGGAACACGCGCCCCTCCCGTGTGGCTCGTCGATGAAACGGCCTGTTCATTGGTTGCAGACAATTCCGCACTGGCGAGCGTCGCTCCACACTTCCCGCAGTACCGCGCGCCTTCGGCCGCCTGCGCCCCGCATTGGGTGCAAAACACATCCATGTTCCGTTCTCCCTGTTTGATTCGCCCGAAGCCCCGCTGTCGAGCCTCCGCAGGACTCCCGCCAGTCCGTAATCCGCGAGTCAGTCCACCAGATGCAGTACACGCTCGCGGTACTCGTCTTCCGTCATCACACCGCGGTCTCGAAGCCGTCGGAGGGCCTCAATATCCGCCTCCAGCTCGCTGGATGGCTGAGCCTCGGCGGGGCCGTCGGCGATGGCCTGGTGCAGACGCTCGTCGTCCAGGGCCTCGTCGATGGTCTCCCAAAGGGTCCGCGTCAGGATCTCTTCGAGCTTCTCGATGGATGCGAAGATCCCGCCCCCGGCACCGCCCTCCACATTGCTCGAGCGAACCGAATTCTCGTAGACGATCTGGCGTGAGCCCTGTTCGATCAGGGCGACATCCAGTCTCGAATGCGCCTCGCGCCGCATCACCTGGTTCGAATCCAGTTGCTCGATATCAACCTCGAGAATGAACTCCCCCTCGCCTTCCTGCGCCAGCATGCCGCGCTGTTCCAGTCCCGTGATGAACTGTTCGCGGACCACCTCGGATACCGGCTCCTCGGTCTTGAGCGTCTGCAATGGATTCCCGAAACCGCCCCGTATGGCCCCCAGCCAGTTCGCCCCATGGCGGCGACTGTCGGTAACCGTCGCCATCTCCACATTTGCGTCGCCGGCCACAGCCGCATCACGGCTCGAGGCCGGATCCAGCGTGACCGGTGTGGTCGTACACCCGGCCAGAAACAGCCCGCCCAACACAAACCCTGCCAGTCGTCCGATGATCACCCTGTCTCCTTTGCAAATTGCGCGGGCCGCGCCCGCGGATCGGCGTATGCATCGCGCCGGATCAAACAGGCGCGCTGGCTCCACGATGGATTTCGATCGCCGCGTCTTCGCGGAAAAGATCGTGGCCGCGTTCGCAACAAACGCGCGTCGTCGAGAGGGTGAATGCGCCATCCTGGGTTCTGCCCTCTTCCTCCACCCACGGGGACACCACGAACGCCTGGCACTGCACGCAACGAAGGTCTCCCGTGGTCGCCGACAGGATCTCCCTGTAGCGGCCCTGCACCTCGGCTCGAAACGCCTCCGGAAGATCCGTGGTGGCATTGCCCTGATCATGCGCGGCCTGGATCCACAGGTGGAAAGCCCGGCGGACCCCGTCCGGCCTCGCGGCGACTACGGGCTTGGGACGCGACTGAATCCAGTCCGCCAGGTCACTCGCAGGCACGATCCATTCACAGCCTGTGTTCGTCCGGTCGTTCTGCGGCCACAGGAGCCGTATGCGAGGGCCACAGCGCGGAAGCTCCAGCAGGAGCTTGCCGACGGTCCAGGCTTGGACGTCCGCTTGCGTGGCGGAGCGGCGGCGACCGGAGAGTCCCAGCCATCCGTCCCGCAAAGCGCGAAGACCCCTCACGCACGCGCCTCCGATCGGTAGGCGACCCGGGCCGATTCCAGCTCCTGGGCAATCGCATCGCGCAGCGCCTTCGGCCCAATCACCTCTACACCCGCACCCAACCCCAGCAGCCACCACTTGAGGCGGGCGGTATCCCGCACGGTCGCGGTTACTCTGGATGTGCCATCGGCCTGCGCCTCGATCGTCTGATCGTCCGACAAACGCGCCTCGTGGAGGTGGTAGGCCAAGTCGCCATTCACTCGAATGTCGAGCTGAATGCGCTCGCCCTCGGGGTAATCGAAGGCGCCATCCCGGATGAGCTGGTCCAGGTCGAACCCATCGACGGGATCGCCGGCGGGGCGGTCCGTCAGCGTGGCCGCCTCGATGCGGTGGGCTGCCAAGTGAAGGGCATCCTGATGGGGTTCGATGGTCGCGAGCAGGTAGGTGACCGGCTCGCGGAACACGAGGGCCAGCGGGTGGATCCGGTGATCCTTTACGCGCCCACGCGAGCGGGAGCGGTAGGTGATATCCAGGCAGCGGCGCTCCAGCAGGCCCTGCTGAAGGACCGGGAAAACGCCCTTAGGCATTTCGGGAGGATCCAGCGGGGGACCATTTGAGAGTATCCGTATCCGCTCGGGCCACAGGCTCAGACCGGAGTCCTGCCCGGCGGCATCCAGCACGTCACGCGCTCGTGCGATCTGCGGCTTCAGGCGCTCGCGTGCAGATGGCGGTAACAGCCGAGCAGCATGGGCATCCAGGATCTGCAGCGTCAGGGCCGTCTCCGGGTCGAGCGCGGGAACATCCTGAAGCGGCGCCTCGGACAGCCAGTACCACCCGTACGGCCGATCACGCTCATCTCGACCCAGTGGCAGGAAGCCGGATAGCGCCTCCAGGTCCCGCTCAATGGTGCGCAGCGTGGTGGACAGCCCACGCGCCTGCAGGTATTCGACCAGAGCCGGCGCACTCACACGGCGAGGCTGTCTTGGGATCATCCCCAGCAGCAGCATCCGACGCTGCAGCGTGGCACGCATTCCGTTGCCCTGACTCATCTCCGGCTCCCTGTTCATCCGGCGCAGGCCCCTGCCCCCTATTCAGACTGACAGGCGGCCTGCCCCAACGCAAAACCGGGAGATGACGACGACGCCACCTCCCGGGATCGGATGCCGCTAAGTAAGGTCATCCTTCGAGCGTACGAATGCGCGACTCGAACCGTCAGAACCGGTAGCCAAGACCGAATTGCACACGAGTCGCACCGGGGTCGATCTCCAGGTCGCCATACGACTCGCTGCTGTAGGCGGTGTAGGACACCTCGCCCCGCATGAACCATCCGGTATCACGCTGCACTTCCACGCCCGCCCCGATTCGAGGGCCGCTGATACGGTCGGTATCCGAGCCATTCACGAAGCCCGGACCGCGCACGCTGCTGCGGACTTCCGTTTGCTGATAGCCCAAAAGACCGTAGACGAGCACGCTGTCGCTCACTAGCCCGCCGATACGTCCGGTGACTCCGTAGCTGTGCCGGGCCTCGACACCGGCGGTGCCTTCGCCGTCGATCGACACCGTGGCATCCGCGTCCTCAGCCTGGGCGTCGATTTCGATTCCGCCGTAGACACCTCCATCGGATACGCCTCCATAGCCGGCGAAGATCCCGCCGGTCACTCCCGTACCGCTCAGCCCGGAGAGGCTGCCGACTCCACTCACAGACGCGTCGATATCGTACGAGGCCCCTCCAATCTGGCCACCGACGTAGCCGCCATTGAAACCCGACGCCTGCGCGGTCCCAACGCCAAACATCGCTGCGAACGCAGCAACGGCAAGGATGTTTCTATGCATGTTCATTCTCCCCTTGGTCATGATCGGCCCCTCTCGGGACCCGAGACCGGGAGAATGCGATAGCGGGGCGTCAAACCCTGACGCCCGGGATCCGCCCTGTTAACACTCGATCTGCCAGGGAACCCGGCCACCCGCGTTGCACATCTCCTACGGCGCGGCCGAAGTCGATTTCCCCGGCACGCGTCCGACACTCACCCGCGAACCTCCACCCCCGCCGCCGATGGAGAAATCCGTTGTTCATTTTTGGTACCCGCCCACCCGGACAAGAAACGGACAAGCCAGTCGCATCAAGCCCTATCTAACGTGCCACTGAACGATCAAGCCCTATCTAACGTGCCACTGAACGGCCACCGATCAGGGCGCTCGATCCATGCTCCAACGACGCGGCAGGCCTGACCGTCATCAAGCAGCTCTACCTTTTCGAGCAGTAGCGAGAATTCCGTCCGATCATTGCCAGGAGGATAGCGCTCGTACTCAGCGACTGCCTCCGCCGAGAACCCCTCTCCCTCAGGAAGCTTGGTTGCCGTGCCGCTGACATGAAAAACGCCCCAATCCAAGTCATATCCTCGCAGTCGAAAGCCAACCTCGCCCGAACGCACGATTAGTTCTTTGAACGCCATTTCAAATTCGCTGTCTTCAACCTCGACTTCCCCAGAGAACCTCATACCACCCCCTTTATTTATGATAGAACCCCACATACCGCCTTTACGAGCGACCAAAACCCGTCCAACAGCAAGGCTCAGCCCGGGACCTGAAGACCGCGAGCGCACCCCTCGCAAGCTCCACAGCCGGGACACAGGCAAGTTCCTCCGAGGGCTACTCGCTCCTGCATCCACCCCCCGTGGCGTTGCTATACTGAACACCCAGACCGCGAAAAGAACGCATACAAAAAATATTCACTCTCTTCGCTCTCTTCGCTCTCTTCGCCCTCTTCGCTCTCTTCGCTCTCTTCGCTCTCGTTATATTCGCTAAACAGTTCCTTCCAAGGGAGCTTCTCATAACCACCCACTGGATCCACAAGCCCGGAAAGAGCGTCACCGAGATCTTGCCAACTTCGCGCCCACTTTCCTTTGGGTACACGACCCGGTGAGTCTGTTGTTCTTGAACCGAATTTCCCACCCCACCACTTAGCCAATTGATAGTCGCAAGTCAAAGCCACAATCAATCCAACATCACTCTCGAGCTTATCGAGGACCTGCGCTCCGTCGTTGTTTTCTTTAATAAAACTGAACTCGTTTATTCGATCGATATCTCGTGTCAGCGAGTCTGCGGTACTCGTGTTGTGCAAACGCTTGGCCTCTACAAGGAGCCTACCCTCCAGTTGCTCGCGGCAGCCCCAAGTGACCACCAGATCCAACCGACGATTCTTCGCCGACTGGGGCTCCCTTTGGTTCTCCCCAGCGGTAAGCGGTGTTGATGGTGCTTCTGTATAAGCCTGAAAGAAATAGCCGGAGCACCCCTGGCATCTATTGGTTTTTGTGCAGGCCGAGCCTGATCGATCCTGCAGAACGCGGATCAGTGCCGAAATCGCGTTGCTCTCGCCGATCCCATTGTTCCCGAAAGCCGGCCAATACCAGCGCAGACCCTCCCACAACTGGCATGCTGCATCCTTCGCCAGTTTCTCCACGGGCTGCCCCATCACTTCCATACCACCCCCTCAACCAAGCGAACTCCAAAAAACACCGGTCCTCATCGGTTCCCGATCCGCGACCGCAAGCGGTGCGGCCAGAACCAGAGCGGACTCTCTGGGAATATTGCGCCTTACGGACTGGGCAACGACATCCACAGTCCCCGGCGTCACGGTGTCGTCCACCGGAAGCACCACCATAGCCGAGCACGCCGGACCATGCTCACTCACTTGTCCGGCAAGAATCTCTTGAACATCGTCCAGATCGCGTTGCCCCCTGGGGCGCTGGCATTCGGCTATAAGACCCATCCCGTCTGTCATGGGAAGCACCGAGAACACGTCGGCGGCATCTATACCCATCATCCCCGGGGAGACCGCCCACTTGAAAAACCGAACCACTTCCGAGGAATGGGAGAACGGGAAGCGGATCCTCTTGGCATTCTGTGCATGCCCGTCAAGGTAGATCTCGGCGACTGAGCCATCCTTGTCGTCCTCTACGTGGAGGCTCAAGGCGGCATTCGTTTCACGTCCCATCACGCCCCGCCCGTCTGGCAGGTTGCCGGGATAGCCCTCAAGGACCGCGAATGGCCCGCTTCCAGGTTGCTGGACCCATAGCGTCCAACCGCCATCGCCATGCTCTACAACGCGGCTCTCGAAATCTTCCACTTCATCCCCCCTTTGATCCATTCCAACCACCCAGAAGCCATCCGAGAACCCACTGCTTGGTTCACAGGCGGCCGCGTACGTGGGGGCGCTACCCCGTTCCACTCCCGAACCAGGGACCGTCGTTCGTGGGTTCAGGCATTTGCCACCTGCCCACCCTAATCAGTCGATCTGGCGCAGGATTCGACTATCCGTTCCGCCAATATACGTGGGTGCCGCGCCCGGTCCCTCTTCTACCGTCCCCAGGATCCGTCCGTCCGGGGCACGAATGTACGTCGGCCCGAACCGCTTTTGGTCGACGTATCCCGTGATCCGGCTATCCGCCTCGCGGATCAAGGGCTGGCCCACGTGGTGACTATTGCCCGAGGGGAGCGTCGGAGTCGTGCAGCCTGCAAGCAAGGCCAGCACAAGCGGGGCAATACCCCGGGCTAGGCGCTTCGTCTTCATTGGCCTCGTGCTACGGCTGAATGCCTTCCCAGCATCTCACCCCAGTGCGTCGTTTTCTGTCGCCCAGGTTTTGTATCGTGTCGTATCGGGTGGAACGGAATCCCCCCCGGGCCCGCGACCGCCCTTCAAAATCCGCCTCGTGGGTCACCGGAAAGACAGCCTTATCGACGGTTGACGCAAGACCAGGAGCATTGCCATGAACGCACAGCATTACCCTGTCCGCATCGAGCGCGACGCCGCTGGACGGTACCTCGCCACCTGCCGTGACGTACCGGAGGCGCTCACCGACGGCGCTGAACGTGATGAAGCCAAGACCGAGATGGCCGATGCGCTGATGGTCGCGCTCGAGGGCTATCGGCTTGATGGGCGCCCGCTGCCCCCGGCTTCGCGCCCGGAACCGGGCGAAGTGCTGATCCGCGTGAAGGCGGATTGATTGCCTGAACGCAGGCCTAATCGTCTTTGGCAACGAGCGGGCACAGAACTGCGCCGCTCAACCACAACCCCTCTATTCGCCAATTTCACGCTCAAAGAAGCATTCGTGGGGGTCAACAATCTCGCCCCTAGGGCCGAATGCTTGGGAGTAGTACCGGAGAGTTCGATTCCATTCCGCAACGATCACCCCGGTGACTGATGCGGACGGCCATACGGCGTTGTGGACGCGGATTCGGTTGGTCCACTGATCAGTCAACCTCTTCCGATCCCCTCCGTGCCCCCAATCTCCAGGCTCAGCCGACCATTCAGCACAGACCACCAGAATCTTTAGAGGTGCGTGAAGGCATGCAAGTTTGCGCATCTCGTGCCCGGCGGATCGAGCATTGTTCTCTGACTCAACGAAAACGATGGGAACTGCGTTACCAGAAGAGTCCACTTCACACAGGGTGTAATCGACTCTGAATTCCTCTTTCTGGAACTGAAGCCCCATCTTCTTCGCCACTTCCGGGAGGACGTGGTCTTCATACCGTTTCGTCCTGGCAGCACTCCCCTTCCAGGCCTCTCGGAACTCGTCGGACCTCATCCCTTCAAGTGACTTCTCGAACGCCGTACGAAACTCTCTCCAAAACCCAATAATCGGCCGCATACCATCCCTTTCTGTGTCACGTCCATCTCAAGCATTCGCACCCTTCGTGTTACAAGGGGAAGAATCCCCAAACGAATCGGCAAACCAGCGTAGAAAACTCAGAGAAACCCAGATTTCCTTCCCTCGACCCGTCCTTTCGAGGCGCTCTCACGCTCCAAAGCGTCGACGAGCGTTTTCGGCTCGAAACAATGCCCGAGGTTACAGGCGCGCCGGAACAGCATCGCGAAGTCGCCGGGGGCCAGATTCTCCAGCCGCCCGATCCGTTGTCGCAGGTATCCCGCTTGCCCGGAGTCTGGCACGGCAAGGGAGAGTGCTTCCAGAAGGTTCAAAAACAGCGCCCAGCGCCGCTCGGGACTCGGGTATTGCAGTTCGATCTTGGCGTCGAAGCGCCTCATCACCGCAGCATCGAGTCGGTCGAACGCGTTCGTTGCGCATACGAAGATCCCCTGGAACTCCTCCATGCGCGTCAGGAGTTCGTTGGTCTGGGTGACTTCCCAACGATGTCGAGCACCGTCCCGATCGGTGAGAAAGCTGTCGGCCTCGTCGAGGAACAACACTGCGCTCGATTCCCTCGCCTGCTCGAACATCTCGGCGATGTTGGCCTCGGTCTGTCCGAGAAACTGGGCCAGCAGGTCGGATGCACGCTTCAGGATCAACGGCGCATCAAGCTCCTGCGCCAATGCGCGGACGAGCTCGGTCTTTCCGGTTCCCGGTGGGCCGTAAAGCAGTAGACGCCCGCGGCCACTGCGCTGAAGACCCTCGAACAATTCCTCCAGGTCGGTGCTGGCCTCGAGGGCGTCGCGCTTCCACGGGAGCGTTTCCGGCGGCGCCTTCGGCAGAGCTGCGAATCCCTGTACGCCGAGGTGCTGATCGATCTGGTCCCTGAGAAATGATTCCGTCGTCGCGATGTTCGAGCCGGATGTTCCCATGCAGCCCAGGGCCGCCACCTGCCGCATCATTGCCGGAGTGACTGCGCGATGGTGTGAAAGGGAGTCCTCGAATTCCGCCGATATCGGGACCCCCTCGAAACAATGACGGACCATCAGGCGCCGTGTCTCGGGGCCGGGGGACCGAAACTCCCTGACGTAGGTGAATCGGCGCAAGTACGCCGATTCGATCTGAAACGTCGAATTGGCGACCCAAATACTGGGTACAACGCTTGCCTCAAGCCTCGAGTTGATCCAGGCCTTGCCCACTTTGACGCCGCCGCGCGACCAAGCGTGGGGGCCCTGGTCCCCGGACATGGTGAAAACATCATCCATATCGTCGAACAGCAGCAGCGCGTTGCGTTCCTGGCCATAGAGATTTTGAGCCAGGGACCAACGGCGAAGACGCTGTAACGGTCCGATGGGTTCGCCATCCGGCTCGCAGTGGGCCACTTCAACCAAGGATATCCCGACCTCCTGCGCCAGGAGCCGAACGAACTCGGTCTTTCCCGTGCCGGGCCCACCATAGAGAAGGATGTTGACGGCCTTGCCGCCCCGTTGCTGGCTCTCCCGGATGATCTGGACCAAGCGGTGCAATTCACCTTCCAGATGCGGGATGTCGCTTACCGTGATTTCCGGACTCGGCGTACGCGTATAGAACCACCGAAGAAGGTCCTCGACCTCCGCGACGTCTTTCGCTAGCTCCTCGTGCATCCGACCTCGAAGCTGAAACTGCAACTCGTTCGCGCGCCCGAGGCTGGGACCGAACGCGCACACCAGCCCCGTCTCAAAGAGGCGCCCACTTTCATCCAGGCCGTCGCGGACATCCCGCGTGGGAACTCCGAGCAACCGACCAAGAATGTAGAAGCCGCGGCCCGAACGTCGATCCAGATAGGCGTCCAGTGCCTCGTACAGATCGCCACTAAGCTGGATCAGCGCCAACGCGCCCAACAACCGAATCTCAACCGGGCTGAGGCTTAACCGTTTCCCCAATCGCTCCAGGTTGGTTCGCATGGGCTCGGGAAAGTCGCCGCCAACGCCTCGGTCCAGGAGGTCCTGAATCCTGCGCTCGGTTCCGGCTTCGCTTTGTACATCCGAGCCTTCCGGTGCTCCCTCTCCTTCAAGGCCACAGGCCGCCAACAACGAAGGACTGACGTCGGACAACGACACATGCGTGTGGAACTGGAGGTCGTGCAGGACACGCAGACACCACAAGCGTATGAGCGCGTCCATCTCCGCCATGTCGTCGGTGTGCTTCGGATCGAGGCAGGCTACTGCGGCCACGAATATCTCCTGTCTGGGTGCGATTCGATCGTCGACCCAGCAGGCGACAGCTTTTGACGCTCGGGTAGAAATCACATGGGATGTCCCCGAGACCGTACTGGAGCAACGCGCCGTTTTAGGCGCGATATCCTGTCTACTACCCCGGATTAAGTCCACGCATGAATAAAGGGTTCCGGGTGGTGTAGCTATCGGTATTCCACCAGGCTCCAACACAGTGCTTAAGACTTCCCAGAGAGCAGGTCGACACTTTTTGACAGCATGAGACATTCAATTTGTAATTGCGCACCAGTTGCCTGCCTGCAAACGGAAGGCTCTCTCGGCCATAGGGGTATGGCGGATTAGACGCACTGGATCTGCCATTAGATCGCCATGCTCTCCCGAAGGGACGGCACACAAATTTCGTCCTTTCTCGGAGGAACCATGCCCAGACCGGCCATCGTCGCCATGGTGGCGACACGCGCGCGTGAGTATTTTCTGCTAAATCGCGCTTTGCCCTCCATACAATCCCAGTCGCGCCTCGCCGATGCGATCATTGTGATCGACGACGGCAAATCACCGGATCTCGGTAGTCGGATGACCGCGGCTGTCCCGACCGCCCAATACCTGCGCAATCGCCGCACTCCGGGGCTTTCCGGCGCATTGAACACCGGGCTCGATCATCTCGCGCGCATTACACCCGACCCGGCTGCCATCGTCGTCGCAATACTCGACGACGATGACGCATGGCTGCCCGAGCATCTCGTCGCGATAGAGGCACGCATCCGCGAAGGTGCCGAGGTTGTCGCAGTTCCCTTTCTGCGCGTCGAGGCGGGGAGGGACACGAGCCGAGTGGACCCCCCCACTTCGGTGTCTCCTGACCTTTTCATGGAACGCAATCCAGGCATTCAGGGCGCCACTTTCGCCGCGCGACTCGACATCCTGCTCGAAGCTGGAGGGTTCAACGAGGCCCTGCAAAGTTGCACAGACAGAGACCTGTGGATCCGCCTCTGCCGCCGAGCCGAATTGCGATATGCGACCACATCAGTGCCGAGCGTGCTGCACCACGCCTGCGCTGAGCGCCTTCGGCTCTCGTCGCCCGGCTCGGAGGCGAAACGTGCCGGATTGGATATGTTTGATCGCATTCACGGGCCAATGATGCAACCGGCGACGCGCGAGAAGCATCTCGATCGTGCAGCGCGCCTTTTCGACTGGCGCCCAACCTGCGCATCGGTTGAAGACGGGGCGACTTGTGCGCCGACGCCTCCTCAGGAGGCTGAAACACCACCTCTATTAGTTGGCATCATCGCCGACGACCGGCGTGTCTTGGCGCTGTCCCGGCTACTTGAGGACCTTGCAGACCGGGTCGAGGCAGAGGGGCTTGAGCCACCCGATGTGCTGCTACTGGAGAACCGGCCCGAAACGACCTCCGGACAAGCGCTTGCCGCCATGGTTTCGCAGAAGCGCGGGCGGTTACGTATCCATCTCATTGGACGGACTTCGCTCGAACGCCTTGCGGAAGCGGGCGAATGGCAGCCCGAGGGAAGCGACCTACGCGGTCGGCTGGCCATAGCCGATGCGCGAACGGCGCTGCAGTCCTGCCTTTATCACATGGCACTGAAACGACCAGGCTGCGCAATCTGGATTCTCGATGACGACATGCGGCTCGACCCCATCATTGCGCAAGCCTCCGGGCCAGTGCGCCAGACCCTTCGCCTCGGCCAGGCTCTGCGACGGATGCGAGCGACCGGAGCCGACATCGTCATCGGAAGCTACACCGGAGCGCCACCACTCCCTGCGGTCGCCAGCGTCCGGGGACAGCTCGTAGATCTTCTCGCGAACGTGCGCCGGCTTTCCTCCTACCCCGAGGAAGCGCCGGTTCCGCCGGCGGCGCCGCACAATGCCGCACTACGTGCCAGACGGCGCGACTACTATCATGATCTCTCTCGCATTGAGACCGACCGGCTTGAAACACCCTTCGCCCTAGAACCGATGCATCCCGACGAACGTTGCGGCGCGGCACTCGTACGGCTGGGGGCAATGATCCCGCGCATTCTTGCCGGCGAGGCCCCCCTTCGAACGTTGGTGGCTGAACCGGAGGAAATTGAAGCATTCGCACCAGCAGACGCCCTGCATCGTGGTGGAAACACCTTTATTTTCGACCCCGAAGCCCTTGCGGATTTGCCCAACCTGTCTCCTACAGTTGAAGGCAGGCCAGCGCGCCGGTCGGATATGATCTGGGCGTTGATGCAGAAACGACGCTTCGGTCGACACGTAATTTCGGTGCCATTCCCGGTGCGCCATGACCGAAGTAATACGCCCGCACCCGATGCGCTCGACCACTCCGGAATCGCCGACGATCTACGCGGTTTCGCAATATTCAGTGCCTTGCAGGACGCGGGCGAAAATTCGGTGCAGGTCGAGTTCCTCTGCGACAAGTACGAAGAGGAACGCCTTGCCGCCCTCCGCCTCTCATTCCACCGCGTCCGAGGCCTGGCGCGGGAACTTCTCGCATGGAGCCAGAACGCAGCTCCAAGGCATGCCCCACGTATCGCGCTTGCCGCGCAAGCCCGACAACTGCTCCAAATGTTTTCTCCGTACGAATTCACGCGCATCGAAACTTCGGTACGTGCGCTCGGGCCTGTTCAGGTTCGGGATTTCCTCGCCGGACTGCCCGCGTATATCGCCGCGCACGCCGAACGAATCCATCGCGCCATTGTGATCCCAAGCCTACTAATGGAGTCGCGTGTCAAAGCAGCAAGGACTGCGATAGTCCCCCATATCCAGGCTGAGGCAACGTTACGGTTGCTTGGACAAGGGTCGGAGGGCGTCGTGTTCACAGACGGTCGGACAATCTGGAAGCTCTTCGACTGCTGGAACGCGGAACAGGCAGCCAGAGCCACGCCGGTGCTGCAAGGACTGACCGATTCGCCCATTTCCGGAACGTCGTTGATTAAGCCCTTGGCATTGACGCGGACACGCTCAGGTTGGCTTCTGAGCCTGCCCTTCGAAGTGTCTCGACCCTGGACCGGCGGTCATGGCCCGGGGCTTGTCGAATTGGTCGCGGACTTGCACAGAGCGGGACTCGTCTGCCGCAACCTGCATCCAAAAAACCTGCGGGTAGCGAACGGCGCCGTCCGGCTGATTGACTACGGCGCGGACATGCTGCCAATCGATGATCCTGAAGCAATAAGTCTTGAGTTCCAGCGCATGTGCCGTCGAGCCTGGCTCTGCTGGCGATGGTGGTGGCGGGAGGACCTTGATCAACTGTTACGTCTTTCCCTGCACGAGGCGGATCTGCCGGAGCTTGAGGGCCATGAGAACCTGATCCGGGCCGTCCGTGAACGACTTGGCCTGAACCTGCCGCCCGACCCGACCATCACGCGCGCCTTGGCGTTGCGCCCGACACGGGTTCTCGATTACGGGGCTGGCAAGGGAAAGCAGGCCGCCACGCTCGCGCGGGCCGGGGCCGAGCTTATTGCATGGGACCCGGATCCGGATGTCGCAGCGCGACTGGATAAGCTAAAACCACTTGGCGTGCGCAGGACCATCTCCGCCGCAGAGGCTGTTGCAACGGGCCCATTCGATCTGGTGATCTGCCGGCGTGTTGCCTGTCTTATCGGTGACGCTGCGTTGGATACGGTCCTGCATGATCTGCGTGCTGCCCTCGCGCCGGAAGGGCGCGTGCTATTTGCGGTCTGTCACCCAGCTTACGCACACCGGGTGCGAGTGGCCGATGCCGAGCCCCTTACGCCTCCTTGCAATTGCGGCACAGCACCATGGACAAAGAGGGTGCATGCCACAGGGCGTGTCCTCCACGAGGTACACCGGAGCGAAAGGCTTTTACGCCGACGCCTGATGCGCGCAGGGTTACGCGTACTCGGCCGACATGAGCGCGTCCGCACCGAATTCGACCGCTTCGAGACCGTGGCGGACATACTCACGTTGGAGTTGACGTCCGCCCCGAAGCCGTCGGTGTCCCTGCTGATCAAGGCGTGCGCAATGGACGCCGAAGCTCTGGACCACCAAGTCCGTGACATCTTGGCCGCGCTGGAGGAACCCGCGGTGTTCCGCGAGACGGTTCTCGCACTCGACACACGCACTGATAACTTCCCACGAGCACACGCCGCCGGAGACCTCACCGCATTACGCGCAGCTGCAAAGCGCCTTCTTGCTGAGGGCGAGATCGACCGTATTGTGGAGGCACCCTCCTCGGCTGAGGCGCTACGCGCGCTCAACCACCGATGGTTCGGACTGGATCTGCCAGCCAGCCACAGTGCAGGTGGGGCGGCCACCGGCGCCCTGTTGGCCGGGTTCGATGCCTGCTGCGCGCCTCGTGTTCTCCATGCCGATCTCGATATGATGATCGCTCGCACTGACTCGATCCGTGACCCGATCCGTGAGTTGCTGGAGGCACTGGACGCGGATCCGAATGCGTTAACCGCAAGCTTTCCCATCGCACACGCCGAGAGCCGCCCATGGACGGCCGAGGGGCCGCGCGGCCCTTGGAGGGTCGAAAGCCGGCTCGGCCTCGTCTGCCTGGACCGCGTGAGGGCGATCCTCCCGCTCCCCAACGAGACCAAAGGTGGGGCGCCCAGCCTCTCATGGCATCGCGCCATGGACGAGGCCGTGCGGAAGGGTCAGGGTACCTCGCTACGTGGCGGCGACGGGCGAGATTTTTGCGTACATCCGCCGAATGCTCGAAAGATGGATATTGACGCGTGGGAAGAGGTGCGAGCCGCCGTCTCACGCGGCCGTGTTCCCTCGGTCCAACGGGGCAACATCGAGTGGACTGGATCACTGGCCGAATGGCGCCACCCGGAGCGGCACGAGCGCTTCGTCTTCATCATCTGCGGACGGAATGTAAGCCCGGAGCGATTCCGGCGCTGCTGGAATTCGGTGCTGCTCCAGGATCGTCGTGACTGGGGTGCAGTCGTGATCGACGATGCCTCAGACCCTTGGATCGCCGAGGAACAGCAGCGCATTCTCGCTCCCCACACGACGCAGACCAGTTTCATCGCGCGGCGTCGACGCGCCGGCCTGCTGGCCAACACGGTTTATGCTGTGCGCCATTTGTGTGCAAGGTCCGATCAGATAATGGTGACGCTCGATGCCGATGACCACCTGATCGGGCCCGATGTGCTGGACCATCTCGCCGAGGCCTATGACGCCGGATCCGATCTGACCGTAGGCTCCATGCTGCGCACCGACAAGAGCGCCGACTACACGGTGCGCCTGGAGGATCCCCGTCGCCATCGCGGCGGCAATGTCTGGCAGCATCTACGCAGTTTTCGTAAAGACCTCTTCGATGCCCTACCGGACGATGCACTGCGCCTCGACGGCGAATATGTCGAGATTGCTTCAGACTGGGCCTTCATGCTGCCGATGGTGGAAATGGCGCGTCGTCCGGTCTGGATCCGCAAACCCCTTTATCTGCATGAACCGGGAGAGGCTCGCGACCGGTCCCGCACCTCATGCCGGGAAGCCGTAATCACCAAACTGATCGCAAAGGGCGCACCGGGAAAGGAGACGGCTCGATGAACGACACGCCCCGTCGCCCCATAATCTCTGTCGTGGGAGATGCGCGCCTCTCCGATGACGATCCGCGCATTGCGATCGCTTATCGGACGGGTCGAAAGTTAATCGATCATGGCTTTGCGGTGATGACTGGCGGCATGGGGGGCGCCATGGATGCAGCGCTCCGAGGCGGACGGGAGTCCACGAATTGGAGTCCCGGATCCTGCATCAGTCTGCTTCCCGGCAGCAACTCTGACGCGCCCCAAGTTTCGGGCGCCGCAGACATTGTCATCCCAACCGGACTCGATCATGCCCGCAACCTCGTGGTGGCTCAGTCTGATGCAGTCATCGCCATAGGTGGCGGCGCTGGAACGCTCTCCGAGATCGCTTTCGCCTGGATCCACAGACGCCTTTTGGTCGCGGTCCGTTGCGAAGGCTGGAGCGGGCGACTTGCAGATGCACCGATCGACAGTCGAACGCGATACGAAGATATCCCGGACGATCGAGTTTACGGCGCCGACGACGCCGACGAGGCCGTCGCGCTCGTACGCCGCTTGCGACCCAACTACACGCGCCGGCACCGACGCATCGCCGGGTAAGGGCACCGGGTACCAGGCCCGACTTCAAGATATCGCCCATCGCCTGACGGACACTGACGGACAGCCCCTGATCCCGGGTCAGATCCAGCAGTGCTCGATGGGGTGCTCGGCACACACCCGGTAGCACGGGTGGCGCCAGAGATTCGGGAGCAAGGTTACTCAGCGTCTGCGCCCGTAGAAACTCGCGGCAAAGCCGATCGGCAGTCTCGCGAAACCATCGGGATACCGGTTACGGAGAGGGAATCACCGTCGACGCTCCAGCCAGATCGCCAAGCCCACAATAAATGCTGTTCCCACCGCAATGAGACCGATCAAAATATAGCTGCTCATGGTGCCTCCTGCGAGTGTGTAGGTAGGATCCCAGATTACGCCCGGGGATTAGGCTGGATCTACAGGATCAAGCACGGACCGATCGTCATTCGCCGGACGATTCACTCGGGTGGAAACTGGATACGCCCGCAAAGCGGAGGGCGGCATACGGCGAGCGATATGGCGGACCTGCTCACGCTCGGTGATCTCGGGATCCAGCCAATCCCATCGGCATTCCGCGTCCAGCGCGAGTGGCTGTCGGTCGTGGATATGCGCCAGGTGTTCGGACGCAGGCTCGGTGATGATCGCGCAGCAGGCCCCTCCGTCCGCGGTCGGCGCCCAGATGCCCGCCAGGAACAGCACGTCCTGCGTCGCGTCGTCGGTCAACGTGATGAAATGCGGCTGCTTGCCCTCTTCGGTCTTTTGCCACTCGTACCAGCCATCCGCCGGGACGATGCAGCGCCGATGCGCGAAGGCACTGCGGAAATACGGACTGCTCGCTACCTTCTCGGCGCGGGCGTTGATGGGCCGCGGCCCATCCGTTACCCGTTTGGGCCGGAACCCCCAGTGCATCGGCTGAAACGCGGCCGGCGTTTCCTCCCCCGCCCGAAAGGCCTCAATGTCGGTGCCCGGGGCAACGTTGTACCGAGGGGCGTCGAATCCCTCGTCCACCGGCACCTGGAAGTACCGCATGGCCAGCTCGCTGGTCGCGCTGTAGCGCGCAAATCGTCCGCACATTCGGTATCGCCTTACCGGGTAGCCGCCTCATGTCGCATTCGAAGTCTTTCTAGACGCCCATCGGCGCGAGGTCCAGGTTCCAGTTGCTCAGCGTACCGGAGCGCCCGCTCCCAGTCCCGGCGCTGGTGTTCGTGGTACTTGGCCAGCGCCTCCAGTGCCTCCTGAACGCCCCGCTCGGCCAGCGCTTCCCAAACGGGCACCGCCTGGTCGAATCGCCCCTCTCGCCGCCATTCGCGAGCGAGCCACAGCAGGCCCGGCGCCGACAGGCTCTTTTGGTGGCGTTCCAGCAGCCGCCGAGCCGCCGCGGGGCCATCGAGGCGCTCCATCAGGCGTGCTGCGCCCTCGACCGACGCCTCATGGACGTCGGGCTGCGCCAGGACGCTGGCCAGCGCCGGTCCCAGCAGCGTGAGGGAGAGGATGTCATCGGTGTTGTGCTGGACCACGCGCTCGAGATCCTCACTGCGCCCGAAGCTGAGATAGGCCTTCCAGGCCCACGGGGCCTCGGACCCCGGCAAGTCGTCCTGCCGGTCGAGGCCAAGCAGGCGTTCCTCGACGGTGCGCAGGCGACAGTCCGGCCAAGCGTGCCCGTACAGGCTACGCACCGGGTGAAGGAAATCGGTGTGCGCGGTCTCGGGGACATCGGGTCGGCGCTGCATACGGCGCCGATCCCGCAATAACGGCAGATCGAAGGTCTTGCCGTTGAAGCTGACCAGGTGGTCGCAATCGCAAAGGGCCGCGTCCACGGCGGCCAGCAGCGCCCCCTCCCCCGCGAACGCGGTCATCAACCACTGGCGCAGGCGGACCTGGCCTCCCTCTAGCGTCGCCAATCCCACCATGAAGGCGACGGTGCCGGCACCGCCGGCGAGACCCGTGGTCTCGGTGTCGATGAAACCCACCCGCTGGTCGGATGACCAGAAAGGGCTCGCCGGTTCGCGGGCGAGTTCGAGCGTGTGGCGTCCATGGGCGTGGCTCGCCGCGATGATGCGATCGACCCGGACCAGATGCTCGTCGATGAGCTCGCCGTCCAGGCGCTTCGCCAGTTCATCGGGTCGAACGGCGGCACTGGAGGGTGGCGGGGTTGCGCGGGTACGCCCCGTTCCCGCGACGCCCATTCGGTCCAGTCGCGCCCGGATCTCGTCCAGCACGTTGCCGGATGCTGGTTCGGACGCCGGGGCGTGGGCCTCGGCTGAAGTTCGGCCGGGCGCCGGCGGTTGACTGCCCGCCTGGCGGCGCAGGGTGTTCAGCCGGTCATGCAGCCCCATGGGATTCCAGGCCTTCGAGGACCGTGATCGCGGCCTGTTTCGGCGAAAACCCGCGTACCTCGTCGCTCGAGAGGATCGGACCGATGCAGCCCGGACAGCCGTGGGCGCAGTCGCACTGCCGGATCAGGCTCAGTGCATCGCGGATGACCCGGTCCCGGTTGTCGAACAGCGGTGCCGACAGCCCGACACCGCCGGGATGGTGGTCATACAGAAACACGGCCGGGCGGAACCGGCCTTCCTGCTCCGGATCGCACTCGCCCCCATCGAGGGTGCGCAGCTGGCCGCGGCCGTTCGATCCTACGGTCGCAAACCAGCGCGCATCGCCATCGCCGACCGCCCGGCCCAGATCCTGCGGCTCGGACATCACCACCAGTGCCGCCACGTGGTGCATGGCGTAGGCCGCGCCGAGAAACCCGTCCAGGGCCTCGTGGCGGGATGCGAAGCGCTGCTCCAGGGCCTCGGGGGCCATCTGCCACCAGACGGCCGTGGTGTGCATCTCCTGGTCCGGTAGGTGGATGTTGCCGTAACCGATGTTCTCGTGGGTGTAGTAGCGGATCTTCTTGTAGCCCGGGATGCGCCGGACGATGTGGACCTCGCCACGGGCCGCCTCGCCTTGGCCGGCCGGGCTGCGCTCGAAGTCGTCGAGGATCTTGAGGCGCGTGTAGTCGATGGCGTCGGTGTAGTAGTCGGCGCGGGTGCGCGTGACGAACGCCTTGCGCCCGGTCCAGTCGAGGCGTTCGACCTGATAGGGCACGGCCTGCACCAGGTAGATCGCGCCCTCGTACAGCGTCTCGGCCGCACTGGAGAAGTCCACCTCGGCGATAATCTGTTGCTGGCCTTCGGTCGTATCCACCACCACGAAGTTGCCCTCGGCGACGGAACGCAGGCTGACGCTCTGGGCGGGATAGCTGTCCTCGGTCCAGTGCCAGGTGTCGGACTCGCGGTGCAGCACGCCCTGCTCTTCCAGGTAGGCCAGCAAAGACTCCAGGTCCTCGCCACCGAAGGTCTCGCCCTTCCGGAATGGCAGCTCGAAGGCGGCGCAGCGCACATGATCCAGCAGGATCAGGAGCTGGTCCGGCGCGATCCGCGCCTGCTCCGGGGACTGCCCCAAGAAGAACTCCGGGTTGCGGATGATGTACTGATCCAGCGGATCGGAACTGGCGACCAGCACGCCCAGCGACGGGCGGTTGCGCCGGCCCGCGCGGCCCAGGCGCTGCCAGGTGCTGGCGATGGTGCCGGGATACCCGGTCAGCAGGCAGACATCCAGGCTGCCGATGTCCACGCCCAGCTCCAGCGCGGAGGTGGCGATCACGCAGTCCACGCTGCCGCTTCTCAGGGCCTTCTCCGTCTGGCGCCGCTCGTTGGGCAGATAGCCGCCCCGGTAGGCAGCGACCCGCGAGGCCTTGCGCGGGTCGTTGTCGAACACGTCCTTCATGTAGCGGGTGATCACCTCGACCATCAGCCGGGTGCGCGCAAAGATGATGGTGGTGAGCTTGCCGCGCAGGGCCATACGCGCGATGCGCGTGACCTGGGATCGGGCCGAGGCGCGGATGCCGAGATCCGCATTGACCACCGGCGGGTTCCACAGCAGAAGATGGCGCTCCCCCGCCGGTGCCCCGCTCTCGGTGATCGCCGTGACCGGCTCGCCGATCAGGCCCGAGGCGAGTTCTTCCGGGTTGGCGATGGTCGCCGAGCTCATGATGAACACCGGGTCCGCGCCATAGAAGCGACAGATGCGGCGCAGCCGCCGCATGACGTTCGCCACGTGCGAACCGAACACGCCGCGATAGGTATGGGTCTCGTCGATCACCACGTACTGCAGGCTCTCGAAGAACTGGGCCCACTTGGTGTGGTGCGGCAGGACCCCCTGGTGGAGCATGTCCGGGTTGGTCACGACAATGTCGCCACGGGTGCGCACCGCCTTGCGGGCATCCCCCGGGGTATCGCCGTCGAACGTGTAGGCACGGACTCCCAGGTCCCCGGCCTCATTGAGCTCCATGAGCTCCGCGACCTGGTCCTGCGAGAGCGCCTTGGTCGGGAACAGGTACAGCGCCTTGGCCTTCTGCTCGCGGGCTGCCTGCAGCACCGGGAGGTTGTAACAAAGCGTCTTGCCGGACGCTGTCGGGGTCACGACCACCGTGTGTTGTCCGGCGCGGATCTGGTCCCAGGCGGCGCGCTGATGGCTGTAGAGCTGCTCGACGCCCCGGGATCGGAGCGCGCCGGCAATGGCCGAGTCCAGATCCACTGGCAGATCCGCGTACTGCGCGTGCCGCGCGGGCAGGACCAGCTCGCCCGTGATGCGCGTGGCGTAGCGTTCTTTGATGCGCTCGACCAGCCGCCGCGCACCCCCTTCTGCGACCGGGACTTCCGCGCGCAGCTCGGGTTCGGGGACTTCGGGGAGGACGCGCGCCGGTTCGGTCATGGCAATCTTCTCGCGGGAGCCGTACAGTGGCGATCATAGCCCGGAGAACAAAGGGAGAACAATGTTCTCTTGCCTGTGCGATCACGATCCTGGAGAACGGATGCCATGGAGGCACTGACCCCGCACCAGCGTCGCGTGCTCGAAGCCCTGCAGCGCTTCGCCGCCGAGGGCCATGCGCCGAGTCTGGATGAACTGGCCGAGACCTTGGGCCTGAGCTCACGGGGATCCCTTCACAAGCACATCCGCGCCCTGGAAGCGGCCGGCTATGTAAAGCCCGCCCGTGGCCGCCATCGAGGGATCCGCCTGGCTGATGGCCTGGAAGGGTCATTCCCGCCGGAAGACGAAGCGGCCGCAACGGGTTCCTGGGGTCCCGACACCCTGCCGCTTCTCGGACGCATCGCCGCCGGACAACCGATTGAGGCATTGGCGCATCCGGAACCCGTCGAGGTCCCTCAGGCCCTTCGCGGCCAAGGCGAGTGTTACGTCCTCGAGGTCAAGGGCGACTCCATGCAGGACGCCGGCATCCTGGACGGCGACTGGGTCGTGATCGAGTCCCGCAGCCACGCGAGCAACGGTGACGTCGTGGTCGCTCTGATCAATGGCGAAGAAGCCACGCTTAAACGGATCGAGCAGACGCCGGACGGCGTCCTGCTTCATGCAGAGAATCCGGCGTATAACCCACTGACCGTTGACGCGGAAGCACTCGAGATCCAAGGCGTGCTCGTCGGGCAGATGCGCCGATACGCTCCATGATGGAGTGCCCGTCTAACCGTATGAATGGGTCGGGAGACCAATCTGAAAGCGCATACGCCAAACAGCGGCTTATCCACCAGCGGCTGTCAGAACTCCAAGAGTTAAGCTGAGCCATAGGATTGACAGGTAATCGAGCCGTGAGACCATCAGTCGCACTCAGGCATCATCGCGCCGCGGTCCGGCAGATCGTCGAGCGGCACCACGCCAGGAACGCTCGCGTCTTTGGCTCCGTTCTCCGTGGAGACGACAAGCCAGGAAGCGATCTGGATTTGCTCGTCGATCCGACTGAAGAGACCTCTCTACTGGACATCGGTGCAATCCGCGTTGAATTGACTGAACTGCTCGGGGTGGAAGTCGACGTCGTCACCCCCGGCGCGCTTCCCGAAAAGTGGAGAGCCCAGGTGCTCGAGACAGCGCGAGCCGTATAAGCCAAAGGCCCGGACCACACGCTATGGCGTCAGCAGTGCCAGTTCTGGATGCTCGTCGTTCGCCTTCAGCATAACGAGTGCCCAACAAACCCCGTACACCCAGCGGTGCCGGCCAGCCTCGCCACTTCGTCGGTGCCGGGCAATCACAACGCCTTTTCGTTTCTCGGGGAGATTCTCCGCGAACGGCTCGGGATTGGCGTCACCAGACTCGAGTGCGACCGGTGCGCGCTGCGCCCAGTATTGATACTGCCCCATCGGCGTTTCTCGGCCTCCACCCTTACCTGAGAAATGCATGTATTCGAAGGCATCATCGAGCTGGATCTCTCGGAGGAACCGCACCCAAAGATCCAGCGCTGGCAAGGTCGCCAGGACAACGTCGAGCGGACCACTCGCCAGCTTCCCTGACAGAAAGATCCGAAGCAGCCGGGCGCGTTCTTCTTTGCCCCAGGCGCCTTTCACACCCAGGAGTAACTGGACCGCTTCCTTCGATAAACCCAGCCCCTGCTGAGTCCTGGGTGGAGCAATGATCCGTTCATGGCGCCCCGTGCGTGGTCTGCGAAAGTGCTCCGGAACGTCCGATATCCAGGCCCTCAACACATCGAGAGTGGGCCCTTGCCAAGGTCCCACGAAATGAACGACTTTTGAATCGTCCTGCGAAGCGCGATTCAGGTGGTCAGTTAAGGACAGAAGTGCTGCATGAGGATCACGCGGCGGGAGTAGCTGCTTGGGCTTTCCTGCATCCATGTCCGCGAGGACAGGGCTGCCGAGATGACGGTCCAGCATCCTTTCAAGCAGCAGTACCGGGTTCCCCGTTTGGAAGGTTCGCTCGCTTCGCTGAACATGCTTGAGAGACACACCCAGTATTCGAGCCACATCATGGAATTCGAGCGAGGGAAGCGCTCCCCGAACGGCTTGCCCCCAAACAAGATCCGTCAGATGAATGTAGTGATTCATCGTGATCTCGGTCGTCAGATGCCCCATCAAGGCACTGATCAGCCGCAGGCTGCGGCGCTGTACCGGGGAGTCGCCAAGGAGGGTTGTTCGTAACGTCGCGACGTCTTCAAAACCGATCAGGGGATCAAGCCGTTCGACCACCAGCGCATCATCGCGGTGCTCGTGCCGCCAAAACGCGAGCAGGAGCTGATTGGCGAACGAGTGCCGCAGGTGGTGATAACGCAACCCCCCATCTCCCGTCACCCGTATTAAGGCATCGGTAACTCGTTCCAGGTCCCGATCGAAGCGCCGCAGATTGTCGTTTTCCGCTCCCTTTTTTCGGGGACGGTCGAACAGCGGCGCCGTCGCAGGATCGCCACCTTCCGCGAGCATCGTTTTTCGACGCTCAGCCCACCACTTCTGCAGTCGATTCAGGTATCGCGCAGGCAGGAGCACGCCCAGTGGGACGACTCGGTGCGCGCTTGAGCTTTTGAGCCCCCGATTTCGGTTCGGTCGCACGACGCAGTCCCAGGCGGGTTCGCCATCAAGATCACCGATGAGCAGCCCAATCGCCTCAGAGCGCCGCAGGCCCGCGAAATACCCGAGACACGCGATCAAAACGAGGCTCTCCCGCAGCTCAGGATCCTCGGCGTATCGATAGTCCAACCAGCGTACCGCCCATTCAAACGCTCGCGGTTCGATGAAATTCGCATCGACAGCGTGGGGCTGGCGCCCGCGCACCGTGAAGAGACCCGCCGACGCAATGTCTGGTGCCCCGTGCGCGTTCCGCAGGAAATCATGAAAGCTCGCCAGAGCTGCGGCTAACCGCTTGCGCTTTGATAAGGTATCGACTGTTTCAAGGACTGCGGTGTAGACCTCCACGAAGTCGTCCACGCATTCGAACGTGGCCGGATCCTCGTTGCCGAGAAAGCCGGCGAGAGGGACGGCCAACGCATTGAAGCGATCGTAGGCCGTCTTGGGTTTCATGGGTCGGGCACCGGCACGACTCGAAAACAGCCAACGCTGGGCCCACTCTCCCATCCTCACGACACTCGGTGGTACCGAGTCAGGCCCAGAGCCCTCACCATTCGCTTGGCGTTCAAGCCAGGCCGCCACACGTTTCGGGTCCGCCGCCGATCCCCCACGGATTGCGCTTCCCAATTCGCGAATCCAGGGGCCCGCGGGCGGGGCAATTTGCCTGCCCTGGCTGTCAGAATCTTCACCAGCAGCCGGCTGTCCTACTGGCACTACGCCTTCAGAGTCAGCAGTGACGAGTCCTTCGCCCGAAGGCACCTGACCAGGCGGGAACTCTATTCGCTGAATTACTTCCGGCGACAACGATACGGAGTTATAAAAGCCCGTGGCGTACCCCATCAGGTGCGGCGAGACGTACAAGGCCAGGCGGGTTTCGACGAAGTCGCGCAATTCCGTCCAGTTGTCCGGAATCCGTAGGCTGGGGTCCAAACGCCGCAAGTAGGAACCAATCACGCGACTGAGAAACGCCGGGCTCCGCCCCTTACCAGGAGGCATCTCCGGCCAACCAACGTCTCTCCAGTGCATCACCACCGAACGCGTGATCGGATCCAGGTAATGCCGACGAATCACCGGTCGTTGGTTGTCGGGCAATGACCGCTCGACATCCAGCCAACGCAAGTGAGCCGGTGCATGTTTGAGCGAATCCGGCACCGCGGCAAGCCATGCTGGCTGAACCAGCCCACCGAACAAGAGGAACGAACCGAGAATCTGCCCCCAAGCCAGGCGCCCATCATCGAGGCCTCCTACATCGGCACCCACCCCCTCCACGAAACGCGCACACAACGGTTCGTACTGGACCATGCGCTCGAAGCTGTCAGGGCGAAACACCGGTCTTCCGGGCGGTGGGAGCGGAGCTGGAATGTCATACAGCGGGATTTTCCACACACACAATCGATTGCCGGCATCGAGCACTTCGGCGACCCGCCAGCGCGCGCGGAAAGAGGACCCCCGCGGGGCCGCTCGACGGACCGTGTCCATCAGGGCCACAAACTGTTCACGGGACCAGACCGACCTGGGAATCCGGTCTCGCCTAAGGACCTCCGGGTGATGCTTTTCGATGGCCGAAATGACTCTGCCAAGCGCCGAACCGGTATCCCGCGAAAGATCGTCGCGAGCGCACCAGAGATGATCCCTCTGGGCTAGCAGGTCTTCCATCGGCTCCACAAGATGACGCCAGAGCGAACAGACCCGCCGGGTTTCCGGTGCGTCAGACATCAGATCCGGACAACCTCGAATTTCAGGTGGTCCAGCATCCGATCCAGAATCGGTTCAACTTCATTCCGTAACCGCACCGGATCCATTGCCGAGTAGGCGGTCCAGGGCTCCTCGCCGTAATGCCAATGCCCCATCATCGTGTTGATGACCGTCGAGGGCACATCCAACTCCGTCAGATAGGTCCGATGAAAATGGCGTGCCTGGTTCTCAATAGGCCACGAATCCTTGCGCACTTGCTCGCACTGCTGTTGCAGGCTTTTCCCGGTCAACTCCACCGGACGCCACTCGTCCGCCGCCCCTTTTTCCCAAAAAAAGACCGACTTTCTGAGGTCCAGCGGGAAGCCCTCGGCCCCATACCGGCTCCGATCCCGGCTTTTGCTCGCCTTGATTTGAAGCACCGTTGGCATGTCCAACGAACCCGAAAGAAAGCTCCGTTGCAGCCAGGCGAGATAGATCTGCACCTGGTCGTACACCCGTTGCGGCAGCAGCGCGAGACGAGCGTGCAAACCGTCACCACGGTCCTTCTCTTGCAGGCATAGCGTCCGGGTCGGCCCATGGATCGCGGTGAGGTCTGGAATGGGGGTACGGATGGCGCGGGCCCCCGTTACGAGAACCAACGCCAATGCCGTGTAAAGGGCGAGCCGGTTATGGAACGTATACGCAGATCCAACGTGCGCGGCGGCGATCGAGTCGCGGACTTGCTGCAGAACATTGCTCATCGGCGTAATGCTTGGCGTCCGATCATCCCCAACCCAGCTTTTCTTTTTAGGGTCAATCGTTGCCTTTGTATCTGAATCCGCCGGGCATCGAGCCAGAACAGCGCCATTCCGTTGATCGACTGTTGGAAGTGCGATAGCGGCACCCAGATCATCCAGGACCTCTTGAAACCTCTGCGCGAGCTTCTCACGGTTAACGGCGGTGTAGAACTGGTGCGTAGCCGCGAGCGGATCTCTCTGGCCGAACAGCATTGAAGGCCCGATATGTTCACCTTCTTCGAGACCTCTGAACCAAGCCGGCAATACGGCCGCCATCCCGTCAAACGTTTGGTGCCGCTCCGACACGCCCATCCGGCCGAGTAAAGGCCGAACATGGCGGCCCCATACGCCTTCGTAAGTAGCCAGTTGATGAATGGCGAACGGCTTCCCGCCAATACTACCCGTCTTCCATCGAAGAACGCCCCAAGCATCCGGAATCACGACCGTTTTCGTGCTCGGCACCCACTCAGTCGCTGCCAGCCCCCGAAACCGACCACGCTCCGGACCCTCGTAGCTACGTACCCATACCCCAGAGGCTATGTCGATATTGAGGTTCGGCGGATGCTCATCTTCATCCGCGACCTTGACGATTCGAGCATTCCTGACAGTGTGTGCGAGCGTACCCGTGACCAGACACGCCGCGGCGAACTCCACCGCCCGACAAATCTCTTCGCCTTCAGACGCGGAGACAGCGCCGGGCAGTTCGCTGGAACGCGCCATCCTGTAAACGTCGTTCAGACCCGTAACGAGGCGCTTGATCTCAAGTAGCCTGGGCCGCGATCGCGCAACCCGGAGTCGCTGATTTTGGACCGCGATATGTCGTCCCCTGTGGGCAGCCTTCGCGAAGACTGTCGAAAGGTGCGGCAACGAGCCGAGATCCGATATGCCGGGATCAAAACCCAAGACATCCTCAATCGCAATCGCCGCGCCTTCTGGATCGCCGAACTCGGCAGGATCGATGGCCGCATCCAGCAGCTCATTGCGAGCTTCGGTCCCCGGAACGTAGAACCCCAGCTCGGTACCTGATTCTTTCCACAGTTGCACATCCTCTAGGCGCTTGAGGATGGACCAATACATGGCGTGGTGTGGGTACAGAAACTGGGCTGGCAGCCGGCCATTCTCAGTCCGTTTCCCACGCCTTTTCGGATCGCCGTCAGAAGCGTCGTCCGCAAATCCGTAGGCAATCGAAAGCAGGTTCCCGAACGCTTTGAGGTCCGAAGGCAATGATCGGTACGGTCCTTTGCCTTTGGCCTTGGCTTCACCGTTCTGCACCTTCTCCTCATACCAATCGGGAGAGGTTCGTTTGCCTTCGTGGATTACGGCTTTGGCTAAGGCGCGGGGTTCATGACAAACACCCTCAAGCCGCGTAAGCAGCCACTCCGTATGCCAATCATGGAGGTTCCGTATCAGCCGACCTGCGGCACGTCGCGGATTCCGAAGATCCTCCGTCTCCCTCCAATTCCTTTCGGCCAAGACTGATGCGACAAGGAGCTGAGCCTGCAGCCACGCATACGCCTCGGCTAGCTTGGAACTGGGATCCGGAGCCCAGAACTGAAACCACATCGCAGCCCAAACGCCATGCTCCGTGTACACGCCCTGCACGGCTGGGCGTATTCGATCGCCTTCCCGACTCCCGTAGAAATGTACCTTGTACTTGTCAACAAGACGTTGGTCCGACTTGAGCCCGTCCACTTCTCGAGCCCATCGGACAATCAGCTTCGTTCTGTGCCCGAAACGCTGTTCTAACAAAGACAGCTTCGGCTCGAGATTCACCAGGTTTTCAGCTACAAGCAACAGCCCTTCGAGCGTTTTGGGTAGCTGCAAATCGCTTTTGAAAGTGTCCTGAATCCGACATAGATCGGGTCCCAACCGTTGGGAGATCGCCTCAACGACCCGCTCATTAGCCACTTTCACTGGCCCGTTTTCTTGCCACTCGCTGCACCGTCTGCCTGCTTACCCCCAAGAAATCCGCGATCCCCTCCCGTGTGGGATCAACCCATATGAAACGCAGCCATTTCTCGTTCTGATCTGCAGCCTTTAGGTACCGGGAAATCGTCTCTTCGTCCGTTGGTGAGCCCAAGAGCGGACACACCAATTCGTCGAGCACCGCGACCATCTCGGAGTTCTGGAAGGAGGCCGATACGACCCACGTAAGACGGCCCGGATTGTCGGCCAATGCGCGGATAATTCGGTAGGTTCGGTGGCCCCCACAAAGGCTCATATCTGTCTGGTCAACAACTATCGGATGGAGTAACTCGAGCGTCGAAAGGTGTGGCGAAAGCTTCTGGATCGCGACCCTGATGGCTGCTTCTGGGAGTCGTGCTTGAGGGCTATTCGGTGGAACAACGATGCTGTCGAAGGGCACCTGTTTCCATTCAGGCTTGCGTCTCTGTGGCATGGGCTAGTCTGTGCTGAGTGGTGTTCACTCTAGAGTGCCACAATGGCACAGACTCGGGATCTTTTCTTGAGACACAATTAGAGACGTTTTGAGCCCAACAGGGGATCTGGGATGACTTCAGATGCCTCGTAAGGCCTTGAATATGGGAATTTCGAGGGAGGGCCTGAGGACGCGGACTACTATGTCAAGGTAGTGCTCAACCAGCTGAGCTACGCGCCTGTCGTCTTCGAGCCGCGTATTCTACCGACTCCCCGCCCCCTGTCAAAGCATCCGTTAACTCATTTTGCGTGCCGCGTTAACGGGGTCGGCCCACGGCACCCTGGACGCGCAACGCTGCATTGACCGTCGATCGCGCTCTTGCCGGTCGCCGCGGTTTCCCGGCGCGCGACGCACCAGGGTGTGGACGAGCGGTTCCGGCCTCGAGACCCAACCGGCCTCAGCCCCGTTGCACCGCCTTTTCATAGAGTCCCGGAAAGCGCCCTTCGGGATCGCATTCGCGCTTGAGGGCCTCGTAGGCCGGGCGGTCGTAGTTCTGCCAGAAGGTGGCTTCGTCGTAGGTGCTGCGCGAGTACAGGCTTTTCTTGCCGCCGTGTTTCGCAACCAGTGCCTCGACCCGAGCGTTGTAATAACCGTCGGGCTCGCTGGAGCGGACCATGTCCCAGAAGCCGAAGTTGATGTACGCGGTATCGGTACGCAGCTGGAACAACGAGAACCCGGCCTCGGGTACGACAAACGGGCAGATCCACACCGGGCGGATACCGATTTCGGCCTCGAAATCGGCCAGAAACGCCGCGGCGCTGGCGATCGGGATGTCGACGTCCTGGATCACCGCCTCGCTGCGCGGGCGCACGGCGTGGAGCAGGCTCAGCGGCCAGCGGCGGCTGGCGCGCATGATCTTCTGGTAGGTCACGCTCGACAGGCGCTTGCGCCCCAGAAGCAGCCGCACCGGCTTGAGGTGGGCGCCGACATTCCTGCTGCACCAGAACCAGTCGGTGTCCCAGCGCCAGAGGTAGTCGTGGATGCTCAGATAATCCTCGCGCCGTTCGCGCAGGCTCTGCCAGTACTGTCGCATCCAGGTGTAGTCGCTGGCCTCGGTGTCCGCCGGCGGCGATTCCACGCAATGCGCGCGGGTCAGCACGAAATCGCCGGGGGCGAAGTACACGCCATCGAGAAACGCGCAGGTCGGGTGCGCGCATTCCTCGGCGATCGCCGCGAACAGTTCCTCGGGATCGTGGAAGCGGGTGTGCGCCAGCCGGATATAAGGCTGCACCCGGATCAGCCGCAGCCGGACCCGCGTGGCGTAACCGAGGCTGCCGTAGGAGTTCGGAAAGCCGTAGAACAGTTCCGGGCGCTGCTCGCGCGAGCAGGTCAACACGCGGCCGTCGGCGACCATGACGTCGAGCTCGTCCACCGTGTCGTGCACCAGGCCGTAGCGGAACGCGCCCGACTCGATGCCGATCCCGGAGGTCGCGCCGCCGACCGTGATGCTCCTGAGTTCCGGCACGATGGCCGGTGCCAGACCGTGCGGCAGGGTTGCGTCGACCACGTCGGCATAGGTCGTCATGCCCTCCACCTCGGCAACGCCGGCCTCGGCGTCGATCTCGATCACGTGGTTGAGCGAAGCCACGTCGATCTCGGTCCGGCGGGCCTCCTGGCGCGGCCTGAACAGGTTGCTGGTGGACTTTCTCAGGCGCACCGGTCCGTCCGACCCGGCCAGCGCCGCGGCCATCGCCTCCACACGATTGCGGTGGGCGGCCCAGGCGGCGCTGCTCATCGGACCGGCTCGTAACGCGGCAGATCCCCGTGGCTGAGCACGAGCTGCCAGAGATTCAGATGGCGCGCCCGGAACGCGCCGGCACAGCTGAGCAGGTAATAGCGCCACATCCGGTAGAAGCGCTCGTCCAGCCCTTCGCTTTGTTTCAGCTCCGGCCAGGCGGCGACGAAATTGTCGTCCCAGGCCATCAGGGTGCGGTCGTAGTCCGGACCGAAGTTGTGCCAGTCCTCGAGCACGAACAAACCCTCCTTGGCCCGGGTGAGCTGCGCCTCGGACGGGATCACGCCGCCGGGAAAGATGTATTTGGCGATCCAGCGGTCGGTACGAACGCAGCTGACGTTGCCCCCGATGGTGTGCAGCAGCATCAGGCCAGCGGGCTTCAGGCGGGCCCGGGCCAATTCGAAGAAGGCGCGAAAGTTCTTCGGGCCGACGTGCTCCATCAGACCGATGCTCACGACACGATCGTATTGCCGGGATTCGTTGGCGGCCTCGCGGTAGTCCTGCTTCCGGACATCGACCGGCAGGCCCTCGCAGAGTCCTCTCGCGTACTCCACCTGCTGGCTGCTGATGTTGTAGCTGTCCACCTCGCAGCCGTGCTCGGCGGCCAGAAACCGGGCCAGCTCGCCGAACCCGCCGCCCAGTTCGAGCACGCGCATACCCGGCTCCAGGTGCAGCTTGCGCGCGATCAGGTCCAGCTTCGCGCGCTGGGCTTCGTCCAGGGTCGCGTCAGCCCCGTCGGGGCCGTAATAGGCGCAGGTGTATTGCATGGTCGGCCCGAGCATGGCCTCGTAGAGCCGGTTCGAGAGGTCGTAGTGCTGCTCCGCGACCCGCCGCGAGCGCCCTCGACTCTGCTCATTGGCGAGCCAGCTCAGCAGCACCCGGCCGAGCACCGCGGGGCTGCGCACCTTGCGCTCCAGGCGCGCCCGGAGGATCCGGAAGAACAACTCGTCCAGCCGCTCGACGTCCCACCAGCCATCCATGTAGGCCTCGCCGGTCCCGAGCGACCCCTCGGCCAGAATCCGCTGATACAGCCGCTCGTCGTGGACCTGAACATCCCAGGGCCGCTCGCCGCCGACCTCGACGTCAGCGCTGCGCAGCAGTTCCCTGACTTGTTGGCTTGCTGACATGCTCGTGCTCCTTGCAAGAATCGGACGGCCGGTTTCCAGCCGCGATAAATCCCTCCACTGTAGGCATAGTTATGAGCTAGACCCAAGTTCGCAATGGTCCGTTCTCCTCCGGATCCGGCCCCCTCGTTCACCCGACTTCCGCCGTTGTGCATGAACGATCCGCCACCAAAAAGACCTGCGACGGGATAAGCCAACCCACATCACAGCCCGTACCCAGAAGATGTACGGCCAGGCCAGGGCTGCGCCGCTACGTCGGCAAGCAGCCCACCGGTGCCGGGCTACCTCATCAGACCGCCTCCGGCAGGTCCGCACACGCGACTGATTGATCCGCTCATATGCCCCGGGACGACCGAACACTGCTTTTTGGAACATGATCGCCCTTCAGACCATGCGCGCAAGCCGTATCCCGTGCAAAGCGGAAACCCCGGTCGCGCACCCTCGCACACCCCGGGGCCATTTCGGATTCCAATCCCGTAGCGAAGGCCGCATCTCAGGACACAGCATTCTGCACCTCCGGGGCCTCGCCTGATATCTCTGGAACAGAACCGAACTCGAAGTGCAGGGCCTGCAGAATACGGTTGTATTTTTCCAGCAATGCCTTGCGATCCTCTGCGCCCGTATGGACATGAGCGATATCGTAGCTGTAGCTGTCCTGCTCCAGCAGGCTCGAGAGCCGCGTCCCCTGCTCGACCTTGAGCTCGATCAGGGTATCCGGAAATTCCTCTTGGATACGCTCGATATCGCCGGCGCTGGGAACATGCGTGGCGATGCCATCCTCGAACACGCGCACGTGAAACTTCGCGGCACACCCATAACGGCCGCGTCGTAACGGTAAATCCGGTGCCCTTCCCAATGCCAGTTCAAGCATGATCTGGAAATTGGAAGCCCCATCCACTTTTTCGAACATATCGCTATGTGATTGTGACAATCGAGGATTGACTTCCAGCAACGTGAGCTCCTCGGTCTTTGGCCGGTAAAAAAATTCCACGTTGTAGGTCGCACTGTCGTAGCCAAAGTGTAGCAATACTTTGTTGGTTGCCTCACTGATCCTGTTCTTCACCCGCTTCGGAAGGCTAGACGGGTATTGATAGCGAAGAAACGACGAACGGTTGGGATAATTGATCGAATCGATGATCCCGTAATGCTGCGGCTTGCCGGCAAACACGTAACCCTCTATCGTGCACTGGCGCCCGCCAACAGCCTGTTCAACGATACAGTTCCGGCCGCCGATGGCGGCAATCTCCTCTGGGAGATCTGCATACGAAAGGATCTGGTCGAAGGGTCCGGCGATCCGATCGATGCGCGCGCGGAACTGGCCAATGGCATGGCTCAGCTGGCGCCGGTTGCCCACCCTGAATGCAAGAAGCGAGTCCATCCCCTTAACTGGCTTGATCCAGAAGGGAAAGGGAACGTCCATAGCGTCGATGGCGGCATCATCGAACGGATCCAGGACATCGAATCGCGGGACCATGCCCGGGATTACTTTGTGCTGTTCCAGCCGACTCCAGTATTTGTGCTCGCAGCGGAGGACACTCTCGAGCGAGGGCGAGGAAAGTCCATATTCGCGGCAGAGGATCGCCACCATCGTGGTCACTGGAAAATCCCAATAACCGAGAATTCCGTCGATCGAACCGTCGAACTCCTGTAGACGTTCTCGTGCCTTGCCAAGGCATTCTTCGACAGGATAAAACCCTTTGGCTTTTACTTCATCAAAACTCAATAGCTCATGGAGTCTGTAGTCGATGCCGATGTCGACCGCCCTGATCTTCTTCATGTTAAACGGGTCGGCCCCGACGATGAAAATATTCTTGGCCATTTAAAATCCTCCACGGCGAAGTGGTACAGAACACAATCGCCTTGGCCTGCACCAGACCAAGTGCAGGAAGTACAGAGCCGGGCTGGCCAAAACGCTCGCCCTGTCACATGAGGGCATTACTCCGAGATTAGATGCTGCCTACCAGATAGCAAGCTCGGGGGCCGCCCCGATGACCGGCCCGACTGTCGTGGCGAGAGGAGTTTGTCAGCGTGATCCGTCAATCGAGTGCGCGAAGCGGCTGATCATCATCCTGGGCCCGGAGATCAGGACACACAGGGCCTGGTTCGCCCCACGGCTCAGGGTTTCAACGAGGATCGCCTCTTTCCAGGCCGTCTTTCATGCTGACGTCCACCGGTTACGGGAGATCGTCCACCCTATCGGTCAACGTAGTGGTCACCTGCCGGGTTCTGCCGCAGCGCCCAGTTCCTCCAGCGCGGACTGCAGGGTGCGGACAATCTCTCGCTCGTCGGTGCCGTAATGCGCGGGAAGGACCGGCTCCCCAATGACCACGCGCACCCTTCCGCCGAAACGCGGGAAATGCTTGCCCGGCGGCAGCACCTCGCGCGTGCCCTCGATCCACACGGGCACCACCGGTACGGGCTGTGCCGCGAGGACGAGCCCGATACCGGGCCGCAGTCTCTGGAGCGTGCCGTCCAGGGAGCGCTGGCCTTCCGGAAACCAGATCAGGCTGTTGCCCCGCTTCACGCTCGCCGCGGCCAGAGCGAGGCTCCGGCGCGGCGCGGACCCGGGGTCGACCGGCAAGACGCGCGCGGTGCGGCTGAGGGCTCCATATACCCGGTTGGAGAAGAAGTAGTCCTCCAGACCGGCCCAGTACAGCGACTCGAGATCCTGCCTGCTCAGGGCGGGCAGTAGCGCCAGGGGGTCCACGAAACTCAGATGGCGGGGGGCGAGCAGGTAAGGACCGTCGGCTGGAAGACTGCCCTGGACCTCCACGCGCATCAGCAACCGCGAGAGCAGCCGCGCCAAAACCAGCAGCAGGCCGCCGATCACACGGCGGGCCGCGCCGGGGGGCTCCAGGTCCTTTTTCTGGTCTTCGACGAGCAGCGCTTCCGGATCTACGAGCTGCGCCTTCAGTTCGCCCCGACCCTCCTTGGCTTCGGAGGCCCCGGCCGCCTCCTGCAGCAGATCCCGGACCGTCTCGACGCGTTCGATCGCCGAATCATCCAGGTCGATCCCGGCGCGATCCTGCAGCGCAAGCGTGAGGTCGACCCAGCTGAGCGAATCGATCCCGAGCTCCTCGGCGAGGCTACTGTCGGGCGTAACGCGGATATCATGAAAGCGCTCGGCGAGGTAGTTCCAGGTACGTTCGGCGCCCGGGTCCGAGAGCAGCTGCTGGTCCTCGGGGGCCATCGACTCCGGAGAGACCGGCTTTGGTCGCGCCTCGGAAACGGCATCTTCCTTGCCCAATTCCTCGAAGAGCTCTTCGAGCTTGTGCCGGCGCAGCTTGCCCAGGCGCGTACGCGGAAGGGGATCGAGCGCAATGCGCACCACGCCCGGGCGGTGATGACTCGGCAGTTCCTCTGCCGCGCGCTTGACCGCATCCTTCACCCGTTTCTCCAGGTCCTCGCCGGTGACCTCGCGCAACAGCCGCGACTCCGGAACCACGACCGCCGCCAGGCGATCGTCATGCGCCAGCACGCCGGCCTCGCGGATCGCGTCAATGCCTTGCAGGGCGCCCTCTACCCGTTCCGGGTCGACGTTCTCGCCCCCGGAGAGCAGGATCATCGAGGACTCGCGACCGTGCAGGTGCAGGTAGCCATCGTCGTCGATCTCGCCCGTGTCCCCAGTGCGGAACCAGCCGTCCTCGTCGAGGACCTCCTCGGTCTTGTCCGGAAGATTCAGGTAGCCGGCAAAGATGTTCGGGCCGCGTGCCATCACCTCGCCGCGGCCGTCGCGGGAATCAGTGTCGTCGATGGCCAGCTCGACGCCCGGCAAGGGCAGCCCCGCAGCCTCCAGTCGCAACCGGTCCGGGGGGTTGTACGTGAGAATCGGCGCGGTCTCGCTGAGACCGTAGCCGGTACCCAACTCCCAGCCCAACGCCTGCAGATCGCGCCCGAGGTTGGGGTCGAGCGCGGCACCCCCGGCGACTACCAGGCGCAGGCGCGGGGCGAGCCGCTGGTGCAGGCCCTTGAACAGCCTCTGGCCCAGGCGCAGTCCAAATCGCTGGCGCGCCAGTTTCGACAGCCGCAGCATCTGCCGGAACAACAGCGCCGCGATCCGCCCACGCCCCGCAACCCGGTCCTCCAGGGCCTTCCACACGGCCTCGTAGAGGCGCGGCACCCCCAGCATCACCGTTGCCTCGCCGCCGCGCAGGCCGCGCACGATCTGCGGCCCTACCAGGGAGAACGGCACGATGATGGGCGCCCCGAGGGTCAGGGGGACCAGGATGCCGACGGTGAACGGATAGACATGATGGAACGGCAGAGGGACCAGGACCCGGTCCCGATGGTCCGCGATTTCCTCCGCACACAGCGCCTCGACATTGCTCGTCAGGTTCCGGTGGGTCAGCGGCACGCCCTTCGGCGGTCCGGTGGTACCGGAGGTGTAGAAAACCGCCGCGACATCGTCGTGTCGCGCAACCGACGATGCCGCATCCTGCTTCAGAAGCCCCTCCCACGCCTTGGAAGCCTCCGGCTCGGCATCAAAGAGGCAGGTGCGCCCCTCACCCAAATCAGCCGGGAGGCGCTGTTCCAGCCTCGAGGTAGTGAAGATGAAGCGCGGCCGCGAATCGGACAGGGCGTGCTGCAGATCCTCGGAGGGCATCTGCGTGTCCAGGGGAACCACAGTGCCCCCCGCGTTCATCACCCCCAGCGCGGCGATGACCCACTCCGGGCTGTTCGGGGCGAACAGCCCCACCCGGTCTCCGCGTTCCAGGCCGGCCTCCCGGAGTCCGGCCGCCAGACGCCCGGCTCGCTCGAGCAGATCCGCCCGCGAAGTGGTTTCGAGGCCATCGCGGGTCATGGCGACCACCGCCACCTGCCCCTCCTCCGGCGACTGCGAGGCGAAGAGTTCGTCGACGGTCTGGGCATTCATGTCGGAAACCTCCAGGGAAACACGGATCAATGTGCCGCGTCGGGCTCGACCCCGCCGGTGCGATTCTCGTCGCGCACGCGTTCCTCCGGCTTCAGCAGCCGGAAGCGGCAGTCGTCGCCGGGCGCCAACTCCCGGTAATGACCGCGGTAAGCCACCATGATCGAGTGGGTGGTATAGGCACCGCTGCGGATCTCCAGCAACTCGCGGGTGGCCTCCACCTCCAGCGTTTGGTTGCGGTAATGCAATCGCACCTTCACGCAGTGCAGTTCCGGGGGGAACACCGGATCGAAGTGGAGCACGTTACCCCGCATGTCGATCCCCAGGTAGCAACGCTGAACCAGATCGACGCTCCCGGCCATCGCGCCGACATGGATGCCCTCGGGCGTCGTACCGCCCTGGATGTCCTCTAGGTCGCTGTCCAGGACGCGCTGAAAGAGATCCCAGGAATGGGAGCGGTCAGACCGCGCCATCACCCAGGAATGCGGCACGTGGCTCAGGGTCGAGCCGTGCGAGGTGCGGGCCAGGTAGTAATCGACGTTGCGCGGGATCATCGACGGATCGAACGGATAGCCGAGCTGTTCGAACAGCATCGCCAGCTCCTCCGCCGAGAACAGATAGAACATCATCAGGACGTCGGCCTGCTTTGAGACCTTGTAGCGATTTGACGAATCGCCCTCGGCCTCCAGGATCCGGTCCAGGCGCTGGATATCACCGTAGCGTTCCCGGTACTCCTGCCAGTCGAACTCTGCGAGCTGTTCATAGCCCTCGAACTGACAGATGATCCCGTCCGCGTCCATCGGCACGCGCAGCTTGCGGCTGATCTCGTCCCAGAGATCGAGTTCCGCGTCGTCCAGGCCGACACGTTCCCGCAGCTCCCGCCAGCGGATCTCCGGAAGCAGGTCGATGACGTCCCGCGCGCGGGTCAGTACCCAGGCCGCCATCACGTTGGTGTAGGCATTGTTGTCCACCCCGCCCTGGGCCTCGGGGTCGGCGTCCGGATACGCGGTGTGATACTCGTCCGGCCCCATCACGCCCTTGATCTCGTAGCGGTCCAGGTTCGGGTTGTAGACCGATGCACTGGCCCAGAACCGGGCGATCTCCAACAGCATCTCCGCCCCGTAGAAGTTCATGAACTCCTGGTCACCGGTGGCCTGGAAGTACTGCCACAGGTTGTAGGCGATCGCGGAGTTGATGTGCCGCTGCCGGTGGGAGGTATCCGGGAGCCACCGCCCCGAAGTCGGGTTCAAATGCAGTCGCTGCGTCTCCTCGCGTCCGTCGCTGCCGCTCTGCCAGGGATACATCGCGCCCCGATAGCCGGCCTCAAGCGCCGCCTGCCGGGCCTCCCCGAGGCGGCGATAGCGGTAGCGGAGCAGCGCCCGGGTCAGCATCGGAATACGCAGGTTCAGGAAGGGGAAGATGAACAACTCGTCCCAGAAGACATGTCCGCGGTAGGCCTCGCCGTGCCAGCCCCGCGCGGGGATGCCGGTATCGAGATCGACCGAGTGCTTCGAGGTGGTCTGCAGCAGGTGAAAGATGTGCATCCGCAGCTTGAGTTCGGTATCCGGCGCCGCGTCATCCTCGAGCGCAATGTCGCATTCCCTCCACAGGTGGCGCCAGGCCATCTCGTGGCGGGCGCGAAGGGCGTCGAAGTCACCGGCACGGCCGAGGGTTCGGAGGGCCTCTATGCCGGGTTCGGCGATCGCGGCATCACGCGACGAGTACAGCGCGAGGACCTTCTCAATCCGGAGGTTCGCGCGTTCCGGCAGATCGAGGATGATCTCCTGCGCCACGCCCTGCGCCTCCCGCAGCGTTTGGCGCTCGGCCCCGGCCTCCACGCCTTCGTGGTACACACGGGTGCGGGCGGCCTGCGCAATGTCGAGCCGGGACTGGTTGGTCCGGGCCCGAAGAAACAGGGTGTCGTCGCCCCGGTGGTCCGCCTCGAGAATCTCGAGATGGCGGTTCTCGAGCCCCCGGTAGCGCGCCACGCCATCATTGACCACCCCGCCGTCGAGCGCGGAATGCAGGGTGACCCGTCCCGACCAGTCCTCCGCGGTCAGCTCCACGCACAGGGCCGCGAGGTGCGGGTTATCCATGCTGACCAACCGAAGCTCGCGCCACTGCGTGGTACGGCCCGCCGGATCGCGGAAACGCAGGCTGCGCAGCAACAGGCCGCGGTCAACATCGAGTTCCTGTGCAAACGACAGGATCTCCGTGTCGTCAAGCCGGAACCAGTCGCCGTCATCCACGCGGAAGGTCAGCGGCAAGGCGTTGGGTAGGTTGACTAGGTCCTCGTTCTCGACCTTCCTACCGGCCACCTCGCTGATCAGGCGGTTGTAGCCGCCGGCGAGATAGGTGCCCGGGTAATGCACGTCATCCGCCCACGCGTCCGGCGCGGCACCCCGCATCGCGAAATACCCGTTGCCCAGCGTGCACAGCGCCTCGCGCAGACGCTCCTGCCAGGGACGGTAGCCGGAGTAGCGCAACACCCAGCCTCCCTTTTCCCGTGTATCCGCCGCGGCATCGGAGACGCGCGCCGCCAGGATCCCGGTCAGGGACTGGAGCAGACGTTTCACGCCGAGGACGTCATCCACCACGCAGTCGGCAGCGGTCGCCCGGGTTTCGTCGTGACGCACCGCTACGCAGATACCCTCCCCCGCAAGCGCGCGGAAGGCGTCCTCATCGGTCAGGTCGTCGCCGACATACACCGGCACGAGGTTCTCGCCCGGGCCGTCCACCTCGCCGAGAATCCAGCGCACGGCCTCGCCCTTGTTCCAGCGGATGCCCGGACCGATATCCAGCACCTTCTTGCCGTGGCCGAGACGCAGTTTCGGGTGTGCCTCCAGCACCTCGCGGACGATCGCGCCGACCCGATCCACCTCCGCGGCGGCGACACGCCGGTAATGCACGGCAATGGAAAAGCGCTTGCGCTCCACCATGTGGCCCTCGATCCCGGCCAGCCGCTGCGTTAATTCCTGTTCCGCCGCATCCAGTTCGGGGAGGAACTCACCGCCCTTCTCCAGACTTCGGTCGTCGTCCTTCGGACCGGCGATCTCGAAGCCGTGGCTGCCTGCGAGCCACACGGAGTCGAGGGCGACCAGCTCCCGAAGCTTCATCAGATCGCGACCGCTCACAATGACCACACTGCAGTGCCGGGCCAGCGCCGCCACCGTCGCGCGCATGTCGCCGGCCAGCCATGCCTGCGTGTGATCCTCGATGATCGGCGTCAGGGTGCCGTCGTAATCCAGGAACACCACCGGACGCGCGGCCTGCAGGCGCGCGAACATCTCGCTCTCGCGATCCCGGGCACGGGGCAGATCGACGAGCGTGCGTCGGGTCAGTCCGGCGGCACGACTGTAGCGAAGCTCGGCGGCATCGCGAACCACCAGGTCGGCGCCGAGCTCGAGCACGGTATCGGCACGGTCGGGACCGGCTATGCCGATCACGGGCCGAAAGCGGCCACGCACCGCCGCCTTGACACCACTGCCCGCATCCTCGAGGACCGCGCATTCCTGCGGCGCTACGCCCAGTCGCCGCGCCGCCTCCAGCAGCATCGCCGGATCCGGCTTGCCGGGGATATCCAGCCGCGCCAGCTCGTTGCCATCCACCCGTACGTCGAAGGCGTCGAGCAAGCCGGCGCTGCGCAAGACGGCCTCCGCGTTGCGACTGGAGGAAAACACGCCGGTCGATATCCCGCCTCGGCGCAGTGCGTCCAGCAGCCGCAGGGTGCCCGGGAACGCCTGCACCCGGTTCGCCTCCAGCCAGGCATGGAAATACCGGTTCTTGCGCCGGCCCAGGCCCGCGACCGTCTCCGTCTCCGCCTCCGCCTCCGCCTCCGGGCCATCCTCGTCGCTGCCGGCCGGCAGTTCGATGCCGCGCGCGTCAAGAAACGTGCGGATGCCCTCGGCACGAGGGCGCCCGTCCACATACCGGCGATACTCCGCATCGGCGTCGAAGGGCTCGAACGTCTCTCCGAAACGCTCGGCGCGCGCCTCGAGGAACTCGTCGAACAGGCGCTTCCAGGCCGCGGCGTGGGCGCGTGCCGTATCCGTCACCACCCCGTCCATATCGAACAGCACGGCCCTGGTGTTTGCCCCTCGTTCCGCCTGATCCTTCATGCGGGCCTCCCGCTGCATGAAATCCCTCGGTCGAATGGCGGCGCCTACAGGCAACCCCCACTCTCATCATACGCATGGAAAGATTTCGCCAAGAAACCCTGATCTTCGATGAAACCCTGCCGCCGCCACGCGGCACGGATATCACCCTCGCGCAGATAATGAGCACCCCGACTGTCGTGCTGAACGGGGTTTTTCAGAGTGATTAGCCAATCGAGTTCGCCAAGCGGCTGATCATCATCCCCGGCCCGGAGATCAGGGCACACGCCCCGGGCCTGGGTCGCCCCAAGGCGCGGGTGTTTCAACGAGGATCGCCTGTTTCCAGGCCGTCTTTCATGCGGACTTCTACCGGTTATGGGAGATCATCCGAACCGGACCGACCGTGGTCTTCACCACCAGTCTCCCGAAACAACCGTTCGACATCCTCTGCACGGCACATCACGGTTCCTTCGCTCAACAGCGCGGCGGCACCCGCGGCAACGGCATACCGGGCTGCATCCCCGAGTGACTCTTCAGCCGCCAGTCTGAGCACAAGGGCGGCCACAAAGCTGTCACCCGCACCCACCGCGCTGCGGGCTTCAACCTCTGGCGAGGGAAGATGGAAAACACCCTCGGACGAGGCAAACAGCGCCCCTTCCCCGCCAAGGCTCAGCGCGACGATCTCCGAGCCGCCGGCGTCGAGGATCTTCTGCAGCGCGGCCTCCTGCTCTTCCCGCGAATCCAGATCGGCCCCGGTTAGCTGGCGCAATTCCTGTTTGTTGGGCTTGACCAGGAAGACCCCTTCATCCAGCGCAGCCTCCAGGGAGGCGCCGGAAGCATCGACAACACAGCGGGTCCCTGCCTGCTTTGCCAGCCGTGCCACCCGGGCCGTGAAATCATCCGGGACCCCTTCCGGCAGGCTGCCGCTCACCACCAGATAGCCACCCCCCGAAAGCGCCTCCTCCACACGATCCAGCGCCCCGCGCCACTCCTTCTCCTGCCACTCCGGACCCTCCAGAACAAAGCGATATTCCTTGCCGGTCGACTCCTCGGTCACATTAAAGCTCTGGCGGGTGCTGCCCTCGATTTCAATCGGCTGTGCCCCATCCAACTCGGCTTCCAGCAACCCGCGGTACACGTCGCCCATCGGGCCGCCCACGGCGTAGAGCGCCGTCGCCTCGCCTCCCAGACGCTCGATCACGCGGGCGACATTGACGCCACCGCCACCGGGATCGAAACGGCCGCCCGAGCAGCGCAACTTGTGTTTGCTGACCACCTCCTCCACCGACGTGCTGACGTCGAGTGCGGGATTCATCGTGAGCGTGACGATCGGTTGCATCGTATTTCCTCCGGTGATTGCGCGCGGATGTTCTCAAGTACCGAATCCGGGTATCGGCGTAGCGCCCCCCTCATCGGCTGCGAGTTCCTCTGTGCATTCGGCCTACGCGGCCCTCCGCTTCACCACCATGAAGCTGTCCGGACACTCACCAGGATGCGTTCGATCCCCTGCTCCACCCGAAACGCGGCGAACTCCGGGTAGTCGTTCGGGGCCCGACCGCCGAGACCGGTCTCCACACCGGCGTCCCGGGCCTTTTCCAGCATCACACCGTTCGCGGCGATGCTCTCGCCGAAGCCGGGATCGCGAGACCACTTGTCCGGCACTGGCGTCCAGGCACCCGCCTGCGCATTGACAAACTTCGCCACCAAACCCCAGTCTCTAGGCAGCCGCTACGCGGTCCTACCGACCGGACGAGCAGTTGCGCTTCAGGGGCCACCCGCCACCGCAGCCGGGCGGGTTCCCTGACATCAGTGTAGCCCACCATCGGAGGGGTCCCGTTGAACGTCTCTGAGATGCCCCCGCCACCTCTGGACGGCTATGTGCCGATCGAGGATCACGGCCTGATCGGGGATGGTGCCAGGACCGGAACGCTGCCGCGTTCGACCCTGGCCGGCGCTTCGGGCTGCGCATGAGGCGCGGGCGCTGGTTCCTGCTTGGGCTGCTGGCTGTCTACCTCTCGACCGGCGCCTACCACCTGTACAAGCCGCTTCCCGAAGGACTCGATGTCGCCACGCCCTACCGTCCCGCCGAGGGGGTCGAGTTCCTCGCGGATGCCACGTGGACGGACACGCAGGGCAATCAGCACACAGAGCAGGAGATATTCGATGCCGCCCTGGAGATGATCGGACAGGCGCAGTCGCTGGTCGTCGCGGATTTCTTTCTGGTGAACCAGTTTGCGGCGACGTCCGAGGCTGCGCATCGTCCACTCTCAAGCGAGTTCGTCCTCGGACTGGCGGAGTGGCACGCACAACGCCCCGGGGTCGAGGCGCTGCTGATCACCGATCCCTTCAACACCCTCTACGGCGGCATCAAGCAGCCCCTGCTCTCCCGGCTGGAGGCGCAGGGGATCCCCGTGATCGAAACGGATCTGCGGGCCCTGCGCGATCCCAACCCCCTGTGGTCGGCCACCTGGCGCATCTGTTGTCAGTGGTTCGGCAACAGTTCGCATGGTGGTTGGCTCCCGAACCCGGTGGGCGATACACCCGTCACCCTGCGCACGTACCTTGCGCTTCTAAACTTCAAGGCGAACCACCGCAAGACGCTGGTCACGGATGGGCCGGACGGCTGGACCGGACTGGTGACCTCGGGGAATCCGCATGACGCCAGCAGCCGGCACGACAACATCGCCGTGCGTTTCCGGGGCGCCGCGGCCATCGACCTGCTGCACACCGAGCGCGCGGTCGCAGAGTTCTCGAATGGAACCCGAACGGCCCTTCCGGATCGCGTGGAAGCGAACGGAGCCGTCGATTCGCCCGTCCGGATCCGAGTCCTGACCGAGTCACGGATCCGCGACGCCGCCCTGGAGATGATTGACGCCGCGGATCCTGGGGACCAGCTGGACCTGTGGATGTTTTACCTCTCGCACCGGGCCATCGTGAAAGCCCTTCTGGCCGCGCAGCAGCGCGGCGTCGACCTGCGGGTGCTTCTCGATCCGAACCGTGATGCATTCGGCCGGAAAAAGCAGGGACTACCCAACCGGCAAGTGGCGCTGGAACTGAACGCCGGGGGCGTCTCGGTGCGCTGGTGCAATACCCAGGGCGAGCAGTGCCACGCGAAGATGCTCCTGCATCGTCCTCGCGATGGAGATGCCACGCTGCTTGCGGGCTCCGCGAACTTCACCCGGCGCAACCTGGACAATTTCAACCTGGAGACCAACGTGCAGATTCAGGCCGAGGCCGGGACTCCGGTTATCGCCGATGCCGCCCAATTCTTCGATACCCGCTGGCACAACGAGCCGGGCCGGGTTCACAGCCTCCCCTACCAGGAATATGCCGACGACTCCCGGCTGCGCTACTGGCGCTACCGGATGATGGAGGCGACCGGGCTGTCTTCTTTCTGATCCGCACCAGACACCGCTTACTGCGGTGCGGACCCGTTCCACACTCGGAAACACCACGCCGAGGGCGGACGCCCACGAGTATGGCGGTTATTCGCGAACCAGCAGGCGCGGGCCACACCACGCTGGGCTGAACCCACCGAAGCGACCTCCCCCACGGGGGACGCACCGCCCCCGGGACGGACTCGCGGCCATGCCTCTGGCAGTGCCAGGCACTGGGCCGGGGAGCAAGAAAAGGCGATCGGGGCGGCGACGCGGCTCGCGCGACCGTTTCCATTTCGCCAGGCCTCGTTCTTACCGGAAGCGTTCCGAAGCGTTCCGTAGGGCCTTTGCCATGTCATCCCAGGCGGACTCCATTCCTTCCCGCAACTCCTTCCACGAATCCTCGCTCGCCTCGCGCACCTGGCGTAGCCGATCCTCGGCCTCGTCGCGCCGTTTACGCAGTTCCTGGATTTGCTCTTCGTACTTGGCGCGCAGATCCGCATCCGCCTGCTTGGCCTTCGCCTCCAGCTTTCCCAGGTCGTGGTTCCACTCGTCAATTTTCGCTTTCATCTTCTCGACGTATTGTTCGCGATCACTCATCTCGTCCGTCTCCTTGTTCTTCGTGAATTGCATGGGTCCGCTGCGAACCAAGGATCCGCAGCATATAAAGCTGCGCCCTGAACACGCCCCAATACATCCGTTAGCGGAAGCATTGATCCGGGACTCGGGCCTGCTGGCTCAAACTAGAGCCCTCTGCTGTATGTGCGGGGGAATCATCCCAGTTTTTCGAGCAACGCCCGACAAAATGCAGGCAAGTTATCCGGCGTGCGGCTACTGATCAGGTTGCCATCCTGCACGACTTCCTCGTCGAACCAGTCGGCGCCCGCGTTGACCATATCGTTACGGATCGAATGGAACGAGGTCACCCGCCGCCCGGCCAGTATGTTGGCCGATACGGCCATCCAGCCACCGTGACAGATCCAGGCCACCAGCCCGCCACGCTGGTGCACGGCGCACACCAGATCGACCATTGCCCGATGCCTCCGCATCTTGTCGGGTGCCATGCCGCCCGGGATGATCAGTGCATCAAGGTCGTTCGCATCGACCCCGACTGGGTGGTGATCGAATCGCGCGACCATGCCCGCAACGGCGAGATCCTCGTGGCCCTGATCAATGGCGAAGAAGCCACCCTCAAGCGTATCGAGCAGACCCCGAATGTCGTCCTGCTGCACGCGGAGACTCGGACCTATGCGCCCCACTTCGTCGCCCCGGACCGGCTCCGCATCCAGGGCGTACTGGTCGGGCAGATGCGCCGTTACCTCTGATCGAAGCAGCCCGTCAGCAGGCGAAGTCGAAAGGATGCTGCGGCGGCTCGGCCGGGTAGATCCAGGCGGGTTTGCCCTGGCTCCACTGCCAGGCCGCCAGACCCGCGGCACAAGCCGCCACCGAATGGTCGCTGGCCCGATCGAGATCGCGCACCCCACTGAGGCCCTTCCGCTCCAGCCAGGCCAGCAGCTCCCGTCGCGCCTCCGACGTGCGCTTCATGGCCTTCAAGGTCGCAATCGTGGCGCCTCTCAGGGCCATGGCCACCGTGGGGTGTACCTCCACCACCCGGGCGTCCGGGCGCTCGCTGCGGAGCATGCGGCTGACCGCCACGCCCCGCAGCGTCAGGTAGGCCATGCGCGGTGCGGAAGGGGCCATGACGGTTCCGGCCGGCAAACCGTGTTCGACCGCCACGCGTCGCAGGGACTGGTCGGATGTGCGACTGCCTCCGGTGGGCGAATACGACAGGGGCGCATCCAGCCCGACAATCGCGCCCGCGGATACACGGTCGAGGATCGCCTGGTCGTTGGCTCCCGCCACCAGCTCCAACAGAACGAGCGCCCCACCCTGTTCACGGAACACGGCGACGGAGGTATGCGCGGCACTGCCGGGGCCGGACAGGTCCACCCCGATGATCGTCTGCCCCATTCGATCGACCTCGGCCCGCTGCTGACGAACGGCCACCATCGCATCGATCCTGGCCGGGTGCGATCAAAAACGGGAGCGCGTGGTCCGAAAGTAACCTTCACAACCATGGTGAGCCGTGCAGCCAATGAATTCTCCGGATGTGGAACGCGACCGAACCGTCGATCCGAACGAGGTGGAGCGCTATCGCGCCCTCGCCGAGATGTGGTGGCAACCGGATGGCAGGCTCTGGCCCCTGCACGTGCTGAACCGCCTGCGTAGCGACTATATACGCCATCAGCTCTGCCACTCGCTCGGACGGGACCCGGAAGCCGAGCACCCCTTGTCCGGCCTGCGCATGCTGGACATCGGCTGCGGCGGCGGCCTGCTGAGCGAGGCCATGGCCCGCTTGGGCGCGAACGTGCTAGGGGTGGATGTCGTCGACCGCAACATCGCCGCGGCACGGCATCACGCCGACGAGCAAGGCCTCGACATCCACTACGAGGTCAACACGGCGGAGGCCCTCGCGGAGCGCGGGGAAGATTTCGATGTGATCCTCAACATGGAGGTGGTCGAACACGTGGCGGACCTGCCCGCGTTCATGGGGAGCGTCAATCGCATGCTCCGCCCCGGCGGCCACACCTTCGTGGCCACGATCAACCGCAATCCGGTCTCGTTCGTGGTGGCGATTGTCGGAGCCGAGTACCTCTTCCGCATCCTGCCCCGGGGCACCCATCAGTGGAAGCGGTTCGTCACGCCCCGGGAAACGCGGGACCTACTGGCACGGGACGGCCTGGAGCCCGTGACGCAGACGGGAGTCAGGGTCAATCCTCTCAACCGCCGGATGTGGCTGTCAGGATCCATGAGCGTCAACTACATGATCCTGGCGCGCAAGCCCCCTGCCTGATCCGGCGCCCCCGCTCGCCGGGCACGCCACCACGAGGCAGGAAGCGCGCGACCCATGGGTCGCTATCACGCTCCATTCCTCCACCACCAGATCCGCGGCCGCGAGCTGGGCGCAGAAATCAGCCTCGTAGGTCACGTGCCCGAAATCGATGGTCGTGATCCGTCGCAGCAGGGGCTTGAGGATCTCGACCCAGCGCACGGGGCGGTGCTGGATGGTCTGCGTGAACAGGAACCGGCCGCCTGGCGCGAGCAGCCGCTTGCAGTGGCGCAGGGCCTGTTCCGGATCGGGCAGCAGCATGAAGCTCGCGGAAAAGTACACCACGTCGTAGGGACCACCCGCGTGGTCGTACACGGATTCCCGAAAGACCGCGGCGCAGTCGGCCAGGGTTGATTCCTGCAACCGGAGCCGCGCCCGCCGGACGTAGTCGCCATCGATATCGATCCCGGTCAGGTGCAACTGCTTGTGCCGCGCCCGCTCGGCATTGGCCAGCAATGCCCCCGCCGTGCCGATGCCCACATCCAGCACTCGCGCGCCATCGGGCATCCGCTCCAGGGCCTCCGCATACCAGCGGGCGGTCAGTCGCAGGATCAGGAGATCGTAGATCGCACTTCGCATCAGGCTTCTCGCCAAGGACCGGTAGGGCAGCGCGGCAGGGACAAGGGCCGTAAGAACCCTCGCCAGGCCCTGCGCGCATCATCGCACCCAAGCAGACAGTCTTCCACGAACCTCTCGCCTCCCGGCCCGACCCATAACTGGCATCTTCTTTGCATGTCGCTACAAGAGGGCGGAAACGTCATTTTTCCGTCGCCCGACGGAGGACCCGCCCCTCGATGACGAAAAGGCAAAGATTGCCAAGGAGGGTCACAAGATGATCAATCTGTTCCTTACCCGACGCCAACTGTTCCTCCTGGTGCTGGGCACCCCGCTGGCCACGGTCCTGCTGTTCATTCTGGGTGTCTTCTCGGGCGCCGCGATCGGGGCCCCCGGACCGCTTGGCGCCGAGCCCGAATCGCCGGCAACCGAGAACACGGGCTCGGCGCCGGAATCCGGACGCGCCCGCGCGTCTTGGCTGGATACCCCGGCACCCTTGTCGACCCGCGCCGGCGATGACACCGCATTGCCACTCTTCTCGCCGGCTCGCCATTCCGGCCGCATTGAGGGGAAAAGCCAGGAGCCGTCGCTGGCGGAACCCACGCCGCAACGCCAGCATGAGCGGAGCGAAGACGCCTCCGCACCCGAGGAGCTGTATTCCATCCAGGCCGGCGTATTCACCGAACTGGAAAACGCCCGGAAGTTGAACCGGACCCTCAGGGCCCGCGGGCTTGCCAGCCGGCTGGAGGTCGTGGACGGACCCGAGCCGGCCTCCGAACGCTACCGGGTTCGCATCGGCCTGTTCGACTCGCGCGCAGCCGCGATGGCCGCCCTCGAGGCACAGGAAAGGGATACGCTCGCGGATGCCTTTATCGTCGCGCGGCCGTTGAACCACTCCTGAAACGCACCTCAGTCCGTGCGCGGCAAGCTGCGCAGGTAGCGTTCCTGGTCGGGGCTTTCGATCGCGCCGGGACGGGCCGACCGGACCTCCCGGATGGCCGCCTCCGGCGCAAGCCCGCGTTCGATGAGGGTCAGGGCAGCAATGGTGCCCGCACGGCCCTGACCACCCCCGCAGTGGAACACCACGCGCTCGCCGGCCCGCAACCGCTGGTGGACCTGCGGCCCGACATCCTGCCAGCCCTCTTCCCAGGGCTGATCGGGAGCGGCCATGTCGCCGATCGGAAGATGCAGCCAGCGCATCCCCGCCGCCTGAACGCTCTTCCCGAGACCCGGGACACCCAGATCAGTTAGCTCGGACCCCTGATTCAGGGTCACGAGTACGTTCGCACCCCAGTCCCACAGCGCCGCCAGATCCGCCTCCACGTCCTGCGCCGCGCAACTCGTTCCATCCGGCCGCTTGCCGGGGCAGCGAGTCATGCCAATCGCCCCGCCCTCGGGCAGATGAATGACCCCGATGTCGAGCGAAGGGGTCTGGCCGGCCGTGGGGGATGTCATGGCGTGCTCCTGCCGTGGGGGTCGAAATGGTGCATCAAAGATAGGGACCAATCAGGTGCGTGATCCACCCCGCCAGGCGGCGCCGCAGCGGCCGGTTCTCCCAGTCCTCGATGGTCAGGCGCTCGGCATCGGCCTTGTCCACCTCGATCAGTTCGCGGATCTCGCGGGCGAAGCCTTCGTCCCAGATGTTCAGGTTGGCCTCGTCGTTCAGGCGAAACGACCGGTTGTGCAGATTCGCGGAGCCGATACTGGCCCAGCGGTCGTCGATCGCCATCAGCTTGGAGTGGTACATGCGCGGATGATACTCGTACAGTTCCACCCCGGATTCGAGCATCGGCCGCCAGCGATTAACCGATGCATGACGGAAGAAACCGAAGTTCATGCTGTCGCCCGGGACCAGCACGCGAATACGGACACCCCGGTCGGCCGCCTCCTCCAGCACCTCCAGGAACCGCGGATCGGGATAGAAATAGGCCGTGCCGATCGTGATGTGCTCTTCCGCCGCGGCAATGGCATGCAGAAACATCAGGCGCACCCGGTGACGCCCCTCGCGCGGGGCACTGTTAACCATCTGGGCGTCGCGATCCCCCATTTCGGACAGCTCGGGGAAATACGCCGCGCCGGTGGGCATCCGCCCCGTGGCGTCCAGCCAGGTCTCCAGGAACACCGCCTGCAGATTGCCGACCACCGGGCCCTGAATGCGAAAGTGGTTGTCGCGATAGCCATCGCGGTCGTCACCGTCAATCCAGGGATCCGCTACGTTGGCTCCCCCGATGAAACCGGTATGACCGTCCACCACCAATAGCTTGCGATGGGTGCGGTGATTGAAGCGCGACAACTGGTACCAGGACGGCTCGCGCCAGCGCACTAGCTCCACCCCGGCCTCTTCCATGCGTTCGAACATCTCCGGGTCAGCATCGCGCGAACCAATGAAATCCAGCATGGCATGCACCCGAACCCCGCGTTCCGCCGCACGCGCCAGGACCTCGGAGAAGATCGCCGCCTGCTCGCCCCAGTACTCGTATACCTCGAAGGTGACCGAATGCTCGGCGTTTTCGATCGCCTCGATCTTGGCCGCGTAGATGGCCTCGCCGTCCTGTAACAGGTCAATGCGGTTGCCGCTCACGATCGGCTGCTGCAGGAGCAGGCCCATGTCCCGCCGGAACTGCTCCGACGAAGTCCCGTACTCCAGCGCCAGCGGCTCTTTCAGCCGGTCGGGTTTCGGCAACGCATTGAACAGCACCACATTCCCCAGCGCAAAGATCAGGGCAATCAGCACCACCGGGAGCAGGACGTAGCGCATGGGGTCTCCAGGCACGCAGCGAATACATGAGGATTTTGGCCCAGTGTACACAGCCGGTTACAAAAACCGGCGAAGGTTCGTCAGGTGGCCTGTTATCCCGGCACCGCGTTCAAGCGTAATGGGTTGGCGATCCCCCCGGTCATTGTGGGACGGATTCCATATACTGTATATATCGACAGTATATGGAATCCGCAGCCCATCCCCCCACCCGCAAGCATGCCGGCGCCCCCCCGGCCTATGCCGAACTGACGACGCTCAGCAACTTCTCGTTCCTGCGCGGGGCTTCGCACCCGGAGGAACTGGTCGAAAGGGCGCAGGCACTGGGCTATCGCGCGCTGGCGCTGACCGATATCGCCTCGCTGGCTGGTGTAGTACGAGCACACTCGGCAGCAAAGGAATGTGGGTTGCACCTGATCCTGGGGGCGACCTTCCGGCTTGCCGATGGCCCCGCCCTGACCCTTCTGGTGCGCAATCCCACGGGATACTCCACCCTGTGCCGATTGATCACTCGAGCCCGCGGCGCGGCAGACAAGGGACACTACCACCTGACGCGCGCCGATCTGGATGCCCTGCCCGCCGAGAGCCGTGCCGGCTGGCACAGCCTGCTGCGGGTCGACGCCGACAGCCCAGAGGCGGCGTTCGCCGAAGCGGCCCACTGGCTGTCCGGATGGGCCGCCCCAGGTCAGGGCCACCTGGCCGTGAGCCAGTTGCGTACCCCCGAAGATGCCACCCTGCCGGCCCGCGCCCGGGCGCTGGGAACCGCCACTGGGCTCCCGATCGTCGCCTGCGGCGACGTGCACATGCACCGGCGCGGCCGGCGCGCCTTGCAAGACGTGCTGACCGCCCTGCGCCTGCGTTCGACGGTCGCGGAGGCGGCGCATGAACGCTTCCCCAATGGGGAACGCTGCCTGCGCCCACGGGCCGAGCTGGCCGCGCTGTATCCCGCCGCCTGGCTTGAGGCCAGTGTAACCATCGCGCGGGACTGCAACTTCTCGCTGGACGCGGTCACCTACCGCTACCCCACCGACCCGTTGCCGAAGACCATGACCCCGTCCGCCTACCTGCGCGAGGAGACCCTCAAGGGCGCGCTCAAACGCTGGCCCGACGGCATCCCGCCGAACGTGCAGGAACAGATCGAACGCGAACTGGGCATCATCCGCGAGCTGGGCTACGAGCCGTACTTCCTGACCGTCTACGACATCGTGTGCTTTGCCCTCGGCCGCGGGATCCTGTGCCAGGGGCGCGGCTCGGCCGCCAATTCGGCCGTGTGTTATGCCCTCGGCATCACCGCGGTGGATCCGTCGCGCTCCAGCATGCTGTTCGAGCGCTTCATCTCCGCCGAGCGTGGCGAACCGCCGGATATCGACGTCGACTTCGAGCACGAACGCCGCGAGGAGGTGATCCAGTACATCTACCGGCGCTACGGTCGCGAGCGCGCCGCGCTGGCCTGCACGGTAATCCGCTACCGCCGCCGCAGCGCCCTGCGCGACGTCGGCCGCGCGCTGGGCATCTCGCGTGCACGGCTGGATGCGCTGACCGCCAACCTCGCCTGGTGGGACGACGGCATCCCCGCCGAGCGCCTGCGCGAGGTCGGGCTGGACCCGGACGGCGCCCTGGCCCGGCAGTGGCAGATGCTGACCGCCGAGCTGCTCGACTTCCCGCGCCACCTGTCGCAGCACACCGGCGGCTTCGTGATCGCCGACGGCCGGCTGGACGAACTGGTGCCCATCGAGAACGCGGCGATGCCTGAGCGCTCCGTGATCCAGTGGGACAAGGACGACCTGGACGCGGTGGGCCTGCTGAAGATCGACGTGCTGGCGCTGGGGATGCTCTCCTGCGTGCGCCGTGCGCTGGAGCTGATGGCGCGTCACCGGGGCCGCGACTGGGGCCTGGCCGACATCCCCGCCGAGGATCCGGCGGTCTACCGCATGCTGCAGAAGGCCGACACCCTGGGCGTGTTCCAGATCGAGTCGCGCGCGCAGATGAGCATGCTGCCACGCCTGAAGCCCGCGAACTTCTACGACCTGGTGATCGAGATCGCCATCGTGCGCCCCGGCCCGATCCAGGGCGAGATGGTGCACCCGTATCTCAAGCGCCGCGCCCACCCGGAGCGGGTGCGCTATCCGAACGCAGAGGTGAAACGCGTGCTCGGACGCACCCTCGGCGTACCGATCTTCCAGGAGCAGGTGATCGAGCTGGCGATGGTCGCGGCCGGTTTCTCCGCCGGCGAGGCGGACGGGCTGCGCCGCGCGATCGGCGCCTGGCGTCGCACCGGCCAGCTCGCGCGCTACCGCGAGCGCCTGATGGAGGGCATGCGTGAACGGGGCTATCCGGAGAAATTCGCCGAGCAGCTGTACAAGCAGATCCTCGGCTTTGGCGAATACGGCTTCCCCGAGTCGCACTCGGCGAGCTTTGCGCTGATCACCTATGTCTCGTCCTGGCTCAAGTGCCACGAACCGGCGATCTTCGCCTGCGCCCTGCTGAACAGCCAGCCGATGGGCTTTTACGCCCCGGCGCAGATCGTCGCCGACGCCCGCCGCCACGGCGTGGAGGTCCGCCCGGTGGATGTGCGCTGTAGTGACTGGGAGTGCACGGTGGAACCGCTGGCCGGGAGCGACGCGCTGGCCCTGCGCCTGGGCCTAAACCGCGTCGGCGGGCTGGCCCGCGACGTCGCCGGGCGCGTGGTCACCGCCCGCGTTGAGCGGCCATTCGCGGACGTGCCGGACCTGGTGGCTCGCGCCAGGCTCACCCGCGCCCAGGCCAATCGCCTCGCGCGCGCCGACGCCCTGAAGGGCCTGGCCGGTAACCGCCACCAGGCGCGCTGGGCGACCGAGGCGGTGGAGGAGCCTCTGCCGCTGTTCGCCGAGGGTCCGGGCGAGACCGTGCGCGAGGCCGACGTGACCCCGTTGCTGCCCCGCCCGGATGCGGTGGACGACCTGGTGCAGGACTACGCCACCCAGGGCCTGAGCCTGGGCCCGCACCCGCTGGCGCTAATGCGCCCATTCCTGGAACAGCACCGACTGTCCACCGCCGCCCGGCTACTCGAACAGCCCGGCTACAGCGGGGCCCGCTACGCCGGACTGGTGATCACCCGCCAGCGCCCCGGCTCGGCCAACGGCACGGTATTCCTCACCCTGGAGGACGAAACTGGCACGTTGAACCTGATCGTCTGGCCGGACCGGGTGGAGCACTTTCGCGCCGAGGTCCTGCACGGCCGCCTGCTGGAGGCCCACGGCGAGTGGCAGTACAGCGAAGGCGTCGGCCACCTGATCGTGCAGCACCTGATCGACCGCAGCACCTGGCTCGGCGAACTCGCCACCCACTCCCGCGACTTCGGCTGAACCGCAAAGCGGCCAGTTCAGGTACGTCCGGCGAGGTGGCCGATGCGCTGGCTGACCTTCTCCCAGGCTCCTTCCAAAGCGGCCAGCGGATCGCGGCGCCGGAGGGCGCGGCGGGAATGGATCCACTGCCCCGTGGGACCAGCCGGCTCGGTGTCGTGTGCAGCCTCGATAATCCGCGAGACCACGGCGAACTGGTTGTACTCCTCCAGCAGCCGGCGCCGGGCCTCGAGGATGTGTGGCAGGCGCTGTTCATACTCGTTGTCGCGGATGGCGCGGCGAATGCGTTCCGCCGTCCCCTCCACGTCATCGATATCAACCGCGATGAAGCTTTCCGGCGGAAAATAGTCCGCCGCATTGGGCGCACCGTAGTAAAACGGGAGCGTCGCGCCGAGAAAGGCGTCCGCCAGCTTCTCGGTCCAGTGATGCGGCCCCACGTAGTTCTCCACCGCGAGGTGATAGCGGTACGCATCCAGGCATTCGGCCTTGTCATCCAGCGGCTGCACCCCCTTGCCGAAGATCTCCAGTTCTGGCAGCTCGGCCTTCAGCGCCCAGGTGAAGTCATAGCGCCGCCGGTGCAGAGTGTGGCGCTGGCGTTTCGCCGAACACATGGTGGCGATCTCGCGGGTCTTCTCCAACGGCGGGTTCGCCCGCATCTCGTTGTACGGCCGCTCGCCCTGACTGCCGAAACCGTAGTACCAGAGCATCCCCTGCTGGGAATGGATGCGCCGACGGTGCTTGAGGGCCCATTCCGGGTGCGAGGTCAGCACGCGACCAAACTGCCGGGTAAAACGCCGGCCATAGGACTTGATGGACGGCGGCTCCATGGTTACCAGCAGAGTGCGCTCGGCCCCGCAGGCCATTTGCTCGCTGTAGTGCCGATTACGCCCCGTGTTCGAGGGAAACTCGTCGTAGACCACCAGCCAGTCGTATTCCGTCGCCTGGGGATCGAAAATGAACTCGCAGTCTCCCCACCGCCCTTCACCGTCCGGCAGCTGGTGGCGCCAGATGCTCTCGCGCATGGTCGAGAGGAACTTGACCCGGATTGGACGCGACACGGGGTCCGTCACGGCCTCTCCCCGCCGCGTTCCAGGAATTCGGCATAAGCTCCCGCGAGGCCCTCTTCAAGTTCGATCCGGGCCTTCCATCCCAGCGCCGCGAGTCGCGAGACATCCAGCAGCTTGCGCGGCGTCCCGTCCGGCCGCGAGGTGTCAAAACGCAGTTCGCCGGCAAAGCCGACCACCCGGGCCACCAGCCGCGCCAGATCGGCGATCGCTAGATCCTCGCCGGTGCCGACGTTGATATGGCTCAGCATCGGTTGCGTGTGTTCTGCGTAGGTCACGTGATCGAGGTTCATCACGTGTACACAGGCCGCCGCCATGTCATCCACGTGGAGGAACTCCCGGCGCGGGGTGCCACTCCCCCAGACGGTCACATGCCCGGCTCCGGCCCGCTTCGCCTCGTGAAAGCGCCGGATCAGCCCGGGAATCACGTGGCTGTTCTCCGGGTGATAGTTGTCACCCGGGCCGTAGAGGTTGGTCGGCATCACCGAGCGGTAATCCGTGCCGTACTGCCGGTTGTAGCTCTCGCACAGCTTGATGCCGGCGATCTTGGCAATCGCGTAGGGCTCGTTGGTCGGCTCCAGCGGCCCGGTCAGCAGGGCCTCCTCGGGGATCGGCTGCGGCGCCTCGCGCGGATAGATGCAGCTGGACCCGAGAAAGAGCAGCCGCCGCACGCCCGCTCCGTGCGCGCCATGGATCACGTTCGTCTGGATCGCGAGGTTGTCGCGGATGAACTCGGCCGGATAGGTGTTGTTGGCATGGATGCCCCCGACCTTCGCCGCCGCGAGGTAGACCCGATCCGGGCGCTCCACGCGCATGAAGGCCTCGACCGCCGCCTGATCGGTCAGGTCCAGCTCCGCATGGCTGCGGGTCAGCAGTTCCACCCCCGGCCAGTCCTCGAGCTGGCGACACACCGCGCGGCCCACCATCCCGCGGTGTCCGGCGACGAAGACGCGTTGCAATTTACTCATGGCGACTCAGGGTCCGGTAGCCGTGGTCGCGCACCAACTCGTCCCGCTCGGCACTCCTGAGATCCTCGCGCACCATCTCGGCCACTAGTTCGTCAAAGCGAATACGCGGTTCCCAGCCCAGCTCGCGCTTGGCCTTGCTGGCATCCCCCAACAGGGTCTCGACCTCGGTGGGACGAAAATAGCGCGGGTCCACCGACACGATGCAGCGGCCCTTTTCGTCGAAGCCCTGCTCGTCCACGCCCTCGCCGCGCCATTCGATGCGCATGCCCAGCTCGCGCGCTGCGGCGTCGACGAAGTCGCGCACGCTGTGCTGTTCGCCGGTGGCGATCACGTAGTCGTCCGGGGTTTCCTGCTGCAACATCAGCCACTGCATCTCGACGTAGTCACGGGCATGTCCCCAGTCCCGTTTGGCATCCAGGTTGCCCAGATAGAGGCGTTCCTGCAGCCCCAGCTTGATGCGGGCCAAGGCGCGCGTAATCTTGCGGGTGACGAAGGTTTCGCCGCGCACCGGCGATTCGTGGTTGAACAGGATGCCGTTGCAGGCATACATCCCGTAGGCCTCGCGGTAATTCACCACGATCCAGTAGGCATACAGCTTGGCCACCGCATACGGGCTGCGCGGATAGAACGGGGTGGTCTCGTCCTGCGGGGTGGCCTGAACCTTGCCGTAGAGCTCCGAGGTGCTGGCCTGATAGAAGCGCGTGGTCTGCTCCATGCCAAGGATGCGGATCGCCTCCAGCACGCGGAGCGTGCCCAGGGCATCGGAGTTGGCGGTGTACTCCGGCTCCTCAAACGAGACCGCGACATGCGACTGCGCGGCGAGATTGTAGATCTCGTCCGGCTGCACCTGCTGAATGATGCGGATCAGGCAGGTCGAATCAGTCAAGTCGCCATGATGCAGGATGAACCGGCGATCACTCTCGTGCGGATCCTGATACAGGTGGTCGATACGATCGGTATTAAACAGAGAGGAGCGGCGCTTGATGCCGTGCACCTCGTAGCCCTTGTCCAGCAAAAACTCGGCCAGGTAGGCCCCGTCCTGCCCGGTAATCCCGGTGATCAATGCCACTTTGGCCATGCCAACTCCTGCTCGCAGGCCACGCCCCGTCCGCGCGCCGCCCAAAAGGGCGGATCATAGCATTCCCGGAACCACCCGATGCCCGGTCACGCGCGGCCGTACACGTCCTCCAGGCGGACAATGTCATCCTCGCCGAGGTAGCTTCCGGACTGCACCTCGATCAATTCCAGCGGGAGCGCGCCGGGGTTCTCCAGGCAGTGAACCTGGCCAATCGGGATGAAGGTCGATTCGTTCTCGGTGACCAGGTAATTCTGCTCGCCATTGGTCACCCGCGCGGTGCCGCTGACTACTACCCAATGTTCGGCTCGATGATGATGCATCTGCAGGGAAAGACGCGCACCGGGGTTCACGGTGATGCGCTTGACCTGATAGCGCGCCCCGGTATCGATGGATTCGTAGCACCCCCAGGGACGATAAACCGCCGTGTGATTGACGTGCTCGCTGCGGTTGTCCGCTTTCAGGCGCTCCACGATGAGTTTGACGTCCTGAACGCGGTCGCGGTCGGCAACCAGTACGGCGTCACGGGTGGCGACCACGGCCAGGTTGCGCAGGCCAATGCCGGCGACCAGCAGGCCGTCGGCATCCACCACGCAGCCCTCGCTATCTTCCAGCAGGCAGTCCCCGCGCAGGGTGTTGCCCTGCTCATCCATACCACGCACGCGCGCCAGAGCGGACCACGAGCCGATGTCGCTCCAACCGGCGGCCAGCGGTGTGACGGCGGCGTGCTCGGTGCGCTCCATCACGGCGTAATCCACCGAGATGTTCGGGGCCGCGGCGAAGGCCTCCGGGTCCACCCGCAGGAAGTCGAGGTCCTCGCGAGCGCCCTCCAGCGCGGCGCGACAAGCCTCGACGATGCCCGGTTCGAAACGCTGCAACTCCTGCATGTACAGCGAGGCGCGGAACACGAACATGCCGCTGTTCCAGAGGTAATCGCCACTGTCGACGTACTCGCGCGCGGTGGCGGCATCCGGCTTCTCGACGAAACGCGCCACTCGCGCCCCGGCCTCCCCCAGGGACTCACCCTGTTGGATGTAGCCATAACCGGTCTCCGCAGCAGTAGGTACGATCCCGAAGGTCACCAGGTGGCCCGCCTCCGCCAGCGTCATGGCTCGCGCCACGGCGGCCTGGAAGGCCTCGGGATCACCGATGTGGTGGTCCGCCGCCAAGATCAGCAACAACGGGTCGCGCCCTTCCACCTGCGCCTGCAATGCGGCCAGGGCGATTGCCGGGGCGGTATTGCGCCCCTCCGGCTCCAGCACGATGCGGGCATGCTCCACACCTGCCGCCCGCAACTGCTCGGCCGCCAGGAAGCGATGCTCGACGTTGGCCAGCACCAGGGGCGCCGACGCGCCCAGGCCGTACAGCCGCTGGGCCGTCTGCTGCAGCAACGTCTGCTCCCCGGTCAGGGGCAGGAACTGCTTGGGGTAGTGACTGCGCGATACCGGCCACAGCCGAGTCCCCGATCCGCCGGCCAGTATCACCGGCTGCAGCTCCGTCCGGCTTTGCGTAGGTTCCATCGGCCTTACCCCCGTATCAGGCGTGAAATCTCGTCCACGCGGCGTTCCAGCAGGGCCGGATCGGCGCGGGTCTCCACATTCAACCGCAACAGCGGCTCGGTATTGGAACTGCGCAGGTTGAAGCGCCAGTCCGCGAATTCCAGGCTGACGCCATCCGTATGATCCAGCCCCACGGCTTCCGACGCGTAGGCCTGCATCACCCGATCGGTGGCGGCGGCGGCGTCCTCGACCTCGAAGTTCAGCTCGCCGCTGCAGGGGAAGCGCGCCATGCGCTCGGCTACCATCTCGCCCAACGCCTGGCCGCGTCGGCCCATGAGCTCGGCCACTCGCAACCAGGGCAGCATCCCGGTATCGCAGTAGTAGAAGTCCCGGAAGTAGTGATGAGCACTCATCTCGCCCCCGTAGATTCCATCCTCGTGGCGCAGCCGCTCCTTCATGAAGGCATGTCCGGTCTTGGACTGGATGGGCTCACCCCCCGCGGCACACACCATCTCAATGGTGTTCCAGGTCAGGCGCGGGTCGTGGACGATGCGCTCCCCGGCGTGCCCCTCCAGGCAGGCCTCGGCCAGCAGGCCCACGATGTAATACCCCTCGATGAAGTTGCCTTGGGCGTCGAACAGGAAGCAGCGATCAAAGTCGCCGTCCCAGGCCACGCCCAGATCGGCGCCGTGCTTGCGCACCGCCTCCGCGGTGGCCGCGCGGTTTTCCGGCAGCAATGGATTGGGAATGCCATTGGGGAAACGCCCATCCGGTTCGAAGTTGACGCGGATCAGCTCGAACGGGAGATGCGGCTCCAGGGCCTCCAGCACCGGCCCCGCCCCCCCGTTGCCGGGGTTCACGACCACCTTGAGTTTCGGCAAGGTTTCGCGGTCGACCGAAGCCAGCAACCGGGAGATGTAGTCCGCCCGATGATCCAGGTGCCGGACCTGCCCGTGGGGCATGGGCCGGAAGTCACCGCGCTCGGCGCGAGCGCGAATCGCCTGCAGCCCGGAATCCCCGCTGATCGGGCGCGCATCGCTGCGAACCAGTTTCAGCCCGTTATAGTCCAGCGGATTGTGGCTGGCCGTCACCATGATCCCGCCACCGGCCCCATAGTGCGCGGTGGCGAAATACACCTCTTCGGTGCCACACATGCCGATATCGGCAACATCACTCCCGCCCGCCGTAAGCCCTTCGGTGAGCGCCCGCGCCAGTTCCGGGCTGGAAAGGCGGATATCGTGCCCGACGACCGTGCGTCCCGGCCGGATCTCCTCGGCGAAGGCGCGCCCGATCGCTCGCACCACATCCGGATTGAGCTGGTCCGGCACCCGGCCACGTATGTCGTAGGCCTTGAAACAGTCGATCTTCATGCACGCCCCTTACCGGCATCATTCGCTTCCCGCACCGGACAGAAATCCGTTGCGTACACCTTCATGATACATAGCCAAAGGGCTCCGCGAGGCCATGCCAGCATCACTGGCGTGAGTGCCGTTACTTGACGCTCTACACGCATACCCCCGAGCATGGTGGGTTTATACAACGAGGAAAAGCCGATGAGTGAGCCGCAAGTGAAGACCGAGGAGAAGAAACAGCATTTCGACGATATCTACGTCGCCGAGACCCCGGTGCCGTTCAAGGAGCGCATTATCGACGCGCTCGACTACATCTCCGACGACTTCAACCGGCAAACCTTCGACCGGCTGATCCTTCCCTGGGCCGAGCAGCAGGCCGCCACCGGCAAGACCCTGAACTACGTGGACCTGTGCTGCTGCTTTGGCAACACCACCATGGCCGCCATCCACAATATGGATGTCGAAGCGATCCGCGCCAACTGGGCCGATGAGCAAGCCTGCAAGACCGTCGCCGCCCCGCGCCGTCTGCCGATGAAGACCACCGGCATCGACATCTCGGGCAACGCGCTGGCCTATGGCAAGAGCGCCGGGCTGTTCGACGAAACCTTCGAGGCCGACCTGAACCAGCCCGCACCGGAGACCCAGGCCGCGATCGAAAAGTCCATGGCCGACGCGGACATCGTGATCTCCACCGCATCGCTGGTCTATCTGGACCCGCCGGCAATCGAGAAGCTGATCCGCTCCTTCGCCGAGACCCCGCGCGAGGGCTACATGCTGGTCAACTTCCTGAACCCCTTCGCCCTGGAAAAGGCCGACGCGACCAAGCGCCTGCTGCTGGAACACCTGGAATTCGTCGGTAGCACCGCCAGCCGCCATCGCCGCCTGTCGCCGCTGGAGCAGGAAAACTATCCGGGCGAGGACTGGGCCCTGCTGGAGATCTGGGTCCTGCGCCGCCGCGCGTAGTCCGGATGCTGCCAATATCGGGGCATGGCATCCCCGACAGGACACAGGACGGGCCGACCCTTTTGGGGTCGGCCCGTTTTCGTTACGGCCACCGACGCACTACCGGAACCACGGCCTCAGAGCAAGACGATCCGGTTACGCCCCGCCTCCTTGGCCTGATACATCGCCTCGTCCACGCGGCGGGCGAAGGTCTTGGGGGTATCGCCCTGGCGCATCTCGGTCACCCCGAAACTCGCCGTAACCGACACCGGGCACGCCGTTTCCATGGCCGCCACGGCCCTGCGCAGCTTTTCGGCCATGGCCTCGGCGCCCGCGCCAGGGGTCTCCGGCACGACGACCATGAACTCCTCCCCGCCCCAGCGCCCAAGGGCATCCGCCTCGCGCAGCGCGCCCTGCACCGTATCGGCCAACCGCTTGAGGACGTCATCTCCAGTCTCGTGACCGTAGTCGTCGTTGAAGTCCTTGAAATGGTCGATATCGAACATGATCAGGGAAAGGGGCCGTTCGTAGCGGCGGCTGCGCTCCATCTCCGCCTCCAGGGTGTTGCCCAGGCTCAGGCGATTGGCCAGCCCCGTCAGCCAGTCGGTATGCGCCAGCCGCCGGATCTCGTCCTCCATGCGCACTCGATCGGTCACATCCTTGCTGATCGACACGTAGTGCGTCACCCGGCCATGGGAATCGGTCACCGGACTGATGCTCTGCTCCATGTTCATCAGGGTGCCGTCGCGGCGGCGGTTCACGAACTCGCCACGGAAGGCTTCGCCGCGCGCGAGCGTATCCCACATGTCGCGATAGAACCCCGGCTCCTGCTGACCGGACTGAAGGAACCGCGGATTCTTGCCTACCGCTTCATTCCGGCTGTATCCGGTCTGCTCCTCGAAGGCCGCGTTCACATAGGTGATCGTGCCTTCGGGATCGGTGATCATCACGGGGTCCACCGACACCTCAAGCGCCGTCGACAATAGCCGCAGCTCGTCATCCCGCCGCCGCTCCTCGGTAATGTCCTTTTGCACCGAGACGAAGTGGGTGATGTCACGGTCGTTATCGCTGGCATATACGGGCGAGATGTGCCAGCGAACCTCGTACGGGGAGCCATCCTTGCGGTAGTTGACCGTTTCGCCATCGAAATACTCGCCACTGACGAGTGCCCCGCGCAACCTGTCCAGAACGGCACGCGAGGTGGCCGGGCCCTGAAGGATACGCGGGGTTTTCCCCAGGGCTTCCTCCCGCGAATACCCGGTCATGTGCTCGAAACCGGTATTGACGTAAACGATCCGCGGACCGCCGTCCAGATCCGCGTCGGTAATGACGACCGAGTTGTACGATTGCTCGATAGCGGCATCCAGCAATCGGAGTTTCTCGAACCCCTCGATGATCGACACGGACGCCATATCGGGCCTTCTGCAAAAAATGAACGCACGACACAGGGTCATGCGCGAGGTCACTGAAATCCGACCCGCTTGGGGCGGCGCAGTTCAGTCCATGTCCGCCATCTCGAGGATCGATCCGACAATGTCGCTGGTCGTCACGATCCCTTCCAGCTCGTTGCCCTTCAGCACCACCAGCCGTCGAATGCCCTGGCTCACCATCAGCCGCGCGACGTACTTCACATCCATCTCGGCGGGCACCGTGATCACCGGTTTCGTGCAGACATCATAGACATTCGAGAGGTCGATATCGCCCTCTTCCGCCACGATCGTCTTGAGGATGGTGGTGTAGGTGATGATGCCGTAGGCATCGTGGGCGTGCTGCTTCTCCACCACCAGCGACTTGACGCCATGCTTGCGCATCAGCTGCATCGCCTCGCGCAGCGGTGCCAGGGGAGACACAGTGACGACATTGGGTCTTAGAATTTCGCTTACCAGCATGTTGCTCTCCGTCAGAGTTCTTCCTTGACCTGTTCCTGGAACTGCTCGATCTGCTTGCGCCCGATACCGGCGAGATGGGCCACATCCACCGTAAAGGCCACTCCCCGCGGGTCATTGGCCAGGTCCAGCTCCCTCGAGATGCACTTGAGCACGTCCAGGGCCACCTTCTTCTCCAGCACCCACAAGAGGACCGACTGACTGCCCTCGTAGGTCATGCCGAGAAACGTCCTGCGGGCCTCGGCGCCAATCCCGCGCGCATCCATGATGGTCACGCCACCTGCGCCCGCTTCCTTGGCCGTGGCAATCGCCTGTTCCTCCAGATCATCCGAGAGGACGGCCACCAGTGCAGAAAATCGCATTGCTCACTCCTCCTGCCGCTCGTCGCGAGCGGACCAGCGTTCGTAAAGATCCACGGCGATCGCGTAGAGCATCACCGTGACGATGGGAAATATCGACGCGAACGCGATCAGACCGAAGCCGTCGATCAGTACGTTGCGATCCTCCAGGTGCGTCGCCAGGCCGATCCCCAGAGCCGTCACCAGGGGCACAGTCACCTCGGAGGTGGTCACCCCGCCAAGATCGAAGGCCAGTGCCACGATCTGCTTGGGCGCCAGGATCGTGAGCACGATCACCAGCAGGTAGCCGCCCATGATGTAGTGGTGGATGGAGTCCCCCGCCAGGATGCGGTGCACTCCGATGGTGATGCCAATGGCCACGCCCAGCGCCACCAGGATGCGGATTACGTTGCCGCGCAACGAACCGCGAGCGGCCTCCTCGGCCTTCTGGCCAATCGCGATCAGCGCTGGTTCCGCCATGGTGGTCGCGAACCCGATGGAAAAGGCGAACAAATACACCCACACGAACAGTTCGTTGGTAATCAACTGCTCGGCCATACTCTCGCCGATCGGGAACAGGCCCAGCTTCAGCCCCACCACGAAGGCATAAAGCCCCAGCACCACCAACACGAAACCGAACATCACCCGCGGCAGATACGGGATGCGCTTGCGCAGCACGAAATACTGGAACACCACGATCACCGCGATGATCGGTGCCACGTCACGCAGCATCAGCAACAGGTCCATGCCCATCGCGGACAGCCAGTGCCGCTCGCCTGCGCCTGGCAGATCGGTTCCCGGATCCATGGCCGCTGTCTCGGCGCCGGTTGGAGCCGCGATCTCCGCTCCCGTGAACACGATGATCCCGTAGATCTGCACCGTGATCATCGGCACCATCACCGCCAGCGCCACCAGCCCGAAGCCGTCGCGCAGCGGGTTGCGCCCGCTTATGGAGGCCGCCAGCCCCAGGCCCAGTGCCGCCACGAGCGGCACCGTCACGATGTTCGTGGTCACCCCGCCCGAGTCGTAAGCCAGGCCCACGATCTCCTCGGGGGCGAAGAAGGTCACCAGCACCACCAGCACATAGCCGGTCAGGATGTACCAGTGCAGCGGATGTCCGAGCACCGTGCGCAGGATCCCCAGCGCCACCACGGCCCCTACCGAAAGCGCGACAATCAGCCGCAGCACCATGCCCTCGATACGGCCCTCGCTGATCACCTCCGCCTGCTCCGCCACCGCGATCAGGGCCGGCTCCGCGATCACCGTCGCAAACCCGAGCGTAAAGCCGAAGGCCATCAGCAACAGCAACGATCCACGCCGCGCCAGTGCGTTGGACAGGTTCTTGCCGATGGGGAAGATCCCCATCTCCAGGCCCTGCAGGAACAAGGCCACGCCGAACACCACGATGGCCAGGCCCACCACCATCGACAGCAGGCCATCCGGCACCGTGCGCAGCACCAGCGCCTGGAACACCGCCACCACGATCACGATCGGAGCGAGGTTGCGTGCCGCATGACCCAGGGTGTGGAGAAAATTCATGCGCTCCCTAGGGAAACACTAATTAATGTACACACTCGCGCTCGAGTCGCTTTTGCGTGCGAACAAGGCGCGGCGACCGCCGTGCAGTCATTCTGCACAAGGGAGCCGCAACGCCGTTCCCGCGCCCGTTTTTGATAACAACGGGCGGCCGAGCCCCTGCTTTGCAATGGCTTGTGGGGTTGGCACCCCAGGTTCCCCGATCCTGCGTTGCGCCGCTTGCGGGTAGAACCACTACCCGCTGCACGACACGCCTTGTCTCGGAAAACCTGGGGTACCAACGCGAGTGTGTACATTAATCAGTGTTTCCCTAACCGAGGCGCCGCCCCGGAATCAATCGCAAGCGTAATGGTCCTACGCTGCATGGAATCCCTGCAGATACCCTATCGCGCTGTAGTCATCGGCGCCACGGGCGGCCTCGGTGCCGCGTTTGTCGACCACCTGGAGAACGACCCGAACTGCGAACGCGTGGTCGGCCTCGGACGCCAAAGCACCCCGTCCGTGGACCTGCTCGACGAGGCCAGCATCGAACACGCCGCCGCCTGGCTGCGAGACCAGGCACCCGAGTGGGACCTGATCCTCGACGCCACCGGGATCCTGACCATCGACGGCCACGGCCCGGAGAAGCGCCTGCGCGATCTCGACCCGACGATCATGGGCCGTGCCTTCGCCATCAACGCCATCGGCCCTGCATTACTGTTCAAGCACCTGGCACCCCTGCTCCCGCGGGGCCGCAAGGGCATCCTGGCCACCCTCTCGGCCCGGGTGGGCTCCATCGAGGACAACCACCTGGGCGGCTGGGTGAGTTATCGCGCCTCCAAGGCCGCGCTCAACCAGATCGTGCGGACCACGGCCCTGGAACTACGCTTCAGCCATCGCCATGCGCTGGTGATTGCGCTTCAGCCTGGCACCTGCGACACCCGTCTGTCGGAGCCGTACCGGTCACGCGCCCCGGAGGTCCTCAGCCCCGAATACGCAAGCGAACGTCTGCTCGGTGTCCTGGACCATCTGGAGGCCGACCAGTCCGGCAGCTTCCACGACTTCGAGGGCCAGCGCCTGCCTTTCTGAACGCTCACCCGCCACAACCATGATCTGCATCAACAACCGCTAATACCGATGGCGGGATAGTGCCTGCGAACATACACCGATTCGGAGGCTCGACATGCAACGTTCCACCACCCTGCGCGCTCTGACCCTGGCCGGCCTGCTGGCCCCCGCAGCCATGATCCCGGCCCACGCGACCGCTGCCAACGCCGATGTCTCCGCTGGCGACTGGCTGCTGCGCGGCGGCCTGACCCATGTGGCCCCCAAGTCCGACAACGGCAATCTGGATGCAAGCGGATTGGGCCTGAGTGCAACCGCACCGGTCGACGTGGGCTCTAACACCCGCCCCTCCGGCAATATCACCTACATGATGACCGACAACCTGGGCCTGGAACTCCTGGTCGCCATCCCGTTCAAGCATGACCTGAACGTAGGCGGTGTCGACATCGGCAGCACGCGCCACCTGCCGCCGACCCTGAGCCTCCAGTACCATTTCAACACCGGAACGGCCGTTCGACCCTACGTCGGCGCCGGCATCAACTACACCCACTTCTTCGACGAAGATACGGCTGACGTGACTTTGGGGCAGGACATCGACCTGGATGATTCCTGGGGTGCAGCGGTGCAGGCCGGCATCGACTTTGCCTTGGACGAAAACTGGTTCGTCAACGCCGAGGTCCGCTGGATCGACATCGAAACCGACGTGTCGCTGGGCGGCGCCGACCTGGGCACGGTCAAGATCGATCCCTGGACCTTCGGGATGAACGTCGGCTACCGCTTCTGAGGCTAGCCACGACCGTCTGACGCCGGCCTAGCCGCCGACGTCTCCGACGAGGCCGAGGACCCGAGCAATGCGGTCCTCGGCCTCTTGCGTTTCCAGCCCGCGCGATTTCGGGGCACCCCACACGGGGCCGGGCCACGCCGGGTCCCCCTCGCAGCGCGCTACATGATGCAGGTGCAGCTGCTCCACGATGTTGCCGAGCTTGGCCACGTTCAGCGCCTTCGGAGCAAAGGCCTGCTCCATCGCCCGCGCCAGTGCACCGGACTCGCACGCCAACTGGATGGCATCCTCGGGGGCCAGTTGATGCAGTTCGCGCACATCGGCGCGACGCGGCACCAGGATGAACCAGGGATAGTCGTGATGATCCATCAACCGCAGCCTCGACAGTGGCCACTCGGCCACAGCCCAGGTATCGGCCTCCAGGCGTGGATCCAGCAGAAATTCATTCGTCATCGTCAAACTCCTGCCATATTCCCGGCTGGGACCAGAGGCCGGTCTGCCATTCGCCGTTCGCGCCGGGCAACAGGTAACTGTAGTGGGATCGATGCCGCAGGGCAGCCATGGCCTCGCGCCGTATATCCGCGTCCGCCCCACTGATCACAACCAACCGGGTATCCGGTACGGCCCAGGCCCGCGCACCCGGACCGATCTCGCCTGCGTTCGCCAGTGCGACAGGGTCGCTCGGCAAGTCATGCCGCCCCAGCCAGCCGGCCACGGAGGAATGCGAGCCCAGCACGATCCGCATGCCTTCTGCGTCGTCCGCGGAACCCGGCACTCGACCCAGCCAGGGAGCGACCTCGGAGGGGTCCGCATCGTCCAGCGCCACCACCCGGGCTTCCGGGTCCAGCGCCCCCTGACGCAGGATGGCGGGCGACTCGTCCGCTGCCAGCTGGCGGAACATTCGCCAGTCGGGGTCGATGGCAATGGCCAGGGGTCGGCTGGAGGTCTCCAGCGAAATCCCCTTCTCTACCGCATTCAGCTCGACCCAATGAGTCTCGCGGCCGTTCTCGGTTACCAGCACCAGCGGCACATACAGATCCCAAGGGGCCTGCTCGTCGCGTTGTTGCAGCCGGCCCTGTACTCGCCAACCGTCTCCCCGCGCCTCACGGTACAGTCCCGTCAGTTCCAGCGCAGGCGCGCCGGGGCGCTCTACCCACTGGGAAAAGAAGGGCTGCAGGTCTTCATCCGTCGCTCCGTCGAACGCCCCGATCACGGCGTCCCAGTCCGCCTCGCGAAAGCGCCATTCGTCGTACAGGGCCCGCGCACCCGACAGCAGCGCCTCGCGCCCGATTCGATCCTCCAGCATTCGCCACAGCATCGCGCCGCGGTAATAGCCGGCGATGCGAGCCGCCCCCGAATTGCCGCCCCGGAAGCTCCCGTGCGCACGATCTTCCCCGGCCGGCAAGGCCGCGTAATCGCGCAGCCACTGGCCCCGTTCCTCCCGCCCTTCGCCGCGGTCGCGCTTGAATTGATAGTCGGCCATGTAGGTCGTCAGCCCTTCCGACCAGTTGCCTGCGGAATAATCCACGTACACCCCGGTTCCCCACCAGGCGTGCAGGACCTCGTGGCCCAGCGAGGTGTACGGAATGAATGGCAGCGGAATCACACGTTCCCCCAACAACGTAAAGCCGGAAAACGCCAGCCCCACGGGCTGCGGACTCGCAGCGATCGTGAAGGTCGCAAACGGGTACGGGCCGATCTCGTCATTGAAGCGCTGCAGGTATTTGGCCGCCTGCTCGCGATAGGTCTCCCCGAATCGCTCCTCGAGGCCGACCGGAAACAGGGTGCGTACCTCCACATCTCCAACCCGCCGCTCGGCCGACTCCCAGGGGCCGGTGGCGATCGCCAGGGCTCGACCAGCGGGGTGCTCGAACGTGGCATGGTATTCGTCACCCCGGCGCTTTTCGGCCACGCGGGAGCCGGACGCCACCCCGAGATGGCCACCGAGGCTCCTCAATTCGATCCGCACAGCGTGGGGCTCGGCATCGGGACGGCGCGGATACCAGTCGGCGCCCGGCGGCAGATACCCGCCGTCCGGGCCCAGATATCCGCTCCCGGGACGTGCCTGGTCCGGTGCCGAAAGACGCGCCCCATAGCGGATCGCCAAAGGCCCGTCATCCGCGGCCGGCTCGCGCGCCAGTTCCAGCCAACCATCCTCGCTGCGGTCGAACTCGACTACCTGCCCGCCAAGCGTCACCGCATCCACGGCAATGCCCGGATCCAGTCGCAACCGGCGCAGCGAGGCCGGATCGATCCGGGCCGGATCCGCCTGGAACCGCCCCTCCAGCCGCGCCTGGCTGGGATCCAGTTCCACCTCCAGCGTCACACCATCGTATGCCGTGTCGGCCGAAGCCGCTCCACCGGCCAGCCACAAGACAACACTGCACACCAACAACCCCGGGCGCATGCGTCAGTCCTCGCGCGGGAAGCGTGCCACGCGCTCTAGCCGCTTGCCCTCACGCTCGATCTGCAGTGGCAGCCACATGCCCGGTGGCGTCGCTTGCACCACGCGTTGCAGATCGCCAGCGGCGCGAATGGTCTGTTCGCCTGCCCGCAAAACCCGATCTCCAGCCTCCAGGCCGGCCGCCTCACCGACCGACCCCTCCTGCACGCGCAGGATGCGAATCCCCGGCGCGTCATCGGACTCCAGGTGCACGCCCAGCATCAACCTCGAACGTTCAAAACGCTCGTCGTGTGGCACGCCGAAGACGGCGTGCGCAAGCGCCGGATCGCTGTCCGCACAACCGCCGGGCTCGCGCGGCAACAACACCGCGGCCTCGGTCACGCCCAGATCGGCAAGTTGATGCGGCACCCCATAGCCGTATTCCAGGTGCCCGGAGCCAATGATCGCGGCCACCAGCGGCGGCGTATCGCCGCCCGCCTTGATGCGCGCCGCAATCCCGCCAGCCATCATCCGATCCCACGCCAACTGCGTCGCGATAAACCGTTCCGAGTCCGGTCCCATGCCCGCTGGATGACGTTCCAGCACGGCTTCCAGATAGTCACGGTAGCCCTGGCTCGCCGCGGCCGGGGCCGACACCCCATCGCGCGTATCGGCATCCACGGTATCCCAGCCCTCGTGACCCAGACGCTGGATATACTCCCGCTCCAGGTTCAGCGCCAGCAGCGGCACGTCGTGGACGCGGGCAAAGTGCAGGATCGGCCAGTACAACTCCGGGTCGAAACCCCAGTGCTCGTACCAACCGCTCTTCTCCAGGAATGCCTCCGGGTCCAGCTCGCCCGCGACCCAGGCATCCAGCACCGGCTGCCTGGAGCGGGGCAGCATCTCCAGCCCGATCACCATGTCCGGACGCTGACCATGCAGCGCAGAAAGCGTGCCCAACTGCCAGCGATGATGATCCATCCGGTCGTGGCGCTCGCCCAGCAACACCACCTCGCGGGTGGCAAGGTCGACATACAGTTCGGCGGCATCCAGCGGCTCGCCCGCCGGCGTGGACCACGCCCCCGGAGCCGGACAATCACTGCCCGCTTTCACGGTACCCGCCAACAAGGCCGCCAGCAGGCCAACCGCGCCCACCCATGTCCCAACCCGAAAACCCGCCTGCATGCAGCACTCCTCGTTGCGAACCCACTACGCGCGGGACCATTTTCCAACGCCCACTCTTCGACGAACCCGGAGATCGGGTCCCGGCACGGCCAAACTATCCAGAAGACCCTGCGGCGCCTCCAGCGTTCCCCCGAGACCTCCGCTCGGTTAGCCTGAAAGGATGAGCACACCCCCGCAAAACCCACGCCACCTGGCCTGGCTGGATCAGACCATCGGTGTCCTGCGATCCCTGATCATCTATCGCCGGCCCGGACGCCAGCGCGGACTCCAGCATATGTATGCCCCGTTTATTCGGTCCGGGGATCTGGTGTTCGACATCGGAGCCCATGTCGGCGACCGCACCCGCGCCTTCGCCGATCTTGGCGCGCGTGTGGTCGCTCTGGAACCGCAACCGCAACTCCTGCCCTGGCTGCGCCGTGCGGTGCGCGGGCGCCCGGGCATCTCGATTCGGCGCGAGGTGGCCGGGCCACGTCCTGGTACCGCACAGCTGCAGGTCAGCCGACGTCACCCGACGGTCTCCTCCGCCTCGCGTTCCTGGGTACGATCATTGCGCACCCGTAACCGCAGCTTTGAACACGTACGCTGGGACGAAGAGATCGCGGTGCCCATGGTCACCCTCGACCAGCTCATCGCCGAATACGGGCCTCCAGCCTTCTGCAAGATCGATGTGGAGGGCATGGAGGCCGAGGTTCTGCGCGGCCTGAGCCACCCCATCTCCGCCCTGTCCTTCGAGTTCGTGGCCGGCGCGCTGGACGTCACCCGCGACTGCCTCGACCAGCTGGCGGAACTGGGCACGTACGAATACAACCTGATCCGCGGCGAACGCCGCCAGTATCAATTCGCCGACTGGCAATCCGCCGCAGCGATCCTTGCCTGGCTGGAGCGACACGGCGAAAACCTGGGTTCGGGCGACCTGTATGCCCGCCGACACGATGCTTGATGGGGTCGCCTTGACGGAACCAGTGCGAGCGGCAAGGCTGAGCCTATGAACGCCGACAACCTCCCCTGGTGGCAACACCACACGAGCGACGGGATCGCCGCGCTCGCCGCGCGCGATGCGGTCGCGATCCTGCCCCTGTCGGCCATCGAACAACACGGCCCCCACCTGCCGCTGGATACCGACTACCGCATCGGGCTGGGCCTGCTGCAGGCCGCCTGCGAGACCATACCGGAGGACCTTCCGCTCGCGGTCCTGCCGCCGGTGGCGATCGCCACCAGTACCGAACATACCGGATTCCCGGGCACCCTGAGCCTGCAGCCCGAAACCGCATTGGCCACCCTGCGCGACATCGGCGACAGCGTGTCCCGCAGCGGCCTGCGGCGCCTGCTGGTCGTCAACAGTCATGGCGGCAATACCGCGATCTGCGACCTCGCTGCCCTGGAGTTGCGCCGGGCCCACGGCATGCTTGTGGTCAAGTATCACTATTTCACCCAGCCCCCGCCGGACGCGCCCCGCATCGCGCCCGACGAGCTCCGCCACGGCCTGCACGGCGGCTTGCTCGAGACCGCGATGATGCGGTTCCTCGCTCCGGAGCACGTGCGCATGGAAGCAGCCCTGGACGCGCCTTCACTGGGCGCGGAGCTCGCAGAAAAGCTGGAGGTGCTGGAACCCGAAGGGCGCGCCGCCTTCGCCTGGATGGCGGGCGACCTCCACCCGTCCGGTGTCGTCGGGGATGCCCGCGGCGCAACCGCCGAACTGGGACAGCAATTGGTGGAGCACTACGCTCGCACCCTGGCCGCGGCAATCCGCGACGCCGCGCGGTTCGACCTGACGCAACTCGCGCCCTGAGAGGGAGCCAGTTGCGTCAGCCGCGCTCGGCCTCCGAGGCCAGCAGCTCCTGGAGCCAGTGGCCGCCACGGTCGGCCTTGGTGCTGAGATAGCGCAGGTTGTGCGGATTCAGCTTGCCATGCACCGGCTCGCGTGCCACCACGTCGATGCCACCGGCACGCAGGGCATCCATTTTTCCGGGATTGTTGGTCAATAGCCGCACGCTGTCGATGCCGAGGAACTCCAGCATCTCCACCGCCGCGTCGTAACGCCGGCCATCGGCCTCGAAACCCAGCTGGCAATCGGAATCGATGGTATCCAGCCCGGCCGTCTGCATGGTATAGGCGCGCAACTTGTTGGCCAGTCCAATACCACGACCCTCCTGCGCCAGATACAACAGGACGCCGCCGCCCGAGTCATTGATGGTCTTCACGCCCAGGCGCAGCTGATCACCGCAGTCGCAGCGGAGGCTGCCGAACAGATCCCCGGTCAGACAGGCCGAGTGCAGCCGGACCGGTACCGCATCCGGCCAGTCGCGGGGCTCCCCTATCAGCACCGCGACGTGCTCCAGGATCCCGTTGCCCTCGCGGAACAGCATGAACCGGGTCACCGGCGCGTCCGCCAGCGGCACCGGGGCCTCACTGACATAGGCCAGTTCCAGGCGCGGGTGCTTGGCCACCGCGCGCGCCTCCTGCTCGTCGACGTCGAGGAACATGCCATCCGCCAACGCCGCGCGAATGGCCTCCGGCATCGGCTCGGGGACCGGCGCGGCCACCACCGCCGGCAACAGACGCCCCGCACGCACAAGCTCCAGGGCCGCGACCTCTGCGGGAAGCGCACGGACCACCGTGGGCTGCCCCATCGCGGCGTACGGGTGGGTCGTCTCGTTCGAGGCCTCCGGGGCACTGGCCAGGGTAAACAGGGCCTCGGGATCGGTATTCGGAGCGAATTCCAGGGCCACACCTTCCCAGCCTTCCTGCAGCGGCTGGGACCAGCCCATTGCAGAGGCGCGGTGCGCGGTTAGAATCAGTCGAGGCGCGGACCCGGTCATGTGGGTCAGGCGATCCAGCAACACAGGGGTCAGCCCCTCGACGGCCGCAACGAGTACACTCGACTGCGAACCACTCACCAGGACCGGATGGCCCCGGCGAAGATCAAAGATCCCGCGATCGGCGTTGTGCATCGGGTGCTTCCATACGGAGTTTTGTTTATGACCAGCCCGCAAACCGCGAATTCCCCGGATGCGGTTCCCGGCTTGGCCAGGCAGGTCGAAGACGGCGTTAGCCTACCCCAACTCGCTACTTGCGGTCCCGTAACCCCGGGGATTGCGGCATGACAGCCTATCCGGTAACCGAGGAGCAGGCCTGGCGCTGGCTGCTGGCACAGCGGGCCGATCCCGGGTGCTGCCCCCTGCCCGGCCCCCTGGCACCGGGTGCCCACGAGCTGCTGGATCTCTACGGCCCGATCGTCGAGGCCCCCAGCATCACCGTGGCCCAGCTCGGCCAGAGCCTGGACGGGCGCATTGCCACCGCGAGCGGCAAGTCGCACTACGTCACCGGCCCCGAGGACATCGAGCGCCTGCATCGCCTGCGGGCCCTGGTCGATGCCGTGATCGTCGGCGCCGGCACGGTCGTGGCCGACGACCCCCGCCTGACCGTGCGCAAGACCGAGGGCCCCAACCCGGTCCGCGTGATCCTGGACCCCGATGGCCGCATTCCCGCTGATGCCCATGTCTTTCGCAATGCCGAGGTCCGGACCATTGTCCTGCACGCGGCCGGGTATGGACCCTGCGGCCTGCCCGAGCATGTCGAATGCCTGGAGATGCCCACCGGGACCGACGACCGCTTCGACCCCGCCAGGATCCGCGGCCAACTCGCGGAAATGGGCCTGCATCGCCTGCTGGTCGAAGGCGGCGGCCAGACGGTCTCGCGCTTTCTCGAGGCGGATACCCTGGACCGGCTGCACCTGACCATTGCGCCCATGCTGATCGGCTCCGGGCGTCCGGGTGTGACCCTGCCGGAGATCGATTCGCTGGATCAGGCGTTACGCCCGCCTTGCCGTATCTTCCGCCTCGGCGGCGACACCCTGTTCGACCTGGACCTGCGCAGCAAGCCCTGACCCGACCCAGATTCGTTCGCCGCCATCGCGTCACGCGCGATGGCGGGGCACCTCAAACCAGGTTGTCGCGGATCGCGCGCGAGACCGCGTCCAGCTCCGCCGGGACCTTGGCTGGCTGAACCACGCTCTGGGCGATGGCTGTATCCGGGTCCTTCAGGCCGTTACCCGTAAGGGTGCACACCACGGTGGAGCCTTCCGGGATCTTGCCCTCGCGGATGTCGCGCAGCGCACCGGCCAGCGACGCGGCTGAAGCCGGTTCGCAGAACACGCCTTCCTTTTCCGCCAGCAGCTTCTGCGCAGCAAGAATCTCGTCGTCCTGGCACTCGTCGAACCAGCCACCGGATTCCTCGCGGACCTTCCAGGCCATGTCCCAGGACTGCGGATGGCCGATACGGATCGCGGTCGCCACGGTGTCCGGGTTATCGACCATCGCGCCACGCATGAACGGTGCGGATCCCGCCGCCTGATAGCCGACCATGTGCGGACGGTTACCCACCATGCCGCCACCGGCGTACTTGCAGTGGCCCTTGCAATAGGAACAGGCGTCGGTCACGTCGTCGCTGCTCTTGGCCGCCATCTCGCTGTACCCGATCCAGTGCGCGGTGATGTTCCCCGCGTTGCCCACCGGCAGGCAGTGGTAGTCCGGGGCGCGGCCCAGCTCCTCGACGATCTCGAAGGCGGCCGTCTTCTGGCCTTGCAGGCGATAGGGGTTCACCGAGTTCACCAGCGTCACCGGCGTATTGGAGGCAACCTCCTTGACCAGACGCATGCCGTCATCGAAGTTGCCCTCGATCTGGATCACCGTGGCGCCGTGCATCATCGCCTGGGCGAGCTTGCCCAGGGCGATCTTGCCGTCCGGGATCACCACGAACGCGGTAATGCCCGCACGCGCCGCATACGCGGCGGCAGCGGCCGAGGTGTTGCCGGTGGAGGCGCAGACAATCGCCCGCGAGCCTTCCTCGATGGCCTTGGTCACGGCCATGGTCATCCCCCGGTCCTTGAACGATCCGGTCGGGTTCAGCCCCTCGAACTTGACGTAGATCTCGACCTCGCGCGTGAGCTCGCGCGGGATGTTGTTCAGACGGATCAAGGGCGTGTTGCCCTCGCCCAGCGAGATGATGCGCGTGTCGTCGTGTACCGGCAGGCGGTCACGGTAGCGCTCGATCAGTCCGGTATAGCGATGTCCAAAGGCCATGGTGTTCTCTTCGTCGTTGCGAAAGGGATAGAGCGTCAACTAGCGCGCCAGTCCTTCCATGCGGATACGGGTAATCGGGGTCAACAGGTGATCCAGGGCCTCGATCGCGGCAATCGCCTCGTTCATCGCACCCTCGCGGACCTTGTGCGTCAGCATGATGATCGTGGCCTCGCCGCGCTCCGGGTCCGGCTCGCGCTGCAGGATCGCCTCGATGCTGATGCCGTGCTCGCCCAGGATCCGGGTAATGTCGGCCAGCACGCCGGGGCGGTCCTGGGTGCGCAGGCGCAGGTAGAAGGAGGTCTCCACCTCGGCAAGATCCAGCACCGGTTTGTCCGACAGGGCATCCGGCTGGAACGCCAGATGCGGCACGCGGTTCTCGGGATCGGTGGTCAGGGCGCGCACCACGTCGACCAGATCGGCCACTACTGCGGAGGCGGTCGCCTCGGCCCCGGCCCCGGCGCCGTAATAAAGCGTCGGGCCGACGGCGTCGGCATGCACCAGCACGGCGTTCATCACGCCGTCGACGTTCGCGATCAGCCGGCGCTCCGGGATCAACGTCGGATGCACCCGCAGCTCGTAGCCCTTCGGCGTCCGCCGGGCGATGCCCAGGTGCTTGATGCGATAGCCCAGTTCCGCGGCGAAGCCGACATCCTCGCGGGTGATATCGCTGATCCCCTCCACCGCGACACGGTCGAACTGGAGCGGGATACCGAAGGCAATCGAGGCCAGGATCGCCAGTTTGTGCGCGGCGTCGATCCCCTCCACGTCGAAGGTCGGATCGGCCTCGGCATAGCCCAGTGCCTGGGCCTCGGCCAGCACGTCCTCGAAGTCACGACCCTTGTCGCGCATCTCGCTGAGGATGAAGTTACCGGTACCGTTGATGATCCCGGCCAACCACTCGATCTGGTTGCCAGCGAGACCCTCGCGGATCGCCTTGATGATCGGGATGCCACCGGCGACTGCCGCCTCGAAGGCCACCATCACGCCCTTCTCCTGGGCGCGCTCGAAGATCGCGTTGCCATGCAGCGCGATCAGGGCCTTGTTGGCGGTGACCACGTGCTTGCCCGCGTCAATCGCGGCCAGTACCAGGCTCAGGGCGAGATCCGTCCCGCCCATCAGTTCGACGACGACCTCGACCTCCGGATCGTTGACGACCTCGGCCGGATCGGTGGTCAGGCGGATCTGCGAGCAATCGCATTCGCGCTCGCGCTGGATGTCGCGCGCGGCGGCCGCCACGACCTGAATGTCGCGACCCGCGCGGCGAGCGATCTCCGTGCCGTTGCGCGCGAGCACGTTGATCGTGCCGCAGCCGACAGTTCCCAGTCCCAGAATTCCGATCTTTACCGGCGTCATAGCCTTGCTGTCCTTGACGTCGGGCACCAGCGGCGCCCCGTGTTCATTGCGTTGAGGGTCTGCGGCGGTCGAACTAGCTGCCCGAACCCGGATTTTCCTCGGAGGCGTCGGCCAGGATCGAGTCCGCGCGGAACATCGCCTTGATCCCGCGCAGGGCCTGGCGCGTACGCTGCTCGTTCTCGATCAGGCTGAAGCGCACGTGGTCGTCTCCGTAGTTGCCGAAACCCACCCCCGGCGAGACCGCCACCTTGGCGTCGCTCAGCATTTTCTTGGCGAACTCCAGCGAGCCCATCTCGCGGTAGGGCTCGGGGATCGGCGCCCAGACGAACATGGTCGCCTTCGGCTTCTCGACCTGCCAGCCGAGCTTGTTCAGCCCCTCGCAGAGGACATCACGGCGCACCCGGTAGAGCTCGCGAATCTCCTCCACGCAGTCCTGCGGGCCCTCCAGCGCCGCGATTGCGGCGACCTGGATGGGGGTGAAGGTGCCATAGTCCAGATACGACTTGATCCGCGCCAGCGCCGCAACCAGGGTCGCGTTGCCGCACATGAAGCCGACGCGCCAGCCCGGCATGTTGTAGGTCTTGGACAGGGTGTAGAACTCCACCGCAATGTCCTTCGCCCCCGGCACCTCGAAGATCGAAGGCGCCTTGTAGCCGTCAAAACTGATCTCGGCATAGGCCAGGTCGTGCACAATCCAGATGCCATGTTCCTTGCAGATCGCCACGACCCGCTCGAAGAACTCTCGATCCACGCACTGGGTGGTCGGATTCGCCGGGAAGTTGAGGATCAGCATCTTCGGCTTCGGCCAGGAGTCCTGGATCGCCCGCTCCAGCTCGGCGAAGAAGTCGACATCCGGCGTCAACGGCACATGGCGCACATCCGCGCCGGCAATCACACAACCATAGGGATGAATCGGATAGGCCGGATTCGGCACCAGCACCGCATCGCCCGGCCCCAGGGTCGCCAGCGCAAGGTGCGCCAGACCTTCCTTGGAACCGATGGTCACGATCGCCTCGGTCTCCGGGTCCAGATCGACATCGAACCGGGTCTTGTACCAGCGCGTGATCGCCCGGCGCAGCCGCGGGATGCCCTTGGACACGGAATAGCGGTGGGTATCGCCGCGCTGCGCCGCCTCGCACAGCTTGTCCACGATGTGCTGTGGCGTCGGCTGATCCGGGTTGCCCATGCCGAAGTCGATGATGTCCTCGCCGCGGGCGCGGGCCTCGGCCTTCAACTGGTTCACGATGTTGAAGACGTAGGGCGGGAGGCGCTCGATACGGGGAAAGACGTCGGTCACGGATTCTGGGTCCTGGTTGGGGCCTTGGGGAACGCTTTGCAGGGCCAAAACGGCCCCTCCGGATGCCGCACCGGAAAGCGCGCCAAAGTATAACCCGGGCCCCCGGCTGTCAACGAACCGAGGTTCGGACACCCCGCCGGACGGGGATGGCATCTTGAGCCTTTCGCGGGCTCGGAGTAGCGTAAAGGGATGCTGTTTTCCGAAGTCACCAGCGAAGACTCCTACATCGTGACCGGCTACGAGTCGGGGCGCGTCGGAATCAACCAGATTGCGCACAGCCGCAGCCTGATCGTGCGCCCGCACGAACTGCGCACCGACTGGCCAGTCGACTCGGTCGAACAACTGGGCGTGGATCACCTGCAAGCAATACTGGACGCGCCGCCCGAGGTCCTGCTAATCGGCACCGGTACGGTCCAGCAATTCCCGGACCGCGCGGTCTGGCGTCATCTGCGCTCGCAGGGCCTGGGGGTGGAGATCATGGACACCGCGGCCGCCTGCCGCACGTACAACCTGATCATGGCCGAGGGCCGCGACGTCGTCGCCGCCCTGATCATTAACGGATAAGCGACACGTCATCCTCCAGCAAAGTGGAGGGCTCGGGCGCTTTTCGGCAACCCGCTCAGGAACGCGGCAGGACCTCGTCGCCCTTCATTCCACGCGACTCCAGTAGCTTGCGCAGCCGCTTCAGCGCATCCATCTGAATCTGCCGCACCCGCTCCCGGGTCACGCCGATCTCCGCCCCCACCTGCTCCAGGGTCGAGCGCTCGAAACCGTGCAGCCCGAACCGGCGCACCAGCACCTCGCGCTGTTTGTAGTCGAGCTCTTCCAGCCAGGCATCCACCAGATGATGAAGATCCTGATCCTCCAGCAAAGTGGAGGGCTCGGGCGCATTCACGTCGGCAAGGATATCGGCCAGCGAGCGATCGCCGTCCGGGCCCGACGGCAGATCCATCGAGGTGGAGGGCTCAGACATCGCGCGCAGCTTCTGGATCTCCGCCACCGGCCGGCCCAGGCGCTCCGCCAGCTCTTCCTCGGTGGGGTCGCGGCCCAGTTCCTGCGTCAGGTTGCGCGCAATCCGTGCGTGCATGCGCAACTCCTTGCTCACATGCACCGGAATGCGGATGGTCCGCCCCTGATTCATCAGGGCCCGTTCGATGGTCTGGCGGATCCACCAGGTGGCGTAGGTGGAAAAACGAAAGCCGCGCTCCGGGTCGAATTTTTCCACCGAATGCATGAGGCCGAGATTGCCCTCCTCGATCAGGTCAAGCAGCGGCAGACCCCGGTTCTGGTAGCGACGGGCGATCTTGACCACCAACCGAAGATTGCACTCGATCATGCGCCGGCGGCCACTCTCATCTCCCTCGCGCGCCAGACGCGCGTACTTGCGCTCTTCCTCGGGGGTCAGCAGCGGGCGGTATTCGATATCGCGCAGATAGATCTGGATCGCATCCAGTTCCGCGGGACGGGCGTCGCGCAGGGTTTTCGGCCGTACCGGAGCGCCTTCTTCCGGTTTCAAGCCGGCGGTAACGTCGGGTATCACCGCCTCCGAGACGTCTTCCGGATCCTCGGATTCCTCGATCTTTTCGACCGGATGGGCCAGATCCTCGGGCACCTGGACCGCCTCCTCCGGATCCGGATCGTGGGTCAGGTTGTCGTTGTGCAGTTCCGGAGCGGCCGGTTGCCGGGTCTTGGCCATGTAGTGTCCTGCTCTCGATCGAGTCAGCGGTCCGGGAGGTATCGCGCCGGGTCTACCGGCGTCCCGTCCACCCGGATCTCGAAGTGCAACATCGGGCGCTCGGCCCCCGATGACCCCAGACGCGCGATGGTGTCGCCCGCCTGCACCTGGTCACCCTCGCTCACCAGCAATTCATCGTTGTGCCCGTAGGCACTGAGGAACCGCGCGTCGTGCTTGAGGATGATCAATCGACCATACCCCACCAGGCCGCCACCTGCATAGACCACTTCCCCGGCCCGCGTTGCCTGTACGTGATCCCCCCGTTCGCCGCCGATCGCAAGCCCTCGGCGCGTGCCGCTGCTGGAGAATCCGCGCAACACCTCGCCCGCCGCCGGCCATTGCCAGCCCCCCGGATCGGAGGGCGGCGGACTCGAAGTCGACGAGCTTGAGGTGGAGCCGGACGAGGTCCCGCCACCGCTGTCGCGGCCAGAAGCGCCCGAGGATGGTTGCCGCGTGCTCGGCGCTGAAGAGGCCTGTGGCGCACTGGGCGGCGACGAGCGCGCCGCACCTCGCAGCCGCAGGCGCTGACCGGGATGGATGACATAAGGGGCACCGATGGCATTGCGCCGGGCCAGATCGCGCCATTCCACGCCGTAGCGCTGGGCAATGCGATACAGCGTCTCGTTGCGCTGCACCACATGGGTGTCCGGCATCGAGGCCCCGCTAGGCGCACGCGCCGCACAACCGGCCAGGACACTCGCAACCAGGACCAGCACCAACCCCGTCACCAATCCCTGAACCATGCGCCGGCGCATGTCAGTCCATTACCAGATAGATCGCCATGGCCACGGCCAGCAGGATAATGGCCGCCCAGCCCAGACGCTCCATATACGGTCGCAGATGACGTTCCGCACGCGGCCCGGCCCAGGCCATGAACAACGCGACCAGGAAGAAACGTAGCCCGCGCCCCACCAGCGACGCGATCAAGAACGGCAACAGGGCCATCGAAAGCGCCCCGGCGGTCACGGTGAACAGCTTGTAGGGGATCGGTGAAAAGCCGGCGACCAGGACGACCCAGACTCCCCAGGTGTCAAACCAGGCCTCGGCCTGGCTTAACTCCTCGCCGTACCCGACCTGATGCAGCCAGGGCCCGATCCACTCGAACGCCAGCCACCCGATCAGGTACCCGAGCAAACCGCCAAGCGCGGAAAACAGGGTGGTCAGCGCGGCCAGCCGCCAGGCGGAACGCGGCTGCGCCGCCGCCATCGGCGCAAGCATCACGTCCGGGGGGATGGGAAAGAACGAAGACTCGGCGAACGAGAGCCCAGCCAGATAGCGCGGCGCATGACGATGGCGGGACCAGGCCATCACCCGGTCGTAGAGCGGCTCGAAGAGCTTCATCGATGCCGTACCGCCGCGACCGGTTCAGTCACAAAAGCCTCGACCTGCACGGTCCGCCGTCATTGCTCGGCCCCCGGAAGCATCGGCACGAACATCACCGCGTCCAGGATATCGCGCACATAGGCCTCTTCCGTCCGGGTATAGCGCACCAGCTGCTGACGCCCGTCCGGGCCTTCCACGGGCGCGACCAGGCGCCCGCCCAGCGCCAGTTGGGTCAGTAACGCCTCGGGGACCTCCTTCGGCGCTGCGGTCAGGATGATGCCGTCGAACGGCGCCTTGTCCGGCCAGCCGTCGGCCCCGTCACTGTGCCGAAGATTGACGTTATTGATGCCCAGACGGCTCAACAGTTCGCGGGCGTTCCGGCTGAGCGCCTGAATGCGTTCCACCGAGAACACCCGATCCACGATCTGCGCCAGGACCGCCGCCTGATAGCCGGAGCCGGTCCCGATCTCCAGGACCGTCCGGGGGCGCTCGCCCTCAAGCAGTGCCTCGGTCATGCGCGCGACGATAAAGGGCTGGGAGATGGTCTGGCGATGTCCGATCGGCAACGCCGTGTTTTCGTAGGCGCGATGGCTCAGCGCCTCCTCCACAAACAGGTGGCGCGGAATCGAACGGATCGCCTCCAGTACTCGCGGGTCGCGGATCCCCTGCCCCTCCAGCAACCGCACCAGTCGGTCACGGGCACGTTGCGAGGTCAGGCCGGCGCCGGTGGCGTCAGGAACCATGTCCAGCCTCCGGAAGCGAGTCGTCCAGCCAGCGTCCCACCGTGTCGATGGCGTCAAAGCGCGTGAGGTCCACCTGGATCGGCGTCACCGAGACGTAGCCCTCGCGCACCGCGTGGAAGTCGGTACCCGGGCCGGCATCCTGCTCCGACCCGGCCGGCCCGACCCAGTAGATCGGGCGCCCGCGGGGGTCCTCGTCCGCGATCATCGGTTCCGCCCGATGGCGATGCCCCAGGCGCGTGGCCTGCACACCACGGATCTCCGAGCGCGGCAGATCGGGGACATTCACATTCAGGATCGTGGCCGCCGGCAGTGGCACACGGTTGATGCGGTCCAGCAATTCGACCACGACGCTTGCCGCAGCATCGTAGTGCTGCAGATCCGGACCCACCAGCGACACCGCAATCGACGGGAGCCCCAGAAAACGTCCTTCCATCGCAGCTGCCACCGTGCCGGAATACAGCACGTCGTCGCCCATGTTCGCACCGGCATTGATCCCGGAGATGACCACATCCGGCTCCTGCTGCAACAATCCGGTGATCGCCAGGTGCACGCAGTCCGTCGGGGTACCGTCGACCTGTACATCACCGCCCTGGAGATGACGCGCCCGCAGCGGCCGCACCAGCGTCAGGCTGTTGCTGGCGCCGCTGCGATCCCGGTCCGGGGCCACCACGTGCACCTCGGCAATCCGCCGCAGATGCGTCGCCAGGCACTGGATGCCCGGGGCGTGAATTCCATCGTCGTTGCTAACCAGAATGCGCATGCAGGAACAGGGCCGTTGGGAGGGCGTTCAATATACTGGAAACCGTCCAGGGAGACGCTCTCGAATCGACTCGATCGCGCCCGCCCCCCGAAAAGTGCGAGTATCCTGCCATGAACTCCGGGGATGATCCCAACGATTTCGACGAATTCCTGCAGGCCGTTGGCAACGTGCGACGGCTGCACAGTGATCAGGCCGATGTCCGTCCCCCGCCTCCCACAGCCCGGGCACGCCAGCGAGAGGCCGACGAGGCGCGCGCCCACGCCGACTGGCTGAGCGATCCGCTGAACGCCGCCGATCTGCAACCGGGCGATGAACTCCGCTTTGCCCGCCCCGGCATCAGCCCGCGCGTGTTCCGCAAGCTGCGGGGCGGACACTACCGCGTACAGGACGAGATCGACCTGCACGGCCTGTTCGCCGAGGAGGCGCGCCGCGCGATTGGCCTGTTCCTTGACGATGCCCGCCGGGGCGGCGCGCTGTGCGTACGGATCGTGCACGGCAAGGGCCTGCGTTCACGCCACAAGGGCCCGGTACTCAAGGGGCTGACCGACCACTGGCTGCGCCAGCGCGACGATGTCCTTGCGTTCTGCTCCGCGCGGCCGACCGACGGCGGCACCGGTGCCGTGTATGTCCTCCTCAAGCGGTCCCGGAGCCCGGATCCCGGGCGCTGAAAGCCGCATCCAGAGACCATCTTTCACCCGACAAACGGCGCCCTCACATGCGCCATTCGATATATTCGCATTTTGCGATTTGGATGCTTAGACTGGATCCAGACTCGCAAGGCGGACCCCGGAATCCTGACCCGGATTCATCTATCATTTGGTGAACACCGACCTTGCGCTTTATCCACGATCGGTCCATGATTTGTACAAGTCTTGTACAGACACAGGACGCAACGGACTCTGCACTACGAGGTATTTGCCATGAAGAACTGGAAGCTTGCCCCCCTGGCCCTCGGCCTGATCGCCTTCTCTGCCGCCAGCGGCCAAGCGGGCGCAGACAGCATGCCGCAGCTCTCTCAGGACGACCTGCAAGAGCGCATCGCTGCCAATCGCGACGCCATTCAGAAGTTTGCCAGCACGCTCCAGGGCGAACTGATGTCCGCCATGCAGTCCGGCGGTCCCACCGAGGCGATCCAGGTGTGCAACGAGCGCGCCCCCGCAATTGCGCGTGACATCTCGGCGGAAACCGGCATCGAGATCGGCCGAACCAGCCTGAAGCTGCGCAACCAGGACAACGCCCCCGACCGCTGGGAACGCCTGACCCTGCAGGGTTTCGAGGCCCAGCATGCGGCTGGCACTCCAGCCACGGATCTGCCGCCGCGCTTTGGCGTGGTCGAATCCGATGATGGTGACCCGAAATTCCGCTTCATGGCGGCCATCCCGACCGGCGGCGCCTGCCTGGCCTGCCACGGCTCCGACGTCAGTGGCGACGTGAAGCACGCGCTGGAACGTCTCTACCCCGACGATCAGGCCACCGGCTTCCGCGAGGGTGACGTGCGCGGTGCCTTCACCGTGACCCAGGAAATGTAGGCATTCCGGGACCATCGGGCCCGAGTCCCGGGTCCATCGGAAGAGGCCGCCTCCGGGCGGCCTTTTTTGTGGCCGGGACGATCCCGAAGCACCCGCCACAGGCTCCATTCTTGAGCACAACCGCACCGGAACGTGCTATTTTCGTGGCATGGAAGCCGAGAGGGGCGCCAGAAAAACGCCCCTCCGCGCGCACGACCCGCAGACCCGACCGAAACACCTTATATGACGCGAACCATAGATGCCGAACTGCTTGCCCTCGCCGTGGATGCCTCCAATGACGGCATCGTCATCGCCGAGCGCGAGGGCGACGACAACATCCTGATCTACGTGAATCGTGCCTTCGAGGAACTGACCGGCTATCGCTCCGAGGAGATCCTCTACCGCGACTGCCGCTTCCTGCAGGGCGAGGATACCGACCAGGACGTGCGCCAGGAGATTCGTGCGGCCATCGACGAAAACCGGCCCTGCCGCGTGACCCTGCGCAACTACCGCAAGGACGGCAGCCTGTTCTGGAACGAGCTCTCACTGACCCCGGTGTTCAACGACGAAGACCGACTCACCTACTACATCGGTATCCAGAAAGACATCACCGACCGCGTGGAAGCCGAGCAGCGCGCCGAACGCGCCGAACGCAAGCTCAAGAACTCCGCCTGACGCCGACTCAGGCGCGATCCGCTGCCCGCGGGACGCAGATCGCCTCAAGCACACCGGTCGCATACTCCCCGGCACCCAGCTCCAGCGTCAGCCACAGGTCATGCCCCTCCCAGCGCCACTCCACGGCGCCTGGCACCATGCGCAGCGCGCGCCGCGCCGCCTTCACGTCCGCCTTGGCCAGTCCTTCCGCCAACGCCGGCTCGCCAGCGGCCATCGCCGTCTCCAGTGCCTCGACCTCGCCTTCCGTCTGCATCGCACCCTTGCCCCACAGCGGCCCCGTCGGATGGAGATCCAGCCGGGCAGCGCGCGCCTCCAGCTCGGCATCCACCTCCGCCACCGGAAACACGCTGCCCGAGCCTTCGAGATTGGCCACGTCGCCCGGCAGCAACCGGTCCCAGTCGCCGCGGCGGACCCGCTCGGCCAGTACCGCGTTGAAGATCGCGGAACGGGCGGCGGACAAGAGCAGACTGCGTTGGTTGCGGCTGCGCGGCGCGCGACCGCCCCCCAGCCAGGCCCGCGCCTTGGCCAGGTTGTCGCGGCCAAAGCGTTGCGCCCCGAAGTAGTTGGGGATCCCCCCGCTACGGATCGCCTCGAGGATCTGTTCCGCGGCCGCGCGATCGCCCTGCACATCACCCAGACGGATCTCGAAGCGATTGCCCGCCAGGTGCCCAGTACGCAGCTTGCGCGCATGGCGGGCGATCTGCAGCACCCGCATCCGGCCCGCCTCCTCCCCGCCTTCCTGGGCGGCATTCCAGGCCTCGGCACGGGACGTCCAATCCAGCTCGGACTCCGGCGGGCATTGCACGCTGAACCACTGGCGCGTCACCGCCTGGCGGTCCTTGCGCCCGGCGTAGCTGACCTTGCCCCGGCCTGCGCCCGACTCGCGCGCCAGCCAGACCGCCACGTCCTCGCTGTTCAGCAGGCGCTTCTCGATCTCCAGCCAGACATGTTCCCCCTCACCTTCGGGCGTCGTTGCCGGCAATTCCTCAACCCGGAAATCTTCCGGGCACGCCTTGATCATCGCGGTCAGTGGCGGGCGCCAGGGGTAGGGTGTCGCGTTCATCTCGGGCTCCTGACTCATCGGGGGGATGCCGGCCGGGCAACATCGTCGCGCACATAGACCGGCTGCGCGTCTTCAGGCGCCACCGCCTCGCCGCGCTCCCAGGCATCCACTGCCAGCAGCGCAACCTCGCGCGCGTCGGGCAACGCGTCGGCGTCCACCGCCTCGCTCGCCAGCCCCTGCGCGGCGGCCAGATCGGGGAAGGTGGCGAAGGCCGACCCCAGCCCATAGCGCTCGCCCACCGGCCAGGCCACGACCAGGCTCTCCGGTGCGGCCACCTGCTCCGGCCCAAGGCCCACGCGCTCGCCCTGAACCGGACAAAGGCTCCAGTACACCTCCCCCATGCGTGCATCCAGCGCCGCAAGCACGGCCGCCGGCCGGCGATCGTCGCGCAGCGCCTGTTGGGCCAGCGCCTGCAACGTGGAGACGGGAACCACCGGGCGGTCCAGGGCGAAGGCAATCCCTTGCGCCACGCCCAGCCCCAGGCGTACACCGGTAAACGCACCCGGCCCCCGTCCGACGGCCACGCCATCCAGACTGCTGCGCGGCACGTCCGCCTCGCGCAGCAATTGCTCGATCTGCCCCAGGATCAGCTCGCCATGCCGGCGCGCCGCGCGCTCGCGCACACAATGGATCTCGCCATCAAGATAAAGGGCTGCCGAACACTGTTCGGAAGCGGTCTCCAGTGCGATCAAGCGCATATGTTGCGTCCCCGGGCATGCGCGAGAAAACGCAGCGCGGCGGCCGGCTCCCGCGTCCGGTGAAACGCCGGCAGGCTGGCCAGAAAGCGCCGGCCGTAGGATTTTCCGGTTAGCCGCGGATCACACAAGGCGAGGATGCCCGCATCGTCGGCGTCCCGAATCAGCCGCCCCGCGCCCTGTTTCAGCGCCAGCACGGCCTGCGGCAGGGTGAATTCCATGAACGGGGAACGCCCCTCCGCCTCCAGCGCGGACGCGCGGGCCTGCAGCACCGGGTCATTCGGCGCGGCAAACGGCAAACGATCAATGATCACCACCGACAGTGCCTCGCCGCGGATGTCGACGCCTTCCCAGAAACTGTGCGCCCCCAGCAGCCACGCATTGCCCGACTCGCGAAAACGCGCCAGCAGGTCGCCCCGCGGCTGCTCGCCCTGCACCAGCAGTTCGCGATCGGCCGGCAACTCCGCACGCAGGATCGCCGCCGCTTCCTGCAATGCGCGATGGCTGGTAAACAGGAAGAATCCGCCGCCCGGGTTGTCACGCAGCAGCGGCCAGGCCCAGGCGATGCAGGCGCGGGTATAGCCCGGGTCGTTCGGATTGGGCAGCGGGGGCTGTGGGTGGACCAGGCAGGCCTGATTGGGGAAATCGAACGGGCTGTCCAGGCGTTCGCTTGCAACATCGGCCGGCAGGCCGAGTCGGCGCGCCGCATGGCCGAAGTCCTCGCCCACCGCCAGGGTGGCCGAGGTAAAAATCCACGCCGCCGGCCGCGCGGCGCGCCGCTGTGCCAGCGGCCGTGCCGCATCCAGCGGTGTCCGGTGCAAGATCAGGCTCTGACTGAAACGCTCCGCCCAGGCCACCGTGTCCGGGGTCTCCTCGCGCCAGTCGCGCAGGCGTTCCAGCAACAGGGCGCTGCGCCCGCGCAGCTGCTCCAGGCCTGGTGCCCGTGCGGCCGCGGCCTCCAGCGCGTCGCCGACAAAACCGAGGTTCGTGTCGAGCCGATCCAGCAACGGATCGAGCTCGCCGCCGGGACTGACCGTATCCCAGCTGGAGCGGCCCTCCCAGGTGCGCGAGGCATCCAGCAACTCGGCCACACTCGCCTCCAGCTCCGCGATGCGCTGGCGGATATCCAGCATCTCCGGGGCATGCTGTTCCTGCTCGCGCCGGGTGTCCCGTGCCAGTTCGCGCAACGCGCGCGTGCCGACCGCAATGCCAAAAAACGACCCGGCGATATCCGGCAGCTGATGAGCCTCGTCGACAATCACCGCGTCGACCTCCGGCAGGAGTTCGCCGAAGCCCTCTTCTTTCAGGGCCATATCCGCGAGCAGCAGGTGATGATTGACCACCACCACGTCGGCCTCCTGTGCCCGCTTGCGGGCCTGCACCACGAAGCAGTCGTTGTAGCTCGGGCATTCCCCTCCCAGGCAGTTGTCCACGGTCGAGGTGACCTGCGGCCACAACCTGGAGTCCTCCGCGAGGATCCCGGCCTGCCCCAGGTCGCCGGTAGGGCTTGTACGCGCAAACCGCTGCAGGGCCTCGATGACCGGCAACTGCTCGCGGCGCACGGGGCTGCCGGTCGCACCCCCGGCCTCGGCCGCGGCCAGTTCCAGGCGGTAGTGGCACAGATAGTTGGCGCGGCCCTTCAGCAGCGCAGCCCGCGGGCGGTATCCCAGGGCCTCGCAGACCACCGGCAGGTCGCGCTCGAAGAGCTGGTCCTGCAGGGTCTTGGTTCCGGTGGAGATCAGGGCACGCCGGCGCGACTGCAGGATCGGCACGAGATATGCGAAGGTCTTGCCGACCCCGGTCGCCGCCTCGACCAGCAGGGCGGTGGGCGCTGTCGCCAGCGTCTCTTCCACCGCCACGGCCATGCGTTGCTGTGGCTCGCGCGGACGGAAGCCTTCGACCGCGGTGGCCAGATCCCCGCCCGGGCTCAGGGCCCGTACCGCCGCCGACTCCACCGTTACCGCGTTCGACGAGTCAGACAATGTCGGCTTCCAGGCGGCGGATCGCCTCGCGGGCCTCGTCGGCCCCGGCCGCGTCGCCCTGCGCCTCGCGGGCCTTCAGGATCAGTCGCCAATTCTGCAGGGCCAGTTCGCGGTCTCCAGCGCCCACCATCTGCAACGAACGACCGGCCAGCCGCTCGGCCTGCTGATAGCGCCCCTGTTCCATGCGCAGCGCGGCCATCTGGTGCCACAGCCCGGCATCCCGCGGCGCGATCCGCAAGGCGCGCTCTAGACGCTGCTCCGCTCGCGCGGTGTCCCCGGCCTGGCGCGCGGACTCGGCCTGCTGGGCCAGGTTCAGGGCCGCGGCGGGTGTCGCCGCGCGTTCCGGCTCACGGGGTTCGGCCCGATCTTCGCTGGGCGCTGCATCCTCCCCGGTGATATCCCCGTCGTCGGGCGCCGGGGCACTCGCATCCCGGGGCGCCGGCGTCGCACAGGCGGCGAGCAGCGCGGCCAGCGCAACAGCACCCAGCCACTGCGCCGGGCGCCATGCCGAACCAGCGGACAGCGCGCCGCGAAACGGGGATCGTGCGGTACACAACATCTTCACCGGAATAGCCTCTCGAACCAGCCTTGCGGGCTGGAATCACTGCGCAGATCACACTCGGCGCGTGTCTCGGGGCTCGAATTCTGCCAGAACGGCAGCCTCTTCACCGACTCGCAGGCGTGATCATCGCTTTCCACACGCAACCCGGAGGCAAGATCGACCCCCTGATAGTCGATGCCGGGGTGGCCCTCCAGGCGCAGGGATTGCACCCCGATCCCCGCCATGATCTCCGCCCACACCGGCGCGGCGGACACCCCACCGGTCAGGCCGGTGGGACGGTTATCGTCCATACCCAGCCAGACCACCGCCACATGGCGATCATCAAAACCCGCAAACCAGCTGTCGCGAAAGTTGTTGGTGGTTCCGGTCTTCCCGGCCACGACCTCACCGTTCAGGCGCGCATTGATCCGGCTCCCAGTACCTTCCCGGGTCACGTCATGCAGCGCGTGGGTCAGCAAACGCACCGCACCATCCGACACCGCGCCCTGCAGGGACAGCCCGTAGTGCGAGAGCATCTCGTCGTCCTGATCCAGCACGTCGCGGATCACCCGGGTTTCGGTCGCATAGCCACCGTTCGCCAGGGCCTGATAGAGCCCGGCCACCTCCAGTGGCGAGAGCTCGATCGCACCCAGCGCCAGCGACGGCAGCGGGGCCGGCGTGCGCTGCAGACCCAGCGTCTGCAGCAAGCTGACCACCTGCGAGATCCCGATATCCTCGGCCAGACGCACCGTAGCGATGTTGTAGGACTGCACCAGGGCCTCCCACGCGGTCACCGGCCCCCGGTGTTCGCGGTCGAAATTGCGTGGCGTCCAGGGCTCGCCATGCGGCAGCTGCAGGGTCAGCGGGCTGTCGTCGAGGAGCGTCGCCAGGGTGTATCGGTTCGGGTTGGTCAGAGCCGCGAGGTACACGAACGGCTTGATCACCGAACCGACCTGCCGCTGGGCCTCCACCGCCCGGTTATAGCCGGGATAACGCGGGTTGCGATCCCCAACCACCGCCAGCACCTCGCCAGCCTGCGGGTCGGTCACGACGGCCGCGGCCTGCAGATCTTCGAGGTCGGTGCCGCCCCCGCGACGCCGGACCAGGTCGTCCACGCCGCGTACCAGCCGTTCCTCGAGACGCATCTGGACGACCGGGTCCATGGTCGTGAAGATCCGCAGGCCCTCACTGCGCAGGTCCTCGTCCGCGTAATCCGTACGCAGCTCCCGGCGCACCAGATCCAGAAACGCCGGAAAGCGGCTGCGCCCTTCCGGCATGACCGGGGAAACATCCAGCGCCGTCGCCAGCGCCCGGTCCACCCGGTCGCGTTCCGCCAGTCCGGTCTCGGCCATCGCCTCCAGCACCCGGTCCCGGCGCTGCGTGGCACGCTGCGGATAACGTCGGGGGTCATAGTAACTGGCCCCGCGCGCCAGCCCCACGAGCAGCGCCAGCTGGTCCAGCCGCAACTCGTTCAACGGGCGCTGATAGTAGAACTGCGCAGCCTGACCGAAGCCGTGGATCGCCCGTTCACCGGTCTGCCCCAGAAACACCTCGTTCAGGTAGGCCTCGAGGATCTCCCGCTTGTCATAGCGGTGCTCCAGCAACAGGGCCATCACCGCTTCGTTCAGCTTGCGCGTCAGCGTCTGGTCACGGGTCAGGTAGAAATTCTTCACCAGCTGCTGGGTCAGGGTGCTGCCACCCTGCACCGTGCGTCCGGCCCGCAGGTTCGCGACCGCGGCCCGCCCGATGCCGACCGGGTCCACCCCCCGATGGGACATGAAGCGGCGGTCCTCGATCGCCAGCAAGGCCCCGATCAGCTCGCGCGGCACCTCGTCAATATCGACCAGGATACGGTCCTCCCCGTGGGTCGGATAGATACTCCCAATCAGCAGCGGCTCCACCCGCATCAGGTCCACATTGCGCCCACTGGACTGCTCGGCGACCGACTCTACGCGGCCCTCGGACAGGCGCACCCGCACCGAATGCGCCGGCTCCCGACCATCCCCAAAGGTAAACGGCCGGGTGGTCAGGCGCGCGCTACTGCCTTCGATGCGGAACTCGCCGGGCCCGGCGCCATCCGGGGTCTGGCGATAGTTCAGGGCGCGCAGCTCGGTCTCCAGCGCATCCGCGGTCAACGGCCGCCCCGCATAGAGCTCCAGGGGACGCGCATACACCCGCGCCGGCAGCGCCCAACGCTGCCCCTCGAACCGCTCACGAATCTCGCGGTCAAGTTGATGTACATAGATGCCACCCACCGTAAGGCCAGCGAGCAGCAGCCCCGCCAGGGTCCAGCTGCCCGCGCCGAACAGGCGCCGGAGTCGGCCCCTTCGGGGCGCGCTTCGCTTGCGGGGACGTGTAGTGGCTTTTCGCGGCATGGCGTGTGATGGGCGAGGTGACCGAAACGGCAGCAATGGTAACCTGATGCGTAAGCGAAAACGGGTGCATGGCCGGCGATTCCGGGAAAAAGACCCGGCTCCCGATGCCCAACACCCCCACGGCCTACTGCGGAGCCCCGATGACCGAACTGGAACAGCACCACAAGCGCCTGCACCAACTGGTCGCGGACCGCGGATTTCCCGCCCCGGTGCCGGATGCCGACACCGTGCGCACCATCGAAACCCACATCTCCACGGTCATCCTCGCGGGCGAGGACGCCTACAAGTTCAAGAAGCCGCTGAACCTCGGTTTCCTCGACTTCTCCACCCTCGAGGCTCGCCAGCACTACTGCGAGACCGAGCTGGAGGTCAATCGCCGTCTGGCACCCCAGATCTACCTGGAGGTTGCCACCCTCAATGGCGACGATGCCCACCCCGTCATCAACGGCGAGGGGCCCATCCTCGACTACGCCGTGCATATGCGCCGGTTCGACCGCAAACGGCAGCTGGACCACCTTCTGGACAAGGGCCAACTGCCCGCCGCCGCCATGGATGCCCTGGGCCACTACATCGCCGCCTTCCACGAACGCACCGAACGCACCGATGCGCAGTCCGAGTACGGCACCGCAGAGGCCGCCACCCAACCGATGCTGGACAACTTTCCGGCCCTGAACGAGACCGTTCGTGGTGCGTCGGACCGGGCACGCCTGGAACGGCTGGAACAGTGGACGCGATCGGAAATCCATCGATTGAAGGCTACACTTGACGCTCGGCATGACGCGGGTTTCGTGCGCCATGGCCATGGCGACCTGCACCTGGGCAACCTGGTCTATGTCGATGACGAGAACGGCGAGGAAGTGCCGGTCGCCTTTGACGCGATCGAGTTTGACCCCGCCCTGCGCTGGATCGACGTGATCTCCGAGGTCGCCTTCACCACCATGGATCTCCTGGCCCGTCAGTCGCGCGCCCACGCCTGGCGGCTACTCAACGCCTACCTCGACGGGCGCGAAGACTTCGACGGTCTCGCGCTCCTGCCGCTGTACCAGGTCTACCGCGCACTCATCCGGGCCAAGGTCCAGGGCATTCACGGGGCCGAGGCGCAGCTCCCTTCCGACGAACAGGCGGCCCACCAGGCGGAGATGGGCCGCTATCTAGCCCTCGCCGAGCGCCTGACCGAACCTGGATCCCCCCGCCTGATCCTGATGCATGGCGTCTCCGGCAGCGGCAAGACCGTGATCAGCACACAGATCATCGAAGCCCTGGGCGCCGTGCGCCTGCGCTCGGATATCGAACGCAAACGCATGTCCGACGCCGTCTCCTACAGTGCCGACGCCCGGGCCCAGATCTACGGCCATCTGCGCGAGCGCGCCCAACGCCTGCTGGCGCTCGGCCTGACCGTGGTGGTCGACGCCACCTTCCTGACCCAGGACCAGCGCGCCCCGTTCCAGCGTCTGGCACTGGAACAGGCGGCCGGCTTTGCGGTGGTTGCCTGTCGCGCCCGTGACGAAGTACTGCGCGAACGACTCGAGGCCCGCACCCGTGCGGGCCTCGATGCCTCGGATGCCGGCGTCGAGGTGATGGAACAGCAACAGCCGCAGCAGGAATGGCCCGCCCCCGAGGAGGGCCGCATCGATGTGGCCCCGGAGGCACCGCTGGATCCGGACGCGCTCGCCCGCCAATTGCTGCAACCCGTCGCAACCTGAGCGACCGCGTACAATCAGCGATAGACAGACCCCGGATACTCCGTCAACTTCGAGACACAGGAACTGGCACGCTCGCCCTCGAGCCCGGAACCCGACCAGGAACCCGCAGGAGCCCCCATGCATCATCACCGCCCCGGTCCGCTCGACCGAATCCGCCGCACCCTCACGCCCATTGCTGTCGGCGGGCTGCTAGCCATCGGCTCCACCGCCCAGGCCGATGCCCTGTTGCACTACGTCGACGACGAAGGACTGGAGAGCCAGATCCTGGTGCGCGGCGACATCGTGCGCATGGAGCTCAACGAGTCCATCAGCGGCACCTCCGGCTACATGCTCTTCGACGCCAGAACCGACCAGCTGACGGTCGTGGACGACACGGAACAGACCTACACCCCGCTGACTCGCGAGGTGATGGACCAGCAGATGCGCGCCATGACCGACATGGTCAGCGACCTGCGCCGGCAAATGGAGCAGCTCCCGCCCGAGGTGCGCCAGCAGCTCGAGGAGGAGCTGGGCATTGGGTCGGAGGGTTTCGATGCCGAGATCAACACCCGCCCCACCGGCGAACAACGCGAGATCGGGGACTTCGTCTGCGACGATTACGAGGTGCTGATCGACGGCCAGGTGCAAAGCACGGTCTGCGTAACGGAGCCGGATACCCTGGGCCTGGGCAGCGCGGATTTCGCGACCCTGGGCGCCCTGATGGATCGCCTGTACGAGCTGTCCCTGAACGCCCTTGAGGCCGGCGGGCCGATGGCCTCGCAGATGGGCGCCTCCCTGCTGCCGCGCGTCGACGGCATCCCACTGCAGGTCAGTGAAAAGGGCGGCGTGACCACGCGGCTTGCCGGCATCTCCACCGACGACCTCAGCGCCGCACTCTTCAGCGTCCCCGACAGCTATGCCGAACGCGATCTTTTCTGACACCCGGCGCCGACGGCTGCCGCTTGCCCTGGCCGGCCCCGGGCTTCTGCTGCTTGCGGCCTGCAGTGCGGGCCCCGAACCCCGCGGAGGGGACACCGCGCCCGTTGCCACACCCGAAGGCCTTGCGGACGGCCCAATGAGCCCCACGCCCGAGGCTGGCCTGGAACGCTCCGAAGTCGTGCTGACCGCCCTCGGTCACCTCGATACCCCGTACCAGTACGGCGGCACCGAGGCCACCGGGCTGGACTGCTCGGCCCTCGTCCAGCGGGCCTACCGCGAGGCCGGGCGCGCCGTCCCGCGCACGACACGCGACCAGGCCCGCGCCGCGACCCGACGCGAGGGACCGCCCACCCCGGGTGACGTGGTGTTCTTCGCCATTAACGGGAATCAAATCGACCACGTCGGGGTCTACGTGGGAGACGGCCGCTTCGTGCATGCGCCCAGCGCACGGGGTCAGGTTCGCATCGAGCATCTGGACAACCCGTACTGGGCGCCCCGAACCCGCTTTGCCGGTCATTTCTTCAACTGACCGCGATCAGAGCCCGCCCGTCGTCGCCGGATCCACCGCTGACGGCGCGCATACAACCCCATCCTGGCCAGGCCTGGAATCACAATAGAGGAAGGAACCATGAAACCACTCACCGGTATTTCGCGCACCTTGCGCCACTCCGCCCTGGCGATCGGCCTGGGCCTCGGTCTCGCCGTCGGCGGCACCGCCAGCGCCTATGAGACGTTCATGGAGACCGACGAACGCGTCATCTTCACGACCGAAGGCGAATACGACTTCTACTTCGAGATGGTCGAAGAGGCCATCGCCGCTGAAGGCCTGGTCATCAACAACGTCGGCTACATCGCCAACATGCTGGACCGCACCGGCGGACAGGAAAGCGGCGAAGGCATCTACCTCAACGGGCAATCGGTCGACTTCTGCAGCGCCACCTACTCGCGCGCGACCATGGAGGCCGATCCGCACAACATGCTCTTCTGCCCCTACATCATCACGGTCTACGAGCTCTCCGAGGAACCGGGCACAATCTACATGGGCTACACGCCAGTTCCCGAAGTCGGCGACAAGGACTCGAAGGAAAGCCTGCGCGCCGTGAACGAGCTGGTCGAGCGCATCATCAAGGAAGCCCTCGCCTTCTGATCCCAAGGGCCTTTGTCGCAACGAAAAATGCCCGGAAGCCTTGCGGCCCCGGGCATTTTTATGTCCCCTGTCCTGCATGGCTAGGACAGGGTGATTCGGACAGGCGTGACCCGGGTCAGGGCGTCTGATCCTCTTCCGCCCCTTCCTTCTTCACCGGCAGCAGGACCTGACGGTCCACACCCAGCATCAACGCCGCGGTCGCCGCGATGAAGATCGACGAGTACGTCCCGACGACCACCCCGATGATCAGCGCAATCGAGAAGTTCTGCAGGGCCGCCCCACCCAGAATGGCGAGCGAGAGCAACACCAGCAGGGTGGTCAAGCTGGTCACGATGGTCCGCGCCAGGGTCTTGTTCACCGCATTGTTCATCACCTGTTCCGTGCTCTGCTTGCGCAGCACACGGAAGTTCTCGCGTATTCGGTCGTACACCACGATGGTGTCATTCAGCGAGTAGCCAATCACCGCCAGCACGGCGGCGAGCACCCCCAGGTCGAACTCCATCTGCAGCAGCGAGAAGATCCCCAGCGTGATCAGCACGTCGTGCACCAGCGCCAGCACCGATCCAATGGAGAAGCGCCACTCGAAACGCACTGCCACATAGATCAGGATGCCGGCCAGCGCATAGATCATCGCCAGACCGCCCTGCTCGCGCAGCTCCTCGCCGACGGCCGGACCGACGAACTCCACGCGGCGAAGGTCCGGATCAGACGGCCCACCTTCCTGCAGGGCGTTCAGGACCCGGTTGGACAACATCGCCGGGTTGTCGTCGTCTTCGCTTGGCGGCAGGCGAATCAGCACATCGCGCGAGGTGCCGAAGGTCTGAACCTGCGCCCCCTCATAGCCGCCCGCCGACAGGGTCTCGCGGATCGTATCCAGCTCCACCGCTTCGGGGTAGCCCACTTCCACCAGGGTCCCCCCGGTGAAGTCGATCCCGAAGTTCAGCCCGCGGGTGGCCAGCAGCGCTACCGAGATAATGATCAGGACCAGCGAGATCGCGATCGTGATCTTGCGCTTGCCGAGGAAATCGATGTGCGATTCAGCGAAATTCAGATGCGGAAGCATGGTTTTCTCCGCGCTCAGATGGACAGGCGCGTCAGTCGACGCTGGCGCCCGTAGGTCAGATTGACGATTGCGCGGGTCACGATGATCGCGGTGAACATCGATGCGATGATCCCGATCGACAACGTGATGGCAAAGCCCTTGATCGGCCCGGTGCCGAACAGGAACAGCACCAGGGCCGCGATCAGCGTGGTCACGTTGGCGTCCGCGATGGTAGTGAACGCTCGGTCATAGCCCGACGAAATCGCCGCCTGGGGTGACAGTCCGTTGCGGATCTCCTCGCGTATGCGCTCGAAGATCAGCACGTTGGCGTCTACCGCCATGCCGACGGTCAGCACGATCCCCGCGATCCCCGGCAGGGTCAGGGTCGCCTGCAGCATCGACAAAACCGAGACGATGAAGATCAGGTTCAGTGCCAGCGCCACGTTCGCGATCAGTCCAAAGGCGCGGTAGTAGAGGATCATGAAGATCATCACCAGGATGAATCCGATCACCACCGACTGCATGCCGCGATCGATGTTCTCCTGGCCCAGGCTCGGACCCACCGTGCGTTCCTCGACAATCGACATCGGCGCGGCCAGCGCACCGGCGCGCAGCAGCAGCGCGAGGTTGCGCGCCTCACGCGTGGTATCCAGACCCGAGATCTGGAAGCGTCGGCCCAGCGGCTCGTTAATGCGCGCAACGTTGATGACCTCTTCGCTGCGCGAGGTACGCATGACCTGCTCGCCGTCTTCCTCCACCGTCTCGGTGGTCGTCTCGATGAACACCGACGCCATCAGGCGGCCCACGTTATCCGAGGTCACGCGCGAAAAGATGCGCGCCCCCTGGCCATCGAGATTGATGAACACGGCCGGGCCGCCGCTATCCTGGGCAATCCCGGAAGAGGCGTCGGTAATATAGTCACCGGTGAGCATCACCTGACGCTGCAGCAGCACCGGGGTCCCGTCACGCTCGTGGTACAGGCGCGTCCCGGACGGTGCGCGGCCGGTTTGGTCGGCCTCCATCGGGTCGCCGGCCTCGGAGACCAGGCGAAACTCCAACGTGGCGGTCGCACCCAGTACTTCCTTGGCCCGCGCGGTGTCCTGCACGCCCGGCAGCTGCACCACGATCCGGTGCTCGCCCTGCTGGGCAATGATCGGCTCGGCCACGCCCAGCTCGTCCACGCGCGAACGCAGGGTGGAGATGTTCTGCTGCAGGGCCTGGCGGCGTAGCTCGGTCAGGTGGTCATCGCTCAGGGTGGCCACCATGCGGGTGGTTTCGCCGCCCCCACGGATCTCCCATTCCAGCTCGCCGCGATATTCGCGGGTCAGCCAGCTCTCGGCCGCCGCGAGGCTTTCCTCGTTCGCGAACATCACGGTCAGGTCACTGGAACTGCGCTCGATCGTGCCGAACGTCAGACGTTCGTCGCGCATCCGCCCGCGCAGCTCGTTGGAGTAGCGCTCCATCGCCGTGCCGATCACGGCATCCAGATCGACTTCCATAAGGAAGTGCACCCCGCCGCGCAGGTCCAGACCCAGCGCCATCGGCTGGCCATTGATTGCGCGCAGCCAGTTCGGCGTCGCCGGGGCCAGATTCAGGGCGACGGTGTGGTTGTCATCCAGGGCATTGCGCAGGATCTCCGCGGCCAGCGACTGCTCGTCGGTGGTCTCGAAGCGCAGGAGTAGCTGCCCATCGTCCTGCTCCTCCACCTGTTTCGGCGTCACGCCCTGGGCACCCAGGATGGTGCCCATCAGGTCACGGATGTTCCCGTCGATCTCGCCGGTGACCGGATTGCCGATCTGCACCGACGGGTCTTCCGGGAACAGGTTGGGCGCGGCATACAGCCCCGCGCCCAGAACGACCACGACGATCAGGGCGTACAGCCACGCCGGATAGGAATTGCGCATATCAAAAACCCTGGAGGGCGTTTAGAGATCTTTCAGCGTGCCCTTGGGCATCACGGAGGCGACCGACTGCTTCTGTACCGCCACGTTCACGCCGTCGGCAATGTCGACCTTGATGAAGTCGTCGCTGACTTCGGTAATCTTGCCGGCCACACCGCCATTGGTGACGATCTCGTCGCCCTTGGACAGGGCCTCGACCATGGAGCGGTGCTCCTTGGCGCGCTTGCTCTGCGGGCGGATGATCAGGAAGTACATGATCGCAAAGAAAATAACGATCATGATCAGGAACTCGATCATGCCGCCGCCGGCCGCTCCACCTTCCTGGGCATGCGCTGCAGAAATCAGAAAGTCCATCGAAACACTCCGTCTTCGGTTCAGATTCGGACGCTACCGGGGAGCTCGGGCCACACCCGGCGAGCGAAAAAATACCGCGCGGATTATGGCACAGGCGGGATTGCCATGCCGCGTCGACTGTAGAAATCGGCGACGAACTCATTCAGGGCGCCGGCCGCGATCGCCTCGCGCAATCCGCGCATCAAATCCTGGTAGTAATGGAGGTTGTGGGTCGTCGCCAGGCGCGAACCGAGGATCTCGTTGCACTTATCCAGGTGCTTCAGATACGCCCGCGAATAGTGGCGACAGGTGTAGCACCCGCATTCCGGATCGACCGGGCCGACATCGTCGCGGAAGCGCGCATTGCGGATGCGCAGCACGCCCTCGCGGGTATAGAGGAACCCGTTGCGGGCATTGCGGGTCGGCATCACGCAATCGAACATGTCCACGCCGCGTCGCACGGCCTCGACGATGTCCTCCGGCCGGCCCACCCCCATCAGGTAGCGCGGACGATCCTGCGGCAGCAGCGGCAGGGTGGCATCCAGCGTCTGCAGGCGCTCGTCCTCCGGTTCGCCCACCGACAGCCCGCCGATCGCGTAACCGTCAAAGCCGATCGCCTGTAACCCCTCGGCCGACTCCCGCCGCAGGTCCGGGTACATCCCGCCCTGCACGATGCCGAACAGCGCCGCCGGGTTGTCACCGTGTGCCGTGCGTGAACGCGCCGCCCAGCGCAGCGACAACTCCATCGACTGGCGCGCCGCTTCCTCGGTCGCCGGATAGGGCGTGCACTCGTCGAAGATCATCACGATGTCCGAGCCCAGCTCGCGCTGCACCTGCATCGAGGACTCCGGCGTCATCAGCACCTTCGAGCCATCCACCGGCGACTGGAAACGCACACCCTCCTCGCTGATCTTGCGCATCTCCGCGAGGGAGAAGACCTGGAATCCGCCGGAATCGGTCAGGATCGGGCCCTCCCAGTGCATAAAGTCGTGCAGGTCGCCATGCGCCCGGATCACCTCGGTGCCCGGGCGCAGCATCAGGTGGAAGGTGTTACCGAGGATGATCTCCGCGCCCAGCTCGCGCAGCTCCTCCGGCGTCATCGCCTTGACCGTGCCGTAGGTTCCCACCGGCATGAAGGCCGGGGTCTCCACCGTCCCGCGCGGGAAGTGCAGACGGCCGCGGCGCGCCGCGCCATCGGCGGCCAGATTCTCAAACTCCATCGGACTCTCCCGCGGCGGTGGCCATACTCGGGGGCAGATCATCGCCCTGCCCCGGCGCCAGCCACATCGCGTCGCCGTAACTGAAAAACCGGTAGCGCTGTGCCACCGCGTGGGCATACGCATCCAGGATCCGGCGATAGCCGGCAAATGCCGCCACCAGCATCAACAGCGTGCTCTGCGGCAAATGAAAATTGGTCACCATCCGGTCCACCACCCGAAATCGATCCCCCGGCTGGATGAATAGCCGCGTCTCGCCCTGGAACGGCGCCAGTTCTCCCCCCGCGGCCGCGGTCTCCAGCGAGCGCACGCAGGTCGTACCGACCGCGACCACACGCCCGCCACGCGCCTTGCAGGCCGCTACCGCCGCGCAGGCCTCGGGCGACACCTCCAGCCACTCCGCATGCATCTCGTGCGCCGCGGTGTCCTCGACCTTGACCGGCTGGAAGGTCCCCGCCCCGACGTGCAGGGTGACCGTCGCGGTCTCCACCCCCGCCGAGCGCAGGCGCCCCAGCAGGGCATCATCGAAATGCAGGCCTGCCGTGGGGGCAGCAACCGCACCCTCGCGCGCCGCGAACACCGTCTGGTAGCGATCGGCATCATGCGCCTCGTCGGCGCGCTCGATATAGGGCGGCAGGGGGATGTGTCCATGCTCGCGCAACAACGCGAGCACATCGTCGGCATCAACCAGGGCCAGGCGGAAGAACGGGCCCTCGCGGCCGGTTACTTCGACGGTAAAGGCATCCGCCAGGCGTAGCCGGGCCCCGACCTTCGGCGCCCGGCTGGCGCGGACCATCGCCAGCACTTGGCCGGGCGACTCGATTCGTTCGACCAGAACCTCCACCTGCCCCCCGCTCTCCTTGCGCCCGAAGACACGCGCCGGAATCACCCGGGTATCGTTCAGCACCAGCAGGTCACCCGGCCGCAGAAGATCCTCGATCTCTGCAAAGCGAGCGTCCCGCGGTCGCTCTTCCTCCAGGACCAGCAGGCGCGAACCCGCCCGGTCCGGTAGCGGATACTGTGCAATCAGCTCCGGCGGGAGCTCGTAATCGAAATCGGCGACACGCATGGCGCGCGATCCTACCACGCACCACTCGACGCGGCTCGGAGTGCCGAAGATCGCTCTGCCCCGTTTGTGCCGCAGAGAACCTGCGCTACACTACGGCCCCACAAGCCGGGATGGCGGAACTGGTAGACGCGCCGGATTCAAAATCCGGTTCTGGCAACAGAGTGCGAGTTCGATTCTCGCTCCCGGCACCAAATTTTTTCGGGCCCGCCGCCAGGCCCAAACCCCAGGGAAGCATTCAATGATGCTTCCCTGGCACCAGGCCGGTGTAGCTCAGTTGGTAGAGCATCTGATTTGTAATCAGAGGGTCGCAGGTTCGACTCCTGTCGCCGGCTCCATTTTTCTCGGGGAACACCCCGGCACCGGCCGGATCGCCCGCAATCCGCACCTCATTGCCGGGCCGGTCGTACTACCAGAGTGGATGCCACCATGTCGTGCAGTCCTTGCTTGCGTTCGGTGAACGCGACCATCAGAAAGCCGATGTAGAGGGTCATGGCGGAGAGGATCTTGGACCAATAGCGAGCGTTGGCTCGCCCGAAGCCGATCCGCTGGCCATCCGCATCCGTGACTCGCAGGCCCAGCATCCGCTTGGCCGGTGTCGCCTGCCAGCCGGACGACTCGAAAACCGTGAAGTAAAGCCAGAACACAGCCGTCCCCATCACGATCCCCAGCAAGGCCCCGGCGCCAGCAATCACCTCGGGTTCATGGCCCACCATCGTCATGCCCAGGACAAAGCTCAGGGGCAGCACGACCAGCATCCCCAGGATGTTGGCGAGCACCCAGTCGATCAACAACGCCAGCGCCCGATACCAAAAGCCGGCGTATTGGGCGCAAGCCCGGGGCGTCGCAACCTCGCACTCGACGCCCAACGCCTGCGGCTTTAGCGCCGTCCCGCACCCGTGACAGAACCGCGCTTCCTGGTGGACTTCCTGTCCGCATTGCATACAGAACATCTCACTCTCCTTGTGTCATGCCCGTTCCCGGGCCCATCTGAAGGCCTTCTCCTTGGTCTGGCATCCGCCTGAAACGCGCGCGCCATCACTTGTCCCGCCGTGCGCGGAAGAAACGGCGCAGTCGCTCTCCGGCCACATCCCCGAGCACTCCACCTGTCACATCGATGCGGTGGTTGTGCGCGGGGTGGCCGAACAGCTCCAGGGCGCCTCCGGCGGCCCCGGTGCGGGGGTCGCTGGCACCGAATACCACGCGCGCTAAGCGGGCGTGGATCATCGCGCCGGCACACATGCTGCAGGGTTCAAGGGTCACGTAGAGCGTCACACCCGGGAGCCGGTAGTTCTCCAGGCGCTCACCGGCGGCCCGGAGCGCCCGGATTTCGGCGTGCGCGGTCGGGTCGTGCAGCCCGATCGGCGCGTTGTGGCTGGCCGCCAGGCATGTGCCATCGGCGGCCACCAGCACCGCCCCCACCGGCACCTCGCCGACCTGTGCCGCTTGTTCGGCCTGTTCCAGGGCCTTCTCCATCCAGTAGTCATCGGCCCCTGCGTGATCCGGCGCGGGGCCGGCGCCGCTAGGATCCATTCGCCGCGCTCGGGCGTGGTTCGTCCAGCGCCGCCTCGATCGCGGGCGCCAGGTCGGCCGGCTTTTTCTGCGGGGCGAAGCGGTCGATCACGCGGCCGTCGCGCCCGACCAGAAACTTGGTGAAGTTCCACTTGATGCCCTGCGTGCCCAGGGCACCCGGCGCCTGGGCCTTGAGATACCGGTAGAGCGGATGCGCACCGTCCCCGTTCACCTCGATCCTGGCGAATACCGGGAACGCGGCCCCGAATTTCACCCCACAGGCCCGAATCTGGTCCGCGTCTCCCGGTTCCTGCCCGCCAAACTGGTTGCAGGGGAAGCCCAGCACCCGGAACCCCTGTTCAGCGTAGCGATCGTGCAGGGCCTGCAGGCCCTCGTACTGGGGAGTAAAACCACACTGGCTCGCGACATTCACGATCAGCAGGACATCGCCCCGCCAGTCCGCCAACGGCTGCTCGCCTCCCTCCGGCAACGGCGCGGAAAAGTCGAAAACGTCGCTCATTCGCGGGCCTCCCCTTCAGCTGCACGCAGCAGTTCGTGCTCCAGCTCCGCGAGGACATCAGCGGTCGCCTGCGACAACGCGGAGACCAGGCGCGCCGCCGAACGCCGGTCGATGGTGTGTTGTGCCTCCATGTGGACCAGGCGGGAACGCTCCGCAGTGCGCAACTGGGTGCGCAGGCCTACACGACCGACCCCGCGCACCGGGTCATCGGGACCCACCTCGCCCAGCTCTTCCAGATTCGCGGTATCGAGATCGCCATACAGGGCCGTCACCAGGATGTGCAATTGCACGGCCGGACGCCCCTGCGCGCGCGCAGCGGAGGCGTTGTCGACCAGCTCGATGGCCGCCCCGTGGCGCGTCCAGCGTTCCCGCAGCAGCTGCTCGAGCTGCTCCGCCGGCGCCAGGAACCATTCGTTGTAGTAGTCCGACTCGTAGCGGTGATCTCCCAGTCGGTAGACCAGCCCCTTCCCGCCATACGCCGGCGCCACCCGCACCGACCCCAGCTCCACGGCCAGCGGTTCGCTCGTCTCGGCCATTCGCGGGGCCGGATCGGGCGGGAGTTCCAGCAGGAACCACGCGCGGTCCACTGCATCGCGCTCGGGAATCAGCGTGCAGCCGCCCAGCGTCCAGGCCATCAGTAGAAGCGCGGGAAGGGTCCATCGGGTCATCGGTTTACTCCTCGTCCATCGAACTGCGCGGCGGCGGGGCACCGAACAGCGCACCTCCGGGATTGCGGCGAACATCGTCCGACAGGCTGCGCAAGCCGGTGATCGTAGCCTGCAGCTCGTCCAGAGTCTCCAGCAACTTGCTCTCACTGACGTCCATCCCCCTGTCCAGTCGCTCCACCATGGCATCCATCCGGTCCACCAGGCGCCCGACATCGGCCGCCTCGGCGGTCTCGCGCAGTTCGCGCAGCGCGGCGCGGGTCTCGCTGGGCAGGGCCTGGGTATCCGGATGCTCGACCAGACGCTCGACCGACTCCATCACCCGGGTCGCCGTGCGGGTCGTGGTCTTCAGTTCGTCGATCATTTCATCGGCCTGCTCCGCCAGGCGCCCGGTATCCAGTTCGTTAAGCGTGGTATCCACGGTCACCAAGAGGTTGGTCAGGTTGTCCACGACGCCCTCGATATCCAACTCGTCGATGCGCTTGAGCAGGTTCTCCGCGTATTCGAGGAACTGCATTGCGGTGCTGGGCGCAGACGGCACATAGATCGAGTGTGGCTCCCAGTCATGGGCTAGTGGCGGATGGGTTCCCGGCTCGGAGAAATCCGTCTCCAGGTAGCTCATGCCGGTGATTCCCTGTGCCGCCATGCGCACGCGCAGCCCGGCCTCGACCAGATTCTCGAGAATACGGGTCTCGAACTCGCCTTCCCGCGCACTGGCGGCAAAACGGTCCGGGTACAGCCGCGCCCGCACCATCACGTAGCGCCGGCGATCACGCGGGCGCACATCGGATTCGTAGACCACCGAGGTAAAGGTCAGGTCGGTCACCTCGCCGATGTTCACGCCGCGAAACTTGACCGGCGCCCCGATCTCCAGGCCCTGGATCGAGGAATCCATGTAGGTCTCGATCTGGATGGACGGGCGCAGCAGGTTACCCGCCGTCAGGATCAGCAACGCCGCCACCAGGGCCGCCAGCCCGCCGAGGATGAACAACCCCAGTCGGAAATGATGTCGGGCACTCATGCGGACCTCTCTTGGTCGGAATCCGTCCGCCGCAGGAAGCGCTGCACCCACGGATGATCTGATGTGTCACGCAGGGTGGCCGGGTCGCCCTCGGCGGCAATCCCCTGACTCTCCTTGTCGAGCATAATCACCCGGTCGGCAATCGCAAAAATGCTGGCCAGTTCGTGACTCACGATCACGATGGTCATGCCCAGGGTCCGGGCCAGGCGCTGGATCAGCCGATCCAGATCCGCCGAGGTGATCGGGTCGAGGCCGGCAGAGGGCTCGTCCAGGAACAGGACCTCCGGGTCCAGCACCATGGCGCGGGCGATGGCCGCGCGTTTCTGCATGCCGCCGCTGATCTCCGAGGGCATGAAATCGGCGAAGGCCCCCAGCCCCACCAATTGCAGACGGGCGCGCGCGACCGCATCCATCGCCTCGCGCGGGAGATCGGTGTGCACCTCCAGTGGCAGGCGCGCGTTCTCCAGCAGCGTCATTGACCCGAACAGCGCCCCCATCTGGTACATCACCCCGACCCGGCGCAGGATCGCCTCGCGCTGCGCGCCCTCCGCCTCGGTGATATCCGCACCGGCGACCCAGATATGCCCGGCCTGCGGCCGGTTAAGCCCGATCATGTGCTTGAGAAGCGTGCTCTTGCCACTACCGGAGCCTCCCAGGATGACGAAGATCTCGCCCCGGCGAACATCGAAGTTCAGATCGCGCATCAGCACAAGGTCATCGAAACCCATGGTCAGCCCGCGAACACGGATAACCACTTCGCCTTGCGTGCCATCCGGGACGGTCATGCCCGCGTCGGTCATGCCTCAGACCCCCAGATGGTAGAACAGCACGGCGAACACGCCGTCCAGCACCACGATGAGAATGATGGATGTCACTACCGCGCTGGTGGTGGAAAGCCCGACCGAGGCAGCCCCGCTGCCGGTCTGCAATCCGCGCAGACAGCCTACCCCGGCGACCACCAGGCCGAACACCACCGCCTTGACCAGCCCGGAAAACAGGTCCGAAAGTGACAGTGCGGACGTCACCTGATTGAAGAACGCCACCCAGGGAATGCCGAAGCCTTGCATCACCACTGCAGCGCCGATCAGCCCGATCATGTTCGCGTACAGGGCCAGCAATGGCGCAACCAGCAACCCCGCGAGCACCTTCGGCAGCACGAGAAAGCGCACCGGATCCAGCCCCATCGTCTTCAGGGCGTTGACTTCCTCGTTCACCTTCATCGTGCCGATCTCGGCCGCAAAGGCGGCGCCCGAGCGGCCCGCCAGCAGGATCGCCATCATCAACGGCCCCAGTTCGCGGAACAGCGACACCGCCACCAGGTTGGCGACGAAGATCTCGCCCCCGAACTGGCGCATCGCGATCGCCGACTGAAAGGCCAGGATCACGCCCAGCAGGAAGGCAATCAGCGAGACGATTGGCAGGGCCTGGAAGCCCGCCGCCTCCGCCACCCGCAGGGTATCGCCCCACCGCACCTGGCGCGGGTGGCGCAGGGCACTGCCGACGGCCTGGGTCAGCTCGCCGACAAAGCTGAACTGCAAGTGCGCCGCACGCCCCACCCGGTCCACGCCGTCCATCCACCCCTGCCACCAGCCACGCCCGTCCGCAGCCCGAGCCGGCTCGACCGCATCCAGCTCCCGATAGGGGGCAAGCTGCTCCTCGACCATGCGGCTCATACCCTCGAACTGGACCTCGGCGTCTGCGCGCGCGAAGTCTTGCTCCAGCGCATGCAGCAACGCCGCCCCCGCCCCGTCGCAGTACTCGACGCCCCGCAGGTCAACCAGCACCGCACCCGCCGCCTGCTGCCCCAGATCGCGGGCACGGCGACGCAGCGAGCCCCAGTGTTGCTCCACGGCATGCACGTCCAGCCGCCCCGACAGACGCAGCCGGGGCGCGGGATCGACTGTGGCATCATATTCGAACGGGGGTTCCGCACTGGCGGCCGTGGAATCCATCGCGTGACTCGCGGAGAACGAACCTTCATGGTAGCCGCATCCTGGACCCTGGAACCATTCGCCGGTGAAGAACTCAAGGCAAACTGCCAATCCATCCGCAGCAACCAACAACGAGGCTCGAATGTCATCGGCCAAGGACGCCCTGCAACAGGTAGAACGCGCACTGAACGAGGTCCTCCTTGGCAAACCCGAGCCGGTGCGCCTGGCGCTGGCCTGCCTGCTGGCCAATGGGCACCTGCTGATCGAGGACGTGCCCGGGGTGGGCAAGACCACCCTGGCCCACGCCCTGGCCCGGGCGATGAACCTCGAGTACCAACGCGTGCAGTTCACCAGTGATCTGCTGCCCGGCGATGTCCTCGGTGTCTCCATCTTCGAGCAGGCCAGCGGCCAGTTCCGCTTCCATCCCGGGCCGATCTTCACCCAGGTCCTGCTCGCCGACGAGATCAACCGCGCGCCCCCGAAAACGCAGAGTGCCCTGCTGGAAGCAATGGAAGAGCGCCAGGCCAGTGTGGAGGGCGCCACCCGCGAATTGCCGGTGCCGTTTTTCGTCATCGCCACCCAGAATCCGGAGGAGCAGGTTGGCACTCACCCGCTGCCGGAATCCCAGCTCGACCGGTTCCTGATGCGCATCCAGCTTGGCTACCCGGACGCCGGCGCCGAACGGGCCCTGCTGGAACGCAGCGGTCCCGCCCCCGCGGCCGCACCGGTGGCGGAGAGCCACCCCACTCCGCCCAGCCTGGTGGCCCCGCACCAGCTGCGGGAGTGGCAGGACCGGGTAGCCGAGGTCCATGCCGGTGCGGAGGTCCTCGACTATCTCCAAGGCCTGATCAGTGCCAGCCGCGACCGAGCGCGCTTCGCCCACGGCCTGTCACCGCGTGCCGGGCTGGGACTACTGCGTGCGGCCCGGGCCCACGCCTTCCTGGAGGGCCGTGACTACACGACACCCGACGATATCGCCCTCGTATTGCCAGCCGTTGCCGGACATCGGGTGCGCGCACGCGAGCCGGAGCCCCCCGAACGCACGGTCGCGCGCCTGATGGAATGCGTCCCGACTCCGTGACCGGACCGGCCCGCTCGCGCGGCCGAATGGCCCGCCTGCGCGACGATGCCATCCGCTGGATCACCCGGCGCCACGCACACGATGGCGACCAGGCGCACCTCGGGCGCGACCGCATCTACATCCTGCCCACGCGTGCCGGGTACACCCTGTTCGGCATCATCCTGGTGATGCTCCTGGGGGCGATCAACTACTCCAACAACATGGCGTTCCTGCTGACCTTCCTGCTGGTGGGCATCGGCCATAACGCCATGTGGTATACCCATCGCAACCTGCTGGGGCTGCAGGTCTCCACCCTGCCCGTCCCTGCGGTATTTGCCGGTCAACCGCTGCCCCTCCCGCTACGCCTGAGCGAGACCGCTGGACGGGCCCGCGAGGCCCTGGTCCTGCGCATCGGGGCGCACTCCAGCGCCCCCTTCCCGGTCCCGGCACAGGGGACCCATACCGCACAGCTGGAACTCCCCGGACTCGCGCGCGGCGTCTACCGCCTGCCACGCCAGCGGCTGGACACACGCTACCCGCTGGGCATCCTGGAGGTCTGGAGCTGGCTGACCCTGGCGCCGGAGATCGTGGTCTACCCGGCGCCGATCGATCCGGGACACACCGCCGGGGACGATGGCGAAGAAGCCGCAGGGGCACACGACCGGCGCGAGGGCGATGCGCCCGACCAGATCCGCCCCTACCGTGCGGGGGATCCACCCGGTCGCATCGTCTGGAAGGCCTTCGCCCGCAGCGGCAAGCTGCATGTCCGTGAATTCGCCAGCGGCCAGGGTGATCGCCTGTGGCTGGAATGGGGGGCCATGCCCGCCTCCGATACCGAGACCCGCCTGTCCATGCTGTGCCATCAGGTACTCGCGGCCCACGCGGAGGGCCGCGTCTTCGGCCTGCGCCTGCCAGACCAGGCCCTGGAGCCGGCCCAGGGAGTGATTCACCGCGATCACTGCCTGCATGCCCTTGCGCGATTCCGCAGCAACCCGGTCGAATTGAACCCGGAGCCGGGCTCATGAGAGACAAGACCACCAGGCCTGCAGACCACACGGATCTGCGCGGATTGGAGCTGGCCCTGGTCGCCCTGCCGGTCGCCGCCCTGCCACACGTCTGGCATCAGCCACCGTGGATCACCGCGCTGGTCGTGCTCGCGATCGCCGCGCGGGCGTGGCTGCTGGGCACGGGCCGCCCCGCCCCTTCGCTGGGCGTGATGAGCGTGCTGGCCGTGATCGCCGGTGGCCTGACCTTCGCGCAGTTCGGCACCGTATTCGGCCAGGAGGCCGGCACCGCGCTGTTGCTGGTGATGATCGCCTTCAAGCTGCTGGAGACCCGCAACCGCCGCGACATCGTGATCGCACTGTTCCTCGGCTACTTCGTGGTGGTCACCACCTATTTCTTCGACCAATCCATCCTGATCGCGGCCTATTCGCTCCTGGCCACCTGGCTGCTCACCGCCGCACTGATCCAGGTGCATGCCGGACGCGTGATCCCCCGCCCGCGCCTCGCGCGGCAGGCGGGCGCCATGCTGCTGCATGCCCTGCCCTTCATGCTGATCCTGTTCTTCGTCTTTCCGCGCGTCGAGGGTCCGCTGTGGGGCGACCCACAACGCGAGCAGACCGCGCGCACCGGGTTGTCCGGCGAGCTCAATCCCGGCGATATCGCCAACCTGCTGCAGGACGAATCGACCGCGCTGCGGGTCGAATTCGACCGCCAAGTGCCGCCCCTGCGGGCGCAATACTGGCGCGCCCTGGTCATGACGGACTTCGATGGCCGGCGCTGGTCCGCGGACGAAAATCGCTCGGTGATCCAGCCCACGGCCGCCGACACCGACAACGTCATCCGCTACACCGCCACCCTGGAGCCCACCCGAGCGCGCTATCTGCCGATGCTGGATTACCCAAGCGCCCTGCCCGAGGATGCCGAGCTGCGCGCGAACTACCAAGTCCTGCGCGATCGCCCCGTGACCAGCCGCATCCAGTACAGCGCCGAGGCCGCCCTGACCACCCCACCCGGAGCGGGCGAACCCACACTGGATCCACAGGAGCGTACCCGCGCACTGCACCTGCCGACTTCCGCCGCGCCCCGGTCGCGGGCCGAGGTTGCCCTGTGGCGCGCCACCCACGGAGACGACGATCGCGCCATCATCCAGGCGGCGCTGCAACGGTTCAGCGCCGAGCCATACCGCTACACCCTCCAGCCCCCACGACTCGAAGACGACACCACCGACACCTTCCTGTTCGAGACCCAGGCCGGTTACTGCGAGCACTATGCCTCCGCGTTTGCAGTGCTGATGCGCGCGGCCGATATCCCGACCCGCGTCGTCACCGGCTACCAGGGCGGAGCATGGCAGGCCCGTGGCGAATACCTGCGCCTGCGCAACGCCGATGCCCACGCCTGGAACGAGGTCTGGCTGGATGGCGAAGGCTGGATCCGGGTCGACCCCACCGCCGCCATCGCACCCGAACGCATCGAACAGGGGCTGCCCGGGCTGGCCAGCGACACCGGCGAGGAGATACCCGGCTTTCTTCGCCGCGGGGAGGGGCTCTCCTGGCTGCAGCGGGCGCGCTTCGGGATGGACGACTGGGGCGACTTCGTACGCTTTCGCTGGGAAAGCTGGGTGCTGGCCTTCGACCCCGAACGCCAGCGCGAGCTGTTCGCTCGCCTCGGGCTGGATTCGCAGGACTGGCGCTCGGTCCTGATCGCGCTGGGGGTTGGGTTCGGCAGCCTGGCGCTGATCGCCCTGACCTGGGTAGGGCTGCGCCGGCCGCGCCAGCGGCACGCGCCCGCCGATCGCGTGCTGCAACAACTATCGCGCCGCATCGCGCGCCACGACCGCCGCCTGGCCCGCCAGGCCCACGAGCCTGTGGATGCCTGGTCCCGCCGCGTCGCACGGGCGCGCCCGGATCTGAGGGAATCCTTGAAGGCCTTCGCAGAGGCCTACAACCGCCAGCGTTTCGCCCCGTTGACGCCCGAACAACGCCGAGAAGATTTGCGTCACCTGCGCGGCCTGCTGTACACGGTACCGCGAGGGAAGCCGCCCGCGCCCGGACCGGACCCCGTCCAGGCGTAGTGCGCGCTCGTGTTTCCGGCGCCCCAAACGAGTCGGGGCCGTCCGGTCTGTCTGACCCGGACGGCCCCGTTCTCTGTCCACGATCCGCGTGAGCGAATCGTCCCGCGCGACGCCTTATGCCGCGTCGTTACGGAAGATGAAGTGGTGCCGCGCACCGCGCCGCTCGTCCTGACGCCGCGCGACCTTCTGCACCTCGGGACGGTTGGCAAACTGCGCCAGGGTAATCCCGTCGAGGAAGTCGTAGAGCTGCTGGCTCAGGTCGTCCCACAGCTCGTGGGTCAGGCAGCGATCGCCGTCCTGGCAGTCCTTGTGGCCCTTGCAGCGCGTCACGTCGACGGATTCATCGACCGCCGTAATGATGTTGGCAATGCTGATCTGGTCCGCACGCTTGGCCAGGCGATAACCGCCACCCGGGCCCCGCACGCCTTCCACCAGATCGGCCTTGCGCAGCTTGGCAAACAGCTGCTCGAGGTAGGACAGCGAAATGCCCTGGCACTGCGAGATGTCGGCAAGCGTCACGGGACCGATCCGGTCGTGAATCGCCAGATCCATCATGGCCGTCACTGCATAGCGGCCCTTGGTTGAGAGTTTCATGCTTGTTGCCTCCGAATAACCTTGAGTATGTGTCCTGCTCGACATCCGTTCGCAGGCTGGCATCCATTCTTAATTCCTGACAACGCCTGTCAAGAATAATTCCTTACTTACCTGACAATGGTAGTCGGGAATAATTCCCTCATTCTAGCAGGCGAATGAAGAAAGATCACGGAATGCTAACGTAGGTATTCAGAACCGTTCCATGCCACGGAGTTCCCCGGCACAAGAGCGAATCGGCAACGGGCCAGCCCTGGCAGAAGGCAGGGGGGAGGAAGGACGAAGAGACGATATGCCCGAGCGGAGACGCGCTTTTCCGATGGGTACCGGAGATGACGGACGTGCCCGTCCGGGCACTTGGCTTGTCAGCCGGACGGCCGACTGAGCTCCGGCACGGCCGGACCCTCGAGGATCATCACCAACGTCCCGACCGGCAGGCGCGGGAACAGCTCGATCACTTCATCGTTGCGCATGCGCACACAGCCCTCCGAGGCCGGTTCGCCAATGCGTCCCTCCTCGTCGGTCCCGTGGATGTAGATGTACCGGCGCAGCGAATCCACATTGCCGCCCCGATTGATGCCCGGCTCCAGCCCTTCCAGCCAGAGGATCCGCGAAGTGATGTTGTCGCGTGGGCTTTGCGCGCCCGGCTCGGTCAGAATTTCCGCGATCTGGCCGGTGTTGCCGCGGGCACGGAAGATCGTGCCCCGCGGCGCGCTGTCACCGAAGCGCTCGGCAATCCGATGCAGGCCCAGCGGCGTCTTGAAGGTTCCCTCTTCGAAACCCACCCCGCGCGCCGAGGTCGATACATCGAAGATCTCCGTCACCCGCCCGGCCTCCCAGACGTACAGCCGCTGCTGATCCACCCGGACCACCACCACCGGGACATCATCCACATTGCGGGCTCGTTCGCGGGCATCCCGGACGACGGGTTCGATCCATTGGAGACTGGGCAAGAGCACCTCGCGTCTACTTCTTGTTGGCCAGATCCAGCACCTCGCCGGCGACCGGCGTGTTCACCAGCCCGTCACCGCGCAGCGCTGCGAGGTGTTCCAGGTAGTCCGGAGGCAGTCCAGTCACGTACTCCCCGGTGAAGACCGAGCAGTCGAACTCCTGGATGTTCCGGTTGCCGCGGCGCACGGCCTTTTGCAGGTCTTCAAGGTCCTGGTAGATCAGGCGGTCGGCGGCAATCGCCTCGCACACCTGGGCCTCGTCCCGACCGTGGGCAATCAGCTCGTCGGCGGCCGGCATGTCGATCCCGTACACGTTGGGATAGCGCACCGGCGGCGCGGCCGAGGCGAAATAGACCTTCTTCGCCCCGGCCTCGCGCGCCATCATCACGATCTCGCGCGAGGTCGTGCCGCGCACGATGGAGTCGTCCACCAGCATCACGTTCTTGCCGCGGAACTCCAGCGAGATCGCGTTGAGCTTCTGGCGCACGGATTTCCGCCGCTTGGTCTGGCCCGGCATGATGAACGTACGCCCGATGTAGCGGTTCTTGATGAACCCCTCGCGGTACTTGATGTTCAGCTCGTGCGCCATCTCCAGCGCCACGGTACGCCCGGTGTCGGGGATCGGCACGATCACGTCGATGTCGTGATCCGGCCAGATACGCCGGATCTTTTCACCCAATGCGGTCCCCATGCGCATGCGCGCGCGGTGGACGAACACGTTGTCGATCACCGAGTCTGGGCGCGCGAAGTAGACGTGCTCGAAGATGCACGGGTTCAGGCGGGTCCCCTCGGCACACACGCGCGTGCTGACCTCGCCGTCCGGCGTGATGAACACCGCCTCGCCCGGTGCCAGGTCCCGCTCCAGATCAAAGCCCTGGGACTCCAGCGCGGCACTTTCGGAGGCGACCATCCATTCGCGCCCGCCCTCTTCGGCCTCGCGCGAGCCATAAACAATGGGCCGAATGCCGTGCGGATCGCGGAACGCCAGCAGACCGCCCCCGGCGATCATCGCGACCACCGCGTAGGCGCCTTCGGCCCGCTGGTGCACGCGCTCCACCGCATCGAACACGGAATCCGGCGTCAGCCCGTTGTCGAGGAAGCGCAGCAGCTCCTGGGCGAAGACGTTCAGGAGGATCTCGGAGTCCGAGTCGGTGTTGATGTGCCGGCGATCCGTGGCGTACAGCGCCTGCTTGAGCTCGCGCGCGTTGGTCAGGTTGCCGTTGTGCCCCAGCGTAATCCCGAACGGCGAGTTCACGTAGAACGGCTGCGCCTCGGCCGAGCTGGACGAACCGGCCGTCGGGTAGCGCACATGGCCGATACCCATATGGCCCGTCAGGCTCTGCATGTGCTGGTTGTTGAACACATCGCGCACCAGACCGTTGTCCTTGCGCAGATGCAGCCGCCCGTCATCGTCACAGGTCACAATGCCTGCGGCATCCTGGCCCCGATGCTGCAAGACCAGCAGGGCGTCATAAAGGGGCTGGTTCACCGGGCTGCGCCCGACGATTCCGACAACTCCACACATACGGTTTCAGGCTCCAGGGTTTTGCAAACGCTGACCAAAGCCGTTCACGGCCTGTCAGCACACGTTGCGCTGCAAATGCCGTTTGCAGCTCGCTTCTAGGGCGTCGCCGGCTCGTCGGCGTCGGGGATTACTTCTTCGACCGGCTCGTCACTCGCCAGCAGATCATGGATCTGTTCCTGCCAGCCTTCCGGCAATTGGGCAATCAGCCAATCCACCAGGCGCTCGAACTCCGGGATCAGGCGGCTGTTTTCCCACCAGGACTCGTCCGGCATCAAGGTCAGCGAGGCAAGGAAGATCAGCACCGCCACCAGCAGCACACCGCGCAGCAGCCCAAAGATCACGCCCAGCGAGCGGTCGGTACCGGTCAGCCCGGTCCCCTTCACCAGGCGATTGGCCACCACGCCGAGAATGCCGCCCACAATCAGGACGCCAATAAAGATCAGAGCGAAGCCAATGCCCAGGCGCAGGGTGGCATCCGACACCGCCTGGGGGACTTGTTCCGCCACCTCGGCCGCATAGCGGATACCCAGCCACACGCCCACGATCCACGTGGCGAGCGAAAAGGACTCGCGCACGAAGCCACGGAAAAGGCTGATCAGCCCTGACACAACGATCAGGGCGATGATGATGAGGTCGATCCAGTTCACGGGGCCGGCATCGCGTGCTGAAAGGGCGCGTAGTTTACCCCAGCCATCGGTTCCTCGCAGGGTGCCCCGGTCGTCATGGCCATCAGGGGTGTGCCACCACGATACCGGACAACTCCAGCTCGTCCTGCAGGCGTTCGCCCAGCTTCACGGCCTCCTCGCGCTGCGCCAGCGGACCGACCTTCACCCGGTAAATCGGGCGGCCATCGGCCATGGAGTCATCGATGAAGGCGGGCCAGCCCGTGTCGCGCAGGCGGGCCGCCTGCTCGCGCGCGTTGTCCTCGCCGCGGAAGCTCCCCACCTGCACCGCCCACCCGGCCTGGACCGGCTCGTCTGGCTCGACCGAGCGCACCGGCGCATCCTGGCGGGCCGCGGAACCTCCCTGCTCCCCAGCGGCCGCGCGCGCGCCCTCGCCATTCTCCAGGCTGTGCAACTCGGCAACCGGCCTGTCGCGTTCCGCCGCCGGAGCGGCGGGTGCCGTGTCCCGACGCGCAGCCGGGCGCTCCGATGGCAGGGCGATATCGGGCTCGGCAAAGGTGGGCGCCGCGGGCACCGGGTCATCGATCCCGCTCATGTACTCGTACCCTGCCCCGTCGAACAACCAGGGCAGAAAGATGACCGCCAGCACGATCAGGATGACCGCGCCAACCAGGCGAAAGCGGATGGGATTGTCGCTGCTGGTCATGCGGTCATCCGAGGGCGGCGCCAGGGCCAGTTAAGGAAACACTACACGCCTGTGACACTACGCTCGCTCGCGCCGGCGTCGCAAGCCGTCGGGCGTGACGCTCCTGACGCTCAAAGGGCATGCACAACCTCGCCCGCACCACCAAGCGCCTCGGCCTGCCCGGACAGTGCCAGCTCGGCCAGCTCCTGCGACTGCTCCAGTACCGCCGCCACGGTGTAGAACGAACCGAACACCACCACCCGGCCGCAAGGTCCGGCGCAACGCCTTGCTTCTGCGATGGCCGCCGCGACGTCATCCACGCGGGACACCCGGCGTTGTCCGCTCGCCTCCAACTCGGTGGCCAGCGCCGCAGCGGGCAATGCCCGCGGCAGGTCCAGCGGGACTGGCACCCAGGCATCGACGAGGCCATCCAGACGACTCCACATGGCGGCCCGCTCCTTGTCCGCCATGACGGCCACCAGGGCCACCACTGCGCCCGGGACGGGATGCGCCTCCAGCCAGCGCGCGAGTTCGTTGACCGCATGCACGTTGTGGGCAACATCCAGCAGCCATTCCGGCTCGCCGTGCACCCGCTGCAGACGCCCCGGTGCCGAGATTGCCAGGGCCCGGCTGACGACACCATCGTCGAGCCCCCGGGCCAATCCCAGTGATTCGACCACAGCGAGGGCCGTAGCCGTGTTCAGGAGCGCCGCACCATCAATCCGGGCGGCTGCGCCCTCGACCCGCCATTCGCGCGCCGTCCCCTGCCACTGCCATCGTAGCGTCGTCGCGTCGCGCGTCAGGGCGAAATCACGCCCACTGCGCAGGACCTGCGCCCCCAGTTGTGCGGCATGCTCCAGCACGCTGGCCGGCGGTTCGGGCTCGCCCAGCACTACCGGGCGATTGGGGCGCATGATACCGGCCTTCTCGCGGCCGATCGCCTCGCGACTGTCGCCCAGCCAGGTCTGATGATCGAGGTCCACCGCGGTGATCGCAGCGACGTCGGCATCCCAGATGTTGACGGCGTCCAGGCGCCCGCCCAGCCCCACCTCCAGCACCTGTACCGCGACTCCCTGCTCGCGGAACAGCCAGACCGCGGCCAGTGCACCGAATTCGAAATAGGTCAGGGAATCCTCGCCGCGAGCCTGGTCGATCGCCTCGAAGGCACGGCACAGGGCGGCATCGGAGACGGGCTCGCCGTCGATGCGGATGCGTTCGTTGTAGCGCAGCAGGTGCGGCGAGGTGAACAGGCCGACCTTCAGCCCCTGCGCCTGCAGCAGGGCCGCGGTGCGCGTCGCCACCGTCCCCTTGCCGTTGGTCCCGGCCACGATCACGGTGGGCGGTCTGCCGGCCCCACGCAGCCCCAGGCGGTCGGCCACCAGGGCAATGCGCTCCAGGGTCAGATCCATTCCCACGGGATGCAGTTGCTCCTGGAAGGCGAGCCACTGCGCCAGGGTCGTGAAGCGCACCGGCTGCCTCAGGCGGGGCGCGGCGCGTCGACGCGCTCGCCGTCCGCCCCGTTTTCGGGACTGATAACCTCGACGGACCCCTCACCCTCCGCCTCATCCGCGGTTGGGTCGGCGCCCGGCGCCGGGGCGTGGGTCAGCATGCCCAGCACCGCAGCCAGACGGCTGCGCATGTCACGGCGATCGACGATCATGTCGATCGCGCCATGCTCGAGCAGAAACTCCGAACGCTGGAAGCCCTCGGGAAGGGTCTCGCGCACGGTCTGCTGGATCACGCGCGGCCCGGCAAAGCCAATCAGGGCATTCGGCTCGGCCACGTTCAGATCACCCAGCATGGCCAGGCTCGCCGACACACCCCCCATGGTCGGATCCGTCATCACCGAGATGAACGGGATGCGTTCTTCCTGCATGCGCGCCAGTACCGCGCTGGTCTTGGCCATCTGCAACAGCGAGAACAACGCCTCCTGCATGCGCGCACCACCGGAGGCACTGAAGCACACCAGCGGGATGCCCTGTTCCAGCGACCGGTTGGCCCCACGCACGAAGCGCTCGCCCACCGCGGAGCCCATGGAACCGCCCATGAAGCGGAAGTCGAAGGCAGACGCCACCAAGGGGCGCCCCAGAAGCTGGCCCTGCATCACGACCAGGGCATCGCGCTCGCCGGTGGCCCGCTGGGCCGCCACCAGGCGATCCTTGTACTTCTTGGAATCGCGAAATTTCAGGACATCGGAGGATTCGATATCCGCCGCGATCTCCTCACGGCCCTCGGCATCCAGGAAGGTTTCCAGGCGCCGGCGTGCGCTCATGCGGCGGTGATGACTGCATTTCGGGCAGACATCGAGGTTGCGTTCCACCTCGGGGCGATAAAGCGTCGCGTCACAGCCCTCGCAACGGACCCACAGGCCCTCCGGGACCCCCCGCTTGGTCGCATTGTCGGTGCGGATGCGCGAAGGCATCAACTTCTCGAACCAGCTCATGCCGTCTCCCCGTAATTCGAATCGGCGCCGCGCATTCTACACCGTGGCTGCCGCGCCCGGGGAGCGCGCCGCATCCATGGCACGACGCATCTCACTGACCACCGCCGCCGCCGCACGGGCGAAGCCGTCGGCATCGCCGTCGTGCTCCTCGGCCAGGCGCACGATTGCGCTGCCCACCACCACGGCATCGGCCACCTGCGCGACCCTCCCCGCGGTCTCCGCATCGCGAATGCCGAAGCCGACGCCCAACGGCAGCCCGGTGTGGCGACGCAGACCCTCCAGGCGCGCGGCCAGTGCCGAGGTATCCAGGGTCTGCGAACCGGTCACGCCCTTCAGCGATACGTAGTAAACGAAGCCGCGCGCCGCCCGGGCCACATGATCGATACGCGCCTCCGAGGTCGTGGGTGCGATCAGGAAGATGGGATCGATGCCGGCCTGCTCCAGCAGCCCCACCACGTCCTCGCTCTCCTCCGGCGGCAGGTCCACCGTCAGCAACCCATCCAGCCCGGCCGCCTTCGCGGTCTGGGCAAAGGTCTCGTACCCCATGCGCTCCACCGGATTCAGGTAGCCCATCAGGACCACCGGCGTGGTGGTGTCCTGCTTGCGGAACTCCGCCACCATCGCCAGCACGTCGCGCAACCCGGTGCCAAAACGCAGGGCCCGTTCGCAGGCCTTCTGGATCACCGGGCCATCGGCCATCGGGTCGGAAAACGGGACGCCCAGCTCGATCAGGTCGGCCCCGGCCTCCACCAGTGCGTGCATCAGGGGTACGGTGGCCCCCGGCTCCGGGTCGCCCGCCGTCACGTACGGGATCAACGCCGCGCGATTCTGTTCGCGCAGTTCGGCAAAACGCTGCTCGATGCGGCTCATAGCGTAATCCCCTCGCGTTCGGCCACGGTGTTCAGGTCCTTGTCGCCGCGCCCGGACAGATTGATGATGATGCTTTGATCGGGACGCATCTGCGGGGCCAGGTCCAGCACATGGGCAATCGCATGACTGGTCTCCAGCGCCGGGATGATGCCCTCGGTGCGGGTCATGCGGTGGAAGCCAGCCAGCGCCTGGTCATCCGTTACCGACACGTAGTTCACCCGGCCGATGTCCTTCAGCCACGCATGCTCCGGCCCGACGCCCGGGTAGTCCAGGCCCGCCGAGACCGAGTGCGTGCCGATGATCTGGCCATTCTCGTCTTCCATCAGGTACGTCCGGTTGCCGTGCAGAACGCCCGGCTGCCCGGCGCACAGCGGCGCAGAGTGGCGTCCGGTCTCGACCCCGTCGCCCCCGGCCTCGACCCCGATCATCGCCACCGACTCGTCGCCAAGGAACGGATGGAACAGCCCGATGGCATTGGACCCGCCGCCAACACAGGCGACCAGGGTATCCGGCAGGCGGCCGGTCATTGCCAGGTGCTGCTCGCGGGCCTCGCGGCCGATCACCGCCTGGAAGTCACGGACCATCGCCGGATACGGGTGCGGCCCTGCCACGGTGCCAATGATGTAGAAGGTGTCGTCGACGTTGGTCACCCAGTCGCGCATCGCCTCGTTCAACGCGTCCTTCAGGGTGCGGGTGCCGGACTTTACCGCCACCACCTCGGCGCCCAGAAGGCGCATGCGATAAACGTTCTGAGTCTGGCGCCGGGTGTCCTCCTCGCCCATGTAGACCACGCATTCCAACCCCAGCCGCGCGGCCACGGTGGCCGTCGCGACGCCGTGCTGTCCGGCACCGGTCTCGGCGATGATTCGCTTCTTGCCCAGGCGCTTGGCCAGCAGGGCCTGGCCGATCGTATTGTTTACCTTGTGCGCCCCGGTGTGGTTCAGGTCCTCGCGCTTGAGGTAGATCTGCGCACCACCCAGTTCCCGCGACATGCGCTCGGCGTGATAGAGCGGGTTGGGCCGCCCAACGAACTGCTTCAGGTCATGATCCAGCTCCGCCAGGAAGTCGGGATCCTGCATGTACTGCTCGTACACTGCCTGTAGCTCGTCCAGCGCCCCCATCAGGGTCTCGGACACGAAGCGCCCGCCATACGGCCCGAAATGCCCACGGGCATCCGGGAAAGCCGCCCAGTCAATCTTGTTCATCAGTCTCCACCTCGCATTGACGCACCGCCTGCACGAAGGCCCGCATGCGTCGTGCATCCTTGACCCCGGGCGCGGATTCCACCCCGGAACTCACATCGACCCCGTACGGGCGCAGGTGTTCCAGCGCAGCGCGCACCGAGTCCGCATCCAGCCCCCCGGCCAGCAGCCAGGGCCGTTCCAGGGCATCGGGGACGCGCTGCCAGTCGAAGCGGTGCCCCGACCCGCCGCTGCGCCCCCCACCATGGCTATCCAGGAGAAACCCCTGGGCATCCGGGTGCTGCTCCATCGCCGGGCGTGGATCCTGCCCCTTGCCCATGGCGATGGCCTTCAGATAAGGCCGCCCGAAGCGCGCGCAAAACGGCGCCGTCTCGTGCCCGTGAAACTGCAGGCAATCCAGCCCTACCGTCTGCAACACCGTTTCGACTCGTGACGGATCCGGGTCCACGAACAGACCCACCGTGGTCACGAACGGCGGCAGCGCGGCCGCGATGGCCGCGGCCTGCGCCGGCTCAACCGCCCGCCGACTCGCTGCATGAAACACCAGCCCGATGGCATCGGCCCCGGCCGCCGCCGCGGCGCGTGCCTGTTCCGGGCTCGTCACTCCGCAGATCTTCACCCGATAACGCATGCGCCCGCCGGCCTCCTCTGTCCGGTCGCAAAGCCTACCAGAACCCGGCACGCGATCCGGCTTTCCCGCAATCACCCCGGCGCATTCCCCGGGACGCCATCGAGGACCGGCCCCGCGGTGATCGGCAGCTCGAACTCCACCGGATAATCCACATGCACGAAATAGAGCCCGCCGGCCGGCGCGGTGATCCCCGACGCGCGCCGATCACGCGCCGCCAGAACCTCCGCCGGCCAGCCGGGATCGGCGCGCCCATCCCCTACCGCCAACAGCACGCCGGCGATGTTGCGCACCATGTGATGCAGAAAGGCATTCGCGTGGATGTCCAGGATCACAAGGGCCCCGCGCCGGATCACCGACAACGAATGCACGCGCCGCACCGGCGATTTCGCCTGGCAAGCCGCCGCCCGCAGGCTGCTGAAGTCATGTTCGCCGACAAAGGTCTGACCCGCGCGATGCATGCGCTCCGCATCCAGCGGACGCCGCCACCAGGACACTCGTCCGGCCTCCAGTGCCGGACGCACCGCTCGATTCGCAATGACGTAGCGATACCGTCTGCCAAATGCGCCGAACCGGGCGTGAAACGCCCCCGGAACCGGTTGCGCCCAGGTCACGGCAATCGCGTCAGGCAGGCGACTGTTGGCGCCCAGGATCCATGCACGCGGCTCGCGCTCCGCCGGAGTATCGAAATGCACCACCTGCGCCGTGGCATGGACTCCCGCATCGGTGCGCCCCGCACAACTCAACGCGACCGGATGATTCGCCACAAACCCCAGTGCCGCCTCCAACTGCTGCTGCACGCTGGGACCGTCCTTCTGGCGCTGCCAGCCCAACAACCCACGCCCGTCATATTCGACCCCCAGCGCCCAGCGTTGTACCTGCTCACCCGCATCATTGAAGCCCGGTTGTGCGTGCGCCTCACTCAAATGTCCGCTCCTCAAAAAAACCACCAAGTGAGCCAGGCCGCCAGCACCCCGAACCACAAGCCGATGACTGCCCAGCGGGGCACTGCCCGATTCTCCGTCCCAAGGTCGGCCGGGCCGTCCTCCGCCCCGCTCGGTCCGGAAAGGGCCTGATCCAGACGCTGCACCAGCCACTCGCGCACCGCTTCCAGCCGAGCCTTTCTCGCCCCCCCAAGCGCCTCCCGGCGCGCCTTGATCGCCGCTCGATCCCCCTCGAAATACATCAGGGCGAGAAACAGTCGCCGGGCGAAACGCTCGCCCCAGGCACCGAACACCTGCCAAGGTCCGCCCAGAACCAAACCGAGACTGCGTACGAGCACAGGCCTTGAAAACCGCTCGGTGAGCCAGACCACCAGCAGCAGCACCAGGACCAGGGCGAGGATACGAGTCCCGGCCTCCTGGAGCCCAGCGGCAAGATCGCCACCCTCCATCGGCCACAGGCCATAGAAGACCAGCAGGGAGAGGTAGAACCACTTCATGCGCAGGATCAAGCGACCGGCACGGCCCCAGGCAAACCCGCCGGGCCACGCCAGCCCGCCCACGAGCACGGCCATCACCACGAGTACCCGTGGCTCGGCCGATACCAGCGCAGCAGAAGCAGCCAGCACCCCCAGAAACGCCCACACCGCCCACACCACGCCCGGCGGGTGCGGTACCGATTCTGGCGGCAATTCGGAGGTCTGAACCAAGCGTGAACCGCCCTCGCAGCGATTAATGAATCACAAAAAAGGCCCCGCCCGGGGTTTTGCCCCCGGGCGGGGCCGGTCTGCACATTCCGGGAGTCAGCCGAGACCGAACCGGGAACATCCGGTCCGGAACCCCGACTTCCCGATGGTCACGAGCCCTGAATCTGCTCGCGGATCCCCTCGGCCTCGCGTTTCTGATCATCGGTGCCCGAGGCCAGGACCTCGTCGATCAATTCCTGGGCACCTTCCTGATCTCCCATGTCGGCATAGGCCTGGGCCAGACTCAGACGCGTGACGTTCTCGTCCGCGTCCGCTCCTGCGGAACCATCGTCGGTTTCATCCTGACCGGCAACAGGCGCATCGGAACCACCCGGGCCAAGCAGGTTCTCGTCCAGATCCAGGCCAGCTTCCGGCTCCGCCTGTTCCCCGCCACTCGCGGTGGAATCTGTCTCCGGCAGCTCGTTCTCGTCGATGTCGAACGCAAGATCGTTCAGGTCCCCATCAGCATCCGCGCTGGAAACATTACCTTCCGCGGCGTTCGCCAGATCCGCTTCCAGATTCTCGTCGAGGTCGAACGACAGGCCCTGATCATCCGCAACCGGCTCGCTCCCCAGGCTTTCCGCCGCCTCGTCGGTCTCGGGAAGCTCCAGACCCGAGAAATCGATCTCATTGCTGTCGGATTCCGTCGCGCGGCTTCCTTCCGCCGAAGGCACATCACCGAGATCGCCGGCCATCGTGCCACCAGCTGCAGTGGCGCCAAGACCGGCCCCCTCCCCAATCCGGGATTCCAGATCGGACAGGCGATCACGCGTAGCCGTATCACCCGCATCCAGCCGACCGCGCAGCGCACCGGCCGCCTGCCTTGCGCTCTCTTCATCCTCAAGCGCGAGATGTGCCTCGACCAACTTCAGGCGGTACTGCTTGTTATCCGGATCGCGCTCGATCGCCGCATTGAGCGTCTCGACCGCCTGATCGTTCATGCCGTACGCCAGGCAGACATCTACCTCTGCCAGTACGTCATCTGTCGCCTCGCCTCCCTTCTGACTGGTGCTGGCGACCACGACCTCGCCAACCTCTTCCCCCGAATCGGCCGACAGATGGGAAGCGTCTTCCTGTTGCCCATCATCGCGTTCCGCGCCACCCGCCGCCGCGGCCGTGCCAACCACGGTGGCAGCGGCGGCACGGGTCGTCGAGCGATCTGGCGAACCCATCTCCCCGGTCTCGTAACTGCGGGCATCGAAGCCGGTCGCCTGCACCTTGCTGTTGTCCGCACGCGGCTTCAGGCCGGAACCGTGATCGTCGACCATCACCTCGCGGCGGCCGCCGCGGGCAAAAGCCAGCAACACCAGCAGCAGCAGAATGACCAGCGCAATCGCCATCATCAGCAGCAACGGGTCATTCATGATGCGTTCGTGCAGCGGGGCATTGCGTTCAGCATCCGCACGATCCAGACGGGTGCGCAGCTGTTCGCGCTCGGCGCGCAGCTGGCTCAGCTGTTCCTCGAGCCCAGCCATGTTCTCGCTGGAGATCTCGGCCAGACGCCCACGCTCGCCAAGCTCCTCGCGCAATTCGGAGAGCTCGGCGCGCATTCCGTCCATTTCGGCGCGCTGGGACAGCAGGGCTTCCTGCAGCAGCTCCTCGGAACCCCCCTCGGTTGCCCCGGCTTCGGCATCTTCCGGCAGCAGATCGGCGACGATCTCCAGGCGATCCTCGGGCGCCACCGCCTCGGTCGCGGCCTCGTCGCCCACCGCCGTTTCGTCCTCGGTCACGGCCGAGTCCGATTCGGCCACTGCGGATTCGTCGTCCGCAACCGCCGCGGCAGCGTCCTCCGTAACAGCCGATTCTTCGTCCTCGGCGAGCGCCTCGCCCTCGACACCCTCCTCAGCCGCGGCCGGAGCCGGCTCCGGTTCTTCGCGAGCCGCGCGAGTGGATTCCTGCCAGGAGCGCGTCTGATCGGCAACCTCGGCCCGCGCCTCGGCGGTACTGCGCGCGTCCAACTGTTCGCGGGACGGCGTACGCAATTCCGCGTCCGCGCGCAGCGAATTGATGTTGTTACCCATGAAGGCCTGCGGATTGGCGTCGAGGAACGCGAGCATGGCCTGCTCGTCGCTGTATCCCGAGACACCGCTGCGGCGCACGACCGCGTAGAGGGTGTCGCCACTACGCACCCGGATGGTTTCGCCTTCGCGGGTCGCACGCGGCGCTGCGCCGGGGTCCCCGCTCACGGCCGGCGCAGAAGTTCCGGAAGGCATCGTGCCGGGCGGATCCAGCAACAACGAGACCTCGCGCATGGCGCGCCCGCCATCCCAGCGCGCCTCCAGCAGCATGCCCACATAGGGCTCGCGCACCGGCCGGCGTGTGGTCAGGATGATGCGGTCACCCTCGACCTGGATGTTCAGGTCCCCCGGAACACCGCCACGGTTCAGACCGGCGCGGCGGTATGCATCCTCGGAAGCCTGGCGAATTCGCAGGGAATCGCCCGCAGCTGCCGCTCCCCGCAAGGGAATCTCCGCCCGCAAGGGCTGATTCAGGAAGGATTGAAGATTGATTTCGCCGAAGCCCACGGAACTCGAGGACGCCGGGGCCACCAGCAGCAAGAACAAAAACCCAACCAAAAACTTGCGCACGAATTCCCCCTGAAAATGCCACGTGGCCGTACTGCCTCGGCCAACACGGCCGATGACCCCCTGGCCACGGATGTACCGGGTAGTGTCCCCGGCGTTTTCCCGGATTAAATCACAGGTAATCGCGGATCAAAACCTCCGCGATCTGAATCGTGTTCAACGCGGCCCCCTTGCGCACGTTGTCCGAGACCACCCACAGGTTCAGTCCGCGGGGGTGGGAAATGTCCTCGCGGATGCGGCCGACGAACACCGCATCCTTGCCGGAACCCTCGGTCACCGCAGTCGGATAGCCCCCGTCCTCGTGCTTGTCCAGCACCGTGATCCCCGGTGCGCCGGAGAGGATTTCGCGCGCCTTCTCCGCACTGATCTTCTCGCGCGTCTCGATATGCAGGGCCTCGGAATGCCCGTAGAACACCGGAATGCGCACCGCGGTCGGGTTCACCAGGATGGACTCGTCGCCCATGATCTTCCGGGTCTCCCAGACCATCTTCATCTCTTCCTTGGTGTAGCCATTGTCCTGGAAGACGTCGATGTGCGGCAGGGCATTGAACGCGATCTGCTTGGGATACACGTTGCACTCCACCGGACGGCCATTCAGCAACGCCGCCGTCTGGTGCGCCAGCTCCTCGATCGCCTCTTTTCCAGTACCGGACACGGCCTGGTAGGTTGCCACGTTAATCCGTTCGATGCCGACCGCATCGTGCAGCGGCTTCAGCGCCACCAGCATCTGAATGGTGGAGCAATTCGGGTTCGCGATAATCCCGTGTTTCGTGTAATCGCCCACCGCGTCCGGGTTCACCTCCGGAATCACGAGCGGGATCTCCGGGTCGTAGCGGAACTGGGAGGTATTGTCGATCACGACGCAGCCGGCCGCCGCCGCCTTGGGCGCATATTCCGCGGACACCGAGGCGCCCGGCGAGAACAGCCCGATCTGCACCGTGGAAAAATCAAAAGTCGCCAGGTCCTCGACCTCCAACTCGCGCCGGCCGTAGTCCACCGTCTTGCCCACCGACCGCGAGCTGGCCAGGGCATGCACGCGCCCGATCGGCAGGTCGCGCTCGGCCAGGATGGACAGCAGGGCCTCGCCAACGGCGCCCGTTGCCCCGACCACGGCCACGTCAAATTTGCGGTCACTCATCGTTAATTCCCGGTTTAATTTTGATCTTCAAGCTATTGATAGTTCTATTGAACCGTAGGATGCGACGAGCGCAGCGAATCGCATCAATCTCTTCCCCAGCGGAGGCAATGATGCGTTTCGCTGCGCTCAACGCATCCTACACTTGCGCGTGATACAAGCCCCGTTCGTGAGGCCGCCTCAATCGTCCAGCGCAGCCACCAGGGCATCCCCCATCCCCTGGGTACCCACCAGTGTCATGCCTTCACCGAAGATGTCCGGCGTGCGCAGGCCCTGATCCAGTACCCGACCCACAGCCGCCTCGATGCGTTCGGCCAGGTCGTTGCGGTCCAGACTATGACGGAGCAGCATCGCGACCGACAGCACGGTCGCCATCGGGTTGGCCTTGCCCTGTCCGGCAATGTCGGGCGCCGAGCCGTGGATCGGCTCGTACAGGCCCACGCCCTCGCTGTTCAGCGAGGCGGACGGCAACATACCGATGGAGCCGGTCAGCATCGCGGCGGCATCCGACAGGATGTCGCCGAACATGTTGCCGGTCACCATCACGTCGAACTGCTTGGGATCGCGCACCAGCTGCATCGCGGCGTTGTCCACATACATGTGAGACAGCTCGACCTCGGGGAATTCCTTTCCGACGCGCTCGACCACCTCGCGCCACAGCTCGGATACCTCCAGCACATTCGCCTTGTCCACGGAACACACGCGCTTGCTCCGGCGCATTGCAGCCTCGAAGCCCGCGCGGGCGATGCGTTCGATCTCGGATTCACTGTAGACCAGCGTATTGAACCCGACCCGCTCGCCATTGCGCTCCTCGATCCCGCGTGGCTGGCCAAAGTAGATCCCCCCGGTCAGCTCGCGCACGATCAGGATGTCGAGCCCGCTGACCACCTCGGGCTTGAGCGTGGAGGCCGAGGCCAGCTGCGGATACAGGATCGCCGGGCGCAGGTTCGCGAACAGGCCGAGATCCGAGCGGATGCCCAGCAGCCCACGCTCGGGGCGCAGGTCGCGCTCCAGCGACTCGTACTGCGGGCCACCCACCGCCCCCAGCAGGATCGCGTCTGCACGGCGTGCCGCCTCGCGGGTGGCCTCCGGATAGGGGTGCCCGGCCGCGTCATGCGCCGCGCCCCCGATCAGGCCTTGCTCGATCTCCAGATCCAGACTACCGATCTCGCCCACGCGCTCCAGCACCTTCAGCGCCTCGGCCACGATCTCGGGCCCAATCCCGTCCCCGGGCAATACCAGAATTCGGCTCACAAACCTCTCCCAAGTAACTATTATGCTTTACCTATACATTCCTAGTAGCACCGTCATTGCGAGGCCCCGCAGGCGACGTGGCAACCTTCGGTCGCAACCCCCGACGTGTACCCGAGCCAGCGCCGGAACTCCCCTGGGAGATCGCCACGTCGCTCCGCTCCTCGCGATGACGGTGCTTCTACCTCGTCATTGCGAGGCCCCGCCAGGGGCCGTGGCAACCTCCCAACGAACCCCCGACGTCCGCCCAAGCCCGGCGCCGGGGCCACCTACGGAGATCGCCACGTCGCTGCGCTCCTCGCGATGACGGTGCTCCCTGCCCCCCGTCATTGCGAGGCCCCGAAGGGGCCGCGGCAATCTCCCAACGCAACCCCCGACGTTTGCCCCGGCCGGCGCCGGGGCTGCCCAAGGAGATCGCCACGTCGCTCCGCTCCTCGCGATGACGGTGCTTCCTGCCCACCCCCGTCATTGCGAGGCCCCGAAGGGGCCGTGGCACAAAAGCGCGAAGCGCGTTGAACGGCCGCAGGCCGGCCCGAAGGGCGAGCGCAGCGAGTAACCTCCCAAAGCTGCCAGAGCGCCGGTACGGGGATCCGGTGGTTCCGGACGGAGGTTGCTTCGTCGCTTCGCTCCTCGCAATGACGGTGCCCGGATCCAGGCCGTGCCAGACGCACCGTCTACCGTTGTTGTTCCGCCATCCACGGCCACTCGCTGCGCTGGCGCTCCTCGAAGGCGCGGATATCGTCCGCGAACTGCAGCGTCAGGGCGATATCGTCCAGCCCGTTCAGCAGGCGGTGGCGGCGGTCCTCGTCCAGTGTGAAGTCGAATACGGTACCGTCCGGCGCGGTCACGGTCATCTCTTCCAGATTCACCTCGACCTGCGTGCCCGGATTCGCCTCCACCTGATCGAAAAGGGCCTGGACCTCGTCCTCGGCCAGCACGACCGGCAGAAGCCCGTTCTTGCAGCTGTTGGAGAAGAAGATGTCCGCGAACGACGGCGCGATCACCGCGCGGAAGCCGAAGTCCGTTAGCGCCCAGACCGCATGCTCGCGGGAGGAGCCACAGCCGAAGTTCTTGCGCGCCAGCAGGATGGTCGCCTGGTCAAACGGCGCCTGATTCAGCACAAAGTCCGTGTTCGGCCGGCGCTTCGAGCCATCCATCCCCGGCTCGCCCGGGTCCAGATAGCGCCAGTCGTCGAAGGCATTCGGGCCGAAGCCCGTGCGCTTGACCGACTTCAGGTACTGCTTGGGGATGATCGCATCGGTATCCACGTTGGAGCGGTCCAGCGGCGCGACGATCCCCTTGTGTACGGTAAAGGCCTGCATCGCTTACGCCTCCTTCAACGCGGACGGTTCAATGAAGTGCCCGGCGACGGCCGCCGCGGCGGCCAGCGACGGGCTGACCAGATGGGTGCGCCCACCCTGCCCCTGACGCCCCTCGAAGTTGCGGTTCGAGGTCGAGGCGCAGCGCTCGCCCGGTTCCAGGCGGTCGGCGTTCATCGCCAGGCACATCGAACAGCCCGGCTCGCGCCACTCGAAGCCGGCGTCCAGGAAGATGCGGTCCAGCCCCTCCTGCTCCGCCTGCTGTTTCACCAGCCCGGAGCCCGGCACCACCATCGCCAGCTTGATGTTGTCGGCCTTCTTGCGGCCCTTCACCACCTCAGCGGCGGCGCGCAGGTCCTCGATCCGGGAATTCGTGCAGGACCCAATGAACACCTTGTCCGGACGGATCTCCGTCATCGGGGTATTCGCCTTCAGGTCCATGTACTCCAGCGCCCGCTGCATGCCCTCGGCGCGCACCGGATCGGACTCGGCCGCCGGGTCCGGCACCCGCCCGTCGATCGGCGCGACCATCTCCGGCGAGGTGCCCCAGCTGACCTGCGGGGCGATCTCGGCGGCGTCCATCTCCACCACCGCGTCGAACTCGGCATCCGGGGCGGAGACCAGCGTGCGCCAGTACTCGGCCGCCCGCTCGAACATCTCGCCGGTCGGTGCCTGCGGCTTGCCGCGCACGTATTCGATGGTCTTCTCGTCCACCGCGACCATGCCCGCACGGGCCCCGGCCTCGATGGACATATTGCAGACGCTCATGCGGCCCTCGATCGACAGGCTGCGGATCGCCGAGCCGGCAAACTCGATGGCATAGCCGGTACCCCCGGCGGTGCCGATGCGGCCGATGATCGCCAGTACCACGTCCTTGGCGGTGACGCCCGGGCGCAGCTCGCCCTCCACGCGGATCTGCATCGCCTTGGTCTTCTTTTGCCACAGGCATTGCGTGGCCAGCACATGCTCCACCTCGGAGGTGCCGATGCCGAAGGCCAGCGCGCCCAGCGCGCCATGCGTGGAGGTATGCGAATCGCCGCAGACCACGGTCATCCCCGGCAGGGTCGCGCCCTGCTCCGGACCGATCACGTGCACGATGCCCTGGCGCACGTCCGCCATCGGGAAGAATCTCAGCCCCAGGCTGGTGACGTTGCTCTCCAGCGTGTCCACCTGGATGCGCGAGACCGGATCCGCAATCCCCTGGTCGCGGTTCTCTGTGGGCACGTTGTGATCCGGCACCGCCAGCACAGAATCGCCGCGCCACGGCTTGCGCCCGGCCAGCCGCAGCCCCTCGAAGGCCTGCGGGCTGGTCACCTCGTGCACCAGGTGGCGGTCGATGTAGAGCAGCGTCGAGCCATCCGGCTCCTCGCGCACCCCATGCGCCTCCCACAACTTGTCGTACAGGGTCTTGCCTGCCATTACCTACTCCCGCGATCGTTACATCGCCAAGGGCACCGTTATTGCACGGCGCCGCCACTGGCACCGTCATTGCGAGGCCCCGCAGGGGCCGTGGCAACCTCCGTCCGAAACCACCCGATCCCGATACTGGCGCTCTGCCAGCTTCAGGAGGTTGCCGCGTCGCCTTCGGCTCCTCGCAATGACGTCGTTTCATGGCGACCTTTGACGCAGAGTCTGCGGCCAGCCCGGTATTCTTTCAAATCCGATTTCTTATCCGTATCATTCCATACGGTTATATAAATGCCGAGTCATGCCGAGCCCGACCATCGAACGGATCATTATCTCACGCAGGGACTGGAGAGACATGGATGCGCCCTGAACAACTGAGCGTCGAATCCCTGCAGGCCTTCGTCGCGGTCGTCGACACCGGCGCCTTCTCCGCCGCCGCCGAACGCCTGCACCTGACCCAACCCGCGATCAGCAAGCGCATCCAGTCCCTGGAGGCCACGCTGGAGCGCCCGCTGTTCGAGCGCCAGGGCCGCCGCGTTCGCCCGACGGAGGTCGCGGAGCGCCTGCTGCCCGAGGCCCGCGAGATCCTCGCCCGCCTGCGCGCCATCGAGCAGCAGGTCGCCGACCTCGACCAGGTGGTGCGCGGCCGCATCCGCCTGGCCACCTCGCACCACATCGCCCTGCACCGCCTGCCCACGCCACTGTCGGCCCTGCGCGAGCGCTACCCGGAACTGGAACTGGAACTGGCATTCATGGATTCCGAGGCCGGCATCGAGGCCGTCATGCACGGCGACGCCGACCTGGCCCTGGCCACCCTGCCCGAGGATCTGCCGAAGGGCGCCGAGGCGCACACGGTATGGACCGACGACCTCGTCCCCATGGTCGCCCGCAACCGCGCTGACGATACCCCGCTGGATACCCTGCGGCGCCTGCACGACTGGCCGGCCATCCTGCCGCCCGCGGATTCCACCACCCGCCGCCAGATCGACCAGGCCCTGGCCGCACAGGGCCTGCACCCCACCGCCGCACAGGAAAGCCCCTACCTGGAAGTCATCCGCATGATGATCGCGGCCGGCCTCGGCATCGGCTTCCTCCCCCGCACCATGGCCACCGCTGACCTCGCCGTACTCGACTGGCCCGGCGCGCCCGTCACCCGCCACCTCGGCTGGGTCCGCCACGCCGACCGCTACCGCTCCCAATCAATAAAGTCAATGATTCTGATGCTAGAGGGCCGTTAACGCTTTCAAGACGAGTGCTTCATCGAGGCGTCGCCCCCGGCTTGCACGCGTCCTGGTCCAGGACGAATTGTTCCCCGTCCCACACGAACATCGCGGCGACCGCCACGGCATCCTCCTGAAGCGGACGAAGGCTGTACTGGGCGCAATCGCGTTCATCGAAGCCCTGGAACACGAACGCCGCGACCGGGTTGCCCTCGGCATCGTACTGGTAGCCGTGGATGTTGGGGTCGGCGTTCATGTCCGCTCCGGCACAGGCCGCAAGAGGGAGGAGGAGAGCGGCCACGAGGACCGCCCGGTTGCAGGTGAGTGTGCGCATCGTCATGGTTCAGAACCGCTTGGAGAAGGTGGCAACACCCGCCGCGTCGGAACCATCCTGATGGTCCGGGTTGTTGGAGTACAGCAGGTTCACGTTCAGTCGGCTATCCACGCTCGGGGCGTAGGCGTAGCCCAGCTCGACATCCTGCTGACGCCCGTTCGGGGCCAGGCTGGCGCTGCGCTGTTCGCGGATCACGTTGCCCTCGACGTCCCGACCCACCGGCACATCCAGGTTCGCGGTGCCGGCGGTGACGCGCAGCGGCTGACTGACCATAAACACCGCTTCGTGCTGATCCCGCTCGAAAGTCAGGCCCAATGCGGACTGCTCGGTGGTCAGGCCGTCAATGGAGCGGATCATCCCCGGGCCGCCGGCCACATCTGCCTGGCCGCGCTCATAGCGCGCCATCAAGCCGAAGTAGTCACCCATGGACCAGTTCGCCCCCACCGACATGAGGCCCATGGTGGAGCGGTCGCCCAGCGACAGGGCGCCGTACCCACGAGAACCCAGCAGGCCGCCTTGTTCGTGGCGCTGGCCGTAGCCGACTTCCAGTTCCAGCGCATCGGTCGCATCGAAGCGCATGGCGACATCAGTGCGGGCCTGACGGTAGCCGTTATACAGGCTGTCCTCGTCGCGCTTGGCCGAGCCTGCCCAGTGGCCCACATCCATCGCTACACGGTCGGTCATCGACAAGGTGGCGGCGAAGCCCGCACCCTGACTCAGCAAGTGGGACAGGCCGCCCGAACCATCGGACAGCATCGCCATCCCGTTTTCCGGGGTCCACGGGTCCATGAGGGCTGTTTCACCCTGGTGGAAGCCGAATGCCGCCAGCTCGACCGTTCCGGTATCGAGGCGCACTTCACTCGCCCCCATCATTCCGCCAGTCGTGTGATGACTGGTCATCGACAACCCCGGGGCGACCTCATTGGTGATCGGGCGCGGGTTCAGGCCGGCCGTGGCGATCTTCTGCACTCGACCCGCCAGGCGCTGGCCATAGGCCATAACCGGGTGACTCTGACTGGACAGGTCCAGCTGGTAGTCCCGGCCCAGGTCATCAAATCCCACGACCCCTTCCAGCGCCGCGGTGTCGAAGCTGCCGCCGAAGCTGGAGGACCACGTCGCTTGCGTCTCGGACAGCGCGTGGCCGCCGTCTTCCACCTTTCCGCTGGACGCGATGGCCGTTTCGCCCTGCGGCTTCAACGCCTCCTCCAGGTCCGCGTGACCCTGACCGAGGTAGTAGTTCCCGCAATTCAGGTTCTCGTCCGGGCCGCAATCGTTCTTCTCGAACAGCTCGGAACCCTGGTCTGCCGTATCCAGCAGCAGCCCCGTGGTCTCTTTCGCCGACATGTGCGGCCACTGCGAGTTGATCGTGGCCACCATGCCCGCGATCTGGGGCGCGGCGATGGAGGTTCCGCCAAACGTGCCCGTGGCGTCATCGCTCGTATTCGAAGCGGACTGCGCAACAAACGGTGCCGCCAGTGCACGGGCCTGGAGATCCTCGTCCGCGCCGGGATAATTACTGGCCGGATGCTTTTCCCATTCATCCGACCCGACCGCAATCAGCGTCTGGTCCAGCACCGACAGCAGCCCATCGTCGGTGGCCTTCTCCATGTCAAAGTTATCCGTAACGCTCTCGCCTTCGTTGCCGGCCGCAATCACGATCGCCGTTCCAAGACGCTCGAAGCTACCATCCGGCATTTCCATTTCCACCGAGCTCGCCAGTGCGTCCGCGGTGTCCGCATCGTTCAGGGCATTGAGGCCGCCCGAAAAGCTCAGATTGGCCACCCGGGCATCCTGCTCGGCCGACCACTTCATGCCCTCCTGAAGATAGCTCCTCCGAACAGACCCGCCGGAACCCGCCTTGAACAGGGCGAGCTTCCCATTGCCCGCCACACCGAAGGTGTTGCCGGCGGCGAGGGCGGCCACCGGCGTCCCGTGCATATAGGCAGGAATACCATCCTCGTCGTCCACCGATGCCGTTACATCCTCGCCGCCGGTCTGACGGTTATAGGAGGTCTCGATCCGGCCTTCGAATTCTTCATGGCTGGTGCGAAATTCCGTATCAATCACCGCGATTAGTGCGTCTTCCCCGTCTTCGATCGTGGTTTGCTGAACGGCCGGCGTAACGTTGACGTAAGTGTCTTCTTCCGGCTTCACGTTCGAGGAGGAGGAGCCGCCGCCACCGCAGCCGGTCAGCGCCAGCCCCGCGGCCGCCACCCCAGCAAAGAACACACTTCTCCCTGAAAGAGTCATTGATCCCCCAACGTGAAAAACAGAAAGATGCCCGGTGAAGTCCGGGCAATAGGCAATGGACAAGGCGAACTCACACCTCGTCGCCGGGCCTTGTGTACTACTTCATTATTGCTGCCCGGATCTTCTTATCCGTCTTGTACTGGTTCAACGCGTACACCGACCAGATCACAGCTGGGATCCATCCAATGATGGTGAGCTGCAACAACAGGCAGAGGATGCCCGAGAACGGTCGACCAATCGTAAACATCTGCAACCACGGCAGAAAAAAGGCAAGAAGCAATCGCATGGGACCTCCCTGGTACGCAATCTTGATCAAAAGTGTGATATCCGTCACACAACAGACCATTGCACCGTAAAGAAATCCGACATAGCAGGCAAGGCGACAACGGACCCAGCTGCTCCAAGTTGGAGAATGCCGATTCGGTTCTCAGGCGCGGGCGGCTTCGCGGGGGAGCAGGGACGAGATCATCCAGGTGGCGAAGATGAAGAAGGTGGAAGCGATCAGGGCGCCTTCCAGGCCCCAGACCATGAAGATGGCGCCGGAGGCGACGGTACCCACCAGGCGGCCGCCGGCGTTGGCCATGTAGTAGAAGCCGACCTTCATGGCGACGCGGTCGGCCTCGGCGTAGTCGAGGATCAGAAAGGAGTGGACGGCGGAGTTGATTGCGAACACCACGCCGAACACGCCCAGCCCGACCATCAGCACCCAGGCCGGGTCCAGGCCCACCTCCAGGCCGATCACGATGGCGATCGGCAGCAGCATCAGGATGAACGCCCACAGGCGCGCGGTGAGCCCGGTCGGATGCACCCCGCCCTTACCCAAGAGGCGGGGCACGGAGGCCTGCACGATGCCGTAGCCGATCACCCACAGCGCGAGGAACGCACCCACCTGCATGTGGTTCCAGTCCAGCGTGGCGCTGAGGAATACCGGCAGCGCGACCACGAACCAGACATCGCGCGCGCCGAACAGGAAGAAGCGCGCAGCCGAGAGCACATTGATGGCGGCGGAATTGGAGAACATCTGGGTGAACTTCGGCTTGCCGCCGACGCGCCCCAGCCCGCGCGGCAGTCCGACCACCGAGAAAAGCATGACGAGCGCCAGCATCCCGGCCAGGATGACCAGCGCCACCTGGAAACCCACGCTGTAGAGGAGCGCCCCGCCGACGAAGAAGCCGACCCCCTTCAGCGCGTTCTTCGAGCCGGTGAGTACCGCCACCCAGCGAAACAGCCGCCCCTCCCCGTCGCCGGCGATCAGCTTCACGCCGGACTTCGCGCTCATCTTGTTCAGATCCTTGGCGATCCCGGACAGGGCCTGCGCGAACATCACATAGGCGACCCCCAGCCAGGCCTCCGGCACCGTGAGCATCAGCAGGGCGGCCACCTGCAGCAGCGTCCCGCCGATCATGGTGGTGTTCACCCCCAGCCGCGCGGCCAGCCAGCCGCCGGTCAGGTTGGTGATCACCCCGAACAGCTCGTAGAACAGGAACAGGAAGGCGATCTCCAGCGGGCTGTAGCCCAGCTGGTGGAAGAACAACACGACCAGCATACGGATCGCGCCGTCGGTGACGGTGAACGCCCAGTAGTTCGCGGTGATCCGCGCGTAGGCACCCAGCCCCAGGGTGGGCGGCCCGCCCGGGTTTGGCTGGTCGGCCGCTCCGCTCAAGACGGCCTCAAACCCCCAGCTTGGCGACGCGGGCGACCAGCTCGACCAGCCGGTTCGCGTAGCCCCACTCGTTGTCGTACCAGGCCAGCACCTTCACCTGCGTGCCGTCGACCACCATGGTCGACTGGGCATCCACGATGGACGAGCGCGGGTCGGTGCGGAAATCGCTGGAGACCAGCGGGCGCTCCTCGTAGCCGAGGATGCCGTTCAGATCGCCGTTCGCCGCCTCGCGCAGCAGGCCGTTGACCTCCTCCACCGTGGTCTCGCGCGCGGACTCGAAGGTGAAATCGGTCAGCGACGCGTTCATCAGTGGCACGCGCACCGCATGGCCGTTCAGACGCCCGTTCAGTTCGGGAAAGATGTCGCCAATCGCCTTCGCCGAGCCGGTAGTGGTCGGGATCAGGTTCAGCCCGGCTGCACGGGCCCGACGCAGGTTGTCGCGCGGCAGGTCCACCGGGGACTGGGTGGCGGTCATGTCATGCACCGTCAGAATCGTCCCGTGGCGGATCGACAGCGCCGGGTGCAGTACCTTCACCAGCGGCGCCAGGCAGTTCGTGGTGCAGGAGGCGGCCGTCACGACGTGGTGCTTCGTGGGATCGTAAGCGGCGTCGTTCACACCCATCACCACGTTCAGCGCGCGCTCATCCTTCACCGGCGCCGCGACCACCACGCGCTTCGCGCCCCGGGTGAAATGCGGCTCCAGCGTGTCCATGGTGCGGAAGGCGCCAGTGGCGTCGATCACGATGTCCACGTCCGACTCGCCCCACGGCACCTGCCCCGGCTCGGCCAGGCTCGTGTGGCGCAGCTCGCGCCCGTCGATCCGGATCTGGTCCGCTTGGGCCTCGGGCTCGCGACCCCAACGCCCGTGAACGGAATCAAACTCCAGCAGGTGTCCGGTGACGGTCCCGTCGGCCGCGACCTCGTTCAGATGCACGATCTCGATGTCGTCCCGGTCCCATGCCGCGCGCAACGCCAAGCGACCAATCCGCCCCATCCCGTTGATCCCTACGCGCACCGCCATGGAGCCCCTCCCAGGAAAAATCGCGTCAGCATACCCCGCCCAAATGACAACCGCATGACGCCCAACCGCTGAAGACCCGGCTCGTCAGTTGAGCCAGACGATCCCGGCGTTGAGGTAGATGGCGAAGGCGACCCACAGCAGGTACGGCACCAGCAGCGCGCCGGCGATACGGTCGATCCGCCAGAAGGCAATCAGGGTGGCCAGGATCAGCGGCCACAGGATCAGGATCTCGGCGAGCGCCAGATCCGGGCGTTGCATGCCGAAGAACAGCACCGACCAGCCGAGATTCAGCGCGAGCTGGGCCAGGAACAGCCCCAGCGCCATCGGGGCACCGGTCAAACCGACGCGCCGCCAGACATGCCAGGCGGCGAGACCCATCAGGCCGAACAGCACGGACCAGACCGGGCCGAATACCGCGTCCGGCGGGTTCAGCGGCGGGCGCGTCAGCGTCGGATACCAGTCGCCCACCGACAGACTGGTCGCCCAGCCACCCAATCCCGCCACAGCGAAGACCAACACCATCCAGGCCAGCAGGCCCAGCATGTCCATGGCAAAGGAGCGCCGCCGCGGGCGCGGGGAACGGGCCGAATCGGATGTCGTCACGGAATTCTCCTTGTACTCGGGGGTCCTAGTCCGGGCTTCATCGAATCGGCGCCGGATTCCGAACGGAATTCATGCACGATTCAGTCAGCCACGCGACACTCTAACCTGACCACCCGGCACACAAGCGAGTTGCAATGCCCCGCCCCGCCACACTGATCACCGCGCTCCTGTTCCTCCTGGCCGCTGGCATCCTCGCCTGGATGCTGCTCGGGCCGGAAGACGACGCGGCCCCTTCCGGTCGTCCGGGCGGCGGCGAGACCCGCCCGGTCGCAGTCGCCATTGCCGGCATCGAGACCCGCGACCTGGTCGAACGGCGGCGCTTCACCGGCAGCATCGAGGGCGCCGACCGGATCGAGATCACCCCCCGCGTGGGCGGGCGGGTTGCCGAGGTGTTCGTCAATCTGGGCGACCGCGTGGAGCCCGGTGATCCGCTGCTGCAGCTGGATACCGAGGAATTCGAGCAGGACGTGGCCCAGGCCGCGGCGGAGCTGGAAGTCGCCGAGGCCAGCCTGGCCGAGGCCCTGGCCAGCCGCGATGCCACCCGGCGCGAACTGCAGCGCACCCGCGAGCTGCGCGACCAGGGGATCGCGTCGCGCTCGGAGCTGGAGGCCGCGGAAACCGAACTCGCCCTGGCACAGACGCGCGTCACCCTGGCCGAATCGCAGATCCGCCAGCGGCGTTCCGCGCTACGCACCCGCGAGATCCAGTTGAGCTACACCCGCATCGAGGCGGGTACGGCCGACAGCACCCGCTGGGTCGCCGAACGCCACGTGGATCCCGGCACGGTCATCAGCGCCAACGACACCGCACTGGCGCTGGTCCGGCTGCAGCCGGTGCGCGCCATCCTGGCCGTGACCGAGGCCGACTACGGCCGGCTGTCGCCGAGCCAGGGGGCGCAGGTCTACACCGCCGCCTATCCGGACGCCGGCTTTGCCGGCACCATCGCCCGCATCGCCCCGGAATTCCGGCCCGGGTCGCGTCAGGCGCGGGTCGAGGTGGAGATCCCCAACGAACGCGACCAGCTGCGCCCGGGCATGTTCGTGGAGGCCGCCATTACCCTGGGGGAACGCAACGCCGTCCGGGCCATCCCGCGCGACGCGATCATCCAGCGCGAGGCCGGCCCGACCCTGTTCAGCGTGGACCGCAGCGGCGAACGCCCGCAGGCCCGCCGCCATCAGGCGGTTACCGGCGTGCGTGATGGAGACTGGGTCGAGCTGCTGGAACCGGAGCTGCCGGAAGGCACCGAGGTCGTCGTGCTCGGCCAGCACCTGCTCGCGGACGGCACCCCGCTGCGCGTGACCGACCCGCGCAACGTGCCGGGTGGAGACGACACACCCGAGTCGGACACCCCGTGAATCCGGCCCGCGTAACGGTCCACCGCCCCGTGCTGACCAGCATGGTAGCCCTGATCGTGGTGATCCTCGGCCTGACCGCGCTGACCCGCCTGCCGGTGGATCTGCTGCCGAATATCACCTACCCGGTGGTCACGGTGATGACGTCCTACCCCAATGCCGGGGCCGAGGAAGTCGAACAACTCGTCACGCGCCAGGTGGAGCAGGCCGCGGCCGCCATTACCGGTGCCCAGGAGATCCGCTCGACCTCCGCCGAGGGCAACAGCAACGTCCGCATCAACTTTGCCTGGGGCACGGACATCCGCCAGGCGGTGGACGACCTGCGCGATCGCCTGGCGCGCATCGAGGACCGCCTGCCCGATGACGCCGATCGCCCGCTGGTACGCCAGTTCGACACCCAGGACTCGCCCATCATGCGTCTGGGCATCGGCTCGCAACTGGACGCCATCCACCTGCGCACTCTGATCGACAACCGTATCGCCCCGCGTCTGGAACGCATCCCCGGCGTGGCAGCTGTGGATACCTTCGGCGGCCTGGAGCGCGAGGTCCGCGTGGAGGTGGACCCGGAACGCATCGAGGCCATCGACCTCGGCCTGGACGACCTGCGTGATCGCATTCGAAACGCCAACGTGATCACCCCCGGCGGCCCGATCATGGACGGGCGCCGCGAATACCGCCTGCGCACCCCGGCCGAGTTCCGCTCGGTGGACGAGGTCCGCGACACCATCGTGCAGCGCAGCGAGGACGGTGTGACCTACCTGCACCAGGTGGCCGACGTGCGCGACACCCACCAGCGCGTTACCCGCCGGTTCCGGGTCAACCAGGAGGAAGGCGTGCAGCTCGCCGTGCGCAAGCTGGCCGACGCCAACACCGTAGAGGTCTACGAGGCGGTCCACGCCGAACTGGTGCGCCTGAACCGCGACTTCCCCCAGATCGACATCCGCGCCGTCACCGACGAGGCCGGTTTTATCCGCAACTCCATCACCAACGTCGGTCGTTCGATCCTCTACGGCAGTGCACTGGCCGTGCTGGTGCTGCTCGTGTTCCTGCGCAACATCCGCTACACGCTGGTGGCGGCCACCGCGATCCCGCTGGCGGTGATCGCCACCTTCGGCCTGGTCTACTTCGGCGGCTACTCGCTGAACCTGATGACACTCGGCGGGATCGCGCTGGGCGTGGGGCTGATGGTGGACAACGCCATCGTGGTGATCGAGAGCATCGCCCGACGGCGCGAGGAACATGCCGAGCAGACCGCCGCCGAGGCCGCCATCAGCGGCACCGGGCGCGTCGCGCCCGCCATCGTCGCCAGCACCCTGACCACCGTGGCGATCTTCCTGCCGCTGTTCTTCGCCGAGGAACTGGCCGGCCAGCTGTTCAAGCCGCTGGCGGCGGTGGTCGCCTTTGCCCTGGCAGGCTCGCTGATCGTCGCGCTGACCCTGGTCCCGATGCTGATGGCCCGCGCCCCGATGCCGAAGCGTGACACCAGTGCCCTCGCGCGCATGGAGCAACGCTACCAGGGGGTGCTACGGCGCACCCTGGCCCAGCCGTGGATGGTCATCGGCATCAGCCTCCTGCTGCTGATGATCGCCCTGGCGGGGCTGCGCGGCGTGGGCACGGAATTCCTGCCCGCCACCGACGAAGGCGAATTGCGCGTGCATGTCGCCATGGAGCCCGGCACGCCCCTGGAAGAGCTCTACGCCACCATGTCCGGCCTCGAGGCGATCATCCACGCCGGGGTCCCGGAACTGGAAAACCTGGTCTCCAGCTCCGGCGCCTCGGCGTTCCGCGCCTCCTCGCCCGCCTCGGGCAACATGCGCGTGATGGTCGGCTCGCGCGACAGCCGCAGCCGCTCCTCCGACGCGATCGCCGCGGCCCTGCGCGACGCGCTGGGCAGCCCGCCGGGAGTCGAGATCCGCGTGCGCGCCTCCAGCGGGATCTTCTTCCGCGGCTTCGGGCGCGGCGCCGACGAGGAAAGCCTGTCCATTGAGGTCCGTGGCTTCGAGCTGCCCACGATGAACGCCGTCATCGAGCGCTTCGAGACCGCGCTGGCGGACGTCCCAGGCGTCACCGACACCCGCGTTGGCTCCGACGGCGGACAGCCGGAATTCGCCACCCGCATCCACCGCGACCGCGCCGCCGACCTCGGCGTGGACGTGCGCACCATCGCCCAGACCCTGGAAACCGCCCTGGGCGGCTCCGGCGCCGGCCAGCTGCGCGCGGGCGGCGACGAGACGCGCATCTGGGTCCAGCTGCGCGACGCCGACCGGAGCTCGCTGGACGACCTCCTCAACCTGACCGTGCGCAGCGAGGACGGCGAACGCGTGGCATTGCGCAGCCTAGTCACGTTCGATACGGCGATCGGCCCGGACAGCATCCAGCGCCGCGAACAGGCGCGCATCAGCACCTTGTTCGTGAACATCGGCGACCGCTCGCTGGGCGAGGTCGCCGCCGACGTACGTGCGGCGCTGGCCGACATCCCGCTGCCGGAGGAGATCGACTTCTCGGTCACCGGCGACATCGAGGAGCAGGAAGCGGCGTTCTCCGAACTGCTGCTGGGCACCCTGCTCGCGACGTTGCTGGTCTACATGGTCATGGCCAGCCTGTACGAGTCCCTGCGCGACCCGCTGATCGTGATGTTCTCCATCCCGCTGGCGATCATTGGTGTAACCGGCGCACTCCTGATCACCGACACCACGCTCAACGTGCAGTCGCTGATCGGCATCCTGCTGCTGGTCGGGATCGTGGTGAACAACGCGATCCTGCTGGTGGACCGCATGGCGCGGCGCCACCGCGAAGACGGCATGGAACTGCAAGCGGCCATCGTCGCCGCCGCGGGCGAGCGCCTGCGCCCCATCCTGATGACCACGCTGACCACGATCCTCGCGCTGTCGCCGCTGGCCATCGGCATGGGCGACGGCGGCGAGGCCCAGGCCCCGATGGCCCGGGTCGTGATCGGCGGGCTGCTCTCGTCTACCCTGATCACCCTGGTGCTGATCCCGACGCTCTACCTGCTGTTCCACCGCCGGGGCGAGCACCCGCAACCCGTCTACCGAGTCGCCACGGATCATGCCTAGAACTCCCCTGCCCTTCCTCGTCGCGCTCGCACTGGCGCTGGCCCTCCCGGCCCACGCCTCTGAAGCGCCGGATGCCTCCGACGGGCTGCGCCTGTCCCTGCCCGCGGATGCACTGACCGACGCCCGGCCGTTCGAACGCGAGGCGGTGGCGGAAGAGACCCTGTCCCTGGAGGAGGCCGTCGCCCGCGCGCTGGAAGGCAACCGCGGCCTGCGCGCCGAGCGCCTGCAAACCGCGATCCAGGGCACCTTCGAGGCGCAGGAACGCGCGGTGTTCGACCCCGAGCTGTTCGCCGAGCTGGAGATTAGCCGCGACCAGAGCGTGCGCCAGCTGGAACAGATCGGAGAAACCGATGAAGTAACCACTACCCGGCGCTTTGGCGAGGCGGGCCTGAGCCAGTCGCTGCCAACCGGCACGGACCTGACGGTCTCCGTACGCAGCTCGCGCAGTTCCAGCTCGCGCGTGGAGGCACCCCAGTTCACCACCCGCGCGGGCCTGAGCCTGACCCAGGCCCTGCTCCGCGGCGGGCGTATCGAGTCCAACCTGGTGCGCCTGCGCCAGGCCGGCCTCGACGTGGAGGCCTCGGAGTACGAGGTCCGCGGCTTCGTCGAACAGCTGATCACCGACGTCGAGGGACGCTACTGGGATCTGGTGCTGGCCGACGAACGGATCGCCATCTTCGAGGAGGCCCTGGCCGTGGCCCGCGAGCAACTCGACCAGACCGAGCGGCGCATCGCCGCCGGCGACCGCCCCGAGACCGAGGCCGTGTCGGCCCGTGCCGAGGTGGCGCTGCGCCGTCAGGGCCTGATCGACGCCCGCGCCGAACGCGCCCGCGCGCAGGACGGCCTCGCGCGACTGCTCCAGGGCGACGGCGGCCTGTGGGATACCCGGCTCGAGGCGAGCTCCGAACCGGGCCTGGAACGCTACACGCTGGAACCCCTGAATGCCTACGTGGCGCTGGCCCGCGACCACCGCGCCGATCTCAACGAAACGCGACTGCGGGTCCAGCGCGACCAGCTGGAGGTCGTGCGCACCCGCAACGGCCTGCTGCCGCGCCTGGACTTCTTCGTGACCCTGGGCCAGTCGGGCTACGCGGACAGCTTCAGCCGCACCTGGCGCGACCGCCAGGGCGACGGCTACGACCTGGCGGCCGGCCTGCGCTTCGAGATGCCGATCGGCAACCGCGCCGCCGAGGCCGAACACACCCGGGCCCGGCTGACCCGCCAGCAGATCCAGGAGACCCTGGCCAACCTGGAGCAACTCGCCATCGAGGACGTGCGCGGCACCTGGTTCGACGCGGCCCGCATCCGCGAACAGATCCAGGCGCAGAAGGACACCGTCGAGTTGCAGGAAGAGCTGCTGCGGGTGGAACAGACGCGGTTTCGCGTCGGTGCCGGGACCGCGCTGGCCGTCTCCCAGGCCCAGCGCGACCTGCTGGAGAGCCGCCTGAACCTGACCGAGACGGTCGTGCGCTTCCGTCAGCTCACCACCGAACTGCTGAACGCCAGCGGCACCCTGCTGCTCCATCGCGGCATCGACGCCCCCGGCGCCGAACGCGTGGAGATCCGTCTGTAAGCTGACTTGCACACGACCCGGCGCCTTCGGTTCGCGCGGCTATTGATCCACCGGGCGGGCATTGCCCTGCGCGTCGATCTCGACGACCAGCATTGCCCCGGCGCCAAGGCTGCGGCCGCTCAGCTCCATGATATTGGCCCGGTGGGTCACGTAGACCGCCGGCCCCGCCGTCTGCCGGTATTCTTCCGCCAGGTGTTCGCGCCACGCGCGCATGCGCCGCTCGCGATGCGGGGCATTAGTGCGAAACACCGAGCCCAGCGCCTCCAGCACCACGGGCTCACCGAACCCCAGGAGCGCCGCGGTATCGACATTGCGGCACCACGGGCCCGCGAACACCCGGATCGACTCCAGGCCCGCCGCGCGCAGGCGCTCCCCACTGGCGCGCGCCTGCGCGCGCCCTTCAGCCGACAGGTTGCGCTGCGTGGCGCAGTCATCCACATCGAAGCCCGACGGGTCACCGATGCCGGGCGCCAGGGCATGGCGCAGCAGCAGGATGCGGTGGGGTTCCTGTAATTGCGCGACGATCGCGCGTTCATCCGCCAGATCGCCCGCCACCAGTGGCAGAGGCACCGCCAGCGCGGCGATCCAGAACACCAGAACGACAAAGCGCGTCGTCACGCGATCTTCCCCGAACGGCGACGCCGGCAGGCGTCCGAACAGTAGCGAACCTCATCCCAGCACCGGGCCCATTTGCGCCGCCAGGCGAACGGGCGGCCGCATACCGCACAGGTCTTCTCCGGTAGATGCGGCTTGGCGTGGGCCACCTTAAGGAGACGCTGATTTAATCGCGCGTCCGCGCTCGAGTCGCTTTTGCGTGCGAACAAGGCGCGGTGACTGCCGTGCAGTCATTCTGCACAAGGGAACCGCAACGCAGTTCCCACGCAAAAGCGGCCGAGCCCCTGCTTTCAATGGCTTGTGGGGTTGGTGCCCCCTGTTCCCCGATCCTGCGTTGCGCCGCTTGCGGGTAGAACCACTACCCGCTGCACGACGCGCCTTGTCTCGGAAAACAGGGGGTACCAACGCGGACGTGCGATTAAATCAGCGTCTCCTTAACGGTCCGGGTGACAGACCCCATCGTCGCAGCGCGAGCGCCAGCGATAACGCGCAATCACGTTGTAGACGCGATCCATCAGCCAGACGATCGGCGGCAGGCGATGCAGCACACCGCCAAGCCAGCGGTAATATGGCAGGTGCCGCCAGACCAGCACGAAGGCCCAGGCGCCGCTGCGAATGCGCCCGTCGGCGCTTACGGCATGCATGCGCTGCATCGCACGATCCCAGGTAATCCCCCAGGCGTCGAGCGGTGTGGCATCGGCATGGATATCACGCCAATCGATCGCGCCCGCGGTGTCGAGCCGCTGATAGTGGCCGATCTCACGCCGGCAAAGCGGACAGCCGCCGTCGAAGAACACCACCGGTCGTCCCGGGGCCTCGGAGTATTGGTCCTGGTGGTTTTCAGGCATGCCCCACCGGCCCGGTCTGCTGGTGCCGGGCGCCATCGAGGGATCTGAGCGCCCGCTCGACCACATCACGCGCCAGATCCTGGGTCATCTCGGGGTTAGCCGGGATCATCTCCGTGCGCACGGCCAGGGCCATTGCCAGCGCTTGCAGCACGTCGCCATTGCAGGTATCGCCCAGCACGCCGATCTCGCTGTCCAGCGTGTCGGTCAGGCGATCCAGCAACTGCTGTACCCGCACCGCCGAGCCGGTCTCGGGATGCAGATAAAAATCGAAGGACACGGCCTCGCCGCTCGGGGTGACATAGCGATAGGGCAATACGTCCATGGCTCTCTCCTTCGCGAACGGTTGGCTTGTTAAGGCGAATTCCGGGGTCGTCCTTCTCACCCCTTCGTCATTGGGCCACGAAACCGCAAAACAGTTCGCCGCGCGTGCTTCCAGGCGGGAAGAAAGGGCACGCCCCATCCCGCCCGCCGAGCGCAGGCGTTATCCTTTCAGCCCATGAATCCACGTGTCCGGACAGTCATCCATCCGCACGCCCACCGCCAAGGGGGGAGACCGTAGTGGCCGCGCGCCGCAAGCGCCGCCCGCTCCGGCGGTTGCTCTACTGGACGGGCGGGCTGGCCGCATTCGTCCTGGCGCTGGGAATCGGGGCAATGCTCGCCCTGGTGGTGCTCTTCGCCCGGATCGACCCGCCCTACGGCATGGCCATGGTGGTGGCAACCGACTGGCAAACCGCCTCCAACCGGCGCCCGGACTGGCAACGCCTGGACGATCTGCCCCGCCATCTGATGCTGGCGGTGATCGCGGCCGAGGACCAGCACTTCCCCAACCACCGCGGCTTCGACTGGGGCTCGGTGCGCCAGGCGCTCAGCGATCACGCCCGCGGCGGGCGCCTGCGCGGAGCCAGCACCATCAGCCAGCAAACCGCGAAAAACCTCTTTCTGTGGCACGGCCGCTCCTGGGCACGCAAGACGCTGGAGGCCGGGTTCACCTTCGGCATGGAGACCCTCTGGCCGAAGCGGCGCATCCTCGAGATCTACCTCAATCTGGCCGAATGGGGTCCCGGCATTTACGGCATCGAGAACGCCGCCCAACACTACTTCGGGATCTCCGCCACCGAGCTCGATCGCCACCAGTCCGCGCGCCTGGCAGCCATCCTGCCCAGCCCCGGCCGCATGAACCCGGTCCGCCCGGGACCCAACCTTGACCGGCGGATCGTCTGGGTCGAGCAGCAGATGGCCCAGCTCGGCATCGCCTGGCTGGATCCGATGCTGCTGGAATAAAGCCTGTGCGCAGGCCACCGAAATTGTGGCACGGAACTTCCAGCCTTTAGACTGCCTCGGACTGACTGACCGTACCGGGGGCTCGCAAGGATGTCCCTCCCAGACATGGAGGTTTTCCGTGACCCATCTGCGCGCGCCGCGTATCGACTTCTCCCGCCTGCTGGTGCTTTTCGCGCTCCTACTGATCCTGCCCCTCGGGGCCGCGTCCGCACAGGGCACCGGTCAGCAGGATTCCGGCAGCGATCTGCGCCAGATGCTCATCGACGCACTGGAGAACGAGGAGGCCCGCGAAGACTTGCTCGAGGCCCTGCGCTCCGGCGACGGCTCCAGCGCGGAGGACGCCGCCACGAATAACCTGCCGGTCGAAACCGGCGACAGCGAATCCGTGGCGCGCCAGATTGCCCAGCTCACCCAGTCGCTGGCCGAAGGCACCGTGGCCGAGGTCCGGGCCCTGAACGACATCGCAGTGGATATCGCCGAGCGCGTGCGCGGAGTCGAGCCCACCGTGTTCGGGCTGGCGGTACTGGATCTCGCCTTCGTCATCGTGTTCACCGTGGTGGTGTTCCTGATACTGCGAAGGCTGGGCGCGCCGTTGTTCACCCGACTTGATCGCTGGGCCTTGAATGCGGCCGAGCATATGCGGCTCATGCGGGCGCTACCGGCCGTGGTCCTGGCCGCGGCGATCGACTTCCTCGTCGTGATCCTCGCCTGGCTGGCCGGCTATGCACTGGCGCTGTTCGTGCTGGGCGACTCGGGCGAGATGAACACCCGGTACTCGCTGTTCCTGAACGCATTCCTGCTGATCGAGGTGACCAAGGCGGCCCTGCGCCTGATCTTCGCGACTCGCTACCACGGCCTGCGCCTGCTGCCGATGGCCGGGGACGAGGCCGCCTACTGGAACGCCTGGCTGGCCCGCATCGTGGGGTATATCGGCTACGGCCTGTTGCTGCTGGTCCCGATCACCAACAACCAGATCTCCTCCGAGGCGGGGCGCTCGTTGGGGCTGATCGTGATGCTAACGGCCTTCCTCTACGCCGCCGTGATCATCCTGCAGAACCGCACCCGGGTGCATGACCGCCTGATCAGGTTGGCCAACAGGGCGCAGTACGCCTTCACCCGCATCGTGATCTCGTTGCTGGCGAACTTCTGGCACTGGATCGCCCTGATCTACTTCCTGGCCCTGGCCGTGGTCAGCATCACCCGGCCGGAAGATGCGCTCCCCTTCATGGCCAAGGCGACCGGACAGACCCTGCTCGCCATCTTCGTGGGCATCTTCGTCGCCAACCTGCTGACCCAGTTGATCGGCCGCCGGATTCGGGTGCCCGAAGAGACCCGGGAGAAGTTCCCGTCGCTGGAGCTGCGCCTGAACTCCTACATCCCCAATGCGCTGAAGGTGATGCGCCTGGTGATCCTGCTGGTCGTGCTGGCCGTGGTCGCGGATGCCTGGGGTGCGTTCAGTCTGACCACATGGCTGGCCTCGGATATGGGCATGGCGGTGCTGGGCACCGCGATCTCGGTGGCGCTGATCCTGCTGGGCGTGCTGGCCATCTGGCTGGTCTTTGCCAGCTGGGTCGAGCACCGCATGAACCCGAACACCGGTGGCGGCGGGCCGACCGCCCGCGAGACCACCCTGCTGACGATCTTCCGCAACGCCATGGCCATCGTGCTGATCGTGATGACCACCATGATCGTGCTCGCCGAGATCGGCGTGAACATCGGCCCGCTACTGGCCGGTGCCGGTGTCCTCGGCCTGGCGATCGGTTTCGGGGCGCAAAAACTGGTGCAGGACGTGATCACCGGCGTCTTCATCCAGCTGGAGAACGCCATCAACGTCGGCGACATCGTCACGGTGGCCGGCACCACGGGCGTGGTGGAACGCCTGACCATCCGTTCGCTCGGCGTACGCGACCTCTCCGGGACCTACCACCTGATCCCGTTCTCGTCGGTGGATGCGGTCGCGAACTACATGCGCGAGTTCGCCTACCACGTCGGCGAATACGGCGTCGCCTATCGCGAGGACATCGACGAGGTCATCGTGCGCCTGCGCGAGGCCTTCAAGGAACTCCAGCAGGATCCCGACCAGGGACCCAACATCCTCGACGAGATGGAGGTGCACGGTGTCACCGCACTGGCCGACAGCTCGGTCAACGTGCGGGTCCGGATCAAGACCCTGCCGGGCACCCAGTTCGGCCTGGGCCGCGCGTTCAACCGCCTGGTCAAGAAGCACTTCGACGCCGCCGGCATCGAGATCCCGTTCCCGCACCAGACCATCTACTTCGGTCAGGAGAAGGACGGCGGCGCCCCGGCAGCCAATCTACGGCTTCTGCAGGAGAAACCCGCCAACGAGCAGGATGGCGACGACTACTCGGATGACCGGCGGGCGCGCCCAAATCCGAAGCACAAGGGCGACTACGACGAGGCCGACGACTGAAGCGCTTGTCCGTGAGCGGGGCGCGCACTCGAATCCCCCCTGCCGCGGCCACTCCCGGGCAGGCGCTTCGCGGGCGACCCCGCTCCCAAGGCCCCAGGGAGACGCTGGCTCTTTCCGACGGCTCGGGCTTCGGGAGATCATGAGCGCATGCGTCTCCTGATCCTGCTTGTGCCTCTGCTCCTGCTCGTTGCCTGGACACCCGGCTGGTGGGTCCGCCACACCATGAAGAAATACCACCGCCCGGCGGACCGCTACGATGGCACCGGCGCGGAGCTGGCGCGCGAGCTGCTGGACCGCCACGGACTGCACAAGGTCCAGGTGGAAACCACGAAGGACGGCGATCACTACGACCCTGCCGCGCGCACCGTGCGCCTGTCACCGGAGAACCACGACGGCCACTCGCTGACGGCGATTACCGTGGCCGCCCACGAGGTCGGCCACGCCGTGCAGCACGCCCAGGGCTATGCGCCACTGCGCATGCGCAGCACGCTGGTCGGAATGACGCGCTACGGCCAGCAAATCGGCGCCTGGCTGCTGGTCGCCATTCCGTTCATTACGCTGCTGGCGCGGCACCCGGCGCCGGGGATCCTGTTCTTCCTGGCCGGGGTGCTGTCCATGGGCCTGGCCGCACTGGTCCACTTCATCACCCTGCCCACCGAGTTCGACGCCAGCTTCCGCCGTGCCATGCCGATGCTGCGCGAGGGCAACTACCTGCACCCGCCCGACTACCCGCATGCCGAACGCATCCTGAAGGCGGCGGCCTATACCTACCTGTCGCAGTCGCTGATGAGCCTGCTGAACATCGCCTCGTGGTTCCGGTACCTGCGCCGATGACCGTTCCCGCCCCGGACGCCTGCCCGTTGTGCGGGCAGCCCACCCGGCCGTTTCACCACCGCGGCATCGGCGACGCCTCGCCCGGAGACTATCGCCGCTGTCAGCACTGCGGCGTGATCGCGCTGGAACGCAACGCCTGGCCGCGCCGCGAGGTGGAACGGGCGTATTACCGCACCCACGAGAACCGGCCGGATGATCCCGGCTACCGCGCCCATCTGCAGCGGCTGATCGAACCATTGGTCAAGGCGCGGCCACCCCCGGCCCACGGACTCGACTGGGGTTGTGGCCCGCAACCCGTGCTCGCCGGGTTGCTACAAGGCTGCGGCTACACGATGGCGTTCTGGGACCCAGCCTTTGCCCCCGCACAACCCGATCCGCCCGACGACGGCTGGGACATCCTTACCTGCACCGAGGTCCTGGAACACCTGCACACGCCCCTGAACACGCTGGGAACCATGGTCGCGGGACTGCGCCCCGGCGGGGTCCTGGCCGTGATGACCGAATGGCCACCTGCGGCGGCCGGCTTTCGTCGCTGGCACTATCGCCGCGACCCCACCCATGTCGCCTTCTACGGCCCGGCCACACTCCAGTGGCTTGCCACCCGCCTGGGGTGCACACTGGACCTGCCTGCCCCCGATATCGCCCTGTTCAGCCGCACAGGAGACCCCCCGCAATGATCCACCGACTGCGTGCCTGGCGCCCGGAGTGGTTCGGTCTGCCCGTCGCGCACCTGCAGGCAATCCACGTCTGTGCCGCGGCTGGCGACCCGATGGATTCGATCGAGTCCATCGAAGCCATCGCCGGCAGCGGACTCCGGGGCGATCGCTACGCCACCCATCGCGGGCACTGGCATGCGGTCGAGAGCTGCCCGGTCACACTGATCACGGCCCCGGAACTGCAACGGGCGTCACAGCGACGCGGCCGCCCGATCGCCCCCGGGGAACATCGCCGCAACCTCGTGGTCTCCGACTGGTACCGCATACCCCGCCAGAGTGGCTTTCTTCGGATCGGAGAGGCGGTCCTGAAGATCGGACGGCCACGCCCGCCCTGTGGGTATCTCAACCAGCTAGTGGGCGACAACCTCGCGCGAGCCCTCGGTCTCGACAGCGGGATTTGCCTTGAAGTCGCGCATTCCGGGATCCTTCGCGTCGGCGACCGGGTGAGCTGGCACCCGGGCGGGCCCGCATGATTCGGCCACGCTTGTTAAGCTGGGGTTAAGTGCCGTTGACTACGATATACGTGTATTCACAAGGAGAAACTTTATGAAGATTCGTTCCCAGTCCCTCGCCGGACTGATTGCCGCCGCCGCGCTCGCGCTGGCCAGCCCACTCGCCATCGCCCAGGGCATGGGTCAGGGGCAAGGTCAGGGCGGCATGGGCATGCAGGGTGGCCAGGGCGGCAACCCGCAGATGGAGATGCAGCAGCTCCAGCAGACCCTCGCCGAGACCCAGCAGCAGGCCATCGAGAACAACCCCCAGCTGGAACAGAAGGGTGAAGAACTGGAGAACCTGGTGCTGGACAAGATGGAGGCCGCCGGCTACCAGCCGCGCCGGGATCTGGAGACCCTGGAATCCGCCGAAGAGCAGCTGCGCGACCCCGATCTAAGCGCGGAGCAACGTCAGGAAGTCATTCAGTCCGAAGACGTGCAGCAGGCGCAGATGAATCTGCAGGAAGCACAGCAGGCCGTCGCGGAAGACCAGGAAATTCGTCAGGCGCAGGAATCCCTGCGTGAAGACCTGATGGCCGCCATGCGCCAGGAGAACGCCGATATCGACGACGTAATCGAGCGCATGCAGCAAATGCAGCAACAGATGCAGCAGCAACAGGGTGGTCAGGGCGGCATGATGCGCTAATCGCGCAACCAGCCCGGTAACAAAGAAAGCCCGGCCCCTGCAAAGGGACCGGGCTTTTTTCATGTCCGGGCCGGCGGACCGTCAGTCGAGGCGACCCGTCTCCTGCGCCAGCGCGCGCAGCGCCTCGGTCTGTCCATCGGGCAGCTGGTTCCAGCCAAAGCGCCAGCTCCAGTTGCCGTTACCGACTGTTCCGGGGGTGTTCATGCGCGCCTCCGATCCCAGGTGCAGGGCGTCCTGCATCGGCAGGATCGCAAGCTGGGCCGGTGAACGGCAGGCCGCACGAATCAGCGGCCAGGGCATCTCCTCGGCCGGGCCCTCATCCAGTGTCCCGATCACATGCTCCTGCATGGCCGGCTCCAGGGAGCGAAACCAGCCCAGCGTGGTGTCGTTGTCATGGGTCCCGGTATACACCGCACTCAGTTCATCGTGGTTCGCCGGCAGATAGGGGTTGTCCTCCCCTCCTTCGAAGGCGAACTGCAGGATGCGCATGCCCGGCAGATCGAAACGCAGGCGCAGTTCGGTGACCTCCGGCGTGATCACGCCCAGGTCCTCCGCAAGCAGCGGCAACACACCCAAACGAGCCTGCAATTGCTCGAAGAAGTCGGCGCCCGGCCCCGGCACCCAGTGGCCCTGAGTCGCATCCGGCTCGCTTGCCGGGACCGCCCAGCTCGCCTCGAAGCCGCGGAAGTGGTCGATGCGCACGGCATCCACTGTCTCCAGCGTCCAGCGCATGCGCTCCACCCACCAGTCGTATCCGCGCTCGGCAAGACGATCCCAGCGGTAATGCGGATTGCCCCAGCGCTGCCCGGTCGCGGAGAAGTAATCCGGCGGCACGCCGGCCACGGTCTGCGGATGCCCCGTGGCGTCCAGGTCGAACAGGTCGCGGTGGGCCCAGACCTCGGCCGAGTCGTGGGCCACGAAGATCGGCATGTCGCCGAGGATCAGGATGTCCTGCTTGCGTGCATGCTCGCGTACATCCTGCCACTGGTCGAACAGGACGAACTGGGCGAAGCGCACGGCCTCCAGGGCCTGGGCCGCTTCGGCCTCCACGGCCGCCAGGGCGGCCCGATCGCGATCGCGCAATGCGGCCGGCCATTCCCACCAGGGGCGGCCGTCCTCGCGGCCGCAGATGACCACGAAACGGGCAAAATCATCCAGCCAGACCGGACCCTGGGCATCAAGGAAGGCCTGGTAGGCCTGCGCCCAGCCCTCGCCCGCCTGCCCCAGCCGCTCCCGCGCCTGTTGCAGCAGGGTCTCGACCGGCCCGTCGTCCGCATCCAGCCCCGCCCGTGCGGCCAACCGTTGCGGGTCGATCAGGCGCACATCGCCGGCGAAGGCGGAGATACTGGCGTAGGGCGAACCGTCCTCCTGCGGCGGATGCAACGGCAGGATCTGCCACAGGCTGAACCCGGCATCCCGCGCCCAGTCCAGAAACCGGAAGGCCTCCTGCCCGAGCGTCCCCACCGGGCCCGGGCCCGGCAGTGAGGCCGGATGCAGCAACACACCGGCCCGCCGGCGCTGCATCAGGGGATTACAGTGTTCTTCGCCCGCCTCCATCGGTTACTGCCCCTTGCGCATGGTGCCGCCGGAGGCGGGATCACCACCCCCGACCGAGAGCACCTCGCCCAGTGACTCGGGCACTTCAAGGTCTGCCAGCTGGTACAGCCGCGCCAGGTGGCGGCGGTAGAGCTGTTCGAAGTCGCTGACCGAGCCGGCCGGGTTGTATTCCCCGAACCACCAGCACCAGTCAGAGCCCTCGCACACCGCCAGCTGCTTGCGCAGGGCCGGCGTATCCAGCGCGGGATGCCGGGCAATCGCCTGGTCCACCGCGGTCCACGCCTCGATCAGGCGGTCCCAGCCCAGGTTCTTGTCCGGATCGCCGATCCAGGTGGAAAAGGTCCCGTAGACCCAGGAGCCCGCCACCAGTCCGGACAGTTCGCCCCGGTCGGCCCGCGGGCCAGTGCGCTGGCAGACGTCCGAAAAGGTGCACAGGTTCAGCCTCGGGTTTTCCGCCAGGCGCTCATACAACGCCCGCAGGAAATGGAAGCCGTTGTCCGGGTAGTATTCCCAGGCGTTCTCGCCATCCAGGATGACGGCCACCACGCCACCCTCGGGCGAAACGGAGGCGATATTCTCCAGGTGATGGACGAAATCGCCGACTGCGTCGTCGGCATGCCAGTCGGCATAACGAAAACCGATGGCATCGGACAGCCCGTCATCACGGAAAAACATCTCGGTTTTGGCATCCGCCAACCGATAAGGTCGGTGCAGCCAGCCCTCCTGTTCCGCCGATCCGGTATTGGATTCGGCCGTCTGACCCGCTGCGGCCAGGCTGTTACCCAGCACCGTCTGGCCACTGGCCGTCCAGCAAATATCGTAGTCATCCAGCAGGCGCACGGTCGCCTCGCTGATGCCCCCCTCCGACGGCCAGCAGCCACGCGGACGAAAGCCGAAATACTGCTCGAACACCTCCAGCCCACGTTCGATGTGCCAGCGCACGCGGGCCTCGCCATCCGGGTAGACCGGGGCCTGTGGCAGGGCAATATCCGGCATCGCATCGCGAGCGGAACCCAGATCCAGCAGCAACGGCATGATCGGGTGGGCATACGGGGTAAACGACAGCTCCACCCGCTCCTGCTCCGCCAGCGCACGGTAGCGCGGCAGGATCGCCTTGACCTCGTCCCGGATCAGTTTCAGCAACCGTCCGCGGACATCGCGATTGAACCCCGTGTCCGCCTTCAGCCAGCCCTGCACCTCCGGATACGCCCGACGCACCGTCTCCCCCAGCCAGGCCAGGTGGTAACAGGTCGCCAGGTCCTGGAAGTAGCGGGTGTCCAGATGCGCCAGCAGCACCGGATCCTCCAGCGCCTGGCGCGCCAGGGCCGCCAGGCGCTCGAACAGCGGGAACGGCTCGATCATCCGCGGGGCATGCGCCCGCAGGCAGACACGCAGGATCTCGCGGCGCTGCACCGGGTCCACCGGCACGATGTCCATCTGCAGCAGATCCAGCACCGGATCACCGAAGCTCGAGCGGTTGCCGATGCCGCTCTCCAGCCGCTCGCCGTAATCGGCAATCTGCTCCAGCAGGATCGGGGCGAAGTTCACCACCGCGCGCGCCTGGGGGCAGGCCTCCAGGTGCGCGGCCATGTCGGTGTAGTCCTTCAATGCGTGCAGGTAGGTCCACGGCAACACGTACTCACCCGCGCCCGAGTCGTAGTATTGCGGCTGGTGCATGTGCCAGCACAACACCACATCGAGCTGCGGCGGCTGCGTGGCGAGCGCAGTGGAACTGCCGGATTCAGCGGACATGATGAGTGGCCTGGCCCAGCATTTCCGGCGTGACCACGCGCACTCCGCCCGGAGAGACGAAGTAGTCGCGGGCATCCGCCTCGTCGTCCACCCCGATCTCGGTCCCGTCCGGCACCTTGCAGCCCTTGTCGATCACCGCGTTGCGGATCACGCAGTTCTCGCCAATGGTGACGCTCGGCAGAATCACCGAGTCCTCGACCGTGGCGCAGGCGTTCACCTGCACGTTGGAGAACAGCAGCGAGTGGCGCACGGTACTGCCGGAAATGATGCAGCCGCCGGAGACCATGGAATCGATCGCCATGCCGCGCCGGTCCTCGTCGTCGAACACGAACTTGGCCGGCGGCAGCTGTTCCTGGTAGGTCCAGATCGGCCATTCCGAATCGTACAGGTTGAGTTCCGGGGTCACGCCGATCAGCTCCAGGTTGGCCTGCCAGTACGAGTCGATGGTCCCCACATCACGCCAGTAGCCCTGGCGCACGCCCTGCTCGTCGCGGAACGGGTAGGCCATCACCTGATTCCGCTCGATGATCTCGGGGATAATGTCCTTGCCGAAGTCGTGACTGGAGAAGGTGTCGTCGGCATCCTTGATCAGCTGCTCGAACAGGAAGTCGGTATTGATCACGTAGATCCCCATGGAGGCCAGCGAGTGGGTCTTGCTGCCGGGGATCAGCGCCGGCTCCTCCGGCTTCTCGGCAAACGAGGTAATGCGGCTGGCGGCATCCACGCCCATCACCCCGAAGGCCTTGGCGCGTTCTTGCTCGACCTCCAGGCAGCCCACGGTCATGTCCGCGCCGCTCTCCACGTGGAAGGCGATCATCTGGCCGTAGTCCATCTTGTAGATGTGGTCCCCGGCCAGGATCAGCACGTAGCTCGGATTGTGCTGCCGGATAATGTCGATGTTCTGGTAGACCGCATCGGCCGTTCCCGCATACCAGGAAGTCTCGATGCGCTGTTGCGCCGGCAGCAGCTCGATGAATTCGCCGAATTCCCCGCGCAGGAAGCTCCAGCCGCGCTGCATGTGCTGGATCAGCGAGTGCGCCTTGTACTGGGTCACCACCGCCACCTGACGGATGCCCGAGTTGATGCAGTTGGACAGGGGGAAATCGATAATGCGGAACTTGCCGCCAAAGGGCACGGCCGGCTTGGCCCGCCACAGCGTCAGTTGTTTCAGTCGCGAGCCGCGCCCGCCGGCCAGGATCAGGGCCAGGGTCTCCCGCGTCAGGCGGCTAACGTAGCGTTGCGGTTGCGGAGTCATGCACCCTTCCTTGCTTAGTCATGTTGTACTAGAGACCGTAAACCCGAATTCCGTCGTTCCACATACGAAATGCGAGTTGGATCCGAGTATGGCAACAGCCCCCGACAAATGCACCCGTTCCGTCGCCGATTCGTTAGGACGCCTGACCGAGGCGCGGCTACATGATCCCCACCGCGTCCTCGGGCGCCATGCGCTGGATCAACAAACCACCTGCTACCGGGCCTGGCTGCCACATGCGAGCGCGGCGTCCATCACACTTTTTGACGGTCGTCTCGCGACGCTGGAACCGGCTGCCGGGTTCCCGGGGTTGTTCCTCTGGCAGGGGTCGGCGGACGACCTCCCCGCGCACCCGCAACTGGACTGGCAGCCCGAGGGTGGCACGACAACATTGCAGCAGGTCGATCCCTGGGCCTTCGCGCCGGACATCCCCGAATTCGACCGCCACCTGTTCGCCGAAGGCCGCCACTGGCATGCCCACCGCATGCTGGGTGCCCATCCGCTCACCCGCGACGGCATCCACGGCGTGCGCTTTGCCGTCTGGGCGCCCAACGCCGAGCGCGTCTCGGTGGTCGGCGACTTCAACCGCTGGGACGGCCGCTGCCACCCAATGACCGTCCACCCCGGCAGCGGCATATGGGAGCTCTTTATCCCGGACCTGGCCACGGAGACGCTGTACAAGTTCGAGATCCGCAACCGCGACCAGGGCAGTCTGCACCTGAAGGCCGATCCCTACGCCCGCGCCTACCAGCTCCGCCCCGAGACGGCCTCGCGGATCCAGCCCCCCAGCAGCTACGCCTGGGACGACGACCACTGGATGCGCAATCGCGACCCCGAGGCCTGGAAGCACCGGCCCATGAGCATCTACGAGGTGCACCTAGGCTCCTGGCAGCGCAGCCCGGAGGGCGAATGGCCCAACTACCGCGACCTGGCCGAGCGTCTGGTGCCCTACGCGCGCGACCTGGGCTTCACCCACCTCGAGTTGCTGCCGATCACCGAGCACCCGTTCGACGGCTCCTGGGGCTACCAGAGCACGGGGTTTTTCGCCCCCACCTCGCGCTTCGGCAACGCGGACGACTTTCGCTACTTCGTCGACCAGGCCCACCAGGCCGGACTGGGCGTGATCCTCGACTGGGTCCCGGGCCACTTCCCGCGCGACGAGTTCGCGCTGGCGCGCTTCGACGGCACGGCGCTGTACGAACATGCCGACCCGCGCATCGGCGAGCATCGTGGCTGGGGCACGCTGATCTTCAACTATTCGCGCCCCGAGGTCCGCAACTTCCTGCTCTCCAGTGCGCTGTGCTGGGTCGAGGACTTCCACCTCGACGGCCTGCGCGTGGACGCCGTGGCCTCCATGCTCTACCGCGACTACGACCGCGAAGGCGAGGACTGGCTGCCCAACATCCACGGCGGCAACGAGAACCTCGAGGCGATCGACTTCCTGCGCCACCTCAACGAGACCGTCCAGACCAGCCACCCCGGCGTCGCCATGATCGCCGAGGAATCGACCGCCTGGCCGGGTGTCAGCCGCCCACCGTCCATGGGCGGGCTGGGCTTCACCATGAAGTGGAACATGGGCTGGATGCACGACACCCTGACCTATTTCGGCATGGACCCGATCTACCGCACCCACCACCATGGCCAGCTCACCTTCGGCCAGCTCTACGCCTACAGCGAGAACTTCGTCCTGCCGTTCTCGCACGACGAGGTGGTGCACGGAAAACGCAGCCTGCGCGGGCGCATGCCCGGCAACGAGTGGGAGCAGCACGCCAACCTGCGCCTGCTCTACAGCTGGCAGTGGCTCTACCCCGGCAAGAAGCTGCTGTTCATGGGCCAGGAGTTCGGCCAGGGCCCCGAATGGTCCGAGGATCGCGAGCTGGACTGGTACGTGCTGCAGTACCCCCTGCACCAGGGCCTGCAGAATCTGGTGCGCGACCTCAACCGGGTGTACCGCGAAGACCCGGCCCTGCACGCCCGCGAATTCGAGCCGGACGGCTTCGACTGGCTGGACTGCGACGACGCCGGGCACTCCACGCTCAGCTTCGTGCGCCGCGACCACCAGGGTCGCCAGGTGGTCGTGGTGCTGAACCTGACGCCCATGGAACGCGCGGCCTATCCGGTACCCGCACCGCATGCCGGGCGCTGGCGGGTCACCCTGAACACGGATGCGGAAGTCTACGGCGGTGGCTCACGCGGCCCGGCAGAGGCCTACGCCGAGCCGCTCGAACGTCACGGCCATCCCGCCACGCTCTACCTGCACCTCCCGCCGCTCGCGGCGCTGCTGCTGGAACCGGTCGCAGACTGACATCACGTCGCCTCGGCTACTCGATGCCCAGACGCTTGATCTTGCGCCACAGCGACACGCGGTCAATGCCCAGCAGCCGCGCAGCCCGGGTGCGGTTGCCTCCGGTCTGCTCCAGCGCCTGACGGATCTGCAACACCTCCTGCTCTTCCAGCGTCCGCAGCGGGGCCGCGTCCTCGTGCACTACGCGGGCGCGGGTCTCGCGCAGGGCGCGCGGCAGATCGGCCAGGGTCAGATTCGCCGTACGTGCCAGTGCCACCCCGCGTTCGATAATGTTGGACAGCTCGCGCACGTTCCCGGGGTAGTCATGCTCGACCAGGCGCTCCAGCGCCTCCGGCTCGATGTCGTCGATGCGCTTGCCCATCGACAAGGCGTGGCGCTTGAGGAAGTAGTAGGCCAGCAGCGGGATATCGTCGCGCCGATCGCGTAGCGGTGGCAGCAGCAGGTTCACCACGTTCAGACGGAAATACAGGTCCTCGCGCATCTCGCCACGATCCACCGCACGATCCAGGCGCCGGTTGCTGGCGGCGATCACTCGCACATCCACCGGGATCGGCGTCCGCCCGCCGACCCGCAGCACTTCGCGTTCCTGCAGGACCCGCAACAGGTTCACCTGCATCGCCGGACTGGTCTCGGCGACTTCGTCGAGGAACAGTGTGCCCCCCGCCGCGGTCTCGAACAGGCCCTTCTTCTGCTGGGTGGCCCCGGTGAACGCGCCCTTCTCGTGGCCGAACAGCTCGCTGCTCAGCAGTTCGTCCTGCAGTGCCCCGCAGTTGACCGCGAGAAACGGCCCCTCGGCCCGCGCGCTGTGGTTATGGATGTAGCGCGCCAGCAACTCCTTGCCGGTCCCGCTCTCGCCCGTCAGCACCACATTGCAGTCGGTGGGCGCAATCTGGCGCGCGGTCTCCAGCAACCGCTGCATGGCCGTGTCCTGTGCCACCAGGGTCGCCTTGCGCCCGCCCTGGTCCACTTGATCGCGCAGGGTGCGGTTGTCGCGCCGCAGGCGGGTGAATTCCACCGCCTTGGCCACGACCTCGCGCACCTCGTCGATACGAAACGGCTTGGCAATGTAGTGGAAGGCCCCGGCCTTCATCGCCTCCACCGCGGAGTCCAGGGTGGCGTGCCCGGTGATCATGATCACCGCCAAGTCCGGATCCAGCTCGCGCGCCCGGCGCAGGATCTCCATACCGTCCACCCCGGCCATGCGCAGGTCGGTCAGGACGGCGTCAAAGCGCTCCTGCTCCAGTGCGCGCAAACCCGTCGCTCCCTCCTCGCGGGTCGTCACAGAATACGGGGAATGCCGAAAGACCTGCTCCAGCTGGCGGCAGGCAATCGGCTCGTCGTCAATCACCAGCAGGCGCGCCTCCCGCATTTCGCCGGCCGGAGACGTCCGATGACCGTTGTCCTCGCGACTCATGCGCGGTCCCCGCATTCGCAGGGCAGCCAGACCTGGAACCGCGTCCCGCCCATCGGGCAGCGACTGACGCCGATTGCCCCTCCGTGGTCCTGGACGATTTCCTGGCCCACGAACAGGCCCAGGCCCGAACCGCTCCCCTCGTCCCGTCCGCGGTAAAACGGCTCGAATACGTGATCCAGCGCCGCGTCCGGGATCCCCGGGCCGTCGTCGTCGATCGAAATCCGCACGACCGGGGTCGAATCCTGGCCGTGCACCACAAGATCGCCGACCACATGCCCGCCGGGACCCGGCCTCAGGTCCGCCAGGCGGCCCCGCTGGGCCTGGATGTGGACTTCTACGTCGTCGCCCCCTGCCTCGAAGGCATTGCGTAACAGGTTCACGAACACCTGCTGCAACCGCTCGGGGTCCACGGTGACCTGGAGGGCATCATCCACTCGCATGGTCACCTGATCCGCAGGGAGCGTGGCACGGATCAGATCGAGTGCCCCGTCCAGGATGGTCTGCAGCGAGCGGCACTCCTCCCGTTTGGGGCTCCGAGGCTGCTGGCGCGAATACATGAGCAGTCCGCGCACGATGTTCTGCGCCCGCGCCGTCTCGCCCTCGGCCTGCTGCAGCCACTCTTCCAGCAAGGCCGGATCACCGCCCCGCCCTTCCTCCGCGACCAGCTGCAGTGCCGTGGAGATATTGCCCAAGGGGTTGTTCAACTCGTGGGCTACACCCGATACCAGCACCCCCAGGGCCGCCAGCCGCTCGGAACGGCGCAGATCCTGGCTCCGCGCATCCAGCTCATCCAGCATCGCATTGAAGGCGTGGGTAAAGGACACCAGTTCACGATCCTGGTTGGGCGCGGTCAGACGCCTGCGCGACCCCGCCCCGATCGCCCGCAGCTGGTCCTCTACCGAGCGCAGCGGGGCGAGGATCCGCCGCGCCAGCCACCAGCCGCCCAGAAGGACCAGCACCAGCACGATACTCGTCGCCAGCAGCAATTCCGTACGTGATACCTGAACCCCGGTGCGCAGGTTCTCGCGCTCGCGCTGACTCAGCACCTTGGTCAGCGCCGAGGCCTCGCCGCCGGCGTTGCGAATGGACTCGACCAGCTGCTCGCGCCGCTCACCCGCCAGCCCGGGATACCGGCCCAGCCCCGTGCGATACAGCTCCAGAACGGCCTGTAACTCGTCGAGCTCGCCGGGGCGCGCATGTTGCGCCAGCGCCGCCTCGTTCTCGCGCACCCGTTCCAGCGCCGCCTCGGCATGGTCCCGCGCCGCAGCCAGGTCCCCATGCTCCCCGGAGCCATAGAACTTCTTCTCGAAGCGGCGCATCTCGAGACTGTCCTGCAACAGCTCGGCTACCACGTCCCCCTGTTGCAGCCGCGTCTCGATGGTCGAAAGCGCGATGTACTGCGCGAGCACCAGACCCAGCACCAACCCAACCACTCCGGCATACACCCAGCGGACCTTGCTGCGCAGACTGCGCCCCATAACGTTACTCGTTGCAATAGCGAACGCTACATTCTGCAACGCCCGGATGGTCGCCCGCAACGCTATTCGCGGCCCCTCACCTAGTCAAACGTTACAGGGTGCAACACACGCCTCCTCAGCACCGCATCACAAACCGGATAAGTCATTGTTTTCATGGAGTGGCACGCGATCTGCATAGAGGCTTCGTGGACGAACCACAACGGAGACATCGATGCCTGCCCTGAGCCACACCATGAAACAGATCCTCGAAGGCCTGGCCTATGCCGACCTCGCCGAGATGCAACCGATGGGCGACAAGTATCGTGCGCTCGCAAACGATAACCCGACCGCGAATCCGCCATCAGTCAGCGCACCTCAAGCCGCTGCGCAGCCCGCACCGCGCCGGCGGATTGGCCTGTTCGTCGGGCCATTCGCCCCGCGCCCCGTGTTCGACTATGCCGCCGACAGCTGCGAGCGCCTGGATGCCGAGCTGGTTGTCCTGACCTTTCTGGGCAAGGCCGAGGCAGGCGCGCTGATCGACGGCTTCATTCGTGACACTGGGCCCCTGCCGCACGGCGTTCACATCGAGGCCCTGACCGGCGACCCGGAACGGGCCCTGCGCCGGGTCCTCGGTCGCGGTCTGCGTCTGGACTTCCTGGTCTGCGACGAACAGGGCTACCTCGGCCACCAGATCCTTGCCACCGAGACGGCCGCGGAATTGCCGGTGGTCATGGTCGCCGCACCCCGCAAACCGCGGCCGGGCGACACCCGGACCGCGCCGTCCGGCGCCGCGCTCCCCTCCGCGGGCTAGTCATCCCCGTCGAGTTGCAGACCCGGCCGCAGCGCATCGCGGCCGGGCCGAACACGTTGGCCCGAATCCGAAAAAAGGAACACCCCACCTACATGAATACCGACCGGATCTACCGCCTGTTTCCCTTTCTCGCCTGGTTTCCCATGTCCGGGAAATCCGTCCGTGCCGACGTCATGGCCGGCCTCAGCGTCGCCATGATCCTGGTGCCCCAGGGCATGGCCTATGCCACACTCGCGGGCCTCCCGGTGGTGTACGGGCTGTACGCCTCGGCGATCCCGGCGATCGTCGGCTCGCTGTGGGGCTCCTCGCGCTTTCTGCATACCGGGCCGGTCGCGATGCTGTCGCTGCTGTCGGCCGCGTCGCTCGCGCCGTTCGCGGTGGCCGGCACCGAATACTTTATCCAGCTCTCGATCCTGCTCGCGCTGATGGTCGGCATCATGCGCCTTCTGCTGGGCGTATTCCGCCTCGGCATCCTGATGAACTTCGTCTCCCAGCCGGTCATCGTCGGCTTCACCAACGCGGCGGCGCTGATCATCGGACTCTCCCTGATCAACACCTTCTTCAATGTCCCGAAGCCCGATACCGGCGCCTTCCTGACCGACTTTGCCGGCGTCATTGCCCAGCTGGGGGAGGCCCACTGGCCGACCATCGCCTTCGGCGCCGGCACCCTGGTCACCCTCATGGTGATGCGACGGATCATGCCCCGCCTGCCGGGCGTGCTGGTGGTCGTCGTGCTGGGTACGCTACTCAGCGCCCTGACCGGCTTCGAGAACAACGAACGCATCACGCATGGGCAGATCCAGGCCACCGACGTGCGCAACCTGTACCAGGAGCTCGCCGCAACCCGCACGGAGATGGGTACCACGTCGGAAGAGTTGAGCGAGGCCAACAGCGCACTCAAGGAGGCCGAGAAGGCGGGCGAGGAATCACCCGACCTGGCGGTGCGCGTGGCCCGCCTGGAGGTCCGCGAGTCGCAACTCAAGCGCGAACTGAGCGACCTGCGCATAACAGCCCACCAGGTGCGCCTGGAGCGCACCGAGACCGCAGACGGCCAGGCGCGCTACCGCGCCTGGCATGCCGATGCCGAGGGCCGCCCATGGCGGCTGTCCGGCTTCGACGAGGAGCGCATCATTGTCGCTTCCGGCGGCCAGGTGGTCGGCACGATCCCCCAGGGACTGCCCAGCCTGCAGCTACCGGTGCTGGACTGGGAGGTCATCCCGGCCCTGCTGCCCGCCGCGTTCGTGATGGCCCTGATCGGCTTCATGGAGGCGACCTCCATCGCGCGCGCGCTCGCCGCCCAGCGGCGCGAGAAGCTGAACCCGAATCAGGAACTGATCGGCCAGGGTCTGGCCAACATCGTCGGGAGCTTCTTCCAGTCCTACTCCGTCAGCGGCTCGTTCTCGCGCTCGGCGGTCGCGGCCCGCTCCGGCGCACAAAGCGGACTGTTCGCGGTGGTCAGCGCGATCGGCGTGCTGATCACCATGCTGTTCCTGACCCCCTATCTCTACCATCTGCCCCAGGCAGTGCTGGCGGCCATCGTGATATCGGCGGTGTTCGGCTTGCTCGACTTCCGGGCCCTGGCGCGGTCGTGGACCATCAACCGCGCCGATGGCCTGGCCGGGTTCCTGACCTTCTTCGTCACGTTGTACATGGCCCCGGATCTCGCGAATGGCGTGATCGTCGGCGTAATCCTGTCATCGCTGCTGTTCCTGGTCGGCACCGTGCGCCCGCGCTCCGAGATCCAGGGCCTGCGCCCCGACGGCTCCCTGGCCGGGGCGATCAGCAACGACCTGCGTCCGGCCGGCCCGAACTTCACCGTACTGCGCTTCGATGCCTCGTTGGTGTTCATGAACGTCGCCCACTTCGAGGACGCGGTCATGGACGCCGTCGCGCGCAACCCGAATGCCCGGGCGGTGCTGGTGCTCGGCAACAGTATCAACCGCATCGACGCCTCGGGCGTGGACAAGGTGCGCGCCCTGATCAGCGATCTTGCGGCCGCCGACTGCAAGCTGATGTTCAGTGGTCTCAAGAAACCCGTCCGCGAGGCCATGGAACGTGCCGGCCTGCTGGACGAGATCGGCCGCGGAAACATCTTCCCCAACAAGCGCGTCGCCCTCGCCGAACTGCAGCAGCGCGCCCTCGGCACCCCGGACCGAGTGGAAACCGCCAACCCGGCACCACCCGGCGCTCGAGGCGACGATAATCCATCGTGAAGGGAGGCCGGGACTCGCCCATGCAAGGCCGGCCTTCCCGTCTATACTCGGCAGAAAGCGAGCATGCAACCCGTGGCGAACCCGAATTGACGCGTTTCGAGGAGATCCAGCTGGACGGCGCACACGCGATTGGGCCTTTGCGTGGGGGCCGCCTGATCAGAACCTTTCCTGACGCGCCCGGGGCGCAATGCGATACTGACGCGCAGCCGGTCCTTGCCACTCCCCAGAACCCACCATCAGGTCTCGAACTCATGAATCTGCGCCTTCTCTACCTTGCCGTCGCCCCGCTCATCGTCCTGCTGGCGGCGTGCAGCCCCGGTCAGTCCGACACCATCCCGCTCGAGTCGATACAGGCCATCGTCGACATCGGCCAGGAACACGGTTTCGACACCTTCGAGGAACTGGAGGCAGAAAGTGACCGGGAATTCGTCCTCAAGGGCTGGGACGACGCACAGCTGCGCATGGAGACCCGGTTTAATCTGGATGGTGATCTGCTTCGCGAAGAACGCGTACGCGACCCCGATCACGCGGCGGGCATGACCGCCCAGATGATGCTCCGCTCAGCGGCTGTCGCGCGGGATCACGGCATGCTCCGCTTCAAGGAGATCGAGTTCGAAGACGACGGCGTCATCGAGCTCGAGGGCATCACCGAAGACGGCGACGAGCTGAACATCCGACTCGATGGCGAAGATTTTACGCTGCTGTCACTCGAACGAGATTGACGAAACGCTAACCCCTTCGCCGCCCTCGAACCGCCCCCGGTCGGCATGACCGACGCGCGAGGGTTCAGGCCTCCGGGCGCAGGTGCGGGAACAGCAGCACGTCGCGAATCGAGGCGCTGTCGGTCAGCAGCATCACCAGGCGGTCGATGCCAATGCCCTCGCCGGCGGTCGGTGGCAGGCCGTACTCCAGCGCGCGGATGTAATCGGCGTCAAAGTGCATGGCCTCGTCGTCACCGGCGTCCTTCTCCGCAACCTGGGCGCGGAAGCGCTCGGCCTGGTCTTCCGGGTCGTTCAGCTCGGAGAAGCCGTTCGCGATCTCGCGCCCGCCGACAAACAACTCGAAGCGATCGGTGACGAACGGGTCATCGTCGTTGCGCCGCGCCAGTGGCGAGACCTCGGTCGGATAGGCGGTAATAAAGGTCGGGTGACGCAGCTGGTTCTCGGCGGTGTACTCGAAGATCTCGGTCCACAGCTTGCCCAGACCGAAGCTCGGCTTAATCGGGATCTCCAGGCGCTCGCAGTGCGCGCGCACCTTCTCGATATCCTCGAGGTCGGCGTCCGCGATCTCGGCATTGTGGGCCAGGATCGCCTCGCGCACGCTCATGCGGGTGAACGGCTTGCCAAAATCGTAGCTCTCGCCCTGGTACTCAATGGTGGTCGTGCCCAGCACGTCCTCGCACAGTCCGCGCAACAGGGTCTCGGTGCGATCCATCAGCGCGCGATAATCCACGAACGCCTCGTAGAACTCGAGCATGGTGAACTCGGGGTTGTGCCGCGTGGACAGCCCCTCGTTGCGGAAATTGCGGTTGATCTCGAAGACCTTCTCGAAGCCGCCGACCACCAGGCGCTTGAGATACAGCTCCGGCGCGACGCGCAGGTACAGCGGCATGTCCAGCGCGTTGTGATGGGTGGTGAACGGCCGCGCGGTCGCCCCGCCCGGGATCACCTGCATCATCGGCGTCTCCACCTCGATGAAGTCCTGATCCTCGAAGTACTCGCGGATGTAGCGCACGATCCGGGTACGGGTGCGGAACAGCTCGCGGCTGTCCAGGCTGGTGATCAAGTCCACGTAGCGCTGGCGATACCGCTGTTCCTGATCGGTCAGGCCGTGGAACTTTTCCGGCAGCGGACGCAGGCTCTTGGTCAGCAGACGCAGCTCGTCGAGCTGGACCGTCAATTCCCCGGTCTTGGTCTTGAACAGCGTGCCCTGGCCACCCACGATATCGCCCAGGTCCCACTGCTTGAACGCCGGGTACACGCCCTCCGGCAGGCTGTCGCGCTGCGCGAACAACTGGATGTCGCCCGACTGATCGCGCAGGCGGATGAAGCTTGCCTTGCCCATCACGCGCTTGCCGACCATGCGCCCGGCGACCGTCACGCGAATCCCCTGGGCCTCCAGCGCCTCGCCCTCGGTCTCGTCGTGCGCGGTGTGCAGCGCACCCGCCAGCGCATCGCGACGGAAATCGTTGGGGAACGCCGGACCGGCCGCGCGCAGCTCGTTCAGCTTGCTGCGGCGCTGCGCGACCAGCTTGTTCTCGTCAGTGGTTTCGGTCATCAGAAATCCATGCAATAGATAGACTTACAAGCCACTCTTGAGACTGGCTTCAATAAAGGGGTCGAGGTCGCCGTCGAGCACGCCCTGGGTGTTGCCGACCTCCACGCCGGTGCGCAGATCCTTGATCCGCGACTGATCCAGCACGTAGGAGCGGATCTGGCTGCCCCAGCCGATGTCGGACTTGGTGTCCTCCACCGCCTGCTTCTCGGCATTGCGCTCCTGCAACTCGCGCTCGTACAGCTTGGCGCGCAGCTGGTTCATCGCCATCTCGCGGTTCTTGTGCTGCGAACGCCCGGCCTGACACGCCGCCACCACTCCGGTCGGGACGTGGGTAATGCGCACCGCCGAGTCGGTGGTGTTCACGTGCTGACCACCGGCGCCGGAGGAGCGATAGGTGTCCACCCGCAGATCCGCCGGATTGATCTCGATCTCGAAGTTCTCGTCGATCTCCGGGGAGGCGAACACCGACGCGAACGAGGTATGCCGGCGGTTGCCGGAATCGAACGGCGACTTGCGCACCAGCCGATGCACGCCGGTCTCGGTGCGCAGCCAGCCGAAGGCGTACTCGCCCTGGATGTGCACGGTCGCACTCTTGATCCCGGCGGTCTCGCCCTCGGAGAGTTCGGTGACCTCCGCCTTGAAGCCCTTGTGCTCGGCCCAGCGCAGGTACATGCGCAGCAGGATATTGGCCCAGTCCTGGGCCTCGGTGCCCCCGGAACCGGCCTGGATATCGAGATAGGCGTTGGCCTCGTCCATATCGCCGGAGAACATGCGGCGAAACTCCAGGCCCTCGATACGCGCGGTCAACGCCTCTACATCGGCCGCGACCGACGCCGCCGTCTCCTCGTCGCCATCCGCCTCGGCCATCTCCAGCAGGTCCCGGCTTTCATCCAGCTGGGTGCCGATCTCGCGGATGTTGACCACCACGCCCTCAAGCTGGGCCCGCTCCTTGTTCAGCGCCTGGGCCTGCTCCGGGTCGTTCCAGATATCCGGGTTCTGCTCCAGCTCGCGCTGGACTTCCTCTAGCCGTTCTTCCTTGGCAGGGTAGTCAAAGATACCCCCTAAGGCCTTCCAGGCGGCCTTTCAGGTCATCGATCAGGGAATACAGCGCGTTCAGTTCCATGGCAGTTTCCGTCGGGTGCCGTGGCGCACACGGCAGGTTCGATCACGTGGCGAGAAAAGCCGCGCAGTATAACACCCGACAGCGGCTTCAGGGCCGGCGGGGACGGCGCCAGAACGCCAGCGCGTCGCGGCGTTCCAGCACCAGGGCGCCGGCGCCTGACCCGGCCGTGGATTGCGGATCAACAAATTCCAGCGCGCCCAGGCCGCCACGGAGCAGAGCCCGCAGCTTCGGCGCCACCACGTCGTCGGCAACCGACTCCAGAAGCTCGAGCCGGCGCTCGAGCGACGGCGCCGCCTCCAGTGCCTCGACGACGACCACGGTATCGCCGGATTCCGCCAGGTCGGCCGCCGGGTCGGCTGCCCAGTCGATGCCGGCGCCCCGCGCCAGCCAGTGCGCGACCACACCGCCGCCGCACACACGGCCCACACTCGTTGGTCCACCGGGATGCCCGGGCGACCAGGGCCAGAGGCCATGCACGGCTCCACGCCCCTCCCGCTCGCGCGCCAGATTCACCGGGTGCTGGAACCAGGCCATCTGCAAGGCGTTGGCCAGTACCTGCAGGCGCCGAGCTACATCGCCCTGCATCGACGGCGCCACCATGGCGCGCCCCATGCCGATCGACGGTGGCGGGCCCGACGCATCGCCCTCGGCGTCCATCCGCAACTCCCACAAGCCGTCTTCACTCAGGGCCAAGGTCGCCCCGGCCGCCTCCAGTTCCGGTTGTGCAGCCGACCACAAGGCCTCGCGCTCGGCCTCCGACACCGGCTCCACCGGATAGGCCACCAGGTCCTTCATCCCCGCAGTCAGCTGCACCGGTTGGACCAGCCAGGTTCGCCAGCCGGAAGCGGCTGGCCGGTATCCCAGCCGCTCGGCCAACGCGGCCTCCCATCCTGGTGCTTCCGTGCCGGTGACCCCGCTCCGCGCCCGTCCCAGCCAGCGCGCCAGACGTCGCACAGAGAGCGGAGGCGCACCGGCCACCGCGCCCTCGGGCGCTGCCCACAGGCCGGGCAGCAGGTGAATCACCCGCGGGCTTGCACCCGGTCGTGTCATCGATCGGACCCGTAGCGTCCCTTCGGCACGTCGCGCTCCTTCGCCGGATCGTCCTCGATCCCCGGCGTGATGCGACCTTCGTCGTCATACGGGAGCCGGACATGCCCGTAGCGAAGCACCAGCACTGCGCCCGCCAGAATCAGGACCCCGGCAGTCACCGCGATCAGCTCCCATACGTCCATGTCCTTCATGTCGATGATCACGTAGCGCGCCAGCGCGACGATCGCGATGTAGATCGGCAGGCGCACCGGGAGACGCCCGGAACGCAGGTAGATCCCGACCATCGCCAGCACCTCAAGAAAGATGAACAGCAACAGCAGGTCGGCCAACCCCACCCACATCGCCGAGACCATGGTGGCGATCTCCTGCAGGATCGCGATCACGGTGGCGATGGCGATCACCACCAGCACGGCCACTTCGACATGATGCAGGGCACGGCGCCCGGCGCGTTCGACGTTCATGCATTCACCACAATTGCCCCAATAAGTCCGGCCATCCTACCACCCGCCCCGGGCACGAACGCTCAATTCTCCCATTGGTCTATACCAATAGGCACAACGATCTGAAGCACCCGCCATGACTCGATCCGTCGACATCAAGAAGCTGCCCGCCATACGCCGCATCCAGTGGTCCGCCGCATGCGGACTCGGCGCGGGACTCGTCCTGCTGTTGCTCGCGCTGCCGGCCGCCGCGGAGGACTACCCCGCCGATTCCGCGATCGCGTGGCAGGACTGGGACAGCCAGCTTTTCGAGGAGTCCGAGGCACGCGAGCGGCCCATCTTCTTTTATTTTCACGGCCAGTGGTGCACCTGGTGCCGCGACTTCCAGGACGAGTCCCTGGAGAACCCCGACGTGGTGGACACCGTCGACCAGCACTACATCCCGGTGCTGGTCGATCTCGACGAACGTGCGGATCTATTCCGGCGCTACGGTGGCCGCGGACTGCCCTTCGTGGTCATCGTGAACTCTGATGACGAGATGCTGACCCGCTTTACCGGTCACGTGAATGCCCGCGACCTGCAGAACATCCTGGTGGCCCAGCGGGACATGTTCTCGGTCACCGGCCGCGAGATCACGCCGGACGATGCCGCGATCGACGATCTTGAAGCCTTCATGGAGATGCTCGACGAGGTCTACGATGCCCGCGCCGACCGCCTGAGCGGCAGCGCCACCTTCGGCACCCTCAGCAAGCGCCCGCAGCCCTGGACCTATCGCTTCCTGCTCACCGCCGAAGGGTGGCGGGATCGCATGCCCGGGCTACTCGACCAGATCGCGGAGGACCTCTACGACGAGGTCGAAGGCGGCTTCTTCTTCTTTCACGATCCGGACCAGCGCGACCCCGTCCTGGCACTGGAGACCTCCAAGCGCCTAGACCAGAACGCGGCGTTCCTGTGGCTGTTCTCCGAGGCCCATGACACCACCGGCGGCGAGCGTTACGCCGAGATCGCCCGCGGCATCCGCGACTACCTGCAAGACCACCTGTGGGACAGCCGCCAGCTGCGCTTCGGCAACAGCCAGTACGCCGACCGCGACTACTACCAGCTGGACCCGGAGACGCGCACGCAAACCGACCCGCCGCAGGTCGACCGCAACACCTACGCCGACACCTCGGGCCAGGCGATCGCCGCCCTCGCCAACATGGCGCGGGTGCTGGAAGACAGGGACACACTGGAGTGGGCACACGAGGCCCTTCGGGCGCTGGATCGCTACCTGCAGACCGAACAGGGCTACCTGCACGGCATCACCGCGGCGGGTCGCCCGGCGATGGAGGGCTACCTGCCCTCGCAGATCTGGCCGGAGATCGCCCGCCAGGAGCTGGCGCGCGCCACGGAGGCACTGGACGGCGAGCGACCGGAGATGCCCGCCCCGCTCCCGGCACTGGACCGGCTGGAACCGTTCTTCAACGAGGAGCTGGGCGCCCACGCCGAGCGGATCGGCACCGATCTGGAACCCTGGTCGGAGACCCGCACCCAGGCGGCGCTGGCCTGGTGGCTCTACCGCCTGCCGGACGCCGCCATCGAGGAATCCCACATCGATCGCAACATGGTGCGCGAACGCCTGCGCATCGAGCCCGGTGCCGACCCCGACGACGTCGCTCTGGGCTTCGACGCCCTGCGCCGGGGCTTCTAAAGCCCCGAAGCAAACCCTCGCGGTCGCTTATCCGGCGTCACACCACCCCCGGTTTCCCAGGATGGCGAGCCGAACCTGCGATGGGCCTGGCTCGGCCGTTACGCCTGTTGACGGAAGCCCGCGACCTCGCCCTGTAGCTTCTGTGCCAGGGCCTCCAGGGCCTCCACCGCCTGCTGCATCTCGTTCGCCCCGTCGGCATTGCGCACGGCGATGTCGTTGATGTGGTGGATGTTGCGGTTGATCTCTTCCGCCACCTGGCTTTGCTCCTCGGTCGCGCTGGCCACCTGGCGGGTCATGTCGTCGATGGCGGTCACCGAGTCGTGGATGTACTCCAGGGTCTCGCCGGCCTCGCCCGCCTTCGCCACGGAGGTCTCCGCATGCTGCTGGCTGACCTCCATCGCCTGCACCGCACGGGTGGCCCCGCCCTGCAGGCGCTGAATGATCTCGCGGATCTCCCCGGTCGAGTCGTTCGTGCGCTGTGCCAGGTGGCGCACTTCGTCCGCCACCACCGCGAAGCCCCGCCCGGCCTCGCCGGCCCGCGCCGCCTCGATGGCCGCGTTCAGCGCCAGCAGGTTGGTCTTCTCGGCGATCTCCTCGATGACCTGCAGGATCGTGCCGATGTTGTCGCTGTCACCTTTCAGCTCCACGATCACGTTGTTCGCCTGACGAATCTCGCCGGCCAGGGTGTTGATCGCCGCCTGGGTCGCCTGCACCACGGTGCGCCCGCCTTCCGCCGCACGCGTCGCCTGCCCCGCGCTCTCGGCCGTACTCTGCGTGTTGTTGGCGACCTCCTGCACCGTGGCAGACATCTGGTTCATCGCCGTGACCACCTGCTCTACATCACCGCGCTGTTCGTGAGTGGCACGCGTCATTTCATTGCTGCGCCCATCCAGCTGCCGCGCCGAGGCGGCAATCCCGTCCGCCGCGTCCGCAACCTGGCGAATGAGCCCCGAAAGCCGGTCCATCACCGTGTTGAAGGCCGCGCCGGTGCGCCCGATCTCGTCGTCGGTCGTCACCTCCACCCGGTGCCCGAGATCCGCGCGGCCCTCGCCGATCGCCTCCAGCCCCTCGGCCAGGCGCTCCATGGGGCGCGTCAGCACATTGGCGTAGAACCAGCCAATACCCAGCGCCACCACGAACGCGACGATCCACAGCACCCACAGCAGCCACCACAACTGGGTCACCAGCGCCGCGTCCACACCCGCAGCGAGATCGCCCTTCATGGTGTGGAAGGTCACCCCGCCCATGATGGACAACGGCACGGTGCTCACCACGATCACCAGGATAATCAGCTTCAGTCGCAGCCCACCCAACGGTCCAATCTTCATCGACGCCCTCCTTTCCGTCCCTTAACGACCAGCCGATCCCGGTCTTGAGCCCGACACAGTATCCATCCGCCCCGCCCCTATCGTCTTGACCCGGGTCAACCCCAGGTCCCACGACAAGCCGAAAAACCGTTTCACCACGAAACGAATGAAGGCACGAAGAAGATCAACGGCGATTGCGCCAGAAAGGACACGGAGTTCACGGAGAGGATGGAAAGGCTGTCAACTTGAAGCAGGGGGCTCGCTTGGTTTCAGCGGTGGGGCCAGCGGCGATGGCTAACGGACGTTCCAGACAGAATTCGTCCTTTCTCTGGGTCCTCCGTGTCCTCTGTGTTAATACGCCTTTGGCCTTGACCTTCTTCGTGCCTTCGTGCGCTTCGTGGTGAATAAAGCCCTTGAGCGGGCGCTCGCCTCACCCCCGATACCCAGACACAAAAAACCCGCGGGCCCGAGACTCGGGACCGCGGGTTCGCGGTACTGCGTTAGCGGATCCGCTTACCGGCTGCGGGCCGCGCGGTTGCCGCTGGCGGACGGGCGACCGTTGCCGCCGCGACCCCCACCGGGCTTGCCACCGCGACCGTTGCGCGGGGCGCCACTGCGGGCACCTCCGCCCGGCTTGCCACCCGGACCACCACGGCGATTGCCGTTGCCGTCATTGGCAGCCGGTTTCGGCGTGGCGAAGCCCTCGGTTTCGATACGGTCGATCGGGCGCTTGATCAGGCGTTCGATGCCCTTCAGCAGCTTGATCTCCTCGCCATCCACTAGCGACAGCGCGGCGCCGTCGGAGCCGGCACGCCCGGTGCGACCGATGCGATGCACGTAGTCTTCCGGCACGTTCGGCAGCTCGAAATTGACCACCTGCGGCAGCTGGTCGATGTCCAGCCCGCGCGCGGCGATATCCGTGGCTACCAGGACCGGCACCTGGCCGGACTTGAACTGCTTCAGCGCCTTGGTGCGCGCCGCCTGGCTCTTGTTGCCGTGGATCGCCTCGGAGCGCACGCCATCCTTCGACAGCTTCTCGGCCAGGCGATTGGCGCCATGCTTGGTGCGGGTAAACACCAGCACCTGTTCCCATTTGTTGGTGCGGATCAGGTGGCTCAGCAGCTCGCGCTTCTGGCTGGTCTCGACCAGGTGCACGCTTTGCTTCACGCCCTCGGCGGTCGTGTTGCGCGGCGCGATGTCGATCTCCGCCGGGTTGTTCAGCAGGCCGTTGGCCAGCTTGCGGATCTCGTCGGAGAACGTCGCCGAGAACATCAGGTTCTGGCGGTTCTTCGGCATCATCGCAATCAGCTTCTTGATATCACGGATGAAGCCCATGTCGAGCATGCGATCGGCCTCGTCGAGGACCAGAATCTCCACACCGGACAGGTCGATGGTCTTCTGATTGGCGTGATCCAGCAGACGCCCCGGCGTCGCCACCACGATGTCCATGCGATCACGCAGGGCCTTGATCTGCGGGTTCATGTTGACACCGCCGAAGATCGTCATCGAGCGCATCTTCAGATTGCGCCCGTAGGTCTTCACGGATTCGTGAACCTGCGCAGCCAGCTCGCGGGTCGGGGTCAGCACCAGGCAACGCGGGCGGCCATTGCCGGCCTGCGGCGCATCCGAGGTGGAAAGGCGCTGCAGAATCGGCAGGGTGAAGCCCGCGGTCTTGCCGGTGCCGGTCTGGGCGGCGGCCAGCAGGTCGCCTCCCTTCAGGACTTCCGGGATGGCCTGGGCCTGGATCGGGGTCGGGTGCTGGTACCCGGAGGTTTCCAGCGCACGCAAAAGGGTATCGGCCAACCCGAGGTCGGCAAAGGTCGTATCAGTCATGGAATGCTCCAACGCCACCCGCCACTCGTTCAACACAGAGCACCCATCGGGGGAAACGAAATCAGGGGGATCACTGCGAGCCGGAAGGCTCTGGATCAAATGAACGGACGCTGACGGGCGGGGCGTTCGATCCGGGCACTATACGCCTTTTGTCAATGAAAAGACACCGCTCCATACCCCATCGGATATATATTTGTTTTGTGCGGGAATATCCGCTAGCTTCATCTCAAAAAAACCGATGCCAACGCAGCATCGGTCAGGCCGACGCGACCCCAAACAACAACGATCGGCCATCAGGGGAACAAAATGAAACGCAACCTGCCTGTCACCGGGATCGAGGTGGACTACCCGGAGAGTGCCAATATCCTCTCCACCACCAACCTCAAGGGGGCCATCAGCTACGTCAACCCAGAGTTCATCGACATCAGCGGCTTCGAGGAAGAAGAGCTGCTGGGCAAGAATCACAACGTGGTTCGTCACCCGGACATGCCCCCTGCCGCATTCGAGGACCTCTGGCAGACCGTTCAAGGCGGACGATCCTGGATGGGAATGGTCAAGAACCGCTGCAAGAACGGCGACCATTACTGGGTCAGCGCGTACGTCACACCGGTGACCGAGGACGGTCAAACGGTCGAATACCAATCCGTCCGCACCAAGCCGCAACGCGAGCTGGTGGAAAAGGCCGAATCCGTCTACACCGCCCTGCTCGAGGGGCGCATGCCCCTGTCGCTGCGTCTGCCACGCATTGGCATCAAGACCCGGGCCGTCGCCTCGGTGGCCGGTGGCGTGCTGCTGGGCCTGATTGCCAGCCTCGCCCTGACCGGCATCACCTGGGGCTCCGCACTGGTCTTCACCCTGACCACCCTGCTGGTCGCCGGCCTGCTCGTCTGGACCAGTCTGACGCCGCTTTGCCGCGCGGTGGCCCACGCCCGCCGCATTGCCAACAACCCGGTCAGCCAGTACATCTACACCGGGCGTACCGACGAGGCCGGCGAGATCCTGTTCGCGATGCAGATGCTGGAGGCAGAGGCAGGCTCGGTCGTCGGGCGCATGGGGAACGCGGCCGAACGCCTTACCCGGACCGCCGACGCCCTGGTCACTGCGGTCGGTGACAGCCGGCAAGCCTGCAACCATCAACAGACCGAGACCGAGCAGGTGGCGAGCGCCACCCAGCAGATGGTGAACAGCGTGCAGGAGGTCGCCCGCAGCGCCCAGGGTGCGGCCGATGCAGCCGACCGGACCGACCGCGAAGCCGGTGCCGGAAGCGGCGTCGTGGCCGAAAGCACGCAGGCTATCGAAAACCTGGGACAGCATATTCGCGATGGATCGGGTGTGATGGCCGAACTGGAACGCCACAGCCAGGACATCAGCAGCGTTCTGGACGTGATCCGCGGCATCGCCGAGCAGACCAACCTGCTCGCCCTGAACGCGGCGATCGAGGCCGCACGCGCCGGCGAACAGGGGCGAGGCTTCGCCGTGGTGGCGGACGAGGTGCGCACACTGGCCAGTCGAACACAGGATTCCACCGCCGAAATCCAGCAGATGATCGAGCGTCTCCAGGATCGCGCGCGGGCTGCGGTGGCCTCCATGGAGCAAAGCCGCACGCAGGCCGAAACCAGCGTCGAACAGGCCCGGCAGGCGGCGGCGGCACTCGAAAACATCACCTCGGGCGTCGGACAGATCCGCGACATGAGCACCCGGATTGCGGCCGCCGTGGAACAACAGGGGACCGCCGGGGAAGAGATCCGCCGGGGGGTCGACTCGATCCGCAGCGCCGCCGACACCACCGCGAACCGGGCCGATCAAAGCGACACCGCCGCCCGCGAGGTCGCGCAGCTCGCAACCGGACTGCAAGGCCTCGCCCGGCAGTTCTGGGCAAGACATCGCTGAAAGGGAAAGCTCCCCAGATGACTTCCCCATCCGATCGGTACCTGCGGCAACATATTGCCCTCGCCTCCGGCGTTCTGCTGGCGCTATTGCTGTTACCGCTGGCGATCTGGATGCTCGGGGCGGAGCTGCCCCGCATCCTGCCCAGCGAACACCTGACCGCCTTCCACACGGGCGCGGAGTTGTTCGCGGTGGTTGTGGCCGTACTGGTGTTTGCGGTGGGCTACCACGTAATCGACCGCCGCCGCGTGGCCGCTTCTCTGCTGCTGGCGTGCGCCTTCCTGGCGGTCGCGTTGCTTGATTTCCTGCACCTGATGACCTATCCGGCCATGCCGGATTTCATCACCCCGAACTCGCCACAACAGACCTTGTTGTTCTGGCTGGCCGCGCGCCTGGTCGCGGCGGCGGCGTTGCTCGCCTACGTGGCCCTGCCCATGGTCTCGCAAAGCGACGGTCCACCACGCCATGTCTACCTGATCGGGAGTCTCCTGCTAGTCGCCTTGCTGGCGTGGATCGGACTTTGGCATGCGGAGATCATCCCGCCCCTGTTCGACCCGGTCAGCGGGCTCACGCCCATCAAGGTGGGGCTGGCGCTGGTGATCAGCCTGCACCTGGTCACCCTGGCCCTGCTCGCCCTGCGCCGTGAGCTGCTGCAACGTCCGGGCATGCCCCTGGTCGCCGCCGCCCTGGTCATCAGCATCGGCAGCGGGCTGTTCTTCATGTTCTACGAAGACCTGACGGACACCCCGTTTGTACTCGGCCATATCTACAAGCTCGCGGCGTATCTCCTGATCTACCAGGGCCTGTTCCTGGAAAGCGTACGCTCGCCCCTCCAGCGCCTGCACCAGGCCCACCGCGATATCGAGATGCGCGAGCAGCGTTACCAGCAACTGGTGGAGACGGCCCCCGACGGCGTGCTGGTCACCGACATGGACGGCCGTATCGTGATGGCCAATCGCAACATCGAACGTCTGTTCGGATATCCACGCCAGCAATTGATCGGGCAACCGGTGGAGCGGCTGGTCCCCGAGCGCCTGCGCGAACGCCACCGCATGCACCGGCGAACACATGCCCACACCATCAACCGCCGCACCATGGGGCAGGTGCCCCACCTGCGCGGGTGCCGCATCGACGGCACCGAGTTCCCGCTGGACATCAGCCTGAATGCTTTCGACGACAGCGAAGGCCGCCGCATCACCGCGTTCATCCGCGACATCACCGACCGCCAGCGCCGCGAGGCGCGGATCCAGCACCAGGCCACCCACGACAGCCTGACCGAACTACCCAACCGCTGGCTCCTGCACGACCGCCTGACGCAGGGGATCGCCCAGGCCGAACGTCACGGCCACCCGATCGCCGTCATGCTGCTGGATCTCGACAACTTCAAGATGGTCAACGACACCTTCGGCCATCACGAGGGCGACCAGCTGCTGAAGGCCGTGGCCGCCCGACTTCAGGGCGCCCTGGACCAGGAGGCGACCATCGGGCGTTTCGGCGGCGACGAGTTCATGATCCTGCTGACCAACGTCGAGGACGAACAGGCCATCGGCCAGGTCGCCCAGCGCATCCTCGGCATCTTCGACAGCCCGTTCCAGACCGAACACGCGCGCAACCTCGCCTCCACCGGGAGCGTCGGTATCGCCCTGTTCCCGCGCGATGCCCGCGACGAATGCACCCTGGTGCGTTACGCCGACATGGCGATGTATGAGGCCAAGCACTCCGGACGCAACACCTATGCCTTCTTCTCACAGCACCTGGACGCCCAGGTGCATGAGGAACAGCGCCTGCAGCAGCGCCTCCAGCAGGCGCTGGAGAACCACGAACTCGAGCTGCACTACCAGCCCCTGCTCGATGTCGCCTCGAACCGCATCATCGGCGTCGAGGCCCTGGCACGCTGGACGGACACCGAGCTCGGACCGGTTGCTCCGGCACGCTTTATCGCCAGCGCCGAGGCCAACGGACTGATCCTGCCGCTGGGCGACTGGGTCATCCGCACGGCCTGCGAGCAGCTCGCCCAGTGGTCCCGCGCGGGACTCGACCTCCGCGTCGCGATCAACATCTCCGCCATTCAGTTCCGCCGGCATGACCTGGTGGACCATCTGGGCAGGGCTCTCCGGGCCACCGGCGCCCCACCCGAGCACCTCGAAATCGAGGTCACCGAAACCGTGGCCATGGCGGACGTCGCATTGACCCGCGATCAGCTGCGCGGACTAAAGGCCCTGGGCATCCGGGTCGCACTGGATGATTTCGGCACCGGCTATTCCTCCCTCGCCTACCTGAAATCGCTGCCGATCGACAAGCTCAAGATCGATCGCTCGTTCATCGCCGACATCGGCCAGGACCCGGAATCCGACATGATCCTGCGCTCCATCGTCCACCTCGGCCACAGCCTGGGCCTGACCCTGGTGGCCGAGGGCGTGGAGACGGAGGCGCAGCGCGACTTCCTCCGGACGATCGGCTGCGACCTCTACCAGGGCTGGATTCATTCAAGGGCCATGGCGCCACTCGCCCTCGCCGACTGCCTGGAGACACGCCTGGTCTGAAGCGGGGCCCCCACACCACCCCGCCGTCCCGGACACGGGGAAGGCGACACACCCACCATCCGCTCGAACCAGCAAGCAATCATTCCGCGTGTCGTTTCGCCTCACTGCTCAACGCCTGCGCGCCAGCCAGCAACAAAAAGGCCGCCCGAAGGCGGCCTTTCGTGACCGAATCCAGCCGTTCGTGCCGCCATCGAACCCAGCGACGCGGCGCTGGATCAGTACCCCGTACTGCCGTGCACGTCCGGCGGGGCCTCGCGCGTCAGCATCGCCCACGTCAGGTGCGCCATCACCTCGGGCGCCACCACCGTATGGCGGTTCCCGCTGTTCTGCATCCCCTCGCGCAGCTCCTGGCGGACCTGCGGCTGCCCGGTCAGATCGAAGATCACATCCACCTGATCCCCGCGCGCCACGAGATCCGCAACCGACTCCAGCGGGATCCCCTTCGCCTCGGCCAGCCGGCGCCCCTCGGTCTCGCCCTGCTCCGAGGCCGCGCAGATCGTCATCCCGGGCAGACCGGACTCCAGCAACATCTCCAGGAAGCGGCCGCCCACCCGGCCAAGCCCCACCACTGCAATCTGAATCGACATATGCACTCCATCCTTTTCTATTTTTGTTGTTTCCATGCATGCCCACGGTTGCCATCCGCCGAGCACGCTCCCCGACTGTAGGCCATGTGCGGCGCCCACGCACGCCAACCCGTGCACCGGGCCGCCCCGCCCGCCATCCGGCCATTTGGAGCGGCCCGCGGCACGCCCTAGAGTGCCCTGAGTTTGCCAACCAACCGGAGCCCCCCATGGAAAACGTTCACCTGCCGATCCGCGCAGACCGCCGCGAGCAGGGCAAGATCATCCAGCGCATCGAACGCCTGGAGGGAGTGGAGCTGGAATTCACCGACCTCGACGTCGGCGACTACCTGCTGCCGAACGGCGTCGTGGTCGAGCGCAAGTCCGCCACCGACATGGTGCTCAGCGTCGTCGACAAGACCCTGTGGGAGAGCGCCGCCAAGCTGAAGGCCAACTACCAGCAGGTCGTCTACATCGTGGAGGGGGACCTCTACGAGCCGCGTTTCCACCAGCAGGCGCTGGACATCCACCGCGCCCTGGCCCACCTGACGATCGCCCTCGGCATCAGCGTCCTGCCCAGCTCCGATGCCGACAACAGCGGCATGCTGATCTACCTTCTGGGGCTGAACGCACAGATCGAGCCGGACCCGTCTGACCGCCCGACCAAGCCCGACACCCGGCGCAAGGCCGCCGAATTCATCGTCAGCGGCCTGCCCGGCGTCGAGGCCGACCAGGCCCGCGACCTCCTGCGCGACATCGGCAGCGTGCGCGACATCATCAACGCCGATGCGGCCACCCTCGCCCAGACCGACGGCCTCGACGCGGAACGCGCCCAACGCATCGAATCCGTCGTCACCTACGGCAGCCGCACCACCTGAACGCCCCCCCGAGCCGCCCGCCGCACCGCCCTCTGTGGGAGCCTGCTTGCAGGCGAAGCCCCCGCCAAAGCCGGACCTGGACAGCGGACGATTGGCGAGGTGATGCGATTCGCGAGGCTCATCGCATCCTACAATGCTGCCAACCCCGGACACGGGCAACGGACGTAGGATGCCGATGAGCGCAGCGAATCGCATCAAGAGGGCGCGTGTTGTCCCGTGAACGGTGCGTTTCGCGATGCTCAACGCACCCTACGACGCTCTACGACGCGTTCCCCAGCCACCGCCGCAGGCCGCCGCTACGGCGGATCTGGTGCTGGCTGGCCGCGACCAGCGTGCCGGCGCGCGGCTCCAGCAGACTGAACCAGCGGCTGGCGCGGGTGATGGCGGTGTAGGCCAGCTCGCGGGTCAGGATCGGGCTGTCCGCGTCCGGCAGCACCAGGGCCACGTGCTCGAACTCCGACCCCTGGGCCTTGTGCACCGTCAGGGCAAACGCGGTCTCGATGGCCTCCAGGCGGTTGGGCAGCACCCAGCGCACACGCCCGCCGTCCCCGGCGGCCAAGAACGCCACCCGCAGCACCGAGGCAGCTCCAGCGTCCGCACCCGCCTCCGGCTCACCCCGCGCCAGCCAGGCCGGGATGGCCAGGGCGATCCCGATATCGCCGTTGATCAGCCCCAGCGCGTAGTCATTGCGCGTGACGATCACCGGGCGCCCCTCGACCCATTGTCCGCCGGCCCCGGGCCCGTCCATCCGTCCCGCATCCCCCGCGAGCAATCCGCGCGCCTGCAAGGCCGCGGCAACGCGCCGGTTCAGCGTCTCCAGCCCCCACGGGCCGCGGCGCACCGCGCACAGGAGCTGGAACCGTCCGTGGGCCGCCAGCACGTCGCGCGCCCAGTCCTCCCAGGCCGCGCGCGGGGCCGCCGGGGCCGGCCGCGCCGCGCGCAGGCCCTCGAGATAGCCCGCATAACCCACCGCCTCGCCTTCCGGCGTGTCCGCGCGCCCGTCCACCGCGAGATCCACCAGTGCCGGGTCCTCGGGCCCCGCGAGTACCTTTTGCCGGACGGCATCGTCCCCGTCCGCCCCTTTCCATGCCTCGCCCGTGTTCACTGCCGCGGCCAGCCGCCCGATTCCGCTGTCCGCGCCGAAGCGATGACTCTCGCGCAGCATCACGATGTGCTGGTCCAGCGCCTGACCGGCCGCATCCTGCATGGCCGCCGACACGGCCATCCCGGTCACGGCCTCCAGCCACAGCGCGGTCGACGGCGTGTAGTGCCCGCCCCCGGCGCGATGGCACAGCTCGCCCAGCACCGCGCCGGCCTCCACCGAGGCGAGCTGATCGCGATCCCCCAGCAGGATCAGGCGCGCGGTGCGGGGCACGGCCTCGACCAGGCTCGCCATCAGCTCCAGGTCGATCATCGAGGCCTCGTCCACCACCAGCACATCCACCGCCAGCGGGTTGCGCGCCCCGTGGCGGAAGTGCCGGGTATCCGGGCGCGCCCCGAGCAGGCGGTGCACCGTCACCACCTCGGCGGGCAGATTGCGGCGCAACGCATCGCCGTCCGGCAACGCCTCCAGCCCCAGGCGATCCAGCGCCCCGCTGACCGAGGCATTCAGGCGCGCCGCCGCCTTGCCGGTCGGCGCCGCCAGGCGGATGCGCAGCGGGTCGTCCGGACCTTGCAACCCCTGCAACAACGCGAGCAGTCGCAGCACGGTCGTGGTCTTGCCGGTCCCCGGCCCGCCGGTAATCACACTGAAGCCGGAACCGGCCGCCAGGGCACAGGCCAGGCGTTGCCAGTCCGGATCGGTGGCAGCCTCCGCCGGCGTTCCGAACAGATGGTCCAGCCAGTCCCGCGCCGCCTGCGCGTCCAGCGCACCTTGCCAGGCCTCGCGGTCCGCCAGGCGCGCGCGGATGGCCTGGCCGATGCGGCGCTCGCTCTCCCAGTAGCGGCTCAGATAGACCTGCCCCCCGGTGTACACCAGCGGCGTTCCACCCGCCTCGCCCGGTCCGGCCAGGCCACTGTCCTGCAGGGCCGCCGCAACCTGCGCAACGGATACCCCCTGCAGTACCGACGAGGGTCGCGGCGGCGGCTTTGATCCCGGCTCGCCCTCCGGCGGCAGGGCCAGCGTGGCGTCGGGGGCCTGCAGCAATGCGTCCAGTTCCAGGCACACATGGCCGCGCCCGACCTGATGGCTGGCCAGCGCCGCCAGCAGCAGGGCCAGCGGCGACGCCGCCGGGGCCTGCTCGTGCAGGAAGCGCACCAGCGCCCGGTCGACGCCGCGCAGCCAGCCGGCCTCCTCCCACTCGCGCAGCAGCTCGAGCACGGCCTCCGCCGACGCCAGGGGTCCCGTGGGCATCACCGTGCTCATGCCGTCGCCTCCCGGTCCGGGCCGGCCGCCATGCGGTGATCCAGCCATTCAATCAGCGCGCGCGGCGGACAGTGGTGGAACACCCCGTGCCCCGGCGCATCCACGCCACGCAGGAACAGGTACACCCCGCCGCCCATGTGCTGGTCATAGTCGTAGCCCGGCAGCCGAGCGCCCAGTTGGCGATGCAGTGCCAGGGTGTAGAGCACCAGCTGCAGGTCGTAGCGGTGTTCCAGCACCGCCGCCTGCAGGCGTTCCGGGGTGTAGGCCTGCGCCGAAGTCCCCAGCCAGTTGGATTTGTAGTCGGCCACGTAATAGCGCCCGCCGTGCTCGAAGACCAGATCGACGAATCCCTTCAGCATCCCGTTCAGGGTCACGTTCCCCAGCGGCGGGCGCGGCTGTCCGGCCAGGATCTGCGCGCGGACCGCCTGATCCAGCTCGCCCGCCTGCAGGTTGCGCGTCGGATACAGGAACTCCAGCTCCGGCTGATAGGTGGTCAGGCCGCCCAGACTAAAATGTTCGCCGTCCTCCAGCGGGAAGGCGACCGCAAGCAACTGCTGCATCCAGTCCGCGACCGTCTCCGACCACTCGCTCCAGCCCCGCCGCTCGCAGCGTGTCGCGATCTCCTGCGCCATCCGTTCGGGATCTGCCGCCTGCGCGGCGAGCCCCTGCTCGGCCGCCCACTCCAGCAGCCCGTGGAGGAAGGTGCCGGGCCCGGGCCCGCGCGGGAAGGCATGCAGCCCATTGGCCGCGCGCGACTCGGGCTCCGGCGCCTCCAGCGGCGGCCGACTCGCATCCGCCACCCCCTCGCGCAGCACGTCCTCGCGCGCCGAGTCAGGGGCCACCGGCGCGACCCCCTCGTCATGCGCGGCAATCGCACTGTAGCTGGCCACCCACCAGCGCTCGAAGCGGCGCGTCGGCGGCACCCGGGCCGGCCCCGTCGCGGTCGTGGCACTGCCCATCTGCGCGGCCACCGCGCTCGCCTCCGGCAGGGGGCCCACATGAATCGCCGATGCGTCGCCGGCTGCATCCCGCAGCGCGGCCTCCAACCCGCCGTCCTGCACCCCCGCGGGTCCGGCCAGCAGGTATCCGGCCGCGGTGCGGTCGAAGTGATTGGTCTTGCTGTTTCCGGAGACGATCGGCGCAATCCCCAGCCAGCAGGCATGCCGCGCGCGGGTCATGCCGACATACAACAGGCGCAGGTCCTCGGCCAGGCGCTCGCGCTCGGCGCGCTCGAACACCTCGCCGTCCATGCGGAATACCCAGCGCGCCCCACCCTGCGGCGGATGGTCGCGGTAGGGCACATCCTTGGCCGTATCCGTCTGGCGGAAATTGCAGACGAACGGCAGGAACACCAGCGGATACTCCAGCCCCTTGGACTTGTGCAGCGTAACCACCTTGACCAGGTCCTCGTCGCTCTCCAGACGCAGGACCTGCTCCTCCCCGGTCTCGCCTTCGCCGCCGCGATGTTCCGTCAGGTGCCGGATCAGCGCCTGCTCGCCATCCAGCTCGGCGGCCGCCTGCTGCAACAACTCGCTCAGATGCAGCAGGTTGGTCAGGGCACGCTCGCCCTCGGCCGTGGCCCGCAGCCGGCGCGGGACCTCGAAGTCGTGCAGCAGGCGGCGCAGCATCGGCAGCACCCCGCGCGACTGCCACAGCCGCCGATAGTCGCGGAACTGCTCGACGCGGACCTCCCACGCCAGCTCGTCCAGCGTCAGCCGATGCAGTTCGGCCAGCGACTGCCCCAGGGTCGCGGTCGCCAGCGCCGCGCGCAGCAGCCGTTCACTGGTCGGCTCGGCGCAGGCCCGCAACCAGCGCAGCAGGTCTCCCGCCTCGGCGGTCGCATACACCGACTCGCGATCGGACAGGTACACACTGCGCACACCCCGACGGCGCAGCTCGGCACGGATCGCATCCGCCTCGCCCCGCCCGCGCACCAGCACCGCCATGTCGCGGGGCCGTACCCCGGTCAATTCCTCACCTTTGCGGAAGCCACAGCGACCGGCCATCCCGCCGTTGAGCAGTTCCACCATGTAGCTGGCGCAGGCCTGCGCCATGCGCTCGCGATAGATGCCCTTGCCCACCGGCTCGCCCGGATCAAAGCACCACAGCGTGACGGCCGGCATCGCCTGTCCATCGTTCTCGAAGACCTCCGCACGCCCGTTCGCGTCCACCGGCAGAAACGGCAAGGGGTTCTCCGTTCCCGAGCGGAACAGAAAGGCCCCGTCCTGCCAGCCCTCGGCATGCTGGAACAGCCGGTTCACGCCCTGCACCAGGGCATCGGTCGACCGGAAGTTGCGTTCCAGCGTGTAGTGCCTCCCGGCGGTGGCCGCGCGCGCGGCGAGATAGGTATGGATATCCGCTCCGCGAAAGCGATAGATCGACTGCTTGGGGTCGCCGATCAGCAGCACGCCCAGATCGCGCGGGTTCTCGTCGATGCGGTAGACGCGGTGGAAGATCCGATACTGCACCGGATCGGTATCCTGGAACTCGTCGACCAGCGCCACCGGAAACTGGGCGCGCAGGGTCGCTGCCAGGTGTTCGCCGCCGGATCCGTCCAGGGCGTCGCGCAGCCGGGTCAGCAGGTCGTTGAAACCCATCTGCGCGCGTTGACGCTGTGCCTGACGAAACCGCGCGTCCACCTGCCGCGCGGCCGCCTGCAACAGGCGCTCGCGGTCGTCCACACAGACCTCGGCATGATCGTCCAGCGCGGCGAAGGCCGGATGCAGATCGTCCGGCAGCGCCTGCCCCGCCTTCAGCCGGGCCTGCATCCCGGCCGCGCTGAAACGCTCCAGGGGCGAGTCGCCGGAGACCCCGCCTGGCCGCAGTGCGCCGGGGTCCGCCGCCCAGTCGCGCATGGCCCCCAGCAACTTCTCCGGGTTGCTGTACTTCTGCTTGTTCAGGACCGAGTTGCGCAGCGTCTCGAACTGCGCGGCCACCGCCGCGAACGCCTCGCGCCAGGGCCGCTTCATGGCCTCCAGCCGCGCCAGCCGATCGCCCAATGCAGCTGCCAAGCCTTCCGGCGTCTCCAGCTCCACATCCGCCGTGTGGGCCGGGAGATGCCCGACCAGCGGCCGGATCTTCTGCAGCAACGTGTCGGGATCAGCACCGAAGGCGTTGCGCAGCAGCGCGAGTGGCGCCGCCGGTTGCGGATAGACAAAACGGCGCCAGTAGTCGCGCGCCGCGTCCGCCAGCAACTCCTGCTGGTCGCTCGCCAGGTCCTGGGTGAACAGGCTCCCGCTGTCGAAGGCATGCTCGCGCAGCATGCGGTAGCACCAGCCGTGAATGGTGGAGACCGCGGCCTCGTCCATCCACTCCGCCGCCAGCTCCAGCCGGCGTGCGGCGCCCGGACGCTCCGCCTCGGCATATTCGCGGCGCAACTGCTTGTGGATGTCCTGCACGCCCGGCACCGCATCCGGGTCCTCCGCGCGGAACACGCGCGCGGCAATCGCCAGCGCATCGCGGATGCGCTCGCGCAACTCCTGGGTCGCGGCCTCGGTGAAGGTCATCACCAGGATCTGCGGGGGCGTCAGGGCATCAGTGCCCTCGGGCAGCTCGCCGTGCCCCAGCACCAGGCGCAGGTACAGCGCGGCGATGGTGTAGGTCTTGCCGGTGCCGGCACTCGCCTCGATCAGGCGGCTGCCGTGCAGGGGCAGCCCCAGCAGATCCAGCTTGTGGGCGGTCGCGCTCATGCGGGGTCCTCCGCCTGATTCACAACGAAAAACACCGGCCGGTAGATCCGGTCGCGCCAGAAGGCAAAGTCCGGGTCGTCCAGCAGGGTCTCGGGGTCGGGCCAGGCACGCGCCAGCGCCGGGCTGCGCGACCATTCGCCGGCGGCGAAGTCATTCCCGGCCAGGGTCTTCAGCGCCTCGTCATACGGATCCTTCGATCCCTCCTCCGCCGCGAGCCAGGCAAAGGCGGCGGCGCAGGCCAGCGGCAGCGGCCGCTCCTGGCCGGCCGCCCAGGCCTCAAGCAGCGTCCCCAGCAACTCCTCGGCCAGCCCCGGCTCCAGCCCCGGGAGCTCCAGGCGCTTGTCCAGTCCAACCAGTTCGGAGCCCACGCCGCCCGCCCCGGCGTTCGCCAGCAGATGCATCACCCAGGGTGCCATCAGCTTGTCGAAGCGCCACTTCTTGCCATCACCAATGCGGCTCGCGGTGTAGTCGAGGCATACCCGCGCCTGCCCATCGCTGCGCAGGGCGGGTGGCACGGCCTCCAGGCCCCAGTGCTCGTGTTCCAGACGCAGGGGGCGCGCGGCCGGCAACGACTCGGGGTACAGCGCATAGCGCTCGCCGATCCGCTCCAGAAGCCGCGCGGCCTCCTCCACCATCGCGCCGCGCTCCAGCTCGCCTGCCGCCCCCAGCGGCAGCCGGCCCGCGCGCTGCAGCCGGGCCGACTCCGCCTCCAGGATGCTCGGCCAGGCGTCCGCGTCGTCGGTGGTCTCGAGTGCCGCCGCGACCAGTTGCTGACGCACCTGCCACTGCTCCAGCCCGGCCAGACCAAAGGGTTCCAGGTCGTCGCCGGCCTCTTCCTCCTCGTCGAAGAACACCCCCAGACGATGGCGGAAGAACGCCTCCACCGGGAAGCGCAGAAAGCGCGTCAATGCCTCCGGCCCCAGGGCGCGCGGCTCGCGCTCGGCCTCCAGCAACGGAACCGCCGCGGGGGCGCCACCAGCGGCATCCGCCGCAGCGCCCGGCGCCGGGTCGTGCACCGCCTCCCACTCCCGCGCGTAGGTAAAGTACCGATCGCCGGCGGCGTCCGCCACCGGGAAATTCACCGGCGAAAACGGCTGCAGCGGGTGCCAGGTGGTCAGGTGGCCCACCAGGGCCGGGCCGGCCTCCGGCTCGTCCGACCCGGCCAGCCCCCAGCCCGCCGCCAGGTGATCACGCAACTGGCCCACCAGCACCGACGGCGGGCGCGGCTCGTTGTCGCGCACGTGCCGCCCTACCCAGCTCACATGCAGCTGGCGCCGCGCGGAGAGCAGCGCCTCCAGGAACAGGTAGCGATCGTCCTCGCGCCGCGAGCGATCGCCCGGGCGGTAGTCGTTGGCCATCAGGTCAAAGTCCACCGGCGTCGGGCTGCGCGGGTAGTCACCGTCGTTCATCCCCAGCAGACAGACCACCTGGAACGGGATCGCCCGCATCGGCATCAGCGTGCAGAAGTTCACCTGCCCGGCGAGGAAACGCTGACCCACCCCGGAATCGTCCTGGCTGGCCAGCCACTGCTCGCGTACCACCGCCAGCGGCAGCGCCTCCTCCAGGCCGGCCGCCGCGCAGTCCTCGCGCCATTGATCCAGGGCCTCGCCCAGCTGCTCCAGGGTGAACAGCTCGGCATCGGTCTCGGCCGCGAAGAACTGCTCCAGCAGCCCACCCAGATGCACGGCCCAGTCTGCCGGCGCATGCGCCTGGCGCAGCCACGCCCAGGCCTCCTCCAGGGCCGTGATCAGGGCGTCCAGCGGCCCCAGCAGCGCGGCACTCAGCCCGCCGATCTCGTCGTAGGGCTCCAGGCCCTGCCACGGACCCTGGTCGCCCAGCGCGTAGCCCAGCAGCATCCGTCGCAGGCCGAAGCGCCAGGTGTTCTGCTCCAGCCCCTCGGGCAGGCCCAGCCCGGCGCGCTGCGCGGCATCCAGCCCCCAGCGCACGCCAGACCCCTCGGCCCAGCGGTGCAGCTGGCCCAGGTCCTCCTCCGCGATGCCAAAGCGCCGGCGCACCGCCGAAACATCCAGCAGATCCAGCAGCTCGCTGACGCCCATCCGGCTCTCCGGCAGCGACAACAACTGCTCCAGCGCGATCAGTACCGGATCGCGGCCGCGCGGACCCTGGTCCGACAGCGTGTACGGGATAAAGCGCGGGTCGTCCGTCTCGGGCTGGCCGAACACCGCCTCGATGTGCGGGGCGTACTGGTCGATGTCCGGCACCATCACGATCACATCGCGCGGGCGCAGCGACGAATCGCGCTCGAAGTGATCCAGCAGCCGGTCGTGCAGCAGCTCCACCTCGCGCAGCGGGCTGTGCGCGACATGGAACTGGATGGAACGATCCTCCGCCGGGACCGCGGGCCAGGTCTCCCGGGTCTCGGCGAGCGGGCGCAGCTCGCGGATGTCCTCCTGCAGCTGGTGCAGCAGGCAGTCCTCCGGCCCGCGCGTGCCGTGTGGCTCGAAGACGTCCACGCGCTCCCAGTCTAGCGTGCGCAGCACCCGGCCGTAGTGTTCGGGATCGTCGTGCTCGTCCAGCAGCCCGATGTAGTCACGTCCCTGCTTGCCCCAGGCCGCCAGCAGGGGGTGGGCGTGGTTGTGCAACTCCACCTCGTCGAGGACCTCGGGCATGCCCGCCTTGCGCGCCTGGCGCCGGCGCGTGGCGCGCAGCAGGTCCTTGTCGGCGACGATGTCGGCCCAGTAGTGCTCGCAGGGGTTGTGCACGCAGACCAGCACCTGGCAGAAGCGCGCCAGGCCCTCCAGCGCCTCCAGGATCTGCCCCGGAAGCGAAGAGATGCCGAACACGATGATCCGCCGGGGCAGGCCCGCCGGGCGCTGCTCCAGCGCGCGCACCGCGTCCATGTACCGGGCGTGTACCGCGGAGCGGCTCACGCCTTCCTGCGCGACACCGATATCCGCCTGCAGCAGGCGCCACAGCTCGGCCTGCCAGCGCTGCCCGGGCGCCAGCTCGCGCTCCTGCCCGCGGGCGTCGCGCAGGATGTCGCGTCCGGCCGCCCAGTCGGTCAGCCAGTCAGCACGGTACACCTGGTATTGATCGAACAGGTCCGCCAGGCGCTCGGCCAGCTGGAAACGCTTGCGCAGGTCGCCCCCCTGCCCCGGATCGTCGTCCTGCAGGAACTGGCGCAGCGGTGCAAAGGCCTCCTGCGCCAGGCACTCCGGCAGCAGGCGCATCAGGCGCCAGGTCAGCGGCCGCTTGGCGTAGGGGGATTCCAGCGGCACGGCCTCGGCCCCCAGGACCGCACGATAGGCGGACCACACGAAGCGCGACGGCAGCTGCATGTCCAGCGCCGCCGCGATCCCGCAGCCCGGCGGGTCGGCATCCGGCGGCGCGGCCAGGGCATGCCGCAGCCACTGCGCCATGCCGTTGCTCTGCACCAGGATGGTCTCGTTCTCCAGCGGTGCCAGCGGCGCACGGCGCATCCACTCCACCGCCAGCGTGCGCAGCGACTCCAGGTGATTGCCATGCAGTACCACCATCCCTGGCTGCAACTCGCGCGACTCCACCAACCCGGCTCCTTGATCCATTCGGGAAATGCCGCGCAAGGCCTCAAGGCCCGCGTGGTCCAGATGCGCCTACCCTACCATCCCCAGGCGACGATCCCCGTCGCGGTATTCACCGTTACGGCGTGAAATCCGGGCTATCCTCAAGGCAACAGGCTTCAGGCCCGAGGCGCAGCCAGCAAGGCCTCGAACTCGAGCGCCGGCACCGGGCGGCTGGCGTAGAACCCCTGATAGTGGTCACAGCCCAGCTCGCGCAGAACCGCGAGCTGGGCTGCGGTCTCCACGCCTTCCGCCAGCACGGTCAGCCCAAGGCCATGGCCCAGGCCAACGATGGAGCGGGCAATGGAGCGATCGTCCGCGCTGCCGGCCGCATCGTCCTCGGCCAGGCCGTCGACGAAGCTCTTGTCGATCTTGAGCGTATCCACCGGGAAACGCTTGAGCTGCGCCATGGAGGAGTACCCGGTGCCGAAGTCGTCGATCGCAAAGTGCACCCCGCGCTCGCGCAGGCGCTGCAGGATGCGCCGGGCCCGGCTCGGGTCCGCCATCAGCGCGGACTCGGTGATCTCCAGTTCCAGTTGATCCGCCGGGAACTCGAAGTCCTCCAGCAACTGGCCCACCTGCTGGTCGATCGGCACCCGCTGGAACTGCAGCGCCGAGACATTCACCGCCAGGCGGATCGGCGGATAGCCCGCCGCGCGCCAGCGATGGCCCTGTTCGATCACCCGGCGCAGCACCCAGCCCCCCAGCTCCACGATCAGGCCCGTCTGCTCGGCCAGCGGGATAAAGCGCCCCGGCGAGATCGGACCCAGCTCGGGATCGGTCCAGCGCAACAGCGCCTCCGCCCCCAGCAGACGCCCGTCCTCGACGTTGTACTGCGGCTGGTAGTGGACCTCCAGCGCATCCGCCTCGATGGCGCGGCGCAGGCGCGCCGACAGGTCAATGCGCTCGCGTGCCGCACGGGTGAACTCGTCGGAGTAATACCGATAGCTGCCGCGCCCGTCCATCTTGGCCTGTGACAGCGCGGTACTCGCCTGCTGCAGCAGGGTGTCGGCATCCACCCCATGGTCGGGGAAGACCGCGATGCCAACCGTCGCGGCAATCTCCATCTCCACGCCGTTGCCGAGATCACAGGGGTAGCCCACCTCGCGGATGATGTTCTCCGCCACCAGCGCGGCATCGTCCACATGCCCCAGGTTCTCCACCAGCACCGCGAACTCGTCGCTCGCCAGGCGGGCAACGGTATCGGTCCCGCGCCGCCCCACCTGCAGGCGCTCACCGACGATCTTCAGCAAGCGGTCGCCCGCGGCGTGGCCCTGGCTGTCGTTGATGTCCTTGAAGCGGTCGATATCCACGAACAGTAGCGCCAGATGCCCCTGGCGGCGACGCATCAACGAGATGCCGTGCGTCAGGCGTGCGCGCAGCAAGCGGCGATTCGGCAGCTCGGTCAGCGGATCGTGATGCGCGAGGAAGTCGAGCTCCGCCTCCGACGCCTTGATCCGCGAGATATCCGCGAACACCGACACGTAATGTGTAAGGTGGCCCTGCTCGTTGCGCACCGCGGTAATGCTCTGCAACTCCGGGAAGATCTCGCCGTTCTTGCGCCGGTTCCAGATCTCGCCCTGCCAGTGACCGTTCACCTGCAGCTCGTGATACATGTTGGTGTAGAACGCCTGATCGTGGCGCCCGGACTGGAACATCTTCGGCGTGTGCCCCACCACCTCGTCCTGGGTGTATCCCATCAGCTGGGTAAAGGCCCGGTTCACCGACAGGATATGGGCGCTGGCATCCGTAATCACCACCCCTTCTCGGGTGTTCTCGAACACCACCGAGGCCAGGCGCTGCCGCTCTTCCTGTTCGCGCTGTTCGGTGATGTCCCCGACCGTCGCCACCACCCGGTCCAGCTCGCCCTGCGGCGTGCGGCTGCACTTCACGTCGATATCCGCGACCATCACCCGCCCGTCACGGCGCAGCAGGCGCTTCACCACGCTATAGCCCGGACGGTCGCCGCGGCGCATCTCGGCGTCCAGCACCGCCTCGCAGCCACGATCCTCGGGTATGGCCAGGCGGTCCCAGTCCATCGCCGCCAGCTCGTCCGGCGCATAACCCAGCATGTCGGCCAGGCACGCATTCACGCGCTCCCAGCCCTGACCCCGCGGCCCGGAAATCGCCATGCCGACAAACGGCATATCGAAAAAGATCCCGAGCAGCCGATCTTGATCGGCGTGAGCCCGCACCAGGACCAGGTTGCGCCGCAACCACTGCTGACGCCACAGCAACGCCCCCGCCCCGAGCACGACCAGCCAGACGAACAGCGTGGCCCCGGCCGCCCACGCCGCCTGCTGCCGTGGCAGCGCCTGAAGCGCGTCGAGATCGCGCTTCAGCACCAGGTCCCAGCCCGCGGGTTCCAGCCCCTGTATACCGGCAAGGAACGGACTGTCCGCATCCTCAAAGCGCTCGATCACAACCTCGGCACGGGGATGATCCAGGACCCGTTCGCGCAGCCGGGGGAAGGCCGCAGGCGCCGGGATAATCAGGCCCCCGGACTCGGTGATCCGGGCAATCATGGCGCGTTGGTCACCCTCGCGCACCACGATATGCGCCTGGGCATCCATGCCGTTACGGTTCGCGGTCAGGGTCAGCAACGGATGCAGGTTCTCGAGCGTCGATGACAGCAGCACCAGTCCCACCACCGGATCCTGCGGCGCCGCCCGGTCGCGCACCGGCACCGCCCAGCTGATCCGCGGGCGCCGGTCCGGGTCCGCGTGCAGGATCGGCTCACTGGTCTCGCCACTGCGACGCACCTCGCGCAGCACCGCGTCCATCGCGGCCTCGTCGAGGGCACTGCGGCCCAGTTCGATCACCGGCTGACGATCCGCATCCAGCAGGGCCACGCTGTCGTAATCATAAGCCGTGCGCATCAGCTCCAGGCGATCGAGCACCTGCTCCAGCGCCAGCGTCGAACGCCGCTCCAGGGCCGTGACCGCGAACAGGTTGAAGCCCCGCGCCTCGCCCAGAACCATCGCGTCGCCGGTGCGCTCCGCCAGCCATTGGTCGATCACGCCGCCCTTCAAAAAAGCCGCGCGTTGCAGATCCTCATGCGCCTGCGATTCGGCGGCAGCCCCCTGCAAATGCCACGCGCCCAGCCCTACCCCTGCGGTGGAGGCGATCACCGCCACGGCCAGCACCAGCCAGGGCCAGGAGCCGAAACGCGCCAGCTCCTCGCGCGCACCCGTACCCGGCGCCTCGTCGCGCCAGGCCGGCAACCAGCGCATCGCCAGATAAAGCAGCGCCCCGGAAACCAGCACGAACCCAAAGCCCTTGCCCAGGTTCACCCGTGTCAGGGCAGTCGTGATGTCCGCCCCCGCCCACCAGGCCAGCGCCACATCGGACAGGGCAATCCACAACAGCCCCAGCACGACATAGGCACCCGCGATCCACCCGGCCGCAAAGCGCCGCGACACCTGACGCCGGGTCGTCATCGGCGGTGCCCGCACGCGCTCGACGCGGACGCAAAAAAGCGCCGCGCCCCGTTTCCGGCTGGCGCGGCGCCCCATCGGGCCGAATCCCTGCTAATCGCGTCGCTTCTCGTCAATGCCAACGGCATCTGCATCGGGGGGCACCCCGTCTCCATTCAAGCGTTCATTGCACATTTCAGGGGAACCGGCGGGCCGTCATCCCTCGACCCCAACAACAAGGGACCCGCCGAAGCGGGCCCCATTGCACCGGGCACGTCAGATCCAATCCAGCCTGACGCCCGGCCTGCGGTACCGGACTGTACCGGATTGCGTTACTCGGCGATGGCCCGCTCGATAATCGCCTCGATCTCCTCGGAAGACTTCTCCATCACCTCGGCCACGCCTTCCGGCATCATCGGCAGGAAGTCCGGGACATTCATCCGCGAGATGAACACATCCCCCTGGCTGTCCTGATAGATGCTCACCCGGCAGGGCATGAAGGCGGAAACCGGGCGATACGCATCCTCTTCCAGGATCTGCGCGCTGTAGCGCCCGCTGCACACGTCCAGGATCACCACCGGATCAATGGTGAAACCGCGCTCGGACAGCGTCCCGGCCATGTTGTTGCGGTTCAGGATGCTCCAGCCGGCCTCGGACGCCTCGCGCTCGAACGCGGCCAGGGTCTCCGGGAACGAATGCGGGCTCTGCGTCACCTTGACCATCTCCGGCTGCTGGTCGCCATGGTTATCGGCCTGCGCCGCACCGACGAACGCCAGCGCCAGCAGCATCGCCACCAGTGCGAGGAACCGCGGGCCGTGGCGCATGGTCATCACTTTAGAATGCATCATGGTTTCTCCTTTCCCGGGAAGCGGGAATGCTCGTGGTCGGCTGCCTCTTCGGTACGTTGGAGGCAGCAACAGTTATACAGGATAGCGCCCAACGAGCCCGGCTATCTTGATGCAGGTCAACCGAACACGAATCAGACCCGTTCTACACGGGCACAACCGACGTCACCAACATCGCAACCAGGAGATCGACATGGAAGCCACACTGAAGGACGGAACGGTCACCCTGAAGATCGACAAGAAGACCGCGAAGGACATCGCCGAAAATATCACCGAGCTCGAAGGCGAGATCAGCAACGGCGCGCGGGCACTGGGCTCCGTGCTGCAAGACGGCATCTACGAGCTGGAAAACGAATTCCGCCAGCCGCCGCATGCCTTCGACGAGCAGGCCCCCAAGCAGCCCTCCATCGAGGACTGAGCCCGCCGCCGCAAAGGCATCATCGACTCACCACAAGACACTAAGGAGCAGCACATGCACCTGGAAAAAGCGGAAAACGGGGAACTCGTCATCACCATGCCCCAGGCGGAAGCCGCCGACGCCCTGGCCACGCTCAAGAAGCGCGCCGACGAACTCGACGAATGCGAGGAACTAACCGAAGCCCTGGAAAACGCCGGCATCCAGCTGCCCGAGCAACCGGACCACATCCGCCACGAATACATGCCCCCCGCCGACCACTAAACCAAGCGCCGCCCCACAACCCCGTGGGGCGGCCTTTCGCCGGAGAACCACCTCCCGTCTGGCAACCGCATAGTTGCATCGCCCCAACGGATACGGCCCTTGTGGGATCAGACCCTGTGGGAGCGGCCCTGGCCGCGAAGCCCCCGCCCGCGCCAGACAACACCCCCATACATGGGGTTCCCTCCTATGGGGCCCGACAGCAAACAATCACCCCGGCAAGCGTCACGAGCCCGCGCATTGCCGATACGCGCAGACATGCTCGCCCGCCAAGGCCCCAGCCATCCACACCGGCCACCCAAAGACGGCCGGCTTCGCACTGAGGACCCGCCCGCGGTCCGCATTCCGGGCATCACCGCAGGTATCGCGCGCACCCTCCACTTGGTGCCCGTCCGCCCGCCTCAAAGTGCGCGCGCGGAGCCTGCGTGCCCGGCGAGGAAACAGAAGAACGGGCCGCCGAACCACACCCTCCGATCACCAGTTAGAGAGCCTCGCTCTTCACCAGCTCCAGAAAGAGAAAGAGCCACCTCGGCGTCCATGCCCAGGCGGCTCTTTCGGGGGCATCCTTGTCCCCGCGGCAAAAATTAACACAGCGACAAAATTATTCCATCCACACACCAGGAAAATACGTCAGCGGTCGATTTCCGCCCCTGAGCGGTCGTTTCGCCTCCCGTCGCAGCCCGTGATTCGCGACCCAACGCACTTCTTCCGCCCGTACTGCCCCACCGCGGCACCCGAACCACCGAGGCCATCCCACCAGGGCGCCAGGCCTGAACCCGGCATCCCGAAGCCGCTTCCCCACCTCGTCAATCCGGGGCGGGCCCTCCCCCGTCATCGCGAGGCGCAAAGCGACGTGGCGATCGCCTCGAGCCACCCAAACGCCCGCCCATTACCTGCGACCGTAGCGCCCCACCCGACATGCCGGCTGCAACCCCACCACTACAATGTCACCCCGGCCGCAGCCCCCACCCCGTCATCCCGGCCACCGCGCCACCCTTACCCCGTCATCCCGGCCGCAGCGCAGCGAAGAGCCGGGATCTCCAGCGCTGGATCAACCCCAATGTCGAAGATCTTGAATCGCCGCCGAAGGGCCAGCAGTCGCGGGGCAACCTGCCCGAAAACCGATCTACCTTCACCATACCCAGAAAGAGAAAGAGCCACCCCAGCATCCTTGCCCGGGCGGCTCTTTCGGGAACGTCCGTGTCCCCGCGACAGAAACTAGCACATAAAGTAGAGGATCCCAGCCCCGCAGCAGAAAAACCCGCCAACGGTCCATGTCCGCCTGTCAACGGTCGATTCTCATGGCCTCATGAGTGCCACACACGGCTGCCCCTACCCGTTTCTCCGATCCCGCATCCCGGAATTACGGGCGCCGAACACCGGCCCAGGAGCACATGCGACCCAGGCCGGGGACGAACCCCCGCAACATACTCAAGCGGCTACCTCCACTCCAGCCGCAGCGCGACCCCGTCATCCCGGCCGTAGCGCAGCGAAGAGCCGGGATCTCCACCGCGTGAGCCACCCCCAACGCACGAGATCCCGGCAACCGGCTACCTGCGCCGCGGTTTCCGGGATCGCGAAGGATGGGAATGTGGCTTTCCGGCGGGGGGTGAAGCTCCCCCGAAATCCCGGAGCCAGGGCACCCTCTAGTTGTCCAGGGCCTGAACCGCCACCGGGGCAAGACAACCACCGGCGAGCGCCCAACAACACTGAATCCTGCGGCACAAGGCCCGACCCCCAATAGGCGCTCAGCGCTCGGCGCAATCCCCCGCGCGTCGCAGCCCCAGCAGCCAGGGTGCAAGCCCACCTCTGCGAAGCATTCGATGGATCGCCTCGGTCCGGGCGGCCCTCAGCCCTGCAACAGCGCCTGCGTATCCGGGTCCAGGGCCCCCCAGTGCTGGCGCAACCGCTCGGCCAGGTCCGCCGGCTCCAGCAGCATGACCGGAATGGACAAGTCCGCCGCACGCTCCCGCGCCTCGGCCGAAAACCCACCCGGGCTCACGTACATCCCTCGGTCCCCGGCACGCCGACCGCTGGCAAAGGCCTCCAGCTCGTCCAAATCCGTTTCCACCGACGGATCACGCGCCACAGCCACCACCAGCCGCGGCAGGTCTTCGCCACCCGCCGCAGGCACCATTACCCGCTCCAGCCACGGGCGGGCACCCTCCTCCGGCTCCACGACCTCGACATACCCCATAGCGCGCAGCAACCCTTGCACCAGCCGAACGCGGTCCGCAGTCCCCAGTTGTTCCAATCGCTCAGTCCAATCGTCCATCTTGATCGCCCTCCCGGAGCACCCACACCCCAAACGCTACCGGAACCTTGCCGAATGTACACGCCCGAATCGAGTTCCCACGCAGCCAACGCGCGCTGACGCCCATGCAGGCGCGCTGCACACTCACGGAAACGCTCACCCATTCCCCCGTCCAGGCCACAGGATCTCATCCCCACCCGGTCATGCCCGGCGCAGCACCACCCCGTCATCGCGAGGCGCAAGGCAACGACGCGCTGTACAAGCCCCCCCTCCACCACCGGCCTAACCCCGTGGGAGCGGGCTCGCCCGCGAAGCCCCCGCCAATGCCCGAAAACCACGAACCCTTTCAACGAAACGGCACGACCGCCCACCCCACTCTGTCATCCCGAGGCGCGCAGCGACGCGGCGATCTCCACGGGCGACGCAAATGCCATCCCGGCCGCAACGACCCTACCCCTTCATCCCGGCCGAAGCGAAGCGAAGAGCCGGGATCTCCCACGTCGGAATGACGCCAAACGCCAGTACCACCACCCACGCCAGAGATCCCGGATAACCGCGACGCGGTTTCCGGGATGACAAGAAAGGGGAAACACGGGCTGGATCACACAGGGACATTGGCGCCGCCCATACGCAGACTCCCGGACCGCGCAGAACCCGCTCAACCGCCAACCGCACCCGCGCGGCAGAACTCCACCCCGACCCGGCGAATGTGATCGCGCAGGTCGGGGGCATCGATCTGGTGCCACAACGAAAGGTCCACTTTCCAGGGCAACAACAAGTCGTCAATCTCGCCCTCGATCTTCAACAGATCCGTCACCGCCAGAGCATCTGCTTCCACGCACAGATCAATATCGGACGCCTTTCGAAACGTGCCCATCGCACGGGAACCGTACAACCAGACCGCGGAAACCTCCGGCCAACGATCAAACACCTGGCACAACCGCGTTACCACATAATCCGGGAGCCCGAACTGGGAATCCGTCGCCACGGCCGTCACGCACGCGCCTCCAGTTCGCCCATGCGCGTCGCAAATGCACGAAAAAGCCCGCAATAGCGCTCGATCACCTGATCCGAGATCTCCCGCGCGACCTTCTCGTTGTAGGCATGAGCCGTCAGATTCCGACTGCGGATCATCTCCATCCAGCCTTCACCATCCTCGATCAACCCCTTGCCAAAGGCTTCCCGGACCGCATCGCGCGAGCCGGTAATCGCCGTATTTCCCTGCCAGGCGAAATAGTCCTTCATCACGTTCCAGGCCAACTCGTGGTTGAACTCGAACGCCTGAATCAGCCCTTGACGCTCCAGGTCCGAAAGCTCGCGCTGGCCAGCCAGTTCGACCGCTCCCTCCAGCTGCTCCAGTGCCCGCCGAAAATTCGCCAATCGCTGTTTCCAGCGTACATCCACGTCCGCCATCAGAAACTCCATCGAAACCCAGCTTCAACGCTACGTGACAACGCATCCTGCGTCACGCAGCGAAATCCTGGCCCGCTCCCATCATCCCGACCGCAGGACCAGCCCACCCCGTCATCGCGAGGAGCAAAGCGACGCGGCGATCTCCACGGACTACCCCAAAGGCCTGCCCATTACCCCGACCGCAGCGCCACCACTACAACGTCATCCCGGCCGTAGCGCAGCGAAGAGCCGGGATCTCCCACGCCGGACCAACACCAAACGCCGGTGCCACCATCTACACCTGAGACCCAGGACAACCGCTACAACCGAAACCCCGAACGCATCACCATCTCTCAAATGACCGTAATTGACCCACATGATGAATGCGCACATTCTATGCGCACCGCATATGAACAGACCGGGAGCCACCATGAACCTCATGCCCTACAACACCGACGCCCCGCGCAAGGCCACCAACCTCACCGTCAATTCCGACCTTCTGGCTCAGGCGCGTGAACTGGGCATCAACCTCTCGGCCCTTTTCGAGCAGCAGTTAGTCCAGGCCGTGCGAGAAGCACGCCGCGATGCCTGGATCGCCGAGAACCGCCAGGCCCTGGCCGGATACAACCAGCGTGTTGCCGAGCGTGGCAGCTTCGGTGACCGCGCTCGCCGGTTCTGATGGCCCAGTTCTCGGTCCACCGCAACCCATCCGCCGATACCGCATCCTGGGTACCGTACCTGCTGGTACTCCAGAACGACCTGCTCGCGGAGATCAGCACCGTGGTCGTGGCCCCGCTGATACACGCGGAGTCATTTGGCCCCCCCGCCCACATCCTCAACCCCGCCTTCACTATCGAAGGTCACCGGGTGGTATTGTCCACCGCCGAGCTTGCCGGGGTCTCCCGGACCACGTTAGGCGAAGAAGTCCTCTCCCTCGGCGGCGAACGAGACACCATCATGGCCGCCTGCGACTTCCTGTTTACGGGCATCTGATCGAGGCCCACGCGCCGCCCATCGCGTTCTGTGCCCGCCTCTTCAAGGTGACAATCCACCTGTGTCCGTTTCCTTCCCACGAGAGGCCCGCACGTCTCCGCATCCCTGTATTCGCTCAGAGCCGATCCTGCAAAAGCAGCCGGAACCAGAACCTCATGGTCTCGATATTGACCAAACCCTCCGTCATCCCGACCGCAGCGCCCCCATCCCGTCACCCCGGCCGCACCACCACCCCGTCATCCCGGCCACAGCACCACACCACACCGTCATCCCGGCCGCAGCACCACCCCACACCGTCATCCCGGCCGTAGCGAAGCGAAGAGCCGGGATCTCCCACGTCGGACCAACGCCAAACGCCAGTACCACCACCCACGCCAGAGACCCCGGATAACCGCAACGCGTTTTCCAGGATGACGAAGGATGGAGATATGGCTTTTCGACGGTGCCGGAAGCCGAAGAGAGGGACGTGATGCGGCTGCTAGACAGCAAAGGACGCCGCGCCCGGTTTGAGGGGTCGGGCCAACGCCGGATCGGCCAGAGGGCTGGCCTCCCACAATACCGGTGGCCCGAACCTTCAGGAGGTCAGGCCCGATCCTCCAGATGCAGTCGGAGCCGACGCCCCGTGGCCTCTGCATACCGGCAAAGGGTCTTCCAGGTAGGGGCCGACCGGCCACCCTCCAGCCGCGCCACCACCGACTGCGTGGTCCCCATTCGTCGGGCGACTTCTGCCTGGCTGAGGCCCGCCCTGGCGCGCGCGTCGAGCAGAGCCTCGATGAACTCGAACTCCGGCCCCAGCTGCTCATACTCGCGGCGTACCTCCGAGTCTTCCAGCAGCTCGGCTTTCAGTTCCTCATGGGTCTTCATCACAGATACTCCTCCCACCGCTTCCTGGCCGTATCAATCGCCCGACGCGGGGTCTTCTGGCTTTTCTTCACGAAGGCATGCAGAACAACCACCTCGCGTGAAGCTGCGCAGACATAAAGGGCCCGAGCAATCCCGTCACGCCCCTTCAGCCGCAACTCCCAGATCTTGCCCTCCACCTGCCGCGCATGGGGCATACCTAACACCCCCGGGCCGTGGTCCTGAATCACATCCACCAGCCGCAGATAACGAGCCTGAAGATCCGGCGGCAGCGCCCTGATCTCCTTCTAGGGAGACGCTGATTGAATCGCGCGTCCGCGCTCGAGTCGCTTTTGCGTGCGAACAAGGCGCGGTGACTGCCGTGCAGTCACTCTGCACAAGGGAACCGCAACGCTGTTCGCGCACAAAAGCGGCCGAGCCCCTGCTTTCAATGGCTTGTGGGGTTGGTGCCCCCTGTTCCCCGATCCTGCGTTGCGCCGCTTGCGGGTAGAACCACTACCCGCTGCACGCCGCGCCTTGTCTCGGAAAACAGGGGGCACCAACGCGGACGTGCGATTCAATCAGCGTCTCCCTAGGCGAGTGGTACGACACGCACCTTCCATGGAGTATATCGCATTTTTGCTATCTTCCTTCGCCATCCATGGCGTAATACCGTCCCCGAAGCCACTCAAGCCGCAGCGCCACCGACCCCGCCATCCCGGCCGCAGCGCCACCACTACAACGTCATCCCGGCCGCAGCACCACCCCACCTCGTCATCCCGGCCGTAGCGCAGCGAAGAGCCGGGATCTCCCACGTCGAAGGCACACCAAACGCCAGTGCCACCACCTACGCCAGAGATCCCGGATAACCGCGACGCGGTTTCCGGGATGACGACGCATAGGACCTGGCTGTGAGGTAGTCCGGAAACCCGCAAACCGAACTTTGGCCCAACCCGATCCCCCGATCCCCGCCCCAGCACCGTCAGCACCAGATACCGGAAATACGCCCGGATCGTCAGCGCATCCAGCATCTGCCGGTCCACCTCGGCCAGCTCGCGCGGCGTGGACATATCGATCCCGCGAATCTGTGCCAGCCCGGTAATCCCCGGTCGCACATCCAGCACCCCACGCGATGGCCGCTCCTGCAGCAGCTCTTCCTGATTGAACAACCCCGGCCGCGGCCCCACCAGGCTCATCTCGCCCTTCAACACATTCCACAGATGCGGATCCAACTTCGTCTTGCGCAGAAAGCGCCCCAACGCGTACCCTGTACACTAGCGAGAACCGGCATAAGGATATGCCTCAAGTGAGCCATGCCATTGAATTCATTGAGACCCCAACCTTCACCCGACAATTCCAGGCGATCGCCACGGATGATGAACTGAAAGAACTCCAGTGCACGCTGATCGCCCAACCCTACAAAGGCGACCTGATCCAGGGAACGGGAGGATTGCGCAAGATCCGCATCGGGTTGGCTCAACGAGGCAAGCGGGGCGGCGGGCGCGTCATGTACTTTCTGGCGAGCAAGGAGATCATCTACCTGATCCTAGCCTACCCGAAGAATGCGAAAGACAACCTCACCGCCACCGAAAAGGCGGCCCTGAAAGCACTGACCTCACGGCTAACAGAGGGAGCTCCCTGATGAACATCTACGACGAACTCCAGACATCACTACAGGAAGCGGTCGACATCAAGCAGGGCAAGAAAGCGGCCAGCCGCGTCACCCGCCACGAAGTGGCGGACGTGAAGACCATTCGCGCCCAATTGCGCGTTTCCCAGGCAGAATTTGCCAAAGCCATGGGAACGAGCCTCGACACCATCAAGAGCTGGGAAGCCAAACGCCGCAACCCCACCGGACTGGCTGCCAAGGTCCTCGCTACCATCCAGGACAACCCGAGCTTCTTCAACGAAATCGCCGCGCACTGACCCGAGCGACGCCAGGAACCTCCGCATCCCCCGTAGGAGCCCAGCCCACTGGGCGACGGGCCCCAACCAACACCCCCATCGCCGAGAGGCCCGTCTCCGACACGGCCCAGAGCCACTGCAGCCACATGCCCCCTGTAGGAGCGGGCTCGCCCGCGAAGCCCCCGCCAAAGCCCGAAAACCAGCAACTCTCTCCACCCTGACGGGCCGCTCCGCCCCCCTCCGGTCATCGCGAGGAGCAAAGCAACGCCGCGATCTCCAAGGGCGACCGCACAAGCCATCCCATTACCCCACCGTAGCGCCCTACCCCGTCACACCAGCCATGCTGGAGCGAAGAGCCTGTATCGCGCCCAGTCAGCGAACGTGGCGCGCGCTACCGCTACCCGGCCACCGCATCGTCAGGACGTCGCAGCCGCGCGGCCTCGCGGGCCACATTCACCTGCATGCTCTCCCGCGCCACTTCGTGCAAAGTTGGATCAACGGTGCGCCCCTGGCGATCAAACCACTCCAGCACATCGGCCAAGTGCCACAGCGACGAATGCCCCTCGTGCAGCGGCAACGGGAAGCTGTCCCGGTGAGTTTGCACCAGCTTGCGCATATTCTGCCGGGAAAACTCGAACAGATCGGCCATATCGGTCACGCCCACGAGATCCGGCGCCGCCTCCACCAGACGGGCCTCTGGTATCGCATTGCGTACATCACGAATCGCACTGCCCACCGCCTCGCGTGCCGCGCCTGCCTCGCGGACAAAAGACAGCGCGAGCCGACCTTTCTGGCCCGTACCGATCAGGGCATCATCGCAGCCACCCTCAAACAACCGGCCCTCTAGCGTCTGCCGATCCAATCCCTCCGGGATCGCGAATTTCAGCGTGAACTCGTATGCGCTCATGATCGCTCCTCTTCACCGACACGGCCTCCGGTACACCCCTCCACCACGCGGCGAATCTGCCGTGCGTGGGAGGACGAGTTCCTCGGTGTACTCCAGACGCTCACGATGCAGAATTCTCCACAACGGCATTCCCGTTCATTCCAGGGGCAATACAACCGCGCCCAGGCATGACCACCAGCCATTTCGACCCGCCAACCATTGGCCTCGGCATGGGCCACAGCCGCTTCAACGTCCTTGTTGGGATGTCGTCGCCTGCCCATCTCCCTCCCTGTGAAGCTAGCCCCAGGAGCAACAGTTGTCAATTGACAACCGTTGCTCGCCACGTCCCTGTTAACCTAGCCGAAGCCCCACCACCAGCTCGTCGTCCCAGCCGCAGCCCCCCTCTCAATCATCCCGAAAGTAGGCCCCACACTCTGTCATCCCGGCCGTAGCGAAGCGAAGAGCCGGGATCTCCCACGTCGGACCAACGCCAAACGCCAGTACCACCACCCACGCCAGAGATCCCGGATAACCGCGACGCGGTTTCCGGGATGACGACGCATGGGACCTGGCTGTGAGGTAGTGCGGAAACCCGCAAACCGAACTACGGCCGAACCCGGTCCCCCGATCCCCGCCCCAGCACCGTCAGCACCAGATACCGGAAATATGCCCGGACCGTCAGGGCATCCAGCATCTGCCGGTCCACCTCGGCCAGTTCGCGCGGCGTGGACATATCGATCCCGCGGATCTGTGCCAGGCCAGTAATCCCCGGTCGCGCATCGAGCACTCCGCGCACCGCCCGCTCCTGCAGCAGCTCTTCCTGGTTGAACAACCCCGGCCGCGGGCCCACCAGGCTCATCTCGCCCTTCAACACATTCCACAGCTGCGGCAGCTCATCCAGCTTTGTCTTCCGCAGAAAGCGCCCCAGGGGCGTCACCGCCGAGGCCTCGGCCAGATGCGTCGCCACCGACGCCGTATCCGGCCGCATCGTGCGGAACTTCACCAGCACAAAAGGTCGCTGATAGCGCCCCACCCGCTCCTGCCGAAACAGCGGCGACCGCGACTCCATCCAGCCCAGCACCCACAACACCAGCAACACCGGCGCCGCCACCACCAGCCCCAACACCGACAACACCACATCCAGAACCCGTATCAAAACACCCTCATCCTTATCGCCAAATGTGGAGCCGGGCCCTCTCGGCGAACACCCGAAAAAGCCCCCGTCATCTCGACCACAGCACCCTCACCGTCATCACGACGAGGAAAGCGAAGCGGCGATCTCCAAGTTCAAACCCCAAAGCCGGCCTTACCTCAATCGTGGGGGCGACCCTGGCCGCGAAGCCCCCGCCAAAGCCCGAAAACCACCAACCCTCAACGCCGCAACGTTCCCACCACCCACCGCGCTACCACCACCTGGTCATCCCGGCCGCAGCGCAGTGGAGAGCCGGGATCTCCCACGCCCACATCACCCCCAAAACGAAAAATCCCGAGCAACCGCGACACGGCTCCCGGGATGCTCATCACTCATACCACTACACCGACTCACAGCAGCCTCCGCACCGAACTCCAACCCTGTTCTGGGCCTATTGTGGGAACGGGCTCGCCCGCGAAGCCCCCGCCAAAGCCAGAAAACCACCAACCCCGGGGAAACAGTGCTCCGCGCACACAGCCGCCCCGGGCAAAACTTGCACGCCAGTCAGGCGCAGCCAGCGCGTCGATGGATCAATCCCTGGTTAGGCAGGCGGACCGGTTTCGGCCGAACGCCGGGCTCGCTCCAGAATCCGCGGCGCAACGAACAGCGCCACCATACCGAACAGGTCGAGTGTCCCAATAATGCCAGCCGCAACCGCACTGAAGGGCGCAATCGCAACCGCCGCACCCAAGCCCGCAACCGCAATGATCACTCCATAGCGTTGGCCTCGGCGGTCTTTTTCGATAGCGCCTTCCAGGCCGCGCTCCCGCACTCGGTGCGCGTGCATCTGCTCATCCACCGCCATCTGCACGATGGCGCGGCGAGTCGGCTCGTCAAAACGATTCAAGAGATCAGGGTGCGGCAAGGGTCCGCTATATGATTCATGCCGCGTTGCCGCCATCACCAGCTCCGGTGGCCCGGCAACCAAAAGATCGGCGAGCCGCCGTTGCTCCTCCGCCGACAGGGAACCGGCCTCCAGCCTGTCCACCAATGCCACAAACGTACCGCCATTTTCGCTGGCGGCATCTGGCGGGTCCTCAGGTAGGCCCTCCGTCGGCCGATCGCTCATCCGTCATCTCCCTTCCCTGGCTGGATTCCACGCGCTCCATCCCTGCGCGCAACCGATCGCCCGCATAGGCCCAATGCAACGCCATACGCTGCTGTAGGGAACCAGCGGGCATAAATGCCGAGTAATCATGCGAAGGCCAAAAGTCCATCACCGACCCGGCGGCCAGCCACATCCTTCCAGTACTTCGCTGTCTCGTCTTCACCTTTTCACCACCATTGCTTCGATACCTGCCACAAGCCCATCTTGGCCCAGCCCGCCGCCACGTACAAATGCACCCGCCCCACCATCCACAACCCGCCCTCGCACCCGGCGTGCCCCCTACATTGTGGGAGCGGGCCTGCCCGCGAAGCCCCGCCAAAGTCCGAAAGCCACCAATCACACCCTCATCACCAGGCGACACCCCAACCACCCCGTCATCGCGAGGAGCCAAGCGACGGAGCGATCTCCAAAGCCAACCCACGCAGCCGATCCATCATCGGCGGCCGCAGCACCACCCCGTCATCCCGGCCGCAGCGCAGCGAAGAGCCGGGATCTCCCACGTCAGGAAAACACCAACGCCAGTACCACCACTTACGTACGAGATCCCGGCTCTCCGCTGCGCTGCGGCCGGGATGACAGCAAGACCGTAAGCCAGCGGCATAGGGCGCTCGAAGTCCCAGCAAGGGTATTCCCGGTACACCCCGTATTCACGGAACGTTGGCTAGGCGACACCTTCGAACATATAATCCCACTTATATGCCTAGCAGGAGGAACGTATGGGCCAAGTCACCATCTACCTCGACAATGACCACGAACAGCGTCTCAAGCGCGCAGCTCAATCGGCCGGCATCCCCGTCAGCCGCTACGTCGCACGGCTGGTAGAAGAAAACACCCGAACCGAGTGGCCCGACTCCGTCCGCACCCTGGCCGGTCAATGGAATGACTTCCCCACGGCCGAGGAACTGCGCGACACGCCCCCGGACAGCCCCCGCGAAGCGCTGTGAAATACGCCCTGGACGCCAACACCCTGATCTATTTCTTCAAGGGTCACGGCAAGGTCGCCGAAAACCTGCTGGCCACAGCACCCTCCGACGTCCTCGTTCCCGCCATTGTGGTGTACGAGCTCGAAACCGGCATCGCCAAGTCCAGCGAGCCCGAAAAACGCCAAAAGCAGCTGGCCGAGCTACTCGATGTCGTCACCGTCCTCCCGTTTGACCGACCCACCGCCAGCCATGCCGCCCGCATACGCGCCCACCTCGAGCAACAGGGCACGCCCATCAGCCCCATGGACACACTGATCGCCGCCACTGCCCTGGCCCACAACGCGACCCTCGTCACCCACAACGTAGCCGAGTTCCAACGGGTCCCCAGTCTCCCACTCACCGACTGGTTCACCTGACCCGCAAGCCCCTCCGGCCATCCCGACCACACCCCACTACAACCCGTCATCGCGAGGAGCAAAGCGACGAAGCGATCTCCAAAGCCAACCCCCGCAGCCGATCCATCATCGGCGGCCGCAACGCCACCACTACAACGTCACCCCGGCCGCAGCGCAGCGAAGAGCCGGCATCGCGCACGGATGGGATTCCACAGCCACTGTGCTATCACTGGACGGTGGAGATCCCGGATAACGGCTTCGCCGTTTCCGGGATGACCCGGGGGGTTAATCCTGCGAGGCGACGGAGCAGGCAGTCTCCGTGGTAACCCCTTGCCGTCATCCCGGCCGCAGCACCACCCCACACCGTCATCCTAGCCGTAGCACCACCCCACCCCGTCATCCCGGCCGTAGCGAAGCGAAGAGCCGGGATCTCCCACGTCAGACAAACACCAAACGCCGGTGCGGCCACCCACGCCAGAGATCCCGGATAACCGCTCCAAAATTTCCGGGATAACGGCCAACAACAAAATCCTCTCCGCCCCAGCGTTGCCTCTACTAAGGAGACGCCAATCACCCATGAATGCGAACGTGCACATTCAAAGACATCTCCCTACACTGGGATGCATGAGCCATCGCACCGAAATCGATCGCATTCGTGCCGTGTTGCGAAACCATCACGAGCTGGAGCTAGCCATTCTGTTCGGATCCCTGGCGAGCGGAAAAATGCACCCACATAGCGATGTCGACCTGGCCGTCAGCGCAGGAGCGCCGCTTCCAGCCACCACGCGCATCGCGCTCATCGAAGAAATTGCCTCCACCACCGGGCGTCCCGTGGACCTTGTGGACCTCACCCAGGCCGGCGAACCCTTACTGGGCGAGATCGTCACACGCGGCATCCGCCTGACCGGACAGGACGAGGCCCACGCCCGCTTCCTCACGCGCCACTTGCTCGACCAGGCCGATTTCTCCCCCTACCGCGACCGCATTCTGGCCGAACGGAGACAAGCGTGGATCGCCGGGTAATCGAACAAAAGCTCGAAACGCTGCGCTATTGCGTCCAGCGGGTCGCGCAACGTTGCCCGGAGGACCCCAACCAACTCCAGCAAGATCCGGACACACAGGACATCATCGCCCTGAACCTGTCCCGTGCGGTGCAACAATGTGTCGACATTGGAGCCCATCTCGTGACCTCCCTCGAACTACCCCCTCCGGACACCATGGGCGAGACGTTCGACCGTCTCGCTGAAGGCGGCATCATTGAAGCGAGCCTGGCCGACCGGCTCAAGAAGGCCGTCGGCTTTCGCAACATCGCAGTCCATAACTACGAGCGCATCAACTGGGAGATCGTCCACGCCGTGTGCTCACGCCACCTCGACGACTTCCGGACTTTTGCACGCACAGTCAACGAACGCCTCTAACGCGTCACCCTTCAACCAGGTGCAACCATCGATTCGCACGAGCACCCCCCGTAGGAGCGGCCTTGGCCGCGAAGCCCCCGCCAAAGCCAGAAAACCACCAACGCTACCGCCGCAACGGCGCCACCGCCCGCCGCAACCCCTCATCCAGCGAAACCGGCGGCACCCACCCCAACACCTCCCGCGCCTTCGAAACATCCACCTGCAACGATCCCAACAACCGCCGCGCCATCTCCCGCTTGCCCAGCGCCGTCGCCCCGGCCCGCAACATCCACACCGGTACCGGCACCAACCGCGCCGGCCGCTCCAGCGCATCCCCCACCTTGCGCAACAACCCGGCCGTGGACACATCCTCCCCATCCGCCACCAGGAAGGTCTCCCCCGCCGCAGCCGGATGGTCCAGACACGTCACAATCAAATCCACCAGATTATCCAGCGCCACCAGACTGCGCCGATTCTGCGTCACCGCACCCAGCGGCAACGGCACCCCCTTGCGCACCCAGCGCAGCAGGCTGCCGAAATTCGCGCCCACACCCGGCCCGTACACCAGCGGCGGCCGGATGATCACCACCTCCAGCCCCGTCTCCGCACTCAGCGCCCGCAGCCCATCCTCCGCCTCGCGCTTGGACACGCCGTACGGGTCCTCCGGCGCCGGCGAATCCGCCTCGCGGAACGGCTGCGCCGTCGGCGTCTCCTCCCCGTTCACCTTCACCGAGCTGACAAACACGAACCGGCGCACCCCGGCCTCCGCTGCCTGGCGCGCTAGCCGCAGCGTGCCTTCCACATTCACCCGCCGGAACGCCTCAAGCGGATCCGCCTCCGGCTCATCCATCACATGCACCCGCGCCGCCAGATGCACCACCGCATCCACCCCGGACACGGCATCCGCCCACTGCGTATCAGGTCCAATACTCCCAATCACCACACCATCGCAGCCCGACACGCGCCGGAGCCCCTTCCGAACATCCCACCCTCTACAGGATGCTTCCGCACAAAATCGCCTCCCGACGAACCCGTTCGAACCAGTTACAAACATTTTCTTCCGGCTCAAAACATGAACCTTTTTAGTCGAAACCACGGGGCGGCCTACGAAAACACTCGAGAAGCTTCGCTGGAATTTTTAAGGAGACGCTGATTTAATCCGCGGCCGCTCCCGTCTGGCGAGCGGGTTTGGGATAATGGCGGCAGGTTTCCTGCCCGAGGTGATGGGCGATGTCC